>JAXJKV010000043.1:0-7753 GCA_036297525.1 Collinsella sp.
AACGGCAGGGCCAGGCGAGCAACTCGTCCGGTCTCGGGCGCATCGCCCCTTGCCGGATTCAGATTCGACAAGGGGCGACCATTGTGCAATCGCAAGAAGATGACGGGGCGGAATGTCAATCCTGGTCTAACAGAGCCTTTTGTTTTCGCGGCGCGATTATCTCAATCTGTAACATCTAGAGGATAAATCCTCGTCCAGATGTTACAGATCTAGATAAGACATCTTAGTCCCAGACCTTTGTCTCAATCTGTAACAGCTAGAGACCTTTTGTCCGTCCAGATGTTACAGATCGAGACATTCGAATCCCCCTGAAGAGATAATCTCGATCTGTAACAGCTAGAACCCATTTCCTCGTCTACCTGTTACAGATTGAGACAAAACAACGAGACCGGCCGCCCGCAAAACGCTTTCTTAGCTGTAATAATCAACGTTTGCCCAGATAAAACCTACCAAAATAAACCTGTCCCTTTTCGGTAGGTAGAATTACCCATAAGGCAAGTATGCTTCTGAGTTATTTCGTGTTGACCCATTTGAGCGCGATAGGGTATAACTCTACTCAACCGCTAGGGATTTTATTGAGAAAGGTGTTCTACCATGAGCAAGAACCTCTCCCAGCAGGTCGTTCTCGACCGCCGCGGCTTCGTTGCCGCCACCTTCGCAACCGTCGCCGGCCTTGGTCTTGCCGGCTGCTCCGACACCAGCGCCGAGGCCGACAAGGGTTCCGCCGCCGGCTCCTCCAAGAGCTCCAAGGATACCGAAGTTTCCGCCACGCTCGACGCTAAGGCATTCGACAAGCTCGTCGACAACGGCCCCAAGGCCGATGACGACGCCATCGCCGCCAGCACCTGGGCCACGGCCGTTAAGGACGCCGGCGTCTTTAAGATCGGTGGCGTTCAGACCTCCACGCTCTTCTCCCTCCTCAACGAGAAAGACGGTCAGACCCGCGGCTTCGACGCCGGTATCGCGCAGCTCCTGTCCAACTACATTCTGGGCGAGAACAAGGTCGAGATCACCCAGGTGACCTCGGACACGCGCGAGTCCGTTCTGCAGAACGGCCAGGTCGACGCTGTCTTTGCCACCTACACCATTACCGACGAGCGCAAGAAACTCGTTTCCTTTGCCGGTCCCTATTACTACACGCAGCAGGCTATCCTGGTGCTCGCCGATAACGACGACATCAAGAGCGTCGACGACCTGGCCGACAAGAACGTCGCCGTCCAGTCCGGCTCCAACGGCCCTGCCATCCTGGAGGAGTTCGCCCCCAAGGCCAGCCAGCAGGAGTTCAAGACCGACGAGGAGGCCCGCCAGGCACTCCAGCAGGGTCGTGTTGACGCCTACGTCATCGATAACAACATGCAGCAGAGCGCCCTGGTCCGCGAGCCCGGTAAGTACAAGATCGCCGGCAAGCCCTTCGGCAGCAAGGAGCCCTATGGCATCGGCCTGCCGCTCGATTCCGACGGCGTCGCCTTCGTTAACGACTTCCTTAAGAAGATCGAGGACGATGGCACCTGGACCGAGCTGTGGCAGATCTGCATCGGCGACCGTACGGGCGACACCAATGTTCCCGAGCTGCCCGAGATCGGCGCCTAGGCAGCGAGCCTGGTAACGGCCGCAACGAAACCATACGGAAACGCACGATGTGCTTTATTGCGGTAAACTGTTTCCTCACTGAGTTGTCGGGGCTTCCGTACACACGGGAGCCCCTTTCCTTACCGGCAGGAGGTCCGCATGAGTCTCTCCGAGCTCTGGTCGCTCTATGGCCAGAACTATATCGACGCGCTGCTAGCAACCTGGGGCATGACGCTTGAGTCGTTTGCCATCGCCATGGTGCTGGCCGTCGCCGTCACTGTGATGCGCGTGTCGCCGCTCAAGCCGCTGCGCGTCTTTGGCGACCTGTATGTCCAGGTCTTTCGTAACATCCCCGGCATCGCGCTGCTCATCATCGTCGTCTACGCGCTGCCGCCGCTCAAGGTCGTCCTGCCCTACCGCACCTGCGTTATCGTCGCCACGGTCCTTTTGGGCTCGGCCTTTGGCTCCGAGAACTTCATGAGCGGCATCAACACCGTTGGCGTCGGCCAGGTAGAAGCCGCACGTTCGCTCGGCATGAGTTTCAGCCGTATCCTCGCCAAGATCGTGATTCCGCAGGCGCTGCGCTCGAGCGTGTTGCCCATGACCAACCTCTTTATCGCCGTCATGCTCACCACCGCACTCGGCAGCCAGGTGCCGCTTAAACCGCAGGAGCTCACCGGCGTGGTGAGCTACATCAACACGCGCTCGCTCGGCGGCGTCGCCGCGTTCTTTATCTCGGCGCTCGGCTACCTGGGCACGGCCTTTGTGGTGAGCCACATTGGCAACTACATCGATAAGAAGGTGAGGATCCTCCGATGAGCAAGCATTCCTCCCCTGCACTTACCATGCGCGATGCGCTCTACGAGGCTCCCGGCCCCAAGATGCGCGCCAAGATTCGCATCGGCACCGCCATCTCGCTTGTTGCCGTCGCCGCGCTCGTCGTCCTCGTGTTGCAGCGCTTTTATGTGACCGGTCAGCTTTCGGTCCACTATTGGTATTTCTTTACGCACCTCACTACCTGGAAGTTCTTGCTTGCCGGCTTTGAGGGCACCGTTAAAGTCGCACTCACCGCTGGCGCCATCGCGCTGGTGCTAGGCTTAGCCCTTATGCTCGGCCGCACGAGCGACATTAAGCCGTTGCAGCTGGCCTGCCGTGTGCTCACCGATTTCTTCCGCGGCGTACCAAGCCTGTTGTTCATCTACTTCTTCTTTTTGGTGCTGCCCCAGTACAAGATCGCGCTGCCGTCGTTTTGGATGCTCACGCTTCCCGTCGCGCTCGCTGCAGCCGGCGTGCTAGCTGAGATTTTCCGCGCCGGCGTCAACGCCGTACCGCGCGGCCAGGTCGAGGCGGCCCAGGCGCTCGGTCTCTCCAAGGCTAAAATCACCTTTAAAATCGTGCTGCCGCAGGCTATTCGATTTATCATTCCGTCGTTGATTTCGCAGCTCGTGGTCGTAGTCAAAGACACCACCGTCGCCTACGTGGTGAGCTACCCCGACCTCATGCAAAACGCCCGCGTGCTCATTACCAACTACGACGCTCTCGTGTCGGTCTACTTGGTAATCGCGGTCATCTATATCCTCATCAACGTCGCAATCAACAAGGCTGCTGTCTACGTTTCGCACAAGACCGGCGCGACCATCATCCGCTAACGCTTTACCATTTCGAGTCATAAGGAGCCGAGCACCATGGCACAGAGCACCTCTACCACCGGCAATCAGCCGCTGATCGAGCTCAAGCACGTCGATAAGCACTATGGCGACCTGCACGTTCTCAACGACATCAATCTCTCGGTCGACCGCGGCGAGGTCGTCGTGGTGATTGGCCCCTCGGGCTCGGGCAAGTCGACCATGTGCCGCACCATCAACCGCCTGGAAACCATCGACTCAGGCGAGATCCTCATCGAGGGCGAGCCCCTGCCGCAGGAAGGCAAAGATCTTGCCCGCATGCGTGCCGAGCTGGGCATGGTGTTCCAACAGTTCAACCTGTTTGCACATATGACGGTGCTGCAGAACGTCATGCTGGGGCCGGTCGACGTGCTGGGCGTGTCCAAGGAGGAGGCTCGCGAGCGTGCCATGGACCTGCTGAGCCGCGTGGGCGTGGCCGAGCAGGCCGACAAGGTGCCCGCACAGCTTTCGGGCGGCCAACAGCAGCGCGTGGCCATCGCCCGTTCACTCGCCATGCAGCCCAAGGCCATGCTCTTTGACGAGCCCACAAGCGCCCTTGACCCCGAGATGATCAATGAGGTGCTCGAGGTCATGGTGCGCTTGGCGCAGCAGGGCATGACGATGATCGTCATCACGCACGAGATGAACTTTGCCCGCCGCGTAGCCGACCGCGTCGTCTTTATGGCCGACGGCCAGATCGTGGAAACCGGCACGCCCGACAAGTTCTTCGACCATCCCCAGACCAAGCGCGCCCAGGACTTCCTCAACTCCATCAAGGGCCACTAACCAGCCACCCCGTGGGACAAATTCATCGGAAGTGTTGTCCCACATCTCCCATGCGCCCTGTCACCTTCAGATCGAAAGCAACACCTATGATCGGAACTCGTACTTCATCGTCATACACCCCGCATGTCGACGTCGCCCCCGCCGACCGTCCGCTCATCCTCGTCGCGCCGCGTTGGGAAAAGGCAAAGCCTTTTTTGAGCGAGACGCTCTCCCCCAACGAGGAAATCGCAAGTGTCTTTGTCGATGCCATCCTTGCCGCCGGCGGCCTGCCACTGCAGATGTCTATTACCGAAGACGTCGATGTTATCCGTCATTACGTGGAAATCGCTGACGGTATCGCTATTCCCGGCGGCCCGGACGTCAACCCCAAACGCTGGGGCGACGAGCGTCCTTACGACCCCACGCTGTGCTGTGAGATTCGCGACCGTTTTGAGTTTAAGCTGGTTAACGAGGTGCTTCGCGCCAAGAAGCCGCTCTTTACCACCTGCCGAGGCACGCAGCTGCTCAATGTCGCCACCGGCGGCACCCTGTGCATGGACGTGCCGAGCCTGGGCGCGCGCGAGGGCCGCACGCAGTGGCGCCATACCCACGTGCTCAACGATCCCGTGCACCCCGTCGAGGTCGTGCCGGGCTCGCTGCTGGAGCGCGCGGTTGGCGGGCACAGGCTGATCCAGACCAACTCGGCACATCACTGCTGCGTCGACCGTCTGGGTAAAAGCACGCGCTTGGTCGCCAAGGCAACCGACGGCGTTCCCGAGTGCATCGAAGTCGAAGGCCAGCCTTTCTGCTTGGGCGTGCAATGGCATCCCGAGTACACGTGGATGACGCTCGAGACCGACTTTAACCTGTGGAAGTCGTTTGTCGAGGCAGCGGCCAAGGTAAAGCAGGCCCGCTAGCTCGCGAACCACTCAGGTTAAAGCCTCCTAAGCCAGGGGGGGCGGACACCAGCTACGGTGCCCGCCCCCCCCTGAATTTGATATGCGCGGTCCACTAGCCCGTCAGGCAATTTCAATCACTTCATCGCATGCCGAAATAAGCACAGGGTCGTGCGTAGCGATGACCGTGATATGTCGCCCCTTTCTTTCCTTAAGGATTTCGATAAACGCCTGCTTGCTTTGGCTGTCAAGTGCAGATGTCGGCTCATCAAACATCATCACGTCCGGGTTTTTCAGCAGCTGGCGAATAATCGCTATTTTCTGTTTTTCCCCTCCTGAAATATTGTTCTGCCTATCGTCCAGCTCGACATCAAGTCCACCACTTGAATCGACCATCTTTTTAAGCCCCATTCTCTCAATGAGGCTCTCAAGGTCACGCTCTTCAGCGCTTCTGCAGCAAAGAGTTAAATTGTCCCGTATCGACCCTTCGGTCAGGGGCGGCTCCTGCTCCGTAATCCCGATATTGCGCTTTCGCAGCGCATAACGGTCCAGAGAGCTCAGGGGCTTGCTGTTAATCCAAATATCACCCTTGCAGTTTTCTGGATCGCAACCGCTTATCACATCCAGCAGCGTGCTCTTACCGGAACCGTTCGACCCAACGATTGCGTATACCTTTCCTTTTTCTAAAGAAGCCCGAATGTCTCCGAACGCGGTCTTTACAGACCCCGGATAGCTATATGCCAGCTCGGAACAGTTCACCTCGTAAACATCATCGAGGATAATGTCCCCGTTTGAGTCCTCGGGCATGTCCAGCAAGCGCCGCAAACGCTCGTAGGATACCTTTGACGTTTGATAGTCCTTGCCCAGCGCAAGGAAGAATTCAATAGCCGAAGAATAATAGGAGTAATAGCTTAGCGCCGTCATAAGATAGCCGGGCAGCAAATTGCCGTCGAGAACTTCCTTTGCGCCCAGGATCAAGATTCCACCCTGTGCCAAAGATGTGACGGCAGTGTTGGCAAACGTAAAGGTCGCATTAATTTGCTGGTTCTGATAAACGAAACGATATAGCTCTGCAAAAGAGTGCTCAAGCCTTTGCTTGAAAAGCTCGAATAGAACATGTCTGCGGATAAATTGTGCGTTGCTAAGCTGCTTCTCCAGATCGGAAAAGAATCGAGCCTCCTGCTCTTGAGCCTCGAAACTTCTTGCGAACAAACACTTTTTGAAAAGCGAATAGACCGCGCCACCTATTATGCCCAGAGCCATACACAGCATTGCCAGGTGACCGTTTATGGTCGCCAGGACAACAAACACCACAAGCAACGTCACTATATTGCTCACGCTTTGGACACTTGCGTTTATAACAAATATCACCAAATCGTTAGCGTCATGATTAATCTGTTGGTTGTAATAGGAGGCATCAAAATTAGAAAAGAAGGCCCGTGGTAGCCTTTGAACGTGACTTATCACCTCTTCATTCAATGCAAATCCCACATGTGTTTGCAGATCGACATAGACCAGCTCACTGACGCAATTCAAACCGGCTCGCATAATACCCAGCGCTGCTATCTCAGCGCCGATGGCGATTGCGCTTTCCCCATCTCGCGCGACACCGACAAAGTTGTTGACCAGTTGCCCCGTCAGAAAAGGAATTGCGAGACCAACCACAAGCGAGAGCAGGCACATTAGAAGATAGGTTATATACTTTGGATTCTTGATTATTGTTCTTGCGCAGAGATTAAACATGAGCTGAATCCAGTTCCGAAAGCAATCGCTGAGCCTTCTCGGTCAAAATCATTCGTTGGCACACCTGATACCTTTGAGATACGCACTGTTTTGACCCTCCATGAAGAGCGTGATTAGGGCAGCCTCCCATGCATGAGGGATAGGCAAAACACTCTTCACACTCATGATCGCTCGGCTCATAGTTTAGCCATTGGACCAGCTGAGCATTCATCCTCGGCCCTTCGGCAAGTGTGCCGACGGAGCGTTCACGCATCCCGATTTCATCCCAACATTTATAAAGGTAGCCCTCCGGATCCACTACAAATGACCCTGCACAAACAGCGCCACATATAGCCGGATTAAAGCGCACCGTCAGGTCAACGTAGAACCCCCTATCAACGGCATGGCTATAAAAGTCCAGCTCTTCCTCAGAAAATGCCTCCATCGAAAAACAACTACTGTCGCTTGGGCACGTATCATTGATATTGTCGACAGGCGCTAGGTAGAATCCCACCTTGTTTTTAAGGCCCTTTTCCTCGAGCGCATCCAGCAAATCGCCAGCACCGACAATGTTATGGGCATCGACATTGCACCTGATAGAAATATCTAACAGATGGGTGACTTTAGAAACGTTGTCTAGAATCGCATCGTATGTCGGCTGTCCGTTCCGCAAGATTCGCCGGGAATCATGATCTTGTCGAGAACCGTCCAAAGTCACCTGAGCCATCTTGACGTCACAAGCCGCGAGAGCCGCAGCCACTTCTGGCGTCAGAAGATACCCATTTGTGACAATGGATGCTGCATAGGAACACTCCGGATTAAGGACCCCCTTTATACGCTCTGTGAGTCGCTGAATTCTATCGACTTGTAGCAGCGGCTCTCCACCATACCAACTGATGTCAAACTCGCTCAGTCCCCGTGAACGCTCTTTCACAAATGAAACAAGTCGGTCTTCGACCTCCGGAGTCATTGTCGTTTTGCGTTGCCCTTTTTCATTGTTAGCGCCGGGCGATTTTAGCCGCTAATAGTCAAACGATTTTGACCAATCCCGGTCACCGAATAATGGCCACCGTGCCTCCCCGCCGCCACTACGCTGGTGGTGCCAACACGCCGGCGTTAGGAGGACCATTGAGGTGA
>JAXJKV010000044.1:0-81692 GCA_036297525.1 Collinsella sp.
CGCGAACTTCGCGGCGGCGGTCGGCCCCATGCCGTCCTCCGTCGCCAGGAGGAAGAGCTCGACCTTCTCCCTGCTGTACATGCGAACCTCCAGTCCGGACCGCTTCACGGTCCAACTTTCTGTCCGCACCCCCATCCAGGAACTATTTCACCGCAACTTAGGAGGGGATGTGGGGTCCCCGGCATGTATATGAAAACGGCTCTGGCACCAAAAGGAGCCAAAGCCGTTAAAGATATCCTATGGAGCGGGCGACGGGAATCGAACCCGCGTCATCAGCTTGGAAGGCTGGGGTTCTACCATTGAACTACGCCCGCAAGATATGGTCGGGACGACAGGATTTGAACCTGCGACATCCTGCTCCCAAAGCAGGCGCGCTACCAAACTGCGCCACGTCCCGAAGGTGTTGAGCAGCTAAGGTCTAAACCTTGCGTGTCCCAAAGCGAAGGAAATTATACGGGAGACTCCCCGCCTGTGCAAGCGTAGAAACCCTAGCTCCTCGAATGTGCGACAAACTGGCTATGGAGCAGGCCAATCACAAATGCAACCACGGCGACCGGCGCCCACGCGGCTCCAATATCCGCCAGCGGCAGCGCATCGAACGGCAGCCACGTACCCACAAAGAACGCATCGCGGACCGAGGTGATCACACTCTGCACAGCAACCACGCCGCCGACCCAGACCCACACCTGCGGATGAGCGTCGCAAAAGACGTGCACCAGGCCCATCAGTACCAGCACGATGGCAACGGGATACAAGGCGTTGAGCATGGGCACCGAGAACATGAGGATCACGTCGAGGCCCACGTTGGAAAGCACGCACGAAAACGCCGCGAACACAAAGGCGAGAACCGCAAAGGGACGGCGCATGGCCTCCTCGGAGGCCTCCGCTCCCCCTTCGACCACATACGTCTTGCAGAAGTAGCGCGAGCAGCAACTGATAAGGCCGATGCACACGTTCATGCAGGCGAGGAAAAAAATCGCAAAGACCACGACCGTGCCGACAAGACCAAAGTGCATAGAGGCCGAACGGGCAAGGATGGCGGCGCCGTTGGTGACATCGGGCATAACCGTGCCGAGCTGCATACCGGCAAGGCCCAAGCCGCAGTAGATGATGGCCATGAGAACGCCGGCGATCGCACCGGAACGCGAAATCTCGAAGGCCACGCGCTTGTCATCGGTAACACCCAACTCGTGGATGGTCTCGGCGATGATGATGCCGAAGGCGAGCGACGCGAGCAGGTCCATGGTCTGATAGCCAGTCAGAAAGCCCTGCACGGCAGCGCCTGTATCGTAGGGAGCTTGCGGCGCGGCAGCCGGTCCCAGCGGCGAGATCACGGCGGCACCCACGACCAGCACGATGAGAGCAATGAGCGCGGGACCCGTAATGCGCCCGAGCACGCGCGTGATAACGCCCGGACGCAGCGTGAGCGCGAACGCGACGACAAAGAAGCCAACGGCAAACACCAGGCGAGCCGTGCCGAGCGAGACGTCCTCGGGCAGCAGCGGAACCAGCATCTCGAAGGCCGTGGAGCTCGTGCGCGGAATAGCCAGGCACGGGCCGATGGCCAGATACACCGCCGCAACAAAGAACTCGCCAAACTTAGGATGCACGCGCCCAGCCAGATCGCGGGCCGTGCCGGCGAGCGCGACGGCGATAAATCCCATAACAGGCAGACCGATAGCGGCAATCAAAAAGCCGATCATGGCAAGCGGCGTGGCGGTACCGGCCTGAAGTGCCAGCAACGGCGGAATGATGAGGTTACCGGCGCCAAAGAGCATCGAGAACAGCGCAATGCCGACGGTAACGACATGGTCGGAGCGCAGGCCGCGCGGAGCGGATGAGGCCATAGGCACACCTTTCGGGTCGAAACAAAAACGGGACGGGCAAAAACACCCGTCCCGCAAGTATAAACGGTCTAGCAGGCTAAATCGCGCAAAGCGTCAATCGCAGTGTCGACTTCCTCGTCCGTGTTGAAATACCCAAACGAGAAGCGAACGACACCCTGGCGTTCGGTCCCGAGCGCGCGGTGCATGAGCGGAGCACAATGGGCACCGGGGCGCGTCGCAATCCCCCACCCTTGCATGAGCGCGTCCGAAATCTCGGCCGAATCGATATCGGCTACGTTGAGCGACACAATCGCAGAGCGCGTCGACTGGTCGAAGGCACCGTAGAGCTTAATCCCCGGAATCTTGCGCACACCGGCAAGGAAGCGATCAGCGAGCACACGCTCGTGGGCAGCAATCGCCTCGAACCCACCCTGGGCCTCGATAAAGTCGAGGCCAGCGGAAAGACCCGCGATGCCATGGCCGTTGAGCGTGCCCGCCTCAAGGCGCGTGGGCCACTCAAGCGGCTGCAGTGGCTCGAAGCTGTGCACGCCCGTGCCGCCCATGGCCCACGGAGCCACGTCAATGCCCTCCGCCACGGCCAGGCCGCCGGTGCCTTGGGGTCCCATGAGCCCCTTGTGGCCGGTAAAGCACACGACGTCGAGCCCCATGGCTTGCATATCGATATGCGCCGTACCGGCAGACTGAGAGGCATCGACGATCATCAGCGCGCCGGCCGCATGGGCGATGGCAGCAACACGCGAAACGTCGACCGCGTTGCCGGTCACATTGGAAGCATGCGTCACCACCACGGCGCGCGTACCGGGCGTGACCAACCGCTCGAGCTCGTCGTAGTCGAGCACGCCGTTCGCGTCGCAGCCCGCATGATCAACGGTCACACCCTGCTCCGTCGCTAGGCGATTGAGCGGACGTAGCACGGAGTTGTGCTCGAGCACCGTTGTGACCACACGGTCGCCGGGGCGCACCACGCCATTGATGGCGGCGTTGAGCGCCGCAGTGGAGTTGGGCGTAAAACAAACATGGTCAGCACGCGGGCAACCCAGCAAGCGCGCAAGCTTGGCACGGCAAGCGTGAATCGTACGAGCGGCATCGAGGGCACCCGACGTGGCGCCGCGCCCGGCATTGCCGAGCGAACACATCGCCTGCGTCACGGCATCGATGACCGCCTGCGGCTTGTGCATGGTCGTCGCCGCGTTATCCAGGTAGATCATCGCACGACCTCCCACATATCGATCAAGGTATAGCCCTCGGTGGAAACGCCCGCCGCGGCAAGCTCGCCGCGCAGCAGCTCCTCATCAGCAGGCGACGCCTTCCACGCCAGGCCGCAGCCGGCAGCGACCTCCCCGGGCACGGGAATCGTACGCCCGGGAAGGCCGCGCTCGATGCACAGGGACTCACAGCCCATGGCGGCCGCCGTGGTGGGAAACGTGATGACAAGCGCCGGGCGCTTCTCCCTCATGGCAACTCCAACCAATACGCTACGGGCGCACAACGCGCACGGCCTGCTCCATCTTCTCCACGATCACGTACATGTTGGTGACCTCGCCCACCGCAAGCTGGTCTTTAATGCCAAAGTGGTCCAAGCAGGTACCGCAGGTGAGAATCTCGACGCCCTGCTCGGCCAGACACTTCAGGTCGTCGAGTACCGGAGAGCCCTCGACGGTGAGCTTGGCACCGCCGTTGTAGAACAGCATGGTCGCGGGCAGCTCCTCCTGCTGCGTCACGGCAAAGATAAAGGCCTTCATGAGCTTGTGGCCCAGCTCATCGTCGCCACGGCCCATGCAGTCGGTGTAGACGGAAATGACGAGTTTGCCCTTGCCGGCGCTGGCATCACAGAAAGCGGCACCGTCCTGCTCGGGATCCGCAACGGCCACGGCACCGGCGGTCGCGACGGTCACGTGCCACTCGGCGTCCGAGATCTTCTCGACCGAGGCCGTGCAGCCCTTCTCCTGCGCCATCTTGGAAATGTTCTTGACGGCGGTCTCATTGTCGACCGAGGTCACCACGGCGCCCTCGCCATCAAGCTGTTTGAGTGCCTTAAGCGTCTTGACGACGGGCAGCGGGCAGGCATCGCCCATGGCATTGACTTCAATCTTGGTAGACATAGCAAATCCTTTCAAAAGGGACCGCCCAGAACAACGGACGGTCGCATAAACGGTTTCCTTAATGCACAACGCGGACGGCAGGACCGCCCGGCTCCGCCTCGCACACGCGGCCGATTGTGGCGGCAACGCGACCTTCGGCATGCAGACGACGCGCAAGCTCATCCACATCGGCAGCAGATGCCGCGATAAGCAGGCCGCCCGAGGTCTGCGGATCGTACAGCGCATCCAACATGCCCGGCTCCAGGTCCTCGTCGGCAGCCACACGCGGGCCAAAGAAGTCCTGGTTGCGGTAGGAGCCCGCGGGGATAATGCCTAGACGCGCCATGTCGAGCACCTGGTCAAAGAGCGGCACCGCCCCCGACTCAAGCTCAATCTGCACGCCCGAGCCCTCGGCCATCTCGCACGCATGCCCGATCAGGCCAAAGCCCGTAATGTCAGTGCAGCCGTGAAGCTCGAGTCCCTCGGCCAGACGAATCGGGGCCTCGTTAAGGGCGCGCATAGAATCAAACATCCGGCTGGCCTCGTCCTGCTCGATGAGCTCGCCCTTAATGGCCGTGGTGATGATGCCCGAGCCGATCGCCTTAGTCAGCAGCAGAACATCGCCCACGCGTGCGCCGCTGTTGGCGAGCATGCGGTCGAGCGCGACAAAACCGCTCACGGACAGGCCGTACTTGGGCTCGTCGTCGTTGATGGTGTGACCGCCCGCGATGGAGCAGCCCGCCTCGACGCACTTGTCGGCACCGCCCGCCAGAATCTGGCCGGCAATCTCAACGCCCAGACAACTGGGTATGCAGAGCAGGTTCATGGCGTGGCTCGGCCGCCCGCCCATGGCGTAGATGTCCGACAGCGAGTTGGCCGCGGCGATTTGGCCAAACAAGAACGGGTCGTCGACCATCGGCGGGAAGAAGTCGATGGACTGCACGAGGCCCAAGTTATCGTCAACGCGAAAGACGCTCGCATCGTCGGAGGTATCGAACCCCACGAGCAGGTTGTCGTTATGCACATTGGGTAAGTCGCCCAGGACCTGGGCGAGGGCTCCAGGAGCCAACTTAGCGGCTCAACCAGAGGCAGCGGTCATCTGCGTGAGCTTCACGAGTTCACCAGCCATCGATTCCTCCTCTCATAGGTCAATCAGTTCCTCCCAGTATACGCATGGCGGCGCCGAGAGCGGGCGACTTATCGCAAGCCCCCTACGCGAGCGTCTGTGCGCAAATGGCCGCATCGACCGACGAGCAGCCCGACGGCATGACACAGGTCCACGCAATGGCGCCATCCGTTTTTCACCACCGCGGCCTTCGCGGCCGTCGAACCGATGTCGATACCAATGCCAACCTCGGCATCCTCCCTCACATGTGACAAAAGGACTGTCCCTTTGTCACATTATCGACAAACCAAATGGATCCTGCTGGCATCAAAATGCATGCGCAGCGTCTCACCTGCTTGCGGCAGCTCATCGACAGGCATGCCCACTTTGTTGACCTTCCACTGCAGACGCGTGGGCGCATCGACGCGCGGCACGTCCAGCAGCACCAGCCGCTCAAAGCGCGAATCGCTCACACGGGCCACGTGCAAATCGTAGCTGTTGCGACCGCGCTCCGCGCGATTGTCAACATGGAAGTAGCTTGCGCGAATGCCCAGGTACGCTGCATTATCGGGAACCTCGCGACCCACGTTAAAGGTCATGCCCCAGTCGAGGGCCTCAACTTCTTCGTCGCCGATCTTGCGCGCCCGGCTTGTGTTCTTGCAGCCCGTCAGGCGCAGTGCCGCCAGCGTCTGCGGACGGCGGACCACGTCCTCGACGGAGCCGATCTCCTCCACATGCCCGTCGTGCATCACGCAGATGCGCCCGCACAGGCGGCACGCTTCGTCGATGTCGTGGCTCACGTAGAGCACGGTGCGGTTGCATACATCGAACAGGTCGAGCATGTTCTGTTCGAGGGCGCTCTTAAGATAGGAATCGAGTGCGCTCATGGGCTCGTCGAACATAAAAATGCCCGGATGCGCCGCCACCATGCGGGCAAGCGCCACACGTTGTTGCTGCCCGCCCGAGAGTCGCGCGGGATAGCGGTCGGCAAAATCGGACAGACCGAAAATGCCCAGATAGCGCTCGGCGAGCTTTTTGCGCGCGGCGGCGTCGCCCGCATCCTTTACACCGGCGCATACGTTATCGGCCACCGTCATGTTGGGAAACAGCTGATAGTTTTGGAACAGCAGGGCGCATTTTCGCTCCTGGGGCGACAGGTTGATGCCCGCCGCCGAGTCAAAAAAGGTCACGCCGTTGACGACGATCTTGCCCTCGTCGGGCGTCTCCACGCCGGCGATGCAGCGCAGCGTACAGCTCTTGCCGCAACCCGAGGCACCGAGCAGCGCCACACGATCCTCGCCGGCCTCAAGCTGCATGTCGAGCATAAACCCGGGATAGCGCTTTTTGATATCCAGAACGAGCGACATGGCCTATCGACCTCCCTGCAAAGCGGCATCATCGCGCATGAGCTCGGCCAGCGCCCCGCGATCGATACGCAAGGCATCGCCGCCCGCCGGGTCGAGCGAATCGCCCTGTCCGGCAAGATCTTTGATCCGCTTGCGCTCCGCACGGGAAAGGCCCCGCTCGCGATACTTTTGCGAATGCGCCGTGTACATGTTGATGAATAGGATGACCAGGAAACTGAACGCAATCACAACGGCGACCCAAAAGAGGGCCACCGAGGTGTTGCCGCCCATCCACTCAAAGTAAATCGCAATGGGGATGGTCTGCGTAATGCCGGCGTAGTTGCCCGCAAAGAACAGCGTGCAGCCAAACTCTCCCATCGCGCGGGCAAAGGCGAGGACCGTACCAGCGGCAATAGAAGGCCACCCAAGCGGCATCATAAGCTTGGCAAAGATGCGACGCTCGGACCAGCCCAACGTGCGCGCCGCATCGAGCATTTGCGTGTCGAGGCCCTCAAAGGCACCGAGAGCCGTTCGATAGACCAGGGGGAACGATACCACCACGGCAGAGATCACCGCCGCCGGCCACGTAAAGACAATCGAGACGCCGTGCGCAATCAGCCACTGGCCCACCCCGGTCGAGCGACCAAACAGCATAAGCAGCAAAAAGCCGCAGACCGTGGGCGGCAACACCATAGGGATGGTAAAGACCGAGTCGAGCAGGCCCTTGATGCGACTCGAGGTACCCATAGTCTTCCACGCGGCGAACAGGCCCAGCGCAAGGGAGATCAGCAGGGCAAGGCCGCTCGTTTTTATGGACACCCAAAACGGGCGATAGTCGATGTCGCACAAAAAGGAGGTCAGAGAGGTCCAGGGCCCCTGCTCATCCCGCAATACGACAGACGATGCTTCTACCATTTGAGCGCTATCAAGCCAACGCGCGCCGCCCTTGGCATCACCCGAGGCTGATGCAATCACCACATAGCGGTCCCCATCCGCACTGCGCTCGTCAAAGCCATAGGTATACCCGCCGGAATCAAACGTTGTTTCCGCCGTGACATACCAAGGAAGATCCACGTCCCCCAGCTGCGCACCTCCCATGCAGTTTGCGCTGTCGAGCTTACAGACGAGGGCCTTGAGACCCGATACGCACTCGTTGTCCTGCGGATCCAATCCATACTTCTCGACCGCCTTGGGCGATATCCACACCACAACGCGATCGGCAGCAGGCGCCACCACAAGGTCCACGTCCTCGTCAACGGGAAACCGGTAGCCCTCAGGCTGGCCCTCCATGGCACGAGCAGTCCCCTTGGCCAGCCGCTCAAAACCCTCGATCCCATAGGAAAGCCCATGAGCGGTCGCAGCAACCTGGGCCCCGTCCTCAGCGTCCCCAGCAAACGCAAATCCCGGCACCCAGCAAAGCGTCAAGGTCAAAGCACAGGCGACAAGCATGCGGAATCTATTAAGCACGAAAAGCTCCAAGCGAATACAAGGACGGAGTGAAACACAAAACGATGGAATTATCGCGCCAAGCCGCACTACGCGGAAAGCTCAAAGCCGTACTTAGCCCAAATCTTCTGAGCCTTCTTGTTGGTCAGGCAGAAATCGATGAACGCCTTGGCTTCGTCGGCATGCTCGGAGCTCTCGGCGACAGCGCCCGGATACACAATGGGCTTGTGCGAATCCTCGGGGCACACAAAGGCCTCCTCAATGCCGTCGTAGCGGAAGATGTCGGAGCTGTAGACAAAACCGGCCACGCAGTCGCCTGTGGACACATAGGCAGCTGCGGTGCCCACTTTATCGGCCAGCGCGACCTTGTCGGCGATCTCGGGAGTATACTCGCCGTCGTCGCCCTCGGTGCCGGTGTAGAGGCCCACGGAGGCCAGAGCCTGGTTGGCGTACTTTCCGGCGGGAACGGTCTTGGCGTCGCCGATGGCAATCTTGCCGTCCAGATTCGCGACGTCGGCGATGGCCTCGACCTTGGTGTCGGAGCCCTCGGCGCGAATGATCACGAGGTCGTTGACGAACATATCCTCACGGGTGTCGGCGTCGACGAGCCCGGCGGCCTCGGCGTCGTCCATGGTGCCCTTGGAAGCCGTGATGAGCACGTCGACGGCGGCACCGGCGCGCATCTGCTCGACAAGGTCGCCAGACGCCTTAAACTGCGTGTCGGCAAAGGTGGTGCCGGTCTGGTCGGTGTAGAGCTCTTGGACCTCGGGAAGGGCCTTCTCGAGGGAGTTAGCAGCGAAAACCTGCAGATCGACAGCCTTCTTCTTAGAGGGAGGCTTGGCGGAGCCGGCATCGGAACCAGCGGGCTCGGACGTCTTGTTGCCCGAGCAGCCGGCAAGGCCAAGGCCGGCGGCAGCAGAAAGCGAGACAAAACCGCGGCGTGAAACCATATCGAACATATTCAACCCTTTCGGATCTTGTGCCCGGGTACCCCACCGCGGGCTTTAATCTGCAATCAGATTATACTTCTGCGCGAATAATGATTATGAGAAATTATTCTCTCCAGAGAATATAGTTTCAAGTTACCGTGCACCTCGGTGTCGCTTCGGTGGAAAACAAAGGCGGAGCAGCCGTTCAGGTCGCCCCGCCGCAGGTAAACCGCTTAGTTGGTATGTCCGCCGCCCGCTGTCATCTGAGCCGCATGCTCCAGCTGGTCTGCTATGGCCTCCCAGCTTTCGCGGGCGGCCTTCGTAGAACCGGGAAAGTTAACGACAAGTGTATGACCTCGTTGCATGCAAATAGCGCGCGAGAGCATGGCGCGGCGCGTCTTGGTCATGGAGTACGCGCGAATCGCCTCTGCAATACCCGGCACATCGCGGTCGCAGACGGCACGCGTCGCCTCGGGCGTCACATCGCGCATCGAAAGCCCCGTGCCGCCGCAGGTGAGCACGACATTGGCGTGGCACTCATCGGCGGCTTCCACAATGGCATCACCAATCTCGCTGACGTCATCGCGCACGACCACATGTGAGGCGACCGTCCAGCCCTGTGCCTCGATAAGTTCCTCGAGTGCGGCTCCAGCCTCGTCCTGGGCAAGATCACGCGTGTCCGAGCACGTCACAATCGATATCTTCAACTCCACAGCATTCCTCCTACAACACGGTGCCCTCGGGCAGGTCGACGCGAACAACGTCCACGACATCTCCCGCCTTGAGCTCGCACGGTCCTTCGTCAATACGCAGCAGGCAGTTGGCCCGCTGCATCGTGCCGAGCAGCGCCGAATTCTGCGTCTTGGCCTCGGTCACCATCAGCTCACCGGTCTTGGGGTCGCGCAAAACCGTGGCGCGATCGAAGAAGCGTCGGTCCTGGCGCTTTTTCACACCGTGTGTGAGCGTCGCCTGCTGCACGGGACGCGGACCCTCGGCAAAGCCGCGCATCTTGCGAATCGCCGGACGGGCGAGCATCTCAAAGCCCACATACGCCGCAGCCGGATTGCCTGAAAGCCCCAGGTAGGGCTTACCCCCGAGCAAGCCAAACGTGATGGCCTTGCCCGGACGCATCGAGATGCGATCGAACAGCACCTCGCCCTCGCGCCGGACGAGTGCCGTCACATAGTCGTAATCGCCCGCCGAGGCGCCTCCGCTCGTAATGACAAAATCGCACTCTTGCACCGCGCGATGCACGAGCTCGGCAATCGCCTGCTCATCATCGGGCGCAATGCCGTAGAACACGGGCTCGGCGCCGGCATCAAGTGCTTCGGCCATCAACGCCGACGAGTTGGAATCACGAATCTGACCGCGCGCCGGTACCTTACTCGGTGCGACCAATTCCGTGCCCAGCGAGATGATGCCCACACGTGGGGCAGCGTGCACCTTCACGCTCGCGTAACCGGCGCTTGCCAGCAGGCCCGCGCCCGCCGGAGCCACGACCTCGCCGGCGTGTATCACAACATCGCCGGCATGGGCCTCCTCGGCGGCAGAGCGAACGTTCTCCCCCACCTTGGCCGGCGCCGAGAAGCGGACGTGCGAGCCCTCGTTGCCATCGCCGTCAAGCACCTCGACGATCTCGTATTTCACTACGGCGTCGGCACCCTCGGGCACCGGCGCGCCTGTCATAATGCGGACCGTCTCGCCCGGGCCAAGAGCACCCTCAAACACATGGCCCGCAGCCTCGTGTCCGATAACGTCGAGCGTCACCGGCGTCTCACCAGACGCCTGCGCCAAGTCCGCCGAGCGCACGGCATATCCGTCCATAGCGCTGTTGGCAAACGGCGAAATGTCGATATCGGCCACAGCATCCTCGGCCAAGGGAAAACCAGCCGCCTGCCACACGGGAATCTCTACGAGATTGGTCGGAGCAACGTGCGACAGAACAATCGACTGCGCGTCCTCCAGCGGAATGAGTTTCTCTGCCATATGCACCTCTTAATGCCACGGCGCACAACAGGAGCGCCGATTCTTTATACTTGTCTCAGTATAATCCCCGACGCGCGACCGCGATTTGGCCTGTACCCGCAAATACACCTGTCGGCCGCAAGCCGCGAAACAGAATGGAAACCAAGCCACCGGCTCGTCGCGTTTACCGCGTTCTATAATGCTTGCGTTGCAACCTAAAAGAGGAACGTATGGCTCATAACGACAAACCCGAAAGCGCAAACGAGGCTCAGGATCATTCCCAGCCGCTCGACGACGGCGGCTTTTTCTCCCTGAGCGACGTCATCATGGCAGGCAGGCATCAGCTCACCCGCTCCGAGCAGCTCTTGGCTGCCGACACGCGCCGCAACGCCCGCAACCTACTCGCGAGCGCCAAGTTGCTCGTACTCGTCGTCATCGTCTCGCTCGCCATGGGCGTCGCCGCTTGGGCGTTTTTGGCCTCGTTGAATATCGCCACCGACTATCGCGAACACCATGCGTGGATTTACGCACTGCTTCCCGTTGTGGGCGTTGCCACCGCATGGGTGTACAAAAACCACGGTCTTGCCGCCAAACGCGGTAACAACCTGGTCATCGACTCCGCTCTGGGCACACGCCTCATCCATATGCGCATGGCCGTCCTCACCTTCGTCTGCTCCACGCTCACGCACCTAACGGGCGGATCGGCCGGTCGCGAGGGAGCCGCGGTTCAGATTGGCGGCACCATCGCCAGCAACATCTCGAGCCTCGCCCACCTCAAAAAGCATGATCACCACGACCTCATGCTCGCCGGCATCTCGTCGGCCTTTGGCGCCGTATTCGGCTCGCCCCTTGCCGGAGCTTTCTTTGGCATGGAGATGTGCTTTATCGGCAAGATCGACTACACCGCGGGCATCTACTGTCTGGTCGCCTCGTTTACCGGCTACTTTACATCACTCGCCCTGGGTACCGAGTACGAGGCGAATGTCATCGCCAGCGTTCCCGCCATGACGCCCAAGACAGTCGTCATCGTTGTTATCAGCGCCATCATCTTCGGTCTGGCGGCACGCCTCTTTGCCTGGTCGGTTCGAACCGTCAAGAGCCTGTACGGTCGCTTTATCACCAATTACCTCGTTCGCGCACTTATAGGCGCACTCGTGGTTTTGGCCGCCTATGCCCTCCTCGACGCTTGGGACTACGCCGGCCTTTCCACGTGGCTTTCCGGCGCTGGATTTGCCGGCAACACCACCCTGGCGGACGCAGTCATCAAGTTGGTCGTCACAGCGCTCACCCTGGGCGCGGGCTTCCAAGGCGGCGAGGTCACGCCCCTGTTTGGCATCGGTGCGGCACTCGGCGGCTGGATCGGTTGCCTCGTCGGAATCGACCCCAGCTTTCTGGCGGCGCTGGGCATGCTCGGTGTATTCTGCGCCGGCCTTAACGTGCCCATCACCACCTGCATGATGGCCATCGACCTGTTCCACGGCACGGCCGCCGGGTTCTTTGTCATCGTGGCCTTTATCAGCTACCTAACCGGCGGACACCGCGGCGTGTACCCCGCCCAGCGCATCATCTCACCCAAGCGCCGTTCGCTTATTGTGGATGAGGGCGGTACGGTAGCGGATGCCATCGAGCGCCACAACGACCTGATAGAGTAGACGTTAGTATTCGCCGTGCAGCCACAATCGGGGGCAATTCGACCTGAGCGCGACCGCACCGTCACGTCATACGCCGGGAGTCGCCCCATGCATGCAACTGATTTTGCCCGCACGCTCATCATCGCCAACCCAGCCGCCCAGTCGGGTGCGGCGCGCGAAGTTGCCGAGCGCCTGCAACGCTTTTTGGATATGACCGCGCGCGCATCCCAGTTTGACCTGGTGCTGACCGAGCGCATGGGACACGCCAAGGAGCTGGCCGCACAGGCTCAGGACTATCGCACCGTTATCGCCCTTGGCGGCGACGGCGTGATTCACGAGGTCGTCAACGGGCTTATGACGCAAGAGGAGGGCACCCGCCCCGCCCTTGCCGTCCTGCCCGTGGGCTCCGGCAACGATTTTGCCCAAACGCTCGGCATCGACGATTTCTCCGGCAAGGATTTTGGCGCGCTGCTCACCTGCGAGCTGCAGCGTCAGGACATCGGGCGCATTCGCTCGTGGAGCCCTGCGAGCGGCAGCGGCGAGGCTACCGTTGAGTACTACGACCAGACACTTTCGGTCGGCATCGATGCCGCCATCGGCCTGGGCACCACCAAGCTGCGCAAAAAGACGGGCTTGACGGGCGCTCCGCTCTACACTCTCTCGGGACTTGAGCAGTTTGGCCTACGCTATCGCAACTACCCCATGACCATCAGCTTTGATGGCGCGCCCGCCGAGCGCGTGCGGGCGATCATCATGGCCATCCAGCTGGGACCCACCTATGGTTCGGGCTATCGCATCTGTCCCAACGCCGACCCGTGCGACGGCATACTCGACGTCTGCTACGCCTGCGGCCCCGTTCCGCGCGCGGTCGCGCTTCCCATGTTCCTTTCGGCCAAAGATGGCCACCATACCAAGCTGCCACCGGTTCGCATGCGCCGCTGTCGCCATGCCGAGCTCACCTTTGAGGAGCCCGACTATCCCATCCAGGCCGACGGCGAGCCCATCGTCGCCTCGCGCATCGAGGTCGACGTCCTCGGCGGAGCCCTCCACGTCTGGCACCCCACCCGCTAACCCCACCTAAGTTGCGGTGAAATAGGGACTGTTTATGCATCTAAAGCCGCAAAACAGTCCCTATTTCACCGCAACTTATTGATAAGATCATTCCTCCCCGCCCAGCTTGCGACGGTTGGCCTTTTTAATCGCATTGAAGTGTTTGTCGTTGAGCCTGCGCTGGCGCGATCGCTGTGGCACTTTGGTCTTGACGCGGCGGCGCGGCGGACGCCCGCGACGCTCAAGCTCAGCGCGCAGCTTACGTAGGCAGCTGCTACGGTTTTGGAACTGACTGCGGCTCTCGCGCGCCATCACGACAATCCCCGAAGGGATATGTTTCATGCGTACCGCCGAGTCCGTCGTGTTCACGCCCTGTCCGCCCGGACCCGTCGCACGAAACACCTGCACCTCGCAATCGCGCGCCAGCTCCTCGACCGACATCTCGGCATAGCGCGCATACTCACGCCATCCCATCGTGTTCTCATCCATATCAACACCTCCCCTCATACAAAAAATGTGACAAAGGGAAAGTCCCTTTGTCA
This sequence comes from Collinsella sp., assembly GCA_036297525.1. Taxonomy (GTDB): domain Bacteria; phylum Actinomycetota; class Coriobacteriia; order Coriobacteriales; family Coriobacteriaceae; genus Collinsella. Next base: position 13,943 of record JAXJKV010000044.1, read on the forward strand.
CATCGCATACCAATCGCTTGTGTTGCGCGCTTAGGCGAAGGTGATCTCGCCGGTCTCGCAGTCCATATCGGCGATACGGGCCAGGCTTTCAACGCGGAAGCCGCGCTCGCGGAGTTTATCGCCACCGCCCTGGAAGCCCTTCTCCACTGCAATGCCAATACCGGACACCTCGGCACCCGCAGCCTCGCAGATCTTGATAAGACCCTCGAGCGCGCAGCCGTTGGCCAAAAAGTCGTCGATGATCAGGACCTTGTCGCCCTCGGACAGGAAACGCTTGCCAACGATGACCGGGTACTCCTTCTGCTTGGTAAAGGAGTAGATGGTCGTGGCATACTGCTCGCCGTCGAGGTTGATGGACTGCGCCTTCTTGGCAAAGACCACCGGCACGCCGCCAAAATGCTGGGCTGCAATGCATGCCATGCCAATGCCCGAAGCCTCGATCGTCAGGATCTTGTTGATCTCGACGCCCTCGAACAGACGGGCCCACTCGGCGCCCATGTGGTCGAACAGCTCAACGTCGCACTGGTGGTTGAGGAAAGCATCAACCTTAAGGACGTTACCGGCCTTTACGATACCGTCATGGCGAATACGCTCCTCAAGCTCCTGCATGGCGCAACCCCTTCTCACGGCAACGATACCGCGCGATTAATAAACGTTGTTCGATAGTCTACCACGGACCGACCCCGCTCGCCCCACAAGCCGCATCGCACCACAAACCAGTCTTTTTGGGACGGCGCGAATCGTGGCAGACAGCCTCCCAACACGCTAATGGCGGGCGCGCATCTTCACCAAACGCACCGTGGCAAGCGCAAAGCCCACAGCGGCCACAGCCATGAGTACGTAGAACACCGAGCGAAAGCCGAATAGGAATACATCCGGACGGCCTGCAACAAAACTGGTCACGGCCTCGCCCATCGCCACGCTCATCTGCCCATACAGGATATGCGACGCCGCCGTAATGCCGAGTGCCATGCCGGCATAGCGCGCCAAACTGCCCAAGCTGCCCGCAAAACCAAGTGCCTCGCGCGGAGCCGACCCCATATACAACGAGTTGTTGGGACTCTGGAAAATCGACGTACCGCAGGACATAAATGCTACGCAGCACACGATCACAGGGATAGAAGAGTGCTCGTCGAGCGTGCTTACTGCAAAGAGACCGCATACATACACGCCCAGGCCGACCGCCGTGGGACCCTCGCAGCCAACACGGTCCGAAACCGTACCCGAAAGCGGTCCGATAAAGGCATTCACCATCGGCAGCGCCAAAAAGAGCAATCCGGAAATGTCGGAACCAAAGCCATGGGCGTCCTGAAAATAGAACGGCAGGATAAACTCGGATGCGCCAATACCAACGAACACGATGAGCATGCAGGCAAGGTTGATGGTGAAGGCCGAATTTGCAAAGCAGCGACGAACGGCCTCGATCAGGGACATGGGGCGCTCGCCGGCCTCCGGCCTAACATGCGGTAGCGTGTAGAGTCCCACGATAAACGAGATCACGCCAATGGGCAGGTTGATGAGGAAGATGCTCTCCCAGGGAAAGCTTGCCACCAGCATGCCGCCGAGCACGGGGCCACACATCATGCCAAGGGCCACAAAGGTCGCGAGAATACCCATGGCACGGCCTCGTTCGCGTGCCGGAAACGACTCGGTGATGATACCCATGTTGTTAGCCATGGCCGCCGCGCAACCGACGCCCTGAACAATGCGTGCCAGGATAAGAACCTCGAGCGAGGCCGAAAGGCCACACAGCAGCGAACCGACCGAAAAGACGATGACGCCCAACTGGAACACATTCACCTTGCCGCGCACGTCGCCCAAGCGGCCAAACGGCAACATAGCCACGCAAGTCGCAAGCAGATACACCGAGCTTACCAGCTGAATGCGATCGAGGCCCACGCCCAGCTCCTTTTGCATCACGGGCAGCGCCACGGTCACGACGGTCGAATCCAGACACACCATAAACGTCATGATGAGCACGGTGAACAGAATCGCCCACTTGTTCTTGCCATGGGTGTCGCCCTCTAGGGCAATGTGCTCGCGGCGCAGCTGCTCTGCAGTTTTCTCCATATCCATCCTTTCGAGTGGCGCAACGCAAAAACGGGGCCCCAATCGCCTGCAAACAGCCGCGATTGGGGTCCCGCCTACGGAATCGGAACGAAAGGTCACCGAAGCTTTCTGCCGGCATCGGCACCTTACACGAACGCTAGCCTAGCACTGCTCGAGCGCCTGCTCAAGGTCGGCAATCAAATCGGCCGTGTCCTCGAGACCGCACGACATGCGCACCATGTCGGCGGAGATGCCACAGGCGATGAGCTCCTCATCGTTCATCTGACGATGCGTGGCATTAGCGGGATGCAGGCAGCAAGTGCGGGCGTCGGCCACGTGCGTGGCGATCTGGGCGAGCTTGAGGCTCTTCATAAAGGTCTCGGCCGCCGCGCGACCACCGTTAAAGCCAAAGCTCACAACGCCGCAGGTACCGTTGGGCATGTACTTCTGAGCGATGTCGTAGTACTTGTCGCCCTCCAGGCCCGGATAGCTCACAAAGCGCACCTTGGGATGGTTCTGCAGGAACTTGGCAACGGTCAGGCCGTTCTCACAATGACGCGGCATACGCACGTGCAGGCTCTCGAGCGAGCTGTTCAGGAAGAACGCCGCCTGCGGGTTCTGCATGGGGCCGAGGTCGCGCATGAGCTGCGCGGTAGCCTTGGTAATAAAGGCGCCCTCGCGGCCGAACTTCTCGGCATAGGTCACGCCGTGGTAGCTCTCGTCGGGCGTGGTGAGACCCGGGAACTTGTCCGCATGGGCCATCCAGTCAAACTGACCGTGATCAACGATCACGCCGCCCAGGTAGGCCGCGTGACCATCCATGTACTTGGTGGTGGAATGCGTGACGATGTCGGCGCCCCACTCAAAGGGACGGCACATCACGGGCGTCGGGAAGGTGTTGTCGACCATCAGCGGCACGCCGTGGTCGTGCGCGGCCTTGGCAAAGCGCTCAATATCGAGCACGGCAAGCGCGGGGTTAGCGATGGTCTCGCCAAAGACGAGCTTGGTGTTGGGCTGGAAAGCGGCCTCCAGCTCCTCATCGGTGCAGTCGGGTGCGACGAACGTGCAGGTCAGACCCATGCGCTCCATAGTATGGGCGAGCAGGTTGTAGGTACCGCCATAGATGGCAGAGCTCGCGACCACGTGATCGCCGGCACCGGCCACGTTAAAGATCGCGAGGAAGTTCGCAGCCATGCCCGAGCTCGTGAGCATCGCAGCGGTGCCGCCCTCCATCTCGCAGATCTTGGCGGCAACCAGATCGCACGTGGGGTTCTGCAGACGGCTGTAGAAGTAACCAGACTCCTCCAGGTCAAACAGCTTGCCCATGTGCTCCGACGTGTCGTATTTCCACGTGGTGGACTGGTAAATGGGCACCTGGCGCGGCTCGGCATCTCCCGGGTGATAGCCGCCCTGAACACATGTAGTACCGATGGTCTGCTCGCTCATATCTAGCTCCCTTGCCTGGGTTACGTTTTATCCGGTTCACGATACCGCTACCCCGCACCCCTCACAACCCATCCCCAAGGTAGGTTAAGGGACAAATTGATCAGGGGTATTTATCTCAAGCCTTGGGCATTTGTTCGATAGATAAAAACGAGGCATACATGAAGCTCTCGATGATTACATGCCCCGTCACGGGTACCATAGGCGGGTACACCGTGAACAAGGAGACAACGATGAAGCAAATCGATACGGCCCAGCTCGACATCAACGCCTGTCAGGCTCAGGCTGCCGAATACCACGCCCGTGGCTTTAACTGCGCCCAGGCCGTTGCCTGCACGCTCGCACCTGCCGTCGGGCTCGACCCCCAGACCGCCTTTACCCTCACCGAGGGCTTTGGCGCCGGCATGGGTGGCATGACCGAGACCTGCGGCGCCATCTCGGGCGCTGTTGCCATCATGGGCTTTGTAATGAGCGACGGCATGGAGAACCCCAAGACCAAAGGCCAGACCTACAAGCTGTCGCGCGAGATTGCCAAGCGTTTTGGCGAGAAGAACACGACGACCGTCTGCGGCACGCTCAAGGGCATCGGATCGGATAAGGGTCCGCTCCGCAGCTGCCCCGGCTGCATCGACGATGCCGTCGAAATCGCCTGTGATGTGCTAAAGCAGCTCGCCGAGTAATCGACAGCAACAGTAAAACGACGGCCGGCGCGCTTAGGATCCATCCAAAAGCACGCCGGCCGTCGCCGTTAGAACTCGGCAAATTTGGGAGCTCCGACCTCAATCTCCTCACGCCCCGCCATAAGCTCGCGCATCTTAGCGCAAAACGGCTCCTGCTCCCCAGCTTTGAACACCAAGTGAATCGTCACGGCATCCGCGTAATCGGTATCCGAAACCTTGGCACCCGAATCCTGCGCCAAACGAAGCACCTGCTCGTACTGCGGATAGGCCACATGCACGTCAACCGGCACGACGCTCGTCATCTCAACGATCTGCCCGGCCTCCTGAGCCGCGGCCACCGCCGCCTGCGTCGCCGCGGTATAGGCGCGTACCAAGCCACCAGGCCCCAACAGCGTGCCACCAAAATAGCGCGTCACTACGCAGCAAACATTTTTGAGCTCCGCGCCGCGCAAAACCTCGAGCGTCGGCATACCACTCGTGCGGCTCGGCTCACCATCATCGCTCTGGCGCTCGCGTCCATCGACCAAAATCCACGCGGGAACATTGTGTCGAGCGTCGTAATGACGTTTGCGAACCATCTCGATAAAGGCATTCGCCTCATCCTCGGACTCAATATGGACCAGCTGGGCAATAAACCGGCTCTTGCGGTCCACAAACTCGCCCGAAGCCTCAATATTCGATTGCAGAGTAAAATAGCTGTCCAACAAAGCCCCTCAACAGAATAATGCGCGGCAACAAACAGTCTCAATAATACGGCAAAGGCCGTACCGATTGTCAGGGTAACAAAAATGCCAAGTGGGCCTGTAAGCCGGGTTCTGTCGTGAACGGTCATTTATCTTGTCTGCACGTTACCGTGCAGCTCCACGCACGCTACCCGAACGCGGACCGGGCCGGCCCATAGCGTTCCTATTCGCGCTTGCTCCGGATGGGGCTTGCCAAGCCGCCGTGTTGCCACGACGCTGGTGGTCTCTTACACCACCGTTTCAGCTTTTCCCTTTACGCCTTGCGGCGCAGGTGGGAGTCTTCTTTTCTGCGGCGCTTTCCGTCGGATCACTCCGCCCGGCCGTTAGCCGGCATCCCGCCCTCTGGAGCCCGGACTTTCCTCACGCGTGCTGCAAGCAGCACATCGCGCGACCGTCTGGCCCACTCAGCAGTGCAAGAGTGTAGCACACCGTCAGCATAGGCAGCGGCACAACACAAGCGCTCGACACGATAAACCAAGAACCATGTCATGCAGTACAATAGGAACGCCGATGGGCAACGTCGTCAGTCGAGACGCGACCGCGCTCCGCACCCCTCCGTCTACTCGGTGCGTTCCCGCCTCCTCCCCGAGGCGGGATGTCGGCGTTTTTTCATGCACCGACAACTCAATAGCAAGCGAATAGCCCAAGCAGCGTTACGCGCAGGCACTACCGAACATCTCGGCAGTAAATGCAAAAAGGGACCCGTCCATTACGGACGGATCCCTTAAAACAAGTGATCGTCAAACCGATTTACTCGGCGTCGGTCTCCTCGTCCTTCTTCTCGGAAGGCAGCGGGGTAACCTCGATCTCGACGCCCAGAGTCTCAGCAGCGGACTTCATGGACAGGGAGATACGACGACGGTCGAGGTCGATCTCCATGACCTTGACCTGAACCTTGTCGCCCACGTGGGTGACCTGAGAGGGCTGATCGACGTGCTTGTTGGCCATCTCGGAGATGTGCACCAGGCCCTCGATGCCCTCGCCCAGGTCGACGAAAGCGCCAAACGGGACAAGCTTGGTCACCGTGCCCTCGACGATAGCGCCGACGGGGTACTTCTTGACCAGTGCGCGCCACGGATCCTCGGTGGTCTGCTTGAGACCCAGGGAGATGCGCTCGCGGTTGAGGTCGACGTCGAGAACCTCGACCTCGACCTCCTGGCCGACCTTGACAACCTCGGAAGGATGGTTGACGTGGTTCCAGGAGAGCTCGGAGATGTGGATGAGGCCGTCGATACCGCCGAGGTCGACGAAGGCGCCGAAGTCGACGATGGAGGAAACGGTGCCCTGGAGACGCATGCCAGACTTGAGCTTGGACAGGATCTCGGAGCGCTCGGCCTTACGGGACTCCTCGAGCACGACGCGACGGGAGAGGACGACGTTGTTGCGGTTGCGGTCCATCTCGATGACGCGGGCCTCGATGCGGGTGCCCATGTAGGAGGTGAGGTCCTTGACGCGACGGAGGTCGACGAGGGAAGCGGGCAGGAAGCCGCGCAGGCCGATGTCGAGGATCAGGCCGCCCTTGACAACCTCGATAACCTCGCCCTCGACGTTCTCGCCGGAGTTGAACTTCTCCTCGATGCGGTTCCAAGCACGCTCGTACTCGGCACGCTTCTTGGACAGGACCAGACGACCGTCCTTGTCCTCCTTCTGGAGAACCAGGGCCTCGATGGGATCACCGAGTGCAACGATGTCTGCAGGGTTAGCGTCCTTGCGGATGGACAGCTCGCGGACCGGGATAACGCCCTCGGACTTGAATCCGATGTCAACGAGCACCTCGTCATGCTCGATCTTAACGACAGTGCCGTTAACGAGATCGCCCTCATCAAAGTCGGTAATCGTACCGTCGATGAGGTTGTTCATCTCCTCCTCGTTGACATCGTCAAGAGAGAAAATGGACGAGTTCTGAATCTCACTCAAAGGTGGACCCCTTTCGAACTACGGGGCCCCGATTGCTAGGACCTACAGATGGGTGCGACAAGCACACAACGTTTAGGAACACTCGGGAGCCGACAGATACTGATGTGACGCTTATGCAATCACGTCCGTATAGATTACGGGGAAATCGCTTCGATTTCAAGCGTGAACTGCGATTTTTTACTCGTATGGAGACTTTTTCGCAATCTTGTGAACGACTGTCTCCACAAGTTGACGATGAGCAGCTAGGCACACTGCTTTGGGGTAAAGTATCCCAGACATACGATTCTGGAACGATTTTTCGAGAAAGGTGCCCGCGTGCTCAAAGCAGTCGTTTTCGATATGGACGAGACGCTTCTTAGCATCAACCTCAACGCGTTCATCCTTCGCTATTTTAAGGATGTCTCGTCGATGCTCGCGGATATCGGACGTCGCAGCCGCGGGGGCACGATGGCGCGCCTCGGCACCATCCTGGTCGACCTCAACGCCAATCGCCGCAGCAGCACGGACAATCGCACCAATCTTGAGTTTTACCAGACCGAGGTCGAGCGCCGGTGCGGCATTTGCCTCTCGGACCCACTTATCTACGAGGCGTTTACCTACTACGATCACGAAGTTCTGCCGTACAAGAACGATGACATGATCAACGCAAAAGCCATGCCGGGCGCACACGACGCACTCCAGGCCGTACAGGACGCGGGGCTGCGCTGCGCGCTCTTCACCAACCCCAGCTTTCCCCAAGGGGCCATCGAGTGCCGCATGGGCTGGGGCGAGCTGACAGACGCGCCCTTCGAGCTCGTAACGCACATGGGCAACGCCACGCGCTGCAAGCCCGATGCCACATATTATCTAGAGCAGCTGCAGGTCATGGGGCTCGAGCCGCACGAGGTCCTTATGGTGGGCAACGATCCCAAGCGCGATTTCCCCAGCCCCGCCTGCGGCATTCAAACCGCCTATGTGGGCCAAGGAAAGCCCGGCCGAGCCACCTGGCGTGGAACCATGGAAGACTTCGCCCGCGACTTTAACGCCGTAGTAGAAGCCTTCTACGAGCACCAAATAGCCGACGAACTAAGCTAGTCCCCAAATCAGGAATGGGGCGCACGTTTGCCCCACGCTTCGTTACGTGGGCAACGACTTGAGGGCAAGATGCGATGCCCCAGTGTCCTAGGCCGTGATCATTTTGACGCGTTCGCCGATTTTGGAGTCGCGCCTGTCGGAAATAACAGTAAAGCCCTCCAGGTCGCACACCTTTACATTTGAAAACACGTGGAACTTGGAGCTATCGGCGAGTACGTAACTCGCCTGGGAATTCTGCATCACGATACGTTTTTTGATAGCCTCGGGATAACCTGGCGTCATGATACCGCGGTCCTCGTCCACCGCGTTGACACCTATAAACGCCCGGTCAAAGTACAGCTCGCGCAGCGCGCTCTCAACCATAGGACCGGTGAGCGAGCAGGTAACGGGGTTGAAGTCTCCGCCAATTACCACCACCTTAGCAGCAAGCTCGCCCGTAAACCGACATGCATAGCCGTTGGTGGTGTAGATAGTCACCGGCTTGTCGACGAGCAGGCTCAGGAGCGCCGTCGCGGTGGTACCGGAGTCGACAGCGAGATGAGACCGTCACGCCCGAAGACCCCGCTTTCGCCGCCGAGGAACGCGCGGCGCACGTGGCCCATGAGGAGCGGCTCGAGCATATCGAGGGGCTCCTTCCCAAGAAGGGAAACGACCCTGCGGGACGACACGGCGAAAACCATCGTTGATTCCGGCAAGAGACGCCGTTTCTCTGGTACCTTCATCTTCAACCCAGACCGACAATGCCGGCCAGGCACTTAACCCAAAAGGAGACAGCATGCCCAACGAGCTCAGCTATGAGGTCAGCCTCGAGCGCAGCAACCAGATCCGCGCCGACCTGCCGCAGCACCCCGAGAAGTACACCATGCTCACCGGCGACCGCCCCACCGGCCGCCTGCACCTCGGCCACTACTTCGGCACGCTCAAGAGCCGTGTCGAGCTGCAGAACATGGGCGTGCACACCAACGTGCTCATCGCCGACTACCAGGTCATCACCGACCGCGACAGCACCGATAACATCCAGGACAACGTCTACAACATGGTCATCGACTACCTGGCCTGCGGCCTGGACCCCGACAAGACGATGATCTACACGCACTCCGCCGTGCCCGCGGCAAACCAGCTCATGCTGCCGTTCTTGTCGCTCGTCTCCGAGGCCCTGCTGCAGCGCAACCCCACCGTCAAGGCCGAGATGGAGGCCAGCGGTCATGAGCTCACCGGCCTTTTGCTCACCTACCCCGTGCACCAGGCGTGCGACATCCTGTTCTGCAAGGGCAACGTGGTGCCGGTCGGGCGCGACCAGCTGCCGCACATCGAGCTCACCCGCACCATCGCACGCAAGTTCAACAACCGCTACGGCAAGGTGTTCCCCGAGGTCGACGCGCTGCTGTCCGATACGCCGCTGCTGCCCGGCCTTGACGGGCGCAAGATGAGCAAGTCCTACGGCAACGCCATCAACATCTCCATGACCGCCGAGGAGACGGCCAAGCGCATCAAGAAGAGCCAGACCGACGGCGAGCGCATGATCACGTTCGACCCCGAAGCCCGTCCCGGTGTGTCCGGCCTGCTCTCCACCGCCGCCATCTGCACCGGCCGCTCCGAGGTCGAGATCGCCGAGGAGATCGGCATGGGCGGCGCAGGCGCGCTCAAGAAGTACGTCACCGAGAGCGTGAACGAGCACTTCGCCCCCATCCGCGCGCGCCGCGAGGAGCTCGTGCAGGATATGGACTACGTCAAGGACGTCCTGCACGAGGGCAACCGCCGCGCTAACGAGGTCGCCGAGGCCACGCTCGCCGAGGTGCGCGAGGCCATGGGCATGGTGTACTAAGCCATCCGGCTCGCGGAAACGCGCCGCGACACGCGAATGGGCCATCTTCACGTGTCCACGCCTTCGACATAGCCAAGGTCTTACGAGGTGGGCGATAATAAGCCCGCCTCGTTTTTTACGTTGTATGGGGGATTGCATGTACCGACTTGTTGCCAGCGATATGGATGAGACGTTTCTCGATGCCGACCACGCCATCCCGGCGTCCAATCTCCGAGCACTCAAACGCATGAGGGAGCTCGGTGTGCTGTTCGTCCCTTCGAGCGGGCGATGGTATTCCTCTATCATGGACAACTTCTCGGGGGAGGCCCGCGAGCTGATCGAAGACGGCTATGTGCTCTCCTATAACGGCGGCTTCATCAACCGCGTGGGAGACCCCACCCCGCTCACCACCTGCGGCCTTTCCAACGAATGCGCGAACGCGATCTATGCAAAGGGGCTCGAACTCGGACTCTGCATGCACGTCAACGTCGCCGACGGCCACGTGTTCGTGAATGACGCACCCACACGGGAGCGCGACTATCTGGAATCGATCACCGGGGTCACTCATTTTCGCGGATCTGACCATCCCGACCTCTCATTCCTTGAAGGCCGTGGCATCGTGAAGATCCTGTACGTCGACTGGGACTTCGATGAGCTGCAGGAATTGGGCCGCAAGCTCGCGCCGATGGCCGAGCGACTCGGCGTTGACATCACCTTCTCCTCCAAGCGCTACCTCGAACTCATGCCCGCAGGCGTTGACAAAGGGACGGGGCTCACGCGCCTTGCCGATATGCTGGGAATTCCGATGTCCGAGGTCATCGCCGTTGGTGATTCCGCAAACGACCTCTCCATGATCAAGGCGGCGGGACTGGGCGTCGGCGTGGCGAATGTCACCGACGACGTGCGGCCGTATTGCGATGTCGTCCTTGAAACGGCTGGGACTGAGGGTGCGTTCTCCGAACTCATCGAGCGATTCCTTGAACCCCAACGACCACATGTCACTGTGTCTTTCTATTTGTAACCCTTGATTAACTTATGGAGAGGCTGTGTGCTCGTCGGTCTACGGCTTGGGTCTCAGAGAATTAGCTATAGTTAACTTAATGAAGGCACAGGCGAATTAAAGACCTTCGACACGAACGTTGCGCCTTCCCTCCCCTCGCGCAACACCTCTTTGGAATGGCGCCCCGCGCATGTGGGGCGCCATTCTTGACTACAATGGCGATATCGATTGAAAGTGAGGGCGGCATGGCAGACCGGGACACCGACGGATTCTTCAACCGCGTATACGACATGGTACGCCAGGTGCCCTGCGGCATGGTTGCCACATATGGTCAGATCGCCAAGCTCGTTGGTGAGCCCCGTCGAGCCCGATACGTGGGATACGCCCTGCACGTCAATCCGGAACCCGGCACCATCCCCTGTCATCGCATCGTATTCGCCGACGGACGCCTCGCGGAGGGGTTCGCCTTCGGTGGGCCCGAGGCGCAGCGCACACTGCTCGAGGACGAAGGCGTTGCCTTCCTCGCCAACGGACATGTCGACCTGCAGGCCTCTCGCTGGCCAGCGGGCCTGGTATGACAAGGGGCGCCGACAGCGCCCCTTCCCGTTTTGGATCCTTGGCAGGCAACCCAATCAAACGGTCGCCTCGAGTGCGTCCCCCGCGCGGTCGAGTGTGCTTCTGACCTTGGCACCCTGTTTGAACCACGTGCGCAGGTCCTCGAGCGTGCTGCCCGCTTGCATACACCTTGATTTTGCGACCACCCCTCGTGGTCACCGTGCAGCGGTCGCCGCTCTCGCTGTTCTCGTGCGCCGTGATCTTCTTGAGGTAATCGCGGCGAAACGCCACGACGCGGGCGTTGCTGATCTCGATGAACCAATCGTCATCGACAAGCGAAGTACCCGTGGCACCTCGGCTTGCCATCTCCTCGGAGAAGGAGAAACCGAGCGCGCGCTCCTGCCTGCCGATCTCGAGGATGCCGCGGGCCGGCATGCCGAGCATGAGCAGGGGCAGGAACCCCCCTATGAACAGGAACAGGAACGGGATGAGCACGAGCAGGCGCGCACCCTCGTCGGTGAAGACCGCCATGAAGGCGAGGACGAGCGAGAAGACGAGGGCCATGCCGTTGAAAACAATCGTCAACGGCTTGATGGCAGACCAACACAGGCCCGCCTTGGTCATGGGACCGTCGACGGCGTCCGAGACTTCGATGCCCTCTTCCTCCAGACGGGCGAGGAGGTTGAGCGAGCACACCCCCTCGAGGCTTATCGAGCAGAACTTCAGGTCGCCCTCGAACAGGTCGATCCTCATCATCTGCGCGTGAAGCGTTGCACGGGTGATGTTGCCAAACGTCGTCTCCTTGCGGATGCCGAAGGCGTTACGCGAGAGAATGCGCCCACCGTCCACGTCGATACGCGGGATGCTCAGCAAGGCCCAGATAGCCATACCCGCGAGCGCCATGGCATGACCGAACCACACAAGTTCGTGGTCCCACTCGCCCAGCGAGACGCCCTGCCAGACGTAGACACCCAGCATGAGCAGTTCGAACGCGACGGCGTAGCAGGCGATGATCGTGCGGATGGCTGCGGGCATGCGCACCGTGAAGCAATCGAGGCTGTCCGTTGCCTCGCTGCGCTCGCGCGCGCCGCGGCGGGCGACCCATGCAGTGAGCGGGCCGACGATGAACACGGTCATACCGACGCGCAGAATGGATTCGAGCAGATTACTCATAGGGGCCACCGCCTCGAGCTCTGGAGATTAACTGCAGGAAACGCTGCCAGAACGATGGGATGCGCACAACGTAAGGAGCCGCGTATCGGCAAGCGGCGGCATCGCAATCGCCCGGCGAACAGATGATGATCGGCGCCGGGCCAGACGAATTAAACAAAAGGGTGGTCGACGGCGCCCTCGCAGGCGCACCGTCGACCACCCTTCACGTCGCAGCGACCCTACGAGCCGTCCGAAACGAAACGCACTCCGCCAGAGCGCTACCCGATCTTCCTGATGCTCGGTATCGTCCAGGTGATACCCGCAAGGATCACCATCGCAGCGCCGATGAGCACGAAGCACGCGCTCACGCCGATGGCGTCGGCGAACAGGGTCGACGCGACGAGCCCCACGGGCATGGCCCAGCTGCAAACCGCCCCGTAAAGGCCGAAGACGCGCCCCATGCACTCGGGATCGATGCGCTCCTGCATGAGCGCCATCTGCGGGGCGCTGTACAGCGGACTCGACAGCCCCATCGCGAACGTGAGGCCCAAAAACACGACGAGGGCCGAGGGCGGCACGAGACCGCTCGCGAGCGTGGCCGCGCCGAAGAGCGCGATTGCGAGCGCGCACGAGAGCGCGTGGTTCCTGAGGCCGCCCGTCACCCCAATCCAGCCGCTCGCCGCGATCATTCCGACCGAGAACGCGATCTCGGCGATAGCCGACTGCGTGGTGGTGCCGCCGAAATGGTCGAACACCATGAGCGGGAACAGCGCGGAGATAGGCGAGAACAGCACGGAGAACGCAAATCCGATCCAGAGCATGGCGAACAGCCCGCGATGGCGCTTGAGCTCGCGGAAACCGTCGGCCGTCTCCGAGAGGAACGCCCGCACCGCACGGCGCGACGCCTCGGCGTTCTCCTCGAGTGTATGGCGCTCGGGCACTGGCGTCTTTATACCGGAGACCGCGACCGCGATGCTCGCGAGCACCGCGCCGGCGACATCGAGCGCGATCATGAAGGTCAGGCCGAACGCCGGATAGATGACTGCCGCGATTGCGTTGCCGATGATGTAGCTGCCCGACTGCATGAACTGGAGCATGCCCGCCAGCTTTCCGAGCGCCTCGGGCGGGGCCATAAGCGGCGTGAGCGCGTTGAACGCAGGCGTGTGGAGCGTGCTACCTAGGGCGCGAACGAACAGCACCGCCGCCACGGCAGTGACGGAGAGATCGCCGCGTAGCGATCCGAAGACGAGCGTGAGACTCACGGCGGCTATGAAGAGGTCCGCGCCGATCATGAGCCGCTTGATGGACGTGCGGTCCACGATGGTGCCCGCGAAGGCGCCGAGGAGCGCCATGGGCAAGAAGGCCGCCAGGCTCACGAACGACAGGGCGCTCGCGGAGCCGGTGGTGAGGGTGACGTGCCAGATGAGGCCCATCTGCAAGATGGAGCTCGTGAGCACGGAGAAGAACTCGCCGATCCAGACGATGGCGAGCGAGCGCTTCCAGGAAGCGCGGGGATTCGGTTGTGTCATGGAATAATCCTTTGTTGCGATCGGTGATATGCAGCGAAGTACCGGTCGCTCACGCGACCGTGGCTAGAGCCAAATCCTCATGGAAGCGAGCATGATACAGCTCCCCTTTCCTAAATCCAGGTGCACCTTCAGTCGTGAGTGGGAGCTATTCTAGGGACTTGCCGGCAAAGATGCAACAGAGCGGCCGCGGCGGAGCACAGAAGTGCGCGCGCAGGCACCGATTCTTCATAACTTGGTCTCAATGTGATATCACAATGCAATCAGCAGCCGCACGGACTGCTCGGGGATTCGCCTCCTCCCCATCGCAATCTGGAGGCGGCGCCGGGGCCGTCACGCAAACGCCGGCGCAGTCGTGAAAGGAACTCACATGAGCGTGGAAAAGCAACTCAAGGCCACGTCGGGCTATGGCATGCTCGCCACCGTCATCGCGGCGCTGCTCGCCATCGTCGGCCTCTTCATCTGGAGCATCGCCGGCATCGCCGGAACGCCGGACGGCGTCGACGCGCCCGCCGTCTACGGCTGGGGCCTAGGGCTCAGCATCGTCGCCTTTTGTTTTTGGTTTTTGCCGCTGAACGGCTTCTTCTCGCTGCAGCCCGGCCAAGCTCGCGTGTGCATTCTCTTTGGCAAGTACGTGGGCACCGTGCGCGACGAGGGCTTTTTCTGGGCAAACCCGTTCTTTAGCAGGAGCATGGGCGTGAGCGGCGCCTCCGAGGACGCCATGGCCGCAGCCGCCGCAAAGGCAAGTCTTTCCCTGAGCGAGAGCGTCAAGGCGGCGAGCAACGCCGCCAAGGGCCTGTCCACCACCATCTCCACCCGTGTGCGCACCCTGAACGGCGAGCGCCTGAAGGTCAACGACAAGATGGGCAACCCCATCGAGATCGCCACCGTCGTGGTGTGGCACGTGGCCGACACCGCCAAGGCCCTGTTCGACGTGGACGACTACCTGAGCTACGTGGCCATGCAGGCCGAGACGGCGCTCCGCCACGTAGCCAGCGTGTACGCCTACGACCACCTGGAGGACGAGTCCGACGCCGCCGGCGCCATCACCCTGCGCGCCAACGTCGAGGAGGTCTCCGAGGCCCTGCGCCGCGAACTCGCCTCACGCCTGGCTCCCGCCGGCGTGGAGGTGGACGACGCCCGCCTCACGCACCTCGCCTACTCCCCCGAGATCGCCCAGGCGATGCTGCGCCGCCAGCAAGCGGAGGCCGTCATCGCCGCGCGCAAGAAGATCGTCGAGGGCGCCGTCTCCATGGTCGACATGGCCGTCAAGGAGATGGCAGCGGGCGGTACCATCGAACTGGACGACGAGCGCAAGGCGCAGATGGCCAGCAACCTCATGGTCGTCCTGTGCGGTGAATCCGAGGCGCACCCGGTCCTGAACGCAGGTTCTCTGTACTAACCACCCAACCTCAGTTTAGGGACAGTCCCTAAACTGAGGTTTTGATACGCTTGGAAGCGTTCCAGCTACACGCACCTCAGATCGATAAGAAAGCACGTCATGGCACGCAAGCAATACCCCCTTCGCATAGACC
Source organism: Collinsella sp. (assembly GCA_036297525.1). GTDB lineage: Bacteria > Actinomycetota > Coriobacteriia > Coriobacteriales > Coriobacteriaceae > Collinsella. Next base: position 29,421 of record JAXJKV010000044.1, read on the forward strand.
CCGCCATATGGGAGGCCGTCCAACGCTGGGCGGACGATGAGATGCGCAGCGCCAACGGTCAGGTGGAATGGATCTTGTGAGACGCCCTCAAACGCGCGGGAAGGCTGCCAAAGAAAGAGCCCTCGTTCAAGGGCACGCCCAAAGGCGAAGAGGGCTAAGCCGGGAAGACAGGGCTCGGCCGCTGCCGACGTCGGGACAAAGCCGCGCCCCGCGCCGCGGTCGAGGCAGAGCTGAGCCCCGCCGCTCCAAAGTCGAGCCGAACGGCGGGGCCAACACCAACCCAAAGCAAGCTCGCCCCCTCTATACGCACCAACCGGTCCCCGGAGGCATCCGCCTTTGGGGACCGTTCTTTTCCCAGCTAGATGTCGTATATAAAGCCTTTTGACAGCTCGATTTTGCCCCGTGGGGGTCAAATATAAAGACCTTTGATGGTACGATGCTCGCGTCAATGACATGGTGGCTCTCGACAGGGGTCACCCCGACCCTCTAGGGAGCAAACGCATGGAGCTGGGCTCGCACATCAAGGAGCATCGCACGGAGCTCGGACTGTCCCAAGACGATCTGGCGGAGCGCATCTACGTGTCGCGCCAGACCATCAGCAACTGGGAGTGCGGCCGTACGTATCCGGATGTCCAGAGCCTGCTGCTGCTTTCCAACGTGTTCGGGGTGACCGTGGACTCCCTCATCAAAGGAGATGTGGAAACCATGGCACAGGTAATGAACGAAGCGGTCAAGAAGTACAACGCCCTCTCCACAATCACGGTCGTGAGCGCGGTCGTGTTTTTGGTGCTGAGCGCGTGGGCGGCGTTCCAGCTCGAATGGGGCTGGGGCATGCACATCGCGCCCACCGCGGCGTTTGCCGCCGTGGCGCTCGTCGTGATGCTCGTGGCGTTCGTGTATATGGAACGCATGAAGAAGCAGCACGACCTCGTCACGTACCGCGAGGTGTTGGCGTTTAGCCGCGGCGAGCAGGTCGATCGCGACACGCTCGAGGGGCGCCGTGAGCGCGAGATGAACCCTTGGGTCAAGGGCACGCGCAACGCGGTGCAGATCATCATCGGCGCCATCGCCGGCGGACTGGTGGGCGTCGGCATCGGCATGCTCGCCAAGATGCTGAGTTAAAAGCGCGGGTACGCGCCCGTTCCCCGAAATGGTATCCCCCTTAGCCCCCATTCTGAAGATGTATGCCAGAATGGGGGCGATTCCCGTTAGCAGGTGCCCCATGAACGTCACCGTACGCGCGTCCCTCATCGCATTGATCGCAATCGTTGGCGCCTGCTGGGCAATCCCCGCCCTCCTGGTGAGCTTCGTCCCATCCGATGCCGGTATGATCGCCATGATGGCGCTGATCTACCTCGTGCTCCCCTGATGCTCGCGTTGCTGGCGGTGGCGTTCGCACTGATACTGTCGCCGGCGTTTAACTGGATGGAGGGCACCTGGGGCGCCGGCGTCGCCGCGGCTGCGGCGTTCCTGCCGGCGATAGCGGCGCTTGTTGTCGCGACCGTCCTCGAGCGCATCAAGCGCGAGAACGACCTGGTGACATACCGCGAGATCCTCGCTGTCCGCAATGCAGGCAGGTGCTTTACGGCCACAAGCGCGATAGTTTCAACAACAAGATGCAGTGCCCCAGAGCCCCTAGCAGTCGACGATGGTCTTGCCGATCATGATGTTGAGGATCTCGACGTCGGTATCCTTCATGCCAACGCGGCCCACATAGCCCATGCTGGCGATCGTCTCTTCCACCGTATCCTGAATCAGGCCCTCTCCGGCACGGAAGCCGCGGCCCTGCATGGCCATATCGTGGCCCAGAATCGCCGCATCAACGGCAGCGGAAATCTTGGCGGCGCAGCTTGCCTTGGCGCCATCGCACACGATGCCGCCCACGTTACCGAGCGTATTGGAGACCGTCGCGCCGATCTGCTCGCGCGTGCCACCGCACAGCCAGGTAATCGCCGCGCCGGCACCGCACGCAGCGCAAATAGCACCGCAAAACGCCGAGAGCGCACCAATATAGCTCTTGATATGCACGGCAATAAGATCAGACAGCATCACGGCGCGCACCAGGCGCTCGCGGTCGCAGCGCAGGTAATCGGCATATTCCATAACGGGCAACGCACAGGTAATACCCTGGTTGCCCGAGCCGCACACAATGGCGACCGGTAGCGCACAGCCGTTCATACGGGCGTCAGACCCGGCGGCCGCACGCGCACGCGCACGGCAGGCGACATCGTCGGCGCGAGCGCCCAGCAGCGTACGGCCCACCTCGGCGCCCCAAGCGTTCACCAAGCCCTCGGCGCTAATAGCGCCGTTCAGCTCAATCTGACGCTCAACGGCAGCGCGGGCGCCCTCGATGTCGCCGTCCTCGATAAAGTCAATGATAGACTCAATCGACATGGGCGTATCGGCGGCACGCTCGGCCACGATGCGCTCGGCGCAGGCGGCACACTCCCCCGCCGACTTGCCGCACATCGGAATGCCATCGAGTGTATGGCACGTAACATTGGTGTGATGGTCGGTGATCTCGACGACCGCAGTATGACCTCCGGCCGTGGCAGTCACCTTGATGTAGAGGTTGGGCACGCCCTCGACAAGCGACACATCGCAGTAGTCGGCATCGGAGAGCAGCTCGGTCACGCGAGCACGGTCTGCATCGCCAACACTCTCGAGCACCTCGAGCGCGCTCTTGGCGTCACCGCCCACGGCACCCAGCACGGCCGCGGCCTCGATACCGTGCATACCGCCCGAGTTGGGCACGGTCACGCTCTTTACGTTCTTGATGATGTTGCCTGAGCAGGCAACATCCATATGTTCGGGTTCGCAACCGAGCGTCTGGCTCGCCAGCGCCGCCGCATAGGCAACGGCAATGGGCTCGGTGCAGCCGAGCGCACAGACAAGCTCGCGGTTCAAAACATCACAAAACGCGGTATCACGGATGGAATCGGTAGGCATAGGTATCTCCTACATGTATAACGGGTTGCTCTAGCAAGTATCAACTTCTCCATTTGATAACAAGGCACCAAAAACCGCAAGTCGAGTTCCGGCAGACGGCCGCCAGAAGCAAATTGGCAGCATTTTTCGTGATGGGCTGATGTTCGCGTCCGCTAAAGCGTTTGACCAAAAAACGCCCGAGTGTTTAGGCAAAAGACGCGCTATCATGCAGTCGAACGCGGTAAAACCTTTAGCAATTCCGCCGCACGGACCAGAGAGGAACCACTCATGAAGATCGGTATCGGCAACGACCACGCCGCCGTCGAGCTCAAGGACATCATTTCCGAGCACCTGAAGGAGCGCGGCTGCGAGGTCGTGAACTTTGGCACCGACACCTCCGAGAGCTTTGATTACCCCATCGCCGGCTACAAGGTGGGCAAAGCCGTAGCCAACGGCGACGTCGATCTGGGCATCCTGATCTGCGGCACCGGTGTCGGGATTAGCTTGGCCGCCAACAAGGTCGAGGGCGTTCGTGCCGTCGTGTGCTCCGAGCCCTTCAGCGCCAAGCTCTCGCGCATGCACAACAACACCAACGTGCTCGCCTTTGGCGCCCGCGTCGTGGGCTCCGAGCTCGCCAAGATGATCGTCGACGAGTGGCTCGATGCCGAGTTCGAGGGCGGCCGTCACGAGCGTCGCGTCAATCTCCTCAACGAGATCGACCAGACCCGCGGCCTCAAGGTCGTCGACGAAGCTTAAAGACCTACAACGCCATACGCCAACGAAACCCCCGTCCGGAACGTAAAATCCGGGCGGGGGCTCTTTATTAGATTTTTGGGGCATGCCTAGAAATCTACCTTTCGCAGTCCATGTGCGACAAAAGGTAGATTTCTAGCCATGTCCCAAAAATCTACTGGGATAAAAAGGGCGCCGCGGATGGAGTTCCGCGGCGCCTAAGCCACACGCTAACAGCTTTAAGGAGTCAAAGCTGGTTTAGCCAAAGAAGCGCTTGATCTCAATCTCGGCGTTCTCCAGGCAGTCGGAGCCGTGAATCACGTTGGCGTTGACATCGACAGCGAAGTCGCCGCGGATGGTGCCGGGGGCGGCATCAAGCGGGTTGGTAGCGCCCATAAGAGTGCGCATCTTGGAGACAGCAGAAAGACCGGAAACGACCATCTTGACGACCGGACCGCTCGTCATAAAGTCGCAGAGACCGCCAAAGAAAGGCTTGTCGGCCAGATGAGCGTAGTGCTCCTCGACGGTAGCGCGCTCGAGCGTGGTCATCTCCATGCGCTCGATGACAAGGCCGCTGCGCTCAATGCGAGCAACGATCTCGCCGATCTTGCGATCGCGCACGGCGTCGGGCTTAATCATGATGAAGGTCTTCTCGATAGCCATAAGGTAGCCTTTCAAGTAGGTTCGCGCGTGCCCAAGTCCCATTCCGGCACTCGCCTGGACTGCATCGTAACAGAGTTTTAGCTGCAGTTAAACAAAAAGATGTTTATTGAAGCGCTGCAATTAATTGAAGCGTTCCATATGTGTCACTTCTGTTTCGAAGCCCGACTAGAGTACCATCCGACTGCCCATCAACCGCACCGAACCGAGCGGACGGTCGGTTGCCGCCTGTGAACGTACCCCCCTTCACAACCTGCCCAAAGGTCCTACAGAAGTTCTCGACAAGCCCCTTCCTTCTCTATAACAAAACGGGTGCCCACCGTAGCGGGCACCCGTAAAGGCAAGATATGATGAACACACCAGACAGACGCATCCAATAAGCTAATTAGCTCCGTGGCCCATCTCGACGACCTTGGTCAGCGATCCAACCACGTCCTCATCGGCCACGAGCTGCGCCTCGGCACGCTGCAGCTGCACGGCAACGGCGGCAGGAGCGGTGCCGCCCTCGGTCGTGCGCGCGGCGACAATCGACGGGATGTCGAGCGCCTCGGTAATATCGCGCTCAAAGAGCGGGCTTGCCTCCCGGAAGACCTCAAACGGCAGGTCCTCGAGGTTGCAGCCGCGCTTCTCGCACATCAGGACCAGATGCCCCACCACGGCATGTGCCTCGCGGAACGGCAGGCCACGCTTGGCCAGGTAATCGGCAACATCGGTAGCGGCAAGGTGTCCCACTCCGCACTCGCGCGCCATGGCGTCCTCGTTGACAGTCCAGGTCGAGATCATACCCGCCATAACGGACAAGCACTGCATAAGCGTATGGGCGGTATCGAGCGCACCCTCCTTGTCCTCCTGCAGGTCCTTGTTATAGGCCAGCGGCAGGCCCTTCATGGTCACAAGCAGCTGCACCAGGTTGCCATAGACTCGGCCGCTCTTGCCGCGGATAAGCTCGGCAAAGTCGGGATTCTTTTTCTGCGGCATGATGGACGAGCCGGTGGAGTACGAGTCGGAAAGCGTGATAAAGCCAAATTCGGAGCTCGACCACAGCACGATCTCCTCGGAAAGACGCGACAGGTGCATGGCCATGACGGAGCCGGCGTAATGCAGATCGAGCAGGAAATCACGGTCGGAAACCGCATCGAGCGAGTTGGGAATCACACCCGCAAAGCCAAGCTCGGCAGCCGTCATCTGGCGATCGAGCGGATAGCTCGTACCGGCAAGCGCGGCAGCACCCAGCGGGCAGTTGTCGGCGGCATCAAAGGCGGCCTTCAGGCGTGTAAAGTCGCGCGCGAACATCCAGGAATACGCCAGCAGATGATGTGACAGCAGCACGGGCTGAGCATGCTGCATGTGCGTATAGCCCGGCAGAATCACCTTGTCGTACTTCTTGGCCGCATCCACCAGCACATGGCGCAACTCAAGATTGGCCTCCATGAGCTCCTTGGCCAACGCCTTGACACCCAGGCGCGTATCGGTCGCCACCTGGTCGTTGCGCGAACGCCCGGTATGCAAGCGTTTACCGGCCTCGCCAATGCGACGCGTCAGCTCGCTCTCGATGGACATATGAATGTCCTCATCGTTGATATCGAAGGTGAAGTTGCCGGCATCGATATCCTGTTCGATTCCGGTCAGGCCCTCAGCAATCGCCTGCTCGTCCTCGGCGCTGATGATGCCCTGGGCCGCCAGCATCTTGGCATGCGCCTTAGAACCGGCGATATCCTGCTTATAGAGATGTTTGTCGACCGGCAGCGACGCGCCGAACTCCTGCGTGACCTCGGCCACTCCCGCCTCAAAACGACCGCCCCAAAGAGCCATGGAACCGTCCCCTTTCTCCAAATACCAAAACAAGCGCCCAAAGCAATGCGCCATGTCGCTAAAGCGATTTTTCAACCGCTAGTTTTACACATTCCCCACCGTGCGCGGGGCCATGTAGCTAATTTGCAAAGAAGTGACGCACCAGGCACTTGGCGCCCAACGTCTCCCTCCGGATGTTGCCCTGCGAACCATCGATCCAGGCCTTCAGGCTCATAGGGACGTCCTCGACCTTCGCAGCATCGAGCTCGGGCGCGAGGGAAAGTAAAGCATGCGCGATAGCATTGAACATAATGGATACTCCTCATATATATGGGCGCAGAGCCGCCAAATTGATAGAAGGAGCCCCGCCGGACAACCCCGGCGGGGCTCGGACTCAGCCGCAGTCGCGGCATCATATATGCGGGCGGAACGTAGAGGCCACCGATGTTAAGAAGTGTCAGCAAGCATAACGAAAGGTAGGGACCCCGTGCGCCCGTTATGTATCACGCGGATGGGCCGCGCGGATACCAAGGGAAGGAGGCGCTAGGCCTGGGCGGCAGCAGAGCTGGGACCCTGGACCTTTGCCCACGTCTTGAGCGACAGCGTATCGATCTCGATAAAGCCGGCGCTGGCCTTCTCGTCAAACGTGGTGTCGCGGTCGTAGGTAGCCAGACCGTAGTCGTAGAGGCTGAAGGGGCTCTTGCGGCCGACGACATGGCAGTTGCCCTTAAAGAACTTCAGACGGACGGTACCGGTCACGAACTTCTGAGTGTCAGCCATAAAGGCATCGAGCGCGTTTTTGAGCGGGCTGTACCACTGGCCGTTGTACACGGCGGTGGCCCAATCCTGCTCGAGCTTAATCTTGGCCTTGAGCAGGTCGCCCTCGACGCAAATGTCCTCAAGCGCCTTGTGGGCGGTGATGAGCGTCAGGGCGCCGGGAACCTCATAGCACTCACGGCTCTTGAGGCCCACTAGACGGTCCTCGACCAGATCGAGACGGCCAAAGCCGTTGTCGCCGGAGATCTTGTTGAGCGCGATGATGATTTCGGAGAGCTTCATCTTCTTGCCGTCGACGGCGACGGGCTTGCCGGCCTCAAACTCAATCTCGGTGTAAGTCGGAGTGTCGGGCGTGTCCTCGGGGTTCTTGGTCATAACCCAGGCGTCGTCGAGCGGCTCGTTCCAGGGATCCTCCAGGTGACCGCACTCGATGGCACGACCCCACAGGTTATCATCGATGGAATAGGGGTTGTCGTTGGCACCCTCGGGAACCGGCACGTTGTGGGCGTGAGCATAGGCGACCTCGTCGGGACGACACTTCAGGCCCCACTCGCGAACCGGAGCGATAACCTTAAGCTCGGGGTCGAGGGCCTTGACGGCAGCCTCAAAACGAACCTGGTCGTTACCCTTGCCGGTGCAGCCGTGGGCGACGTAGGTCGCGCCAAACTCGTGAGCGACCTCGACGAGCTTCTTGGCGAGCAGCGGGCGAGACAAGGCGGAGAGCAGCGGGTACTTATTCTCGTACATGGAGTTTGCGGCGATGGCCTTGGTCAGGAACTCATCGGAGAACTCGTCGCGCAGATCGAGCACCTGGCAATCCAGAACGCCCAGGTCGAGGGCCTTCCGCTTCTTGGCGTCCAGGCCGGTCTCCTCCTGGCCCACATTGCCGCAGACGCAAACGACATCGAGATTCTTCTCGTCCTGGAGCCACTTGACACATACAGATGTATCAAGACCACCGGAATATGCGAGAACGACTTTTTCCTTGCTCATGGCTGTTTCCTTTCGCCCTTGGTAGCTAGTTAGAACATCGGTCAGTTGCAAGTCATTTCGAGGTCAAAAACCGTGCAATATCAGGTTAAATAGCAAAAAGCAGCACAACATGCCCTAGAAACATGCGTCTATGTCGTGCTAAAACCCAACGACCTCAAAATGACTCTGTTGGGGTATTTCACCCCATACGAACAGAGACGATTATTATCGTCGTCGGGAAATTGCGCGCTGGCGTCGGATGGCATTGTCTGCAGTAGTGATGATCTTTACGAACTGCATCTGCCTCTCCTTTCACCTATCGCCGGGCGCAATTCATATATCGTAAACGGTACCTTTTCCTCGGTAAGCGGTTGTTTTTCCGTCTCCGTTTTCGATGTTCGCTATATTACGCTAAAGTGCCAGCAGCACAAGCGACAAATTCAAATTTCTGAAAAGTTTTTTCATTACTTTGTGAATTGCAGTGCAAATACGCTCCGTTCCTGCGACAATACGCTCGGTTAATGGTTGATGGTTATAACGTCTGAAACAATTTCGAAACGAAAGGCGCGCTTTTATGCAAACTTACGAATCGGACACCAATATCGGCAGCATTAAGATTCTCGCCGTTGATATGGACAAGACGCTTCTCACCGACGAGCGTGTACTGCCCCAGGGCCTCGACGAGCGCCTGGACAAGCTCGCCGAGGCTGGCATCGTGTTCTGCCCCGCCAGCGGACGCCCCGCCCCCAAGCTCGAGGAGATGTTCGAGGGTATTAAGAACCGCCTTGCTTTTTGTCCCGACAACGGAGCCTGCGTCATCTATCGCGGCAGCTATATCTATAAGAGCAACATCGATGTGGCGCTGTATCAGCAGGTGCTCGCTCGTGCCTCAGAGGACCCGCGCGCCGTTCCCGTCCTGTGCTGCTACGACGAGTTCTATGTGCTCGCCCGCGACCATCAGTACCACGACGAGATCAGCGTGTACTACAACACGATCAACTATGTCGACACCTTTGAGGGCCTTGATATCGAGTCCAATAAGATCTCGGTCTTTTTCCCTGCCTACGATGCCGAGCCCGCATTCCGCGAGACCTATAGCCCCGCGTTCTCGGATCAGCTCTACGTCACCAATGCGGGCCGCGAGTGGATCGACTTTATGAACCTGGGCGTCGACAAGGGTTCGGGCGTGGCGCATTTGTGCGAGCACCTGGGCATCGATATCGCCGACGCTGCCGCCGTGGGCGACACCTACAACGATATTCCCATGCTGGAGCGCGTCGGGCATAGCTTTATCGTGGACAATGCCGAGGAGCACATGAACGCGCACGCCAAGTGGCGCATTCCGAGCAACAACGACGGGGGCGTACTGACGCTCATCGACGCCATCTTGGCGGCTCGGTAGCCGTCCCATCGGGCCTGGCCGGGCGGCACGGGATAACTTTTCGCTCGGTCAGGTCCTGCGCAAGACGAAAGCCACATTAAGTGGCTTTCTTTGCGTGCGGAATCTACGAAAAGTTAACCCGTGCCGCCCGGCCAGGCCCTAGGTTTACTTTCCTGCCGTCAAGATGGCGTCTTGAGTGTCTAGATACTTAACTGAAATGATTTGAGCAGAGGGGAGCTCCTTGTTGGGAGGGGCTCCCCTCTGTTTTGGTTACTGTGGGACAAATTAATCAGTAGTGTTTGTCCCAAATCTTAAGTATGTGGAGGCTTGCGTCTTGGGCGAACTTGCCTTACGGAGTGCTTCCCTATTTCGCGTCGGCCCAGGTTATGCCGGTGCTGGCTTCGGCGATTAGGGGGACGCGGAGGTCTACTACGTGCTCCATGACGTCGCGGACCATGGCGGTGAGATGCTCGACTTCGTCGACGGGACACTCAAAGTCCAGTTCGTCGTGTACCTGCAGGATCATGTGGGCGGCAAAGCTCTCTTCTTCCAGACGGCGGCTTACGCGGGCCATCGCGATCTTGATGATGTCGGCCGCGGTGCCCTGCATGGGGTGGTTCATGGCCGTGCGCTCGCCAAAGCCGCGGAGTTGCGGATTTTTGGCCTTGAGCTCCGGAATATGGCGACGACGACCGTACATGGTCTCGGCGTAGCCCGTCTGCTTGGCGCGCGCCACCACGTTGTCGAGGAACGTACGCACGCCCGGATAGGCCTCGTAGTAGCGGTCGATCATGTCGCGCGCCTCGGCCATCGAGATGCGCAGCGACTGCGACAGACCGTAGGCCTGCTGACCGTACACGATGCCAAAGTTCACGGCCTTGGCGCGGCTGCGCAGGCCGGGCGTTACCTCGGACACCGGCACGCCAAACACGCGCGCGGCCGTCTCGGCGTGGAAGTCCTCGCCCTCGTTAAAGGCGCGCACCAGGTGCTCGTCACCCGAGAGATGCGCGAGTAGACGTAGCTCGATCTGCGAGTAGTCCACCGCCAAAAAGACGCTGCCCTCGCCTGCCGAAAACGCCGTCTTGACGGTACGCCCCAGCTCAGAGCGCGTCGGAATGTTCTGCAGGTTCGGGTCGCTCGAGGACAGACGTCCCGTTGCGGTAATGGTTTGGTTGTACGTGGTGTGCACGCGGCCGTCGCCTCGACGCAGCGGGCCCAGCGTGTCCAGATAGGTCGACTTAATCTTGGACTTCTCGCGCCAGTCCAAAATCAGGCGTACGATCTCGTGGTCGCGGGCAAGGTCGCTCAGCACCTTGGCGTTGGTCGAATAATAGCCGCGCTTGGTCTTCTTGAGGCCCTTGGTCGGAAGCCCCATCACATCAAAGAGTACGTGCGACAGCTGCATGGGGCTGCCAATATTAAAGGTCTCGTCGCCGGCCAGGTCGCGAATGCTGCGCTCGACCTCGGCAATCTGGGTCGCCAGGCCCTCGGACAGACTGTGCAGGCGGTCGGGGTCCACAAGCATACCCGCGCGCTCCATCTTGGCAAGTACCGGAACGAGCGGCATCTCGATGCCATCGAACACGTTGGCGGCATTCTCACGGGCCATGCAATCGCGCAACGGAGCCACGAGCGCCAGCGTCAGGGCCGCAGTACGGGCGGCAGGCGCCGGAGCATCTTCGCCAGCACCCTCCGCGCCGCACGCCGCAGGCAGCGTCATCTGCAGATACGTATCGGCAAGATATGCCTCATCGAACTCGGAGCGATCGGAATCCAGCAGATAGGCAGCGACCACGGTATCGAAGATGCGCGTGGAATCGACAGCGAGCGGATCCATGAGCTCGAGCTCAGAAGAATCGATGGGCGAAAGCTCATGCAGGAGCGCCTTCATATCCGGGCTCGCCACGCGGCCCTCCATAAACAGACGTGCGAGCACGCCGGCAATCACGCCGTGGACGAAGTTGAAGCCCTCGACCTCAGCCACCGCACCGCTGTCGCCCTCCTCGAGCGCGAACAGGCCCTTGGACGTCGCCAACCACAGCGTGCGCGTCAGTCCAAAGAGCGCGCCCTCTTCCTTGTCGTCGTCCACCACGGCGGCGACCCACTCGCCGGCATCAATCGCGCGGGAGATCTCGGCGGCAGCGGCAGCGAGCGCCTCGGCATCGCCGGCGGCGGCACGCAAAACAGGGGGAATCTCAAACGCGCTGGCAGCGGGCACGATCCCGCCCTCGCCGCCAATCAGCGCCAGGAAACGGTTCTGCATGGCCGTAATGCCGAGCGTGCCGAGCGCCGCGGAAACCTCATCGGCAGAAAACGCCGGGAAGGACGTCGCCTCAAAATCGAGCTCAACAGGCGCATCGGTGCGAATGGTTGCGACCTTGCGGCTCAGTAGTGCGTCGTCGATGTGTGCACGCAGGTTCTCGCCCATCTTGCCCTTGACCTCGTCGGCGTGTGCGATGACCTCGTCCAAGCTACCGTACTGCGCAATGAGCGCGCTCGCCTTTTTGGGGCCGATGCCCGGCACGCCGGGGATGTTATCGGACGTGTCGCCCTTCAGACCGTAAAAATCGGGCACAAGCGCCGGCGTGATACCGTGATACAGATCGTCCACGCTCTCGGGCGTCATGATCGCCACGTCGGACAGGCCCTTGCGGGTCGAGACCACGTTGACGTGCTCGGTCACGAGCTGATACATGTCGCGATCACCGGTCACCAGCAGCATGTCACAGCCGGCCTGCTCGCCCAGGCGCGCCATGGTTCCCAGGATATCGTCGCCTTCCCAGCCCTCGGACTGCAGAATCGGCACGTTGAGCGCGGTGAGCAGCTCCTTGATCATCGGAAACTGCGCGTGCAGATCGGGGTCCATGGGCGGGCGTTGCGCCTTATACTGCGGCAGCATCTCCATGCGCACGCGCGGTTTGCCCTTATCAAACGCCACGACCACACCGTCGGGGTTAAAGGCGTCGATCATCTTGAGAAACATGTTCAGAAAGCCAAAGATCGCGTTGGTGGGGCGACCGTCCGGCGCGTTCATGGTCGGCGGCACGGCGTGGAAGGCGCGATGCATGAGCGAGTTGCCGTCGATAACGGCAAAAGTGCGGCGCTTGTCAGACATATTAAATACCTCGCTTTGGGCTGGGCACGGTTTGCTCACTCCAGTTTACACGCTCCCCGCCCCGCGGCCACTGCACATCAGGCTTCCCTGCCGCCGCGCGCCCGCGCGTGATACGATGGCTCACGGTACATCAACCAGCACGATCGATCCGAAAGGAGCCTGCGTTATGGAGCGTCCCTGCGCATGGAAAAAGTACACGCCACAGCAGATCGAGGAGCTCGAGGAGCTTTGCCGCGGCTATAAGCAGTTTTTGAGCGAGAACAAGACCGAGCGCCTGTGCGTCAAGACCGGTATCAAGATGGCCGAGGAGGCGGGATACGTCAATCTGGAGACCGTGATCGCCGAGGGCCGCGAGCTCAAGGCAGGCGACAAGGTGTACGCCGCCAACCACGGCAAAGACCTCATGCTCGTCAACCTGGGCACCGCCCCGCTCGAGCAGGGCTTTAACATCCTGGGCGCCCACGTGGACTCGCCGCGCCTGGACCTCAAGCAAAACCCCGCCTTCGAGGCCGGCGACATGGCCTACCTCGACACGCACTACTACGGCGGCGTCAAGAGCTACCACTGGGTGGCCTCCCCGCTCGCACTCGTGGGCGTCATCTGCAAAAAAGACGGCACCACCGTCGACATCAACATCGGCGACAAGGCCGATGACCCGGTCTTTACCATCTCCGACCTGCTGATTCACCTCTCGAGTGAGCAGATGGCCAAGCCCGCCAAAGACGCCGTCGACGCCGAAATCCTCGACGTGATCGTGGGCGGCCGCCCTGTAAAGTTTGACGAGGACGACAAGGACGCCCCTAAGGAGCCCGTCAAGCAGATGTTCCTGGACATCCTCAAAGAGCAGTACGGCGTCGAGGAGGAAGACTTCCTCTCCGCCGAGATCGAGGTCGTGCCCGCCGGCCCCGCCCGCGACATGGGCCTCGACCGCTCCATGATTCTGGGCTATGGCCACGACGACCGCGTCTGCGCTTACCCCTCCATGCTCGCCCAGATCGACGTCGCCAACGTGAAGCGCACGAGCATCACGCTCATCGTCGACAAGGAGGAGATTGGCTCCGTGGGTGCCACCGGTATGACGAGCCGCTTCTTCGAGAACACCGTCGCCGAGATCATGACGCTCGCCGGCGAGGGCAGCCCGCTGGCCCTGCGCCGTGCACTCGCCCGCAGCCGTATGCTCTCCTCTGACGTGTCCGCTGGCTTCGACCCGGGCTATGCCGGCAAGTTCGAGACCAAGAACGCCGCCTTCATGGGTCGCGGCCTGTGCTTTAACAAGTACACGGGCAGCCGCGGCAAGGGTGGCTCCAACGACGCCGACGCCGAGTATGTGGCCCTCATCCGCGACATCATGGACGAGGCGGGCGTGGACTTCCAGACCTGTGAGCTCGGCCGCGTTAATGCGGGCGGCGGCGGCACCATCGCCTACATCATGGCCAAGTACGGCATGAACGTCATCGACTCCGGCGTTGCCGTCCTGTCCATGCACGCCCTGTGGGAGGTCGCCAACAAGGCCGACATCTACGAAGCCTATCGCGGCTACAAGGCCTTTATCGAGCGCGCCTAATCCACCCCACCCATAACTTGCGGTGGAATACGGATCGATTTGGTCTTTCAATAGCCCAAGCAGACCGTATTCCACCGCAACTTCTATTTTGGCAGAGGAGAGTCCATGCTGCAGGTCATCATTTCGCCCGCCAAGCAGAGGCGCGCGGCCCAAGATGCTTTTGAAGTCCTGGGCATTCCACCCCTTGCGCGCGAGACGGCTCGCCTCCACCGCGCACTGCTAGATATCGAGCGGAATGAAGGCAGCGGCGGCCTGCAGGCGCTGTGGAACGTGAGTGACAAACTGCTGGGGCCTTGCCTCAACGCCCTGCATGAGTTCGGGCCCATCCTGAAAAACGGCAATCTCGACAATCCCGCACTCGCCCGTCACCTTTCCCCTGCCGTCATGTCCTATCACGGCATTCAATACCAGAGCATGGCGCCCGAGGTGATGGATTCCGCGCAGCTCACATGGCTGCAAGACCATCTGTGGATCCTCTCGGGCCTTTACGGATGCGTACGCCCCTTTGATGCCGTTGAACCGTATCGACTGGAGATGGGCGCGAAGCTTGCCGTCGACGATGCCCGAGACCTCTACGCGTTTTGGGGCGACAAGCTCGCACGGGCCATCGCTCCGGCGGGTTCCAACGCTACGATCGTCAACCTCGCCAGTGCGGAATACGCCAAAGCCATTCTGCCCCGCCTCACCACCGATGTCACGGTCGTCACATGCCTCTTTGGCGAAGGCATCCGCAACGGCAAGCCCATCCAGCGCTCAACCGCCAGCAAAAAGGCACGCGGTTCCATGGTGCGCTGGATGGCAGAAAACAAGCTCGAGGATGTAAGCGGGCTCACCGCGTTCGACGTTGGTTATCGTCACTTTCCCGAGCTTTCAAATAAAAACACTTTGGTCTTCCTGAACGAACAGGCCTTGTAGGACCACCGCTACTTTTGAATGCGCTGCCTAGGCACGGCGTCTATCCCGCCAAGCCCTCGGCTTTGGCGATTTCATTTGTCGAGCCGTCCTGATAGGTAATCTTGACATGTTCCACCTCGGACACCTTGACGCCCGACGGGGGCTCCAGGCGCCATTCCGTCAGCGCGATATCCATCGTCGTGGGCACATCCCCTTGATCTTTGAGCTCGACCGACAGCGTCTTAAGCGACGCATCGAAGGTCACGCGCTCGATCTCTTCACCGGGAATGGAGCCACCGCTCAGCTGCAGCTGCACAAACTCGTCGCGCGGATACCAATAGTCGCCCGGCGCGGCCACCGTGTTACCGCCAGTGACCTTCACCGTCATGATCGGCAGGGCATCATCAGCCTCAAACTCCCAGGCAGCGCCGCCGCGACCGCCAAACGTCCAAATACAAAAGGCAATCACCAACACGGCAAGCACCGTAAAACCAATCGCGACAAGGCCATGGTGCGCACGGCTTTCCTCGGCCGACACATCCCACTGCGTCTCTCGATATAGATGCTTGTCTTCCATGTTCGCCTCCTCACGGGCACGCTCGTTAGGCCAATCGTACCCATTCGAGCTATACTTGAGCCCATGACATAAACGGGGGGCTTGCAGGACAAGACGGCAGGCTGAGATTGGGCGCGCCCGCCCTGACCCGCAAACCTGATATGGGTAATGCCAACGAAGGGAGCCGTGCCAATGAGCACACAGACCGAGCCCAAGCTCGTCACGCAAATCGACTTCGCCCGCACCGGGCAGATCACGCCGCAGATGAAGGAGGTTGCCGAGCGCGAGCATCGCGACCCCGAGTACATCCGCGAGCGCGTGGCCGACGGCCGCATCGCCATTCCCGCCAATATTGTGCACATCAAAAAGGGCATGCGCGCCTTTGGCGTCGGTGAAGGCCTGTCCACCAAGGTCAACGTGAACTTGGGCATCTCGGGCGACAAGGCCGATGCCGCCGAGGAATGGAAGAAGGTCAAGATCGCCGAGGACTTTGGCGCCGACGCCATCATGGACCTCTCCAACTCGGGCAAGACGCGCCAGTTCCGCCAGCAGCTCATCGACGAGACGCCGCTCATGGTGGGCACCGTCCCCATGTACGACGCCATCGGCTACATGGAAAAGCCGCTGGTCAAGCTGACCAAGGACGACCTGTTCGAGGTCGTGCGCGCGCACGCCGAGGATGGCGTGGACTTTATGACCATCCACTGCGGCATCAACAAGTCGGTCACCAAGACCTTTAAGGAGACCGGCCGCCTGATGAACATCGTCAGCCGCGGCGGTTCGTTGCTGTTTGGCTGGATGGAGGTCACCGGCAATGAAAACCCCTTCTACGAGTACTTTGACGAGCTGCTCGAAATCTGCCACGAGTACGACGTGACGATTTCGCTCGGCGACTCCTGCCGCCCGGGCTGCCTCTACGACTCCAACGACGCCACCGAGACCGCCGAGATGATCGAGCTGGGCAAGCTGTGCAAGCGCGCCTGGGCCGCCGGCGTCCAGGTCATGGTCGAGGGCCCGGGTCACATGGCGCTCGACGAGATCGCCGCCAACATGAAGCTGCAGAAGCGACTGTGCCACAACGCCCCATTCTATGTGCTCGGGCCGCTGGTGACCGATATCGGCGTGGGTTACGACCACATCACCGCCGCCATCGGTGGCGCCATCTCCGCCAGTTCCGGCGCCGACTTCCTATGCTACGTGACGCCGGCCGAGCACCTGTGCCTGCCCAACGCCCAGGACGTGCTCGATGGCCTCATGGCCACCAAGATCGCCGCGCACGCCGCCGATATCGCCAAGAAGGTGCCGCACGCCCGCGACATGGACGACAAGATGGGCCAGGCACGCCGCAAGCTCGACTGGGATGCCATGTGGGAGTGTGCTCTCGACCCGGTCACCGGTAAGAAGCGCTACGAGGAATCCCCCGCCGCCACCGAGGGCACCTGCACCATGTGTGGCAAGATGTGCGCCGTCCGTACCGTCAACAAGGTGTTCGAGGGCACGACGATCGACCTCGGCATGGAGGACTAGCCTCATCGCCGCGATCGCCTATAGGCTCGCCGCAGCTCCTGCCAATTGTTAACTTGTGAGCATTTGCCTGCATTTGCGTAAAAATTGCATCTCGCGCCCGGGTTCGGCATATCGCCGGCCTGGGCATCTTTATAATGCGGGGTAAAAGACCCATTTGAATCCGACCGGACAAGGGAGCGAACATGGATCGCAGTAAGGTACCAGCCGTTCTATCCATCGCAGGATCCGATTCCAACGGTGGCGCCGGCATTCAGGCAGACATTAAGACCATCACGGCGCACCGTCTGTATGCCGAGACAGCCATCACCGCTATCACCGCACAAAACACGCTCGGCGTCACCGCCGTGCAGAATATCTCCCCTGATATCGTCGCTGCGCAAATTGACGCCGTCTTTGACGATATTCGCCCAAGCGCCGTCAAGATCGGCATGGTTTCTTCTGTCGAGATTATCGAGGTTATCGCCGACCGCTTGAGCGCTTGGAACGCAACAAACGTGGTCGTCGACCCCGTCATGGTCGCCACCTCGGGCGCGCGCTTGATTGCCGAGGATGCCTCCGAGGCACTCACCCGCCGCCTGTTCCCGTTGGCAACGGTCATCACCCCCAACATTCCCGAAGCCATGGCACTGCTCGATTACGAAGTCGATTCCGAGCGCACGCAGCAAAATGCCGCCATGCTTCTCACCCGCCGCTTTGGATGCGCGTCTCTGGTTAAAGGCGGACATTTTGTCAACGAGGCCAACGACGTGCTGTCAGAGCCCGCGCCGCTCGATGACGAGGGCAACCATCTGGGCGATCCGCTCACCACGTGGTTCCGTCACAAGCGTATCGAGACCAACAATACGCACGGCACCGGCTGCACGCTCTCGTCCGCCATCGCCTGCGCGCTGGCCCAGGGCATGGATCTTGCCGACGCCGTCAACGCCGGCAAGGCCTACCTAACCGGCGCTCTCGCCGCCGGCTTTGACATGGGCAAAGGCTCCGGCCCCGTCAACCACATGTGGCAATACTAAACAGCCAGCAACCTGCCAAAAAGAGACAGGCTACCTTGCACCAAAAACCGTCGCAACATTCGATGAAAATCGTGCAAACGCGAAAAATCATCGGATGTTGCGACGGTTTGATTTTAGATAGCGGTCGAGCAAAGGGCCGGGGCGTCTAGTCGTCGGCGAGTTGAATTCCCAACAAACCCGAGAGTGCCAGCGCCTGCTCGGCATTGACCGTCAGGCCACGCAGCTCATGGTAATCGCCCGAAACAACGGGCGCCGCGAATGTACAACGCGATACATCCACGCCGGAAAGCGACGTCTTAAACACATCCATACGCGTCAGGTCACAGCCATCCAGGCGTATCTGACCCAGCTTGGCACCCTGAAACGCGGCCTCGGTCAACCGCGTGTCATGCGCAGCCATGGGGCCAATGCGTCCCTCCGAAAGGTTCGCATAGCTCAAATCGCACGATGTAAACGACACGCTCGACAGACGCGCCCTGAGCAAGTTGAGCCCCGGCGCCGAGCAGTCAACGAAGTCGCAGCGGTTGAGCCAGCAGCCTTCCATGTTGCAGCGGATAAAGCGGCAACCGCGAAACACCACGTCGCGAAACGTCGAGCCGCTCCAGTCAACGCTATCGAACTCGCAAGATCGGAACACGACGCCATCGAAGGTCGCGCCGTTCGCCACGTCGCAGGCAAGATCCAAATCCTCAAAAGCAGTATTGGAGACGAGCTCATCGCCCTCGGCAAAGAGGTCGATGAGCTCGTCCATGCCCATATGGCAGCCAATCCGTTCGTTTACCCGGGCAAAACCACCGCAAAGGCGCCCGTCCCCTTTGCGGTGGTTTGGGGTCGCGCTACTCACCGAGCATCTCTTGGAGCTTGGCTGCCACGGCATGTCCCAAGCTCTCGTGGCTTTCGGGCATCATATGCAGATAGTCGATATCGCCCGGCTCGGCAAAGTCGGCGGCATTCAAAAAGTCGCAGCCAAACTGCTCAGCCACATGTGCGTAGTACTCACCAAAATGTTCCGAGACTTCTACGGAATGCTCGTCAAAATCGGTCATATATACATCGGCGATTTGCGGCTTGATCTTGATAGGCGCCATCAGCAGAATACGCGGGCAAGGTGCGGCATTGGTCCAGGGAAATGCACGCACCGCGCGAATCAGCGCCATGGTGCCATGGGCAATATCGGAGGCCGTCACACCAAAGACCGTCTTGCAATCGTTAGTTCCCAGCATAATAACAATCGCATCCAGCGGCTTATGGGCCTCGAGCAGCATCGGCAGCGCGCGGATGCCGTTAAGATTGGTGTCCAAATGGCACATGTCGTCGCGTACCGTCGTGCGGCCGTTGAGGCCTTCTTCAATTACATGCCAGCCCTCGCCTAAGTCACGTTGGGCCACGCCACACCAGCGCACATCCCGCGCATAGCGCACCGCGGTGCCGTCGCGCATGCCCGCCGGATCGTAACCATAGGTGTTGCTGTCGCCAAAACATAGAACGTTTTTCATCGTAAGCCCTTCCTTTAGTAAAAAGCCGACGGGAGCAGCCTCTCCCGCCGGCTCGACCTATCTGTCAGCATCTACCGATTACAGGTACTTGCGCCAGTCATCGTCATCCTCGTCGTCCTCGGCAGCAGCCTGAGCCTGCTCGGCGGCACGGGCGGCCGCGGCGCGGGCGGCAACCTGAGCATAGGACTCCTCGTTGCGCTCAGGGAAGTTTGCCAGCACGTGCTCGAACTTGGCAAAGTCCTGGTCCCAGCGCGTAGAGGGCACGGCAAAGAAGACCTGCTTGACCTTGAAGTCGCCCGACGCGAGCTCCTTGCGGAAGAGCTCGGCCTCGGCCTCGGCGTCAAAGCCGTTGTTCTCGCAGCCCCAAGCACCCAGTACGAGCTTCTCGCGACCCAGCTCATCGCAGATAGCAAGCACAAAGCGAATGCGGTCGCGCAGGGCGTCAAGCAAGGCATCGTCGCTCACGCGGTACTCCTGACGAGCACGCTTGGCGTTGGGTGCAGCGGCGACGATTACGTCGGCATAGGCGTGCACATGCTTGCGGTCGAAGCGCACCGCGGGCACCACCAGCGCACGGTTGCGGTACAGCTCACAGTTGATGTTGCGGCGACGGTTCTCGCCGTACCATTTACGCTGCTTATCGAGGACATTGTACAGGTACGAATCGGCGCACAGCGTGGCCTCCTGCCCCAGATAGCCCTGGATGTAGCCACCGCCCGGATTGGTGAACGAGGCAAAGGCAAGCACAGCCATGTCGCAGAACTGCGCGTAGCCTCGACCGTTATCCAGAATGGCCTGCGTGGCAGAGGCGTCGAGCACGGTGACCTCGGGCAGGACCGGGGCGGGCTCCTCGGCGGCAGGCACGGGCTCGGCTTCGGTGGCCTCCTCGACGGGCTCTGGCGCCACCTCGGTATCGACAGCAGCCTCGACGTCCTCGGCAACCCGCTCCTCAGCAGCCGCTGCCTTCTGGACCTTGGCCTTCATCGCCGCGACAAAACCGGCAGGCATACCATCGAACTCGCGCACGCCGGCAAGCGAGCGCTCGATATCCTTGCCGCAGGCCTCGGACACAGCCGTCACATGGCGCTCGGCGGCCTTCGCACGCGCCTCACGCTTGAGATTGGGCTGACCCGCTCGGTTGGACCTGCGGTTACGGTTCCTGTTGTCGACGTCTGCCATACATGGCCACCTTTCCTGTCGCTGCCGCTATCGGCTTTTCCCATCCATGATACCCCGCCGTGCACAAAAAAGACGGCCCCGAAGGACCGCCTTTCGCATCGTTTTACCGTGTCCGGCAGGAAGCATCGCAATGCCGCGCTTTAATCGCGACGACCAAGGATGTTCAGGATACGCAGGAACACGTTGATGATGTCCACGAACAGGTTGGATGCCATGAGCACGGCGTTGGGCAGCGTGGGCGGCACCGTCGTGGCGACATAGGTGTCGTAGCCAATAAACCCGGCAAACACCACGATCACGATCAGATCGGTGATGGTCTGCGAGACACCCATGAACATCAGCACGATCTCGACCAGAATCGTGGCAAGCAGGATGCCAAAACCAATGCCATACACACGCTGGAAGAACTTGGGGAAGGTCACGCCCAGCGCACCAAAGACAAAGGTGATGGCGGCCGTGGCGATAAAGGCGGTGTTAATGGTAGGCAGGTCGTAGTTGGCAAGACCAAACGACGCCGTCAGGCCAAAGGTGCTCGCAAAGACCACGTAACCCACAAGCGACAGGCCCACGGACTGCTTGCCGGCAGCAGCCGACATCATGACGATGCCGACAATAGTCAGGATAAACGAGCCAAAGACCAGTGGCAGGGCGGCGCCGCTCATCATCATGCGGGCAAACGCCATGGTGCTCGTAAAGTAGGCGCCGGCGCCCATGGCGCAAAAGCCCAAGAAGATCAGGGCAGACATGGCGAGATTGTACGCGCGCGGCGACATCTCCTTGGCGCGGCTTGCGCCGCTCTCGACGGGGCCGTTCCGATAGCCCTGGATATCGTTCATACTTCGTCCTTTCAAAAAGTGCCGTGAAAGACGGCACAGCAGATGACATGATTCCTGTCATTGTACCCGAATGCCGCGCGCTCTTACCTGCGACGCTCACTCTCGAGCGTACGGTCGAATGCCCACACCCACCAACGCATCAGATGGGCCTGCGAGCCGTCCGCCCGCTCGCGCGTCTGGTCCTCCAGATACAACTCGGTCGCATGTCCGCCAAAACGTACCTTATAGGTTGCCGTACGAATGCCGTGAACCGTCAGGCCAAACCCGGTGGTCGAGATAATTTCGTCGATCGTAAAACAACGGCCATCGACCCAGCAGACGGTGACCGGCACGACTTGTCCGCCCGCAAGGATGCGGGCCACGACATCCACATACTGCTTGTGCACGCGTCGAGTTTTGCCATCTGTCTGTCGATATTCCATGCCCTCTATTATCGAACGCATGTTTGTATGTTGTAAAGCGAACAGACTGTGGTTTTGGGGTGTTGGGGCGCGCGCACGTGTCCTCATGGCGTGTTAGCAAAAAGAACACCCGCGGTCAACAGGGCTAATATTCAATATTAGTGCCAAAAAATTCACCTCTCCCATCAGAACTCGGTAAAGAAACCCGCAGGAGGTGATACGATTTTCATGTTTTTGTAACGTGTCTGCAAACTTCGAGAAAGCCCATACATGGACGTAACGTTCTCATCCTTCCTCGGCCAAATTGTGTCGAACCCAGTCCTTGCCGTCACCGTGATCCTCGCGCTCGGCGCCATCTTTGTCAATGGATGGACCGACGCGCCCAACGCTATCGCGACCTGCGTCACTACGCGTTGCATGCCCGCCCGCGCCGCCATTCTCATGAGCGCCGCATTCAACTTCCTCGGCGTGCTCATCATGACGCACTTTAATGCGAGCGTCGCCAATACCATCTCACATATCGTCGACTTTGGCGGAAATAGCACCATGGCGCTCGCCTGCCTCTGCGCAGCGCTGTTCTCCATCGTCGTCTACGGCGCCACAGCATCGCGTTTTGGCATCCCCACTTCGCAAAGCCACAGCCTTATCGCCGGCCTGACCGGTGCCGCTATCGCCCTCGGCGGCGCGAACAGCGTCAACGTCCACGAGTGGATGAAGGTCATCTACGGCCTGGCGCTCTCCATCGGCCTGGGCTTTGTCATGGGCTGGGTCCTGTGCAAACTCGTCTCGATTCTTTTCGCCGCCGCCAACAGGCGACGTGCCAATGCCTTCTTTAAATACGCTCAGATCGCGAGCGCTGCGGCCATGAGCTTTATGCACGGCGCGCAGGATGGACAGAAGTTCATCGGCGTGCTCTTTTTAGGCGTGGCCTTCGCAAACGGCCAGACCAGCGTCGGCGATGCCGGCATCCCCATCTGGATTATGCTGCTGTGCTCGGCCACTATGGGTATCGGCACCAGCGTGGGCGGCGAGCGCATCATCAAGTCCGTCGGCCAGAGCATGGTTAAGCTCGAGAAGTACCAGGGCTTCTCTGCCGACCTCGCGGGCGCCGCGAACCTGCTACTTGCCACCCTTACCGGCATCCCCGTGTCCTCCACGCACATCAAAACCTGCGCCATCATGGGCGTCGGCGCCGTCAAGCGCCTCTCGGCCATCAACTTCGGCGTGGTCAAGGACATGATGTTCACTTGGTTCTTCACCTTCCCCGCCTGCGGACTCATCAGCTTTGTCATGGCCAAGCTGTTCATGATGTTCCTCTAGCCACACCGAGCGTCCATCCGGACTGCAATGCTTCGCCCACCCGTCTTCGCCTCGAAAGGACCCACCCATGGCAAAGAAACCCGATTCGTTCTACTTCGATAACTACGTCGCCTGCGCCGACCTTGCCGTCCAGGCAGCAGAGCTGCTCACCAAGATTTTTGAGAACTTCGACCCCGAGCAGATCCACGACATGCTCGAAGAGATGCATGCGATTGAGCACACGGCGGACAAGAAGCATCATGAACTCGAGGATGCCCTGCTCACCGCTTTTATCACCCCGCTCGAGCGTGAGGACCTAGATCTGATGAGTTGCTCGCTCGACACCGTGCTCGACCGTATCGAGGGTGTTGTTCAGCGCGTCTACTTCACCAACATCCAGAACATCCGCCCCGATGCCATCGTGATCGCCCACAAGGTGACCGACGCCTGCCGCGCCATGAAGGACCTGATGGTCGAGCTGCCCAACTATCGCAAGTCCAAGACCCTGCGCGAGCTGGTCATCCAGATCAACACGATCGAGTCCGAGGCCGACGACCTCTACATCAACGCTATGCGCAACCTGCATGTCAACGGCAAGGATCCGCTCGAGGTCATCGCCTGGCGTGACGTCTACGCCTTCCTGGAGTACTGCGCCGACTGCTGCGAGAATGTGGCCGATGTCGTGGATTCGATTGTCATGAAGAACAGTTAATTGGGGGTACATGTCCCACCGGTCGCGGGCCCGGCCACTAATAACCTTTTTCACTCCGGCTGCAAGCAGAGTCGTTCAAAAGGTTATTAGTGGTCGGGCCCGCTCCCTTATGTACCACCATTGGAAACTTTGGCTGATAGTTATAGTGCAATGGGCGTTTGGCTGGATGGGGCTTTGGGTACCCTTTGTTTAGCTTTGGGTTGATTCGTTGAATTTGGATGGTTTGGTTATGGGGTATTTGGATCTGGCTCGGGGTCGGTATTCTTGTCGTTTGTTTGAGGATCGGACTGTTGAGCAGGCTGTGGTGGATGCCATTGTTGAGGCTGGGCGTATTGCTCCTTCTGCTTGTAATAATCATCCAACCCGTGTGATGGTGCTGGATACGCCTGAGCTGTTGGAGAAGGCTGCTGCTTGTCAGCCTCGGTTTGCTCGTGATGGGTCTATCTTTGGGGCTCCGCTTGTCTTCCTTATTTGCAGCGTTACCGATGATGCTTGGGTACGCCCGTATGACCAGATGAATTCCAGTGAAATCGATACGTCCATCGTGTGTGATCAGATGATGATGGAGGCCACCGAGCAGGGCCTGGGAACGTGCTGGGTATGCCATTTTAAGCCTGAGGTGGCAGAGGAGCAGTTCAATCTGCCCAAGGGCGTCTACCCCTATCACATGCTCGTCTGTGGCTATCCTGCCGACCACATCGCCGATCCTGAGCATCGCGAGGCCCGTACCATTCCCCTCTCCGACTTCCTCCTCAAATAGTTTTTGGCACATGCCCTAAAATCTACCTTTTACCACGCGCCCCGCGCCGAGTCCTGCCCTATCGCACGCAGAGCTCGGCGTTTTGTTTCCCAACCCGTATGCAGCCACAAAAAAGGAGCCCGCAGGTGCGAGCTCCTCTTAAGGACACTAGATTGTAGCTCTGGAGCTAGTCCAGGTCGTCGGCGGCAAAGTTGTCGATCGGGGCGAAGGGATCGGCCACGGGGACAACCGGGTCAGCGACGGGGAGCGGCTCGGCGGGAACGGTCACCGCAGGAGAAGCGGCAGAACCGACCGGCGTGGAGGCCATGAGGTCGGCCGGGAAGGAGTTCTGGGCATCGTCCATAAAGTGCTGGATGAGCTTGAGGTACTCGGCCTTGAACTCCTCACGGGAAGCCTTCAGGCGGTCGATTTCCTCGAGCTCGGCCTGCTTTTCGGTCAAAGCCTGGCGGATAACCTCGCGGGCCTTAGCGTCAGCCTCGTTGCGGATACGCTCAGCGTTCTCATTGGCATCATTGACGATGGTCTCAGCGGTCTGCTGGGCAGCGATCAGGGCAGCGGAAATCTGGCGCTCCTGAGCGGAGAAGTCAGGGGCGGGAGCAGCCACGGGGGCAGCAGGAACGGCCTGGTCGGCGGTATCCTGAGCTTGGGCAAGCTGAGCCTGTGCATCGGCAAGCTGCTGCTCGGTAGCAGTCAGACGACCCTTAAGGTCGACGATCTTAGCGAGCATAGCGTCAACCTCGGAAGACAGCGTCTCCAAGAAGACGTCGACCTCGGCAGGATCGTAGCCACGCTTGGCCTCAGAGAAAGTCTGAGCCTGGATGTCCGCAGGGGTAATAGCCATAACAAGTCTCCTTTTTCATCGCCTCGGCGCTACACGCCCGACGTAAGTTACTAAGTCAGTTCTATACGAGTATACCTATAAGAAACTGCAGAACCAGCCTCTGCACCAACTGCAACGCAATAATCGCAACGACCGGCGAAAAATCGATACCGCCCATCGGCGGGATGAAACGACGGAACAGGTTGAGCCACGGACCGCACACGCTATCGAGCACCGCAGCAATATCCTGAAGCAAACCACCCTGCTTCATGGGAATCCACGTCATAAAGCAGTAGACGACAATGAGCGTGGAATAGAAGTTGAACAGCGTGTTGACCAGCTGGACGATAGTGTAGATGTTGATGGGGATCTCCTTGTCTTGTCTTTACTTAAGGTAGCCGTCGGCACGAAGCTTCTTGAGATCGGAATCTTTGACCTCGCAGCCGGCGGGCAGCACCATGAACACGCGGTCGCCCACCTCCTTGACCGTGGCGCCCAGACCACAGGCAAAGCCGTAAGAGAAGTCCAAGACGCGCTTGGCAACTTCGGTGCGTACGCCCACAAAAATCAGTGCGACAGGCTGCTTGGTGCGAACGCGGCGCACCACGGTCTCCACGTCGTCATAGCTCTCGGGGCGCAGGACATAGGCCGGCAGCTGCGGTGTGGCGTTGATGATATTGCTCGCATAGGCAGAGGCATCGCTCGGTGCAGGCGCAGGCGCAGCGGCGGCACGGGCGCGGGTGTTCTCGGCGTAGCTAGACGGCGTGTCATAGGCGCCAGGACGATAACCGCTCGCAACGCTGTCCTGCGAGCGCGAAGGCGGGTTATACGTCGTGGCATGACGGGAGTCATCGCCGACCAGCTGACCGGAGCGCGTATACACGGCAACCGACTCAGCTTCACCACGGCGCGTCTGACCAAGCAGGCCGTTGCTCGGCTCGTCTTGGGTGTAGAAGCCCTCGCCCGAAGCACCGCTGTAGCCGTTGCCCTGATAACCATCGTCATAGCCGTCATCGTAGCCGTAGTCGTCGTCCTGGCCATAACCCTGGTCGTAACCCTGCTGGCCGCCCAGGTGCATCTTATTTTTAATCTCGTCAAGGAAGCCCATGGTTGTGTCCTCTCGCGGTTTAGTGCAGGCGCCCCGTTAATCAGTGCGCACTTCAGAGCCTTATTTTACTGCAAACTCCGGGCTAAATACTACCCTGCCTAGGCGAACGAGCGTAGAGCCCTCCTCAAGAGCAGGCTCAAAGTCCTCGCTCATGCCGCAGGAAAGCTCAGGCAGGTTCAAATCGGGATGCGCCGCCTCCAGCTCATCCCTCAGCTCACGAAGCCCCGCAAAGGTGCGGCGTGCCACATCCTTATTCCCCCGGGGCGCCATAGTCATAAGCCCCTGCACGCAAATTCCCTCAAGTTCCGCAAGCTCACCCGCGGCGGCGCGAATCTCATCGGGCGAAAAGCCTCCCTTCGACTCCTCACCACTCACATTGACCTCAATGAGCACGCGCTGGGGGCCGGCAAGCTCGCCTGCCTCAATCTTGCGGACAGCACGACTCGAGATCGCCTGCGCCAGATGCAGCGAACCCACCGAGTGAATCAGCTCGGCTGAACCCAGCACTGCATTGATCTTATTGGTCTGGAGGTTGCCGATCATATCGAAGCGCACCTCGGGCAGCTCCGGATGCTCCGCCAGACCCGTGAGCTTGCGAACCAGCTCCTGTGGGCGGTTCTCGGCAAAATAGCGATACCCCGCCTGGATGGCGGCAACGGTCTCATCGACACCAACGGTCTTGGACACGGCAATGAGGCGCGCGGCGTCGCGGGGGCGGCCCGCACGATCGAGCGCCGCATAAAAACGTTCCAGAATCTGCTCGCGGCGAGCGCGCATCAAGTCCAAATAGTTATCCATTGCTAATCGCCTCCGCTGACAGCCAAACAAGTAGTCCCATGCTAACGCAAGAGCGCGGCCCTGCATGTGCAAGGCCGCGCTCACTTAGGTATTTACAATCTTTCGACGAATGGGGTTACTTACTCCTCGTCGTCCTCGCCATCGTCCTCGTCCTCAAGATGATCGAGCAGGTAGCGAAGACCCTCGCTGACCTCGTTAACGGGCACCTTGGCAACGCAACGCGCGTCGACGGCGGGCCTCATGATAACACCCTCGCCCGAAGGCACGCGCATGCTCTCGAGCTCATCCTCATCAGTGCGGGCGATATCGCCGGCGTTCATACGCTGACCAGTCAACAGGAAGGTCAGACGGCAAGCGGCATCGATGGAAATCGAAGCGATGCGATCGAGGTAGCGCGAAACCATGATGGCGCGGCGCAGGTCGTCATAGTTGCTGTCGTCGTCCATAAAGTCGCCCGTATCCATACGGTTAAAGGTGCGGAAGAACTTCTCATAGGCGGCGTGCACTGGCTCGTCCTTGACGGCCAGGTTGCAGATGATGGACATGTCATTGGTGACGAGCGCAGAAAGCGAAGAGCCCAGCACCTGGTAGACGGCCTCAGCCTCGGCCTCAACCGTGCCGACAAGCTCCTTGGGCAGCGAGATGTCGGCCTTGATCATATGACGCGTGGCGCGGCAGATCTGACGGACCTTATCGGTCATGCGCTGCAGGTTAAAGTCGACGTAGATGATCGTCTGCAGCAAGCGGAAGTCGGAGGCGACCGGTGACTGCGTGGCAATCAGGTTGTAGCAGACGGCCTCCAGGTTGGCGCAGCGTGCGTCAATCGAAAGCGTGCGCTTCTTGGTCTTGGTGGCGAGCTTGCGGTCGTCGGTCACATAGGCCTTCACGGCATCGTGGAGGGCCAGATCGACGGCCTCGTAGATGCTCAGCATCTCGTGACGGGCCTCGATGAGCTGACGGGAAAACAGTTTGCGCATGGTTCACTCCAATCAGTTGGGTGCGGTCATGCCGCCCGCACAGTGAATACGCACCGGACCAGATCCGATCGGCTTGGGACTAGTCGCACCGATCAGCCAAAGCGGCCGGTGATATAGTCTTCCGTCCGCGAGTCCACCGGGCTGGTGAAGATCGCGTCGGTTTGACCATACTCGATGAGCGTAGCGGGCTCGCCGGCAACTTCCTGCAAGAAGAATGCGGTGTAGTCGCTAATGCGAGCTGCCTGCTGCATTGAATGCGTGACGATGATGATCGTCATCTCGGGCGCCAGCTCGGCCATCAGATCCTCGACCTTAGAGACGGACGTGGGGTCGATGGCGGAGCAGGGCTCGTCCATCAGAAGGACATCGGGTTGCACCGCAAGCACGCGCGCGATGCACAGACGCTGCTGCTGACCGCCCGAGAGCGCCAAACCATCCTTGTTGAGCTGATTGGATACCTCTTTCCAGAGGTTGGCGCGCTTGAGCGATTCTTCCACGATGTCATCGAGGTCGCTTTTGCTAGTCACGCCCTGCAGACGAGGGCCAAAGGCGACATTCTCGTAGATGGATTTGGGAAACGGGTTGGGCTGCTGAAAGATCATGCCCACGCGACGACGGAGATCGACCGGATCGACACCCTCGGCATAGATATCGTTGCCGTCGAGCGTCATGGTGCCCTCGACGCGCGTGCCCTCGATCAGGTCATTCATGCGGTTGATGCAGCGCAAAAACGTCGACTTGCCGCAGCCCGAAGGGCCAATGAAGGAGGTGATGGCATTTTTGGCGATGTTGAGGTCAAGCCCCGTCAGCGCATGAAAGTCACCGTACCAAAAGTTGAAATCCTTGGCCGTAATGGCCGCTTGCTCCAACGCGGGAGCGGACTGATAAACGGACATGGGACTCCTTAACTAGCGACGCTTGCGCGACAGGAAGCGCGCAAACAGGTTGAAGGCCAAAATGATCACCATCAGCAAGAGCGCGGTGCCGTAGGCTGCGTTCATGTTGATGCCGTCGTTGGCAAGCAGGTACAGGTGAACGGTCATGGGACGACCGGAATCGAGCGGCGAAATAGGTAGATTGATGGCCTGGCCCATGGTGTAGAGCACCACGGCGGTCTCGCCGATGGCACGGCCGATGGCAAGGACGATGCCCGTGGCAATGCGGCCAAAGGCCGAAGGAAGCACGATCTTGGAGACGACCTGCCACTTGGTAGCGCCCAGGCCGTACGCGCCCCAACGGATATAGCGCGGAACGGCGCGAATGGCTTCTTCGGTGGTGCACATGACGATGGGAAGCATCAAGAGCGCGAGCGCCAGAGCGGCCGAGACCATCGAAAGGCCCAGGCCCATAGCCTCGACAAACAAGGCGTAGCCAAACAGGCCCATAACGATGGAGGGCACCGAGGCCAAAGCGTCAGCAGCGTAGCGAATGAGCTCGACGACCTTGCCCTGCTTGGCGTACTCGGCCAGATAGACGGCTGCCAGCACAGCGATCGGCGTGCAGATAAGCATGGCGAGCGCCGTCACGTAGACGGTCGAGACGATCGTGGGCCAAATTCCGCCCTCGGCGTTGACGCCCTGGGGCCAACCGAAGATAAAGTCGAGCGAGATGTGTGGCAGGCCGTTGATGACCACGTAGGCGATGATAGCGACCAGCACCAGCGTGGTGATGTAGGCAGCGGCACGAAACACGCCAAGCATGATCTTGTTGGACAGGTCCTTGTTGATGCGGCCCTTCTTGCCGTGGGAAAGGGCACGCTTGATGCGCTCGCGCGACGAGGTCGTATCGACCGTCGTGTCAACGGAATCGGACATAGCCTACCCCCTCTTCTTCTTGGAAATCAGACGGACGATACCCACCAGCGTGGCGGAGATGATAAACAGGACCACACCCATGCCGAACAGCGCCGAGCGGTGCAGACCCGAGGAATAGCTCATGTCGAGCGCAATCTGGCTCGTGAGCGTCGAGATGGGGCTCGCAATGCTGTCGGGAATAACCGGGGCGTTACCTACGACCATGAGCACGGCCATGGTCTCGCCGATGGCACGGCCCATACCCAGCACGATGGCATCAACGATACCCAGCTTCGCGGCAGGTAGCACGACCTTATAGATGGTCTGCCACTTTGTGGCGCCCATGGCATACGATGCCTCGCGAATGCCCATGGGAATGGAATTGAGAGCATCGATGGTGAGCGTGGTGATGGTAGGGACGATCATGATGGCGAGCACAAACCACGCCGTCAGCGCACCAAAACCAAGGCCGCCGGTCAGTTGTGCGATAAACGGGCGGATGATGATCATGCCAAAGAAGCCGTAGATGATGGAGGGTATGCCCGCCAGCAGGTCAACGGCGGGGCTGATGAGCTTGCGCACGCGCTTGCTGGCAATCTCGACCAGGTAAACGGCCGTACCCACGCCCAGCGGCACGCCCATGGCGAGCGCACCGACGGTCACCAGACCCGAGCCGGCAAGCAGCGACAAGATGCCGTAGTGGCCCTCGGAAGGCGCCCACGTAAAGCTAAAGAAGTCAGCCAGACCGATGTCAGTAAAGACGGGCAGCGCCGAGTACGTGGTAAAGACAAAAATCAGGATGACGGTAACGACCGCCAAGAACGCGCAGGCAAAGAAGATCCACTGCAGCGCCTTCTCCTTGATATAGGTACTGCGCGATACGAGCGCCAGCTCGCGCTTCTTGGGCGTCTGAACATTCTGCTCAGTCTGGGAGTTTTCCTGTGCTTCCATGCTACTCACTCCCCTTCTCGTCGTTGGTGACGGGAATAAAGCCCGCCTCGCGAATCTGCTTGTCCATCTTTTCGGACGTCACATAGTCGATGTAATCCTGCGCCTGCTGCGAAGGCACACCCTTCACAAAGAAGTAAAGGTCGCGCGAGATGGGATAGCCGCCACTCGCGACCGTCTTCTCGGACGCCTCAACATGATTGACCGAGACGGCCTTGACCGAGGTCTTGGCGTTGAGGCTATCGACGAAGCCCAGCGAAATGTAGCCGATGGCCCCACGCGAACGAGATACCACGTCGCGCACCTGGCCCGTACCCGAAAGAACAGCCGAGCGGCGATCGAACGGCGTGCCATCCATCACGATGGTACGGAAGGCCTCGCGCGTACCGGACGCCTCGTCTCGGTTGATGACCTGAATCCTCAGGTCCTCGCCACCGACCTCTTTCCAATTGGTAATCTTGCCGGCGTAGATATCGCGGAGCTGCTCGGTCGAGAGGTTATCGACGGGGTTGTCGTCGTTCACGATGACCGCAATACCGTCGTGGGCAATGACGATGGGAGTCAGGCCCAGATCCTGTTCGTCGGCATTGAGTCCACGGGAGGAGCTGGCGATATCGGCCGTGCCGGCGCTGACGGCCTCGATGCCAGCAGAAGAACCCAAACCGGAAACGAGCACGTCGATGCCGGTCTCCTCCTTAAAGCCCTCGGCCGCAATCTCGGCGATAGGAAGGCAGGTCGTGGAGCCAGCGACGGTAATGGAAGAGGTAGAAGATCCCGAAGAACAGGCGCACAGCGTAAGCGTAAGCACAGCGGCGCTCAGGACCGATACGATCTTTCTCATAGCATCACGCCGATCGCAGCATGGCGCCCACAGGTGCCGCCCTCGTTACGGTAGGAATAAAAGCGGTCGTTCTGACGCACGGTCGAAAGCTGGGTATCCACGATATTATCCGCGTCGACACCGACATCTACCAGCGCCTCGCGAATGGCAGCGGAAAGATCGAGCATGCGAGAGGTACTCGCATCGATGCAAGAGAACTCGGCGGCAAAGCGATCCATGAGTTCCTGGGATACCTCATATTCGTCACCCAAGATATGGGGGCCGATATAGGCGGAAACGCCGCTCGCATCGCAACCGGCAGCATCGCAAAGCGCCTGGCACGCCTTGGCGGAAATGCGTGCAATCGTGCCCTTCCAACCGGAGTGCACCACGGCAAATCCGCCAGGGGCCACCAGCACCACGGGAACGCAGTCGGCAAAGCAGAGCAGCACGGGTACGTTATGCGCCGTACAGACGATGGCATCGCAGCCCTCGGCAATCTGCTCGCGGACGTCCTCAAGGTCATCGGCGCCGTTCGAGGTCACCGCAACGATATGGTCACCATGGACCTGATTGGGAACGAGCAAGTTGTGCTCGCACTCGGCGGCACCCATAGCCTCGAGCACGCGACGACGATTTTCTTGAACAGCAAAGGGGTCATCGCCAACATGCGAGCCCAAATTGAGTGAGGAGTACGCATCTTCGGAAACACCACCGGCGCGCTCGGTGAAGGCAAAGCGAACATCGGATGTCGCGCCTTCCACCAACGTAACTCCATCATGGTCGACACGCGAAACGTTGTCCGCACGTGCTGCCATACTAAAGCCTCCTAATAACACAAGTACCGCGGCATCGCCGCTACAGCCCGCGTTTATACGGCTGTCATACTTCTCTAAAAGGATACCTGCTGCACTGGAGGCAATCGTAAAGGGAACGTAAAGAGATTGGAGGTTCTAGTTTACAAAGTCGAAATAAAAAGGGCGCGTCCATACGGACACGCCCCTGCGCACAACAATGCAAAGAACGACTTAGAAGCTACCGCGCTTCAGGAAGTCGGGAAGCTCGAACTGATCGTTGCCGAAGTTAGGAAGCTCGGTGCCACCGACGTTGCGGGTCGGAGCGGCCTGAGCCGGGCTCGTGACAGGAGCGGTGCGCTGCGGCTCAGCGGAGGCAGCGGCCTTGCTCTGAGACTGCTGAGCAGCAAAGAGCTCGTCCTGACGGTTGACGTTGGAGTCGGAGAAGCCCGTAGCGATGACGGTGATACGCACCTGATCGCCCAGGGACTCGTCGACAACGGTACCGAAGATGATGTTGGCCTCGGGGTCGACGGCGTTGGCGACAACGTCGGCGGCGTCGCTGATCTCCTGGATGCCCAGGTCCTTGGAACCGGCGATGGAGAGCAGCACGCGCGTGGCACCATCGATGGAGCTCTCGAGCAGCGGGCTGGAGATGGCCTGCTGGGCAGCGTCGACGGCACGGGTGTCCCCAGAAGAGGTACCGATACCCATCATGGCGGTACCGGCCTGCTTCATGATGGTCTTAACATCGGCGAAGTCCAGGTTGATGATACCGGGGACGGTGATGAGGTCGGTGATGCCCTGGGTGCCCTGGGAAAGGACGCCATCGGCAATCGCGAAGGCCTCGAGCATGGTGGTCTTCTTCTCGGCGATGTCGAGCAGCTTATCGTTAGGGATGACGATCATGGTGTCGACGCAATCGGAGAGGGTCTTAATGCCCTCCTCGGCGCTCTTCTTGCGCTTGCGGCCCTCGAAGGTGAAGGGCTTGGTCACGACGGCGACGGTCAGCGCACCGACCTCGTTCATCGCGATATCGGCAACGA
Source organism: Collinsella sp. (assembly GCA_036297525.1). GTDB lineage: Bacteria > Actinomycetota > Coriobacteriia > Coriobacteriales > Coriobacteriaceae > Collinsella. Next base: position 63,118 of record JAXJKV010000044.1, read on the forward strand.
TGGGAGCAGCGCCGGTACCGGTGCCACCGCCCTCGCCGCAGGTGATGAACACCATGTCGGCACCAGCGAGCGCCTCGGCAATGTCGTCGCGGGACTCATCGGCAGCCTTGCGGCCAACCTCGGGGTTGGCGCCGGCGCCCAGGCCGCGGGTAAGGTCGGTGCCGATGTGCACCTTGATATCGGCATCAGAGATCGCGAGTGCCTGAGCATCGGTGTTGATGGCAACAAACTCGACGCCGCGGATGCCCTCTTCGATCATTCGATTGACCGCGTTGGTACCGCCGCCGCCGACGCCGACCACCTTAATGACGGCAAGGTAGTTGTTGATCTCTGTCTCGTGCATGTCGGTCCTCCGAACAAAGGTTATAGCCATAGCATGGGTCGACCCCTGCGCACATTAACCTTCAGGTTGAAAGTAAATGCAAAGGTAAACCGTATTATGTTTGCACATTATGAACGTATCAGTCAAATAATTGACCGTGAAAACCAAACAAACCAGATAAACGGCGTGGTATGGCCCCTCAACAAAGCATCAACCAGCGCTACGAGGTCGGAGCGTTCCTAAATGTATAGTTACCCGGAGAGCGCACATTGATATACGTTACGCCCTCTACCTGCGAAAGCAGCTTGGTGACTACGCGCTCCTTCTTGACGATATCGTTCGAATCGCCCAGCGACACCTCAATGCCGTTATTGAGGTTTGCCGAGATGGCTTCGACCGAAGGCGTGGAAATATCCTTGACTTGTCCCAAGAACTCGCTCGAAAAACCACGCACATAATCCAAGCCAGCCTTAACGGCCTTGGAGCTCACTGCCTGGCCGGAAACCGGAGCGACATCCGCCGAGACATCAGTCAACAACACCGCGCCATAGTGCTTAGCGAGCGCCAGCGCGGCATCAATGCCGGTCAGGGTATTTGAGCCCTGCCCCGTCGTGATGACGTTGCCCTGGTCATCCACTTCGACCGACGTCGACAGCGGGGCGATCCAGGTGTCATCATCCCCGATGGCCCAGGCAAGGTCATCGGAGCTGATATAGGCAATTGCAATGACCTTGCGCTCCATCGGCGTAATGATGAGCGTATGTGGGAACTGACGCTGGACATCCACGCCCGAGACCCACGGGTTCTGCTTGAGGTCCTCGGTAATCTGGTCGGGATCGACGTTAAAAAGCGACGTTCCCTCGGGCAAATCGATCAGCTGGATAGCATCGTGCTTCGTCACATGCTCGCTGCCTTGAATCTGAATATCAGTGGCGGTAAACAATCCAGAGTTAATCACCACGATAGCAACGACGACGAGCACGGCCAAGACGGCCAAAACGCCGCCCACGATTTTGCCTTTGCCTGTAACGACAGAAGCGGCGTCTGATGTTTTATTTGCCATCGCCCTAAGTAAAGACAACGGGTTGACGCCTTTTTTACCCGAAGGCTTCTTGGCGGTAGCCGGCACCGATGTCAGCGAGCGCGGTTTCGATGCGCCCAGCGTGCGACTCGGACGCGCCGCCTTAGTTCCTGTCGAGGGCTTAGGAGTTGCCATAGGACGGGCAGGCTTGGCGCCCATAACAGGCTTTGACGTCACCGAGGGACGCGAGGACTTTTTTGCGGCCGGACGATTACCGAGCTGCGAGCCGACAACCGGACGACTGGTCTGTCGAGCATGCCCGACAGGCTTAGAGTGCGCGACGATATTGCGTTGAGGTTTGGCAGGCGCGCCGGAACGCCCTCCGGCGCGGCGGAAGGTGGGTTTCGATGCTCTAGAAGCCGAGGAATTTAACTTCCGGTCTGAGCTCGATGCCATACGCCTCCCTCACCTTTCCGTGCACATGTCTGATAACCGCGGCAACGTCATCGGCCGAGGCAGTTCCGTTATTAACGATAAAATTAGCGTGAACGGGCGAAACTTCCGCGCCGCCAATCGAAAAACCCTTTAATCCACAATCCTCGATAAGCTTGCCCACGCTCGCATCGGGCGGGTTGCGAAAGACCGACCCGCAGGATGCGCGACCCATGGGCTGTGTACGCTTGCGCCTCGTCAGGTACCGCTCCATGCGCTCGCGAATGTCGGCCTTGGGCGCAGGTTTAAGCTTGAGCACGCACTCGAGGATGATCTCATTGCGGGGAAGGCTACATTCGCGGTAGCCCCAAGTGATCTCGGACCCCGCATAATGCTTGATACCGGATGCCGGGTCAAACGTTACGACATCCTCAACCAGCGAGCCAATCCACTCGGTCCGTGTGCCGGCATTCATAGATATCGCACCGCCAACCGAGCCAGGGATGCCAACGGCAAACTCAAGGCCCGAGAGGCTACGCGACAGGGCATCGTTGACCAGGCGCGCAAACATCACGCCCGCACCGACCGTCAGCGTACAACCGTCATCGGCAACAACCGTGCGCTGAAACTCACGTCCGAGCGAAATGACGGCGCCGCGATAACCGCCATCGGCAACCAGCAGATTGGAGCCCTTGCCGATGATGACCCACGGCACCTGCTCGCGATCGAGCACCGCCACGGCGCGGCGGAGGGCATGATAGCTATGGCACGTCACAAAGAGGTCGGCCTTGCCGCCGATACGATAGCTCGTATGACGCGCAAGGCGCTCGTCCTCGATCACATCCGTGTCGATCATGCCCGAGAGCGCCATGACGGCGTTAAACAGACCCATTAGACTTAAGCGTCTTTCTTGGCAGTCAGATACTCAATGAACTCGGGACCGACGGTCGTAACGTCACCGGCACCCATAGTGAGCAGCAGGTCGCCCTCGCCCACCATCTGCTCGAGCTCCTGATTGAGCTCAAGACGGCTGGAGCAGTACACGACCTCCTTGCCAGGATGCTTGGCGCGCACGGTATCGGCGAGCATCTTAGAGGTGACACCCGGAATGGGCATCTCGCCAGCCGAGAACACATCAATCAGCAGCAGTTTATCGGCATTGGCAAATGCATCGGCAAAGTCGTCGCACAGGGCCTGCAGGCGCGAATAGCGGTGCGGCTGGAACACGACGTCGACGTGCTTGTAGCCCAGCGACGAAGCAGCAGCAAGCGTCGCCTTGATCTCGGTGGGGTGATGGCCGTAATCATCGACCACGGTGATGCCATCGATATCGCCCACGTGGGTAAAGCGACGGCGGACGCCCTCAAAGCTCGAGAGCGCCTTGGCGGCGGCGTCGATGTCAAGGCCCAGGACATGGGCGACGGTGAGCACCGCCGTGGCGTTGAGCATGTTGTGGCGACCGGGATTGCTCTTGATCTCCACGGCGTGCTCAGTGCCGTCCTCAAAGCGAACGATAAAATCGCTCTGGATGCCCTTGACATCCGGGTGCATGCAGACGATGTCGTTGCTCTCGGCAAAGCCGTAGGAAAGCACGTGACGACCCGTCGACTTGGCGAGCTCGACCAGATGCGGGTCCTCACCGCAGACGATGACGGTGCCGTCCTCGCCCACCAGGCTCATGAATTTGGCGAAAGTTGCCTCGATCTCCTCGATACCCGAGTAGTGATCGAGGTGGTCGGCCTCGACGTTGGTCACGATGACCACGTTGGGGTTCAGGAACAGGAAGGAGCTGTCGGACTCGTCGGCCTCAGCGACAAAGTAGTCGCCCGAGCCGTTCTTGCCGTTCGTGTCATAGCCCTCGACGATGCCACCGATCAAGAAGCTCGGATCCAGACCCATGCGGTCGAGCATGGTGGCGCACATCGAAGACGTGGTGGTCTTGCCATGCGTGCCGGCAACAGCGACGGTGGTGTAGCCGTGGCCCAAAGCAGAGAGCATCTTGGCACGGGGCCACACGGGAATACCAAGCTCGCGAGCGCGCACGAGTTCAGGGTTGGACTCCGGAATAGCGGTGGAGACAACAACCACGTCGGGCTTGACCTCGTCGATCGTGGCGGCCTCATGGCCCACATGCACCTTCACACCAGCGCGGGTAAGCTGGCGGATATAACGTGACGTCTTAAGGTCGGAGCCGGTAACGGCATAACCGCGCTCGTGAAGAACGAGGGCGATGCCGCTCATGCCGGCGCCGCCGATACCGATAAAGTGGGCGCTCTTAAACTCGGGCGCGGAGGTTGCAGTCTGGGAATCAGCCATGTGCTCGTGTACTCCTTGCGTAAACACTGCCTGTAACCCGTTAACTGTACCGCACCTACCGCATCAGCGCGAGGGCGACCGACGATATCCCGTCTAACTAACGCAAACCCTCTACCGCATCCGCCAGAAGAGCGGCGGCCCTATCCTGAGCCAGACCACGCGCCGCCTGACGCATGGCGTCGCGCGCCGCCGCGTCATCGACCAGGTGCAGCAGTTCATCGGCAAAGGCAGAACCGTCGATATCGGCATCGGCGCAGAGCACGCCGGCCCCAGCGTCGACCAGATAACGGGCATTGGTGGTTTGGTGGTCGGCCGTCGCATGCGGGTACGGCACGAGCACCGAAGGCACGGCGAGTGCAGCGATCTCGGCCACGCTCGATGCGCCCGAACGCGAGAGCACCAAATCGGCAGCAGCCAGCATATCGCCCATGTTGTCGATGTAAGGCTGGACGCGGTAACGCTTCGCCTCCTCGGGCGTCAGCGCCAAAGCGCGCTCGGTCTCCTCAAAGCCGTCGGCACCCGTCGAATGCAACACATAGAGGTTCTTGCGCGAAAGCAGCTCGTTTTTGAGCGAAGCCACACGCTCGTTGAGGTGCTGGGCGCCAAGTGAACCGCCAAAGACGAGCAGCAGCGTAGCGTCCTCGGGAACGCCAAGTGCCTTGCGGCCGCGAGCGCGATCGCCCTCGATCACCGAGCGACGTACGGGGTTGCCGGTCATGAGCACGTGGTCAGGGTCACCTTCGCGCTCAAAGACCGAACGCGCTGCCGGCACCGAGATGCACACGCGGGCGGCGTGGGAGTTCATCATCTTGTTGGCCAGGCCCGGAACAGAGTTCTGCTCATGCAGCAGATACGGAACGCCCGCGCCCTTGCACCACCCCAGCAGCGGAACCTCGACATAGGCACCAAAACCAATGGCGGCATCGGGCTTGCCGACCTTTGAGAAATGACTGGCGAGCGCACGCTTGGCTTTGTTGACACGCCACAGCGAGGTCAGCGCCGTCCAAGGACGGGAGCGGTCGAAGCCCGTGACCGTAATGGGCACAAAATCAAACCCAGCCTCGGGGACCAGACGACCCTCGAGCTTGCGCGACTGGCCCACGAACACAACGTGGTGGCCACGGTCACGCAGCTCTTCGGCCAAGGCGAGCGCGGGGTTGATGTGCCCGGCCGTGCCGCCGGCTGCAATAGCAACGGTCATTTTATCGGTCATGGTAGTCCCTTCGTACACGCGATCCCTGGTCGTCGGTACGCAGACGCGCCGACGGGTCCGAGTTCAAATCGATTCGATTATATCCGCCGCCCGCGTTGCGAGGGCTGGGGCGCTGAGGACGACCTTGCGGCGCCGTTCGCTGACGCGGGCGGGCTGCCGGCTCGGTCGCAGAGCCATCCAGGACGGTAAAACCGTTACGCGAAGATCGCTCGCCGCGCACGTGGGGCACGCCGGCGGTACTCTCATCCATAACGGCAAAGCTCTCGCGGCGGCGGTCATACTCATCGCGGCGGGCGCTCTCGTACGAAACGCGCAGGATCAACCCGGCAAGCATGAGCGACACAATAATCGACGAACCGCCGTAGCTAATAAACGGCAACGGTTTGCCCGTCATGGGAAACACGTTGAGGATGCCCAGCGCGTTAATCAAAAACTGCACTGCGAGAATGACCGCGGAGCCAGACGCCATAAGCGCGCCCCGGCGATCGGTCGCCTGCTCGGCAATGCGAAACGCCGAGTAGATCAGCATCGCAAACACCAAGAAGAACAGCACGGTTCCGACAAAACCGACTTCCTCGCCAATGATGGCCAGGATGTAGTCATTGTGCGCCTCGGGCAGATACGAGTACTTCATGGTTGAGTTGCCGATGCCACGGCCGAACAGACCGCCCGAGGCAAAGGCCATAATGGCAAGCGTGGCCTGATAGCCGTCACCATACTCGTCGGCCCAAGGGTTCAAGGCAACCTGAATACGCACCATACGGTACGGCTCTGCGACAAGCGCAATCACGATCACGAGAATGCCGAAGATTAGCACGCCGATGATAAATCTGGGGTCGAGACCCGCAAACAACGCCATGCACATGAGGGTCAACAGGATGATCAGGACAGTACCGAAATCGGGCTGGATAAAGATCAGAAAGAGCGAAATGCCCAGGTAGATGCCCATCTTGCGAAGGAATTCGTTGATGTTGCCACCGGGCGAAAAGAAGCGATCAAGCATGATGGCCGAATACGCAATGGCAAATGGCTTTAAAAACTCGGAAGGCTGGAACTGAATACCGGCGATGTTAAGCCAGCGCGTGGCGCCACGGCTGCCGCTGCCCACCAAGAACACCAGAAACAGTAGCCCTATCATGCCTATGAGGAAGATCCTGAGCACATCCTCCCCAAACCAGCTGTCCGGCAAAACGCGCACGATGGCAATCAGCGCCAGAACACCGACCACGGCAAACGCGGCCTGTCGACCCAGAAAAAACGTCGCCGAGCCATTCTCGTGCAGCGCCTCGACCGAAGACGCCGAGTACACCATCAGCAGGCCAAAGCATACCAAGGTAAACAAGCAGGCCATGAATATCAAACGGGGGCGCATGATACGGGCGGGAACGCCGGCAATATAGCGTTCGCTAAACGACTGCCCGCCGCGGCTGGAACGCGGTGTGATACGACGTGAGGAAGCACGGTCCGAGTCGGGCCTCCTCATACCTTGTCGGGGGCTCTCCTCTCTCACCGCAACCCCTATTCCATTTGTGATTTCGCTGCAGCGGCAAGCTGGGCCACGTAGTCCTTAAACACGCGGCCGCGCTCCTCATAGCCCGAGAACTCATCGAACGAAGAGCAGGCAGGAGAAAGTAAGATCACGTCACCACGGCTCGACAGCGAACGGGCGACGTCCACGGCGTCGCGTAGGTCATCCGCCTGGGCGATATCCACATCGCCATCGACATCGGCCTCGTCCATAGCGGCGGTGAAGCGCTCGCGCGCATCGCCAAAGCAGACGACCGAGCGTACGTTATCCATAACAACGCGCGCGAAGTCCGTGAGCGGCGTGCCCTTATCGTGGCCGCCGAGCAGCAAGATCACGTCGTCATCGGGAAATGCCGTCAGTGCCTTCTCGACCGCATCGGTGTTGGTCGCCTTGGAATCGTTGACGTAGCGCACGCCGTCAATCTCGCCACACGGCTCCACGCGGTGCTCGAGCGGCTGGAACGAGGCAAGACCGCGGCAGACACCATCGACATCGGCACCGACCGCCAAGGCAGCCGTGGCGGCGCACAGGGCATTGATAACATTGTGATGGCCCGAGATCTTGAGCTCGGATGTAGCGATGAGCGGGGTCTCGACGCCCTTCAGGCGCACGACCATCTTGCCGTCGCGCACAAAGGCGGCATCCTCGCCCTCAGGCTCGTCAAAGGCAACCTTGCAGATGTGACGACCCGGCGTGTAGATGTACTCATCGAACTCGTGAATGCCGGCGTCTTCGACGTCGACAACCGCCAGATCGTCATCGACCATATTGTCAAACAGTTTGATCTTGGCAAGCGCGTAGTTCTTATGGCTCTTATGCCAGCCCAAGTGGTCGGGAGTGATGTTGAGCAGCACCGCCACGCGGGGGTGGAGCTCGGTTGTCGTAGCAATCTGATAGCTCGAGAGCTCAGCCACAAACCACTCGTTGTGGGCTCGGCCGTCAATCTCGTTGACCGGCGGCTCGCCGATGTTGCCGACAGCAACGCTGGCCTCGCCGGCAGCCTTAAGCAGATAATCAGCCAGCGACGTGGTGGTCGTCTTGCCGTTGGTGCCCGTGATGGCAATCCAGTTATCGGGCGACAGGCGATAGGCAAACTCGGGCTCACCCATAATCTGGGCGGCATGCTCGCGCCCGGCCTTAAAGAAGCCCGAGAACTCCGAGATGCCCGGGCACGTCACGCATACGTCATAGGCGCCCTCGACCTGTTCGGTCCCATAGACAAACGACGCACCAGCAGCCTCGAGCGCACGCGTGGCGTCATTGGGTTCAGAGGTGCCACCGCCATACACGGTAACGGCACTTACGCGCTCGGGATGTGCCAGCGCCCAGCGGGCGACATCGAGACCGGATTTGCCCTGACCCAAAACGAGCAGGCTAAAGACATCAGCAAGAGGCATGAAAGACCACTATCCCAACTGGAAGAACAGGGCAAGGCCAACGGCACCAAAGGCAGCAGCGATAATCCAAAAACGGATGACGACCTTGGTCTCGGCCCAGCCCTTCTTTTCGAAATGATGATGGATGGGCGCCATAAGGAAGACGCGCTTGTGCGTAAAGTGGAAGTAGACAACCTGAATCATGACCGACAGGGTCTCAACGATAAACAGGCCGCCGATGATGAGGGAGACGACCTCGGTGTTGGTCATGATGGACGTGCAGGCAAACGCGGCGCCTAGGGCAAGCGAGCCGGTATCGCCCATAAAGATGCTCGCCGGATAGCAGTTGAACCACAGAAAGCCCAAGCAGGCACCGGCACACGCGGTGCAGAAGATGGACAGGTTCACGTCTCCGTGCAAAAACGCCATGGCAGCCATGGCGAGCATGGCAATCATGGAGGTGCCGCCAGCAAGACCGTCAAGGCCATCGGTCAGGTTCACGGCATTAGAAAGACCGGCGATCATCAGCCAGCAAAAGACAATGTAGAGCCACGGGAACGAAAGGCCGCAGATGGTGGTCGAAAGCACGCCAAGGTCAATCGTCAGGCCGCCGGGAAAACGAATCTCGGGGGCGACGCCGCACCAGTTAACGGCAAGTACCGTAAAGGTGACACAGATAATGGTTAGGCCGATCATCTTGGCATGAGGCGTCAGACCGAGCGAGCGCCCATGCGTAACGGAGGTCAGGTCGTCGATCAGGCCCAGCACGCCTGTCGCCAGCGTGGCGAGCAGCACGAGCACGAGCTCGGTGGTGAGCTTGCCCATCAGCAGGCAGGTCAGCGAAATCGCGACGAGAATGACAACGCCACCCATGGTGGGCGTTCCCTGCTTAACCAAATGACGCTTGGGGCCGTCGGCACGAACCTGCTGGCCGATACCCTCGACCTTAAGTAGCTTGATCCACCACGGCATGAGCAGCAGCGCAATGGCAGCGGCGATGCCAAGCCCCAAAAAAGCCTGATACGTTGGATACGAGGGATTGCCGAACATGGGCTAGCACACACCTTCCACAAAGCGGTCGAGCTCAACAAAGCGGGAACCCTTGACCAGTACAACATCATGTTTTTCAAGCGCGCCGCCCATGCGGTCGAGCACCTGCTGATAATCGGAGAACACCTGGATGCGGTCCTCGTCCATGCCCATCATGCGCGCGGCATCGGCCATAAGCTGGGCCAGCTCACCACCCACGCACGCCAGCATGTCGAGCTTCTTGGCGGCGGCATAGGCGCCCACGAGCTCATGCATGCGAGGAGCCTCATCGCCCATCTCGCCCATCTCGCCCAGGATCGCCATGCGAGACCCCGTGCACGAAAGCGAGCACAGCAGATCGAGACCAGCAGCCATGGATTCGGCGCTGGCGTTATAGGAATCGTCGATGACGCGGGCACCGCTCTTGGCGCGCTTGATCTCCTGGCGGTGCCCGGTGATCGTGAGGCCCCTAAAGGCAGCATCGATCTGCTCGGGCGTCACGCCCAGGCGATAGGCAACTGCGGCGGCCTTAACGGCATTTGGGACGGACTGCACGCCGGGGATGGCAAGCATGGTATCGGTCGTCTCACCCTGGCCAAAATCGAGCGTAAAGACCGGACGGCCCTCGTCATCAACTCGAATGTCGCGGGCACGGACCTCATCATCGTCCGAGACGCCGGCCAGCATCACGTCGATACCAGCAGGCTGGGCGAACGTATCGCGAATGAACGGCGTAAAGTCGTCCTCGCCGCCCAAAACCAGCAGCGGTAAGAAGTCGCCAGCGGCGCACATACCCTGGACAATCTCGGCCTTAGCGCGGGCGATGTTCTCGCGGCTGCCCAAAATGCCGATGTGAGAAGTACCAATCTTGCTCACGATGGCAAGGTTGGGATTGGCGGACTGGGACAGGCGCTCAATCTCGTGGAAATGGTTCATGCCCATCTCGAGCACCAGAACCTCGGTATCGGCCGGAGCGGAAAGCACCGTGAGCGGCATGCCGATCAGGTTATTGAAATTGCCCTTGGTGGCCCAGACACGATAGCGCTTGGCGAGCACGGCGGCGAGCACGTCCTTGGTCGTCGTCTTGCCGATGGAACCGGTAATGCCAACGACCAGGCAGCCAAGCTCCAGGCGATACGCGTGCGCCAAACGCAGCAGAAACTCCTCGGGATCATCGGTCAGCAGGATGGCGCATCCTTTGTCCTGCGCCAGCGAGACCAGCTCGGCCTCGGGCTCACGCGTCATCACGACGGCGCCGGCACCCGACTGGACGGCACGGGAAGCAAAATCATTGCCGTCGACGTTTTCACCGGGAAAGGCGACGAAAATCGTCCCTTCCTCGACCTGACGCGAGTCGATAACGCACCCGCGGCATACCCGATCGGCTTCTCCCGTCACGGTTCGGGCCCCTGTTGCGGCCGCGAGGTTGTTGACGGCGATCTCTATCATTGCAGCTCCCCTGTAAACCTAATAATGCTATCGGCGTATTGTATCCCAGCGCCGCGCATGCGTGGTGCAGGGCATGTGAACACCCCTCATATGGGACAACAAACCACGCCCCAAAGATTGTAACCCCCTACCTCGTGCGCGGGATACCCAGCACGTCGAGCGCGTTGGCCATAATGGACTGGAACGGCACCGCAGCGGCATCTGAACCGCTCGGCGTTCCGTCGAGCGTGATATAGCACAGTACCTTGGGCGATTGTGCCGGTGCAAAGCCCATAAAGGACGACATGTAGTTCTCCTTGAGGTAGCCGCCGTTCTCGTCGGCACGTTCGGCCGTACCGGTCTTACCCGCCACGTCATAGCCGTCAACCGCGCCGCCAACGCCCGTTCCCTCGGACACGACCGTCTGCATGCACGATGTCACCTGGGATGCGGCGTCCTCAGAAATCGCGCGTTCGCCTTCGCCCCAGTCCTTCTCGTCGCCTTTGCTGGACTTATAGAAGTGCGGGGTCATCATCACGCCGCCGTTGGCGATGCCGCCCACGGCACGTGCAATCTCAATCGGCGAGACGGACAGCGCCTGTCCAAAGCTCATCGAGCCCAGCGTGGCGCCGTCATACTGGTCACGCTCCTTGACGATGCCCAGGCTCTCGCCCGGAAAATCGACACCGGAGCTGTGACCGATGCCCCACTTGTCCACATAGGCGGCAAAGTCGTCGGCACCGATCTTGCGCCCCACCAGGACAAAGCCCACATTGGACGAACGGCGCATCATCTCGCGCACGTCCATGGTCATGCCATAGTCGCGCTTGTCGGCATCGGTAACGGTATCGTCGCCCACCTTGATGCTCGCCGGCACCTCAAACGACGCACTCGATCGCACGACACCCAAGTCGAAGCCGGCGCCCGCCACGAGCGTCTTAAAGACCGAGCCGGGCTCGTAGGCGTCGGTGACCAGGCGCAAGTTCATATCCTCGGTCTTGGCGTTTTCCAGATCGGTCTGGTCGTAAGTCGGATACGAGCAGGCTGCCAAGATCTCGCCTGTCGTAGGATCGGTGACCAGCGCCGAGCCGTTCTTGGCCTTAGTCTTCTCAACTGCCTCTGCCAGGGCATCCTCGGCCGCTCGCTGGATATTGACGTCGAGCGTCGTCACGATATCAACGCCGTCGACCGCAGCCACCTTTTTATAGGCACCGCCCGCGATATAGCTGCCGTCCCTCGCGCGCTCGCGCACGAGAGAACCGTTCGTGCCGGTCAGAAGCTTGTTGTATTGCTTTTCGAGACCCGTCAAGCCGTCGTTGTCTACATTCACTACACCCAGCACCTGCGATGCCAGATTGCCGTATGGATATACGCGCTTCATGGCCTGCTCAAAAAGCACGCCGGGCAGGTTCTTCTTCTCCAGCGCCGCAGCATCGTCTTCGTCCACCTGGCGCTTGATATACACCCAGGTGCCATCGGACTCGACGAGCTTGCGGCAGGTCTTTTTATCGATTCCAGTTGCCTTGACCAGCGCCGACACCGTCTTGTCAACATCCTCGACAAGCTGCGGGTTCACGGCGATGTTGCGACATTCGACCGACGACGCCAGCACGTTACCGTTGCGGTCGTAGATGGTGCCGCGTTTGGCATAGAGGGTCTGTGCAAGCAGGCGGCGCGCATCGGCACGCTCGCGCAGTTTATCGGCTTCGACAATTTGATAGTCGGCAAGGCGAAAGACGCCCAAGCTCAAACCAAGCCCGATGAAGCCCATGATGGCTTTGCGGCGAGGCAGAGGCGTGCCTGTGAGCCATTCGGTCGACGAACTCTTGCGCGACCTGGTGTTATGCATTTGAGGGCCGTCCGAGCCGCGAAGTCGCGACGCCGGGTCGTTGCCACGGGACTGCCCGGCGTTGTAAGATTGCCGACCCGTTCCTTGATAACCAGAACGTCCCCGCGACGAGGGACGTCCAGAACCGCGGCCCCCATCGGAACCGCGGCGATAGTCATTTGTCATACTCAGCTACCGTCTTGCTACTGAGCGGTCGCGGTCGCGTTGGCGCCCGCGGCTGCATCCTGCGAAAAGTCAAGTGTAACGCTCTCGCTGGGCTCCACCATGCCATAAGCGCCCGCAAGGTCGCGAATGCGCGTGTCGGCGCCATAGACCGAATGCATGACCTCCAGGTCGGAGCTCTCATCGGTCGCCTTTTCGAGCGTGCTGGTAAGCTCGGCGTTGCTGTTGAGCACCTGGGCCGTAACGCCGGCGAGCGCCACGCGGGCGACGCCGATCGTCATGAAGATAGCCGCAATGATGCAAAACGTTTTAAGAACGCTCATGAAAACCGGGCTTACCGCCTGGTTTGCCTGACGGCCCGCGCCCGTGTAGACATCAAAGCGCGGCGCGCGCTGCTCACGGGGAGCAACGGGGGCCTGCGGCGTCTCACGATAGGCGGGCATGGCGTTCATATCATAGGCGAGTGCTGCGCTTGAAGTGTTGTAGCCCATGATATGCCGCCTCCCATCCCGAGTACGTTGGTAGTGTGTTTAAGCTTCGTTTATGGTGCGAGCGGGAGGTCCAATATCGCGCGGTCGCGCCTACAGACGCTGCGCCACGCGGATTTTGGCTGATCTCGCCCGAGGGTTGCGCTCAACCTCATCAGGCTGGGCAACCAAGGGTTTGCGGGTGATGACCTTGAGTATCGGCACGTTGCCGCACACGCACACCGGAATCTCCGGCGGACACGTGCACCCCTGGCTCATCTCCTTAAAGTGGTTCTTTACGATACGGTCCTCGAGCGAGTGATACGAGATGACGCAGATACGTCCGCCCGGGTTGAGCCACCTGGTGGCGGCATCAAGCCCTCGTTCGAGCACATCGAGCTCGTGATTGACCTCGATGCGAATGGCCTGGAAACTTTTCTTGGCCGGGTGTCCGCCATGCCGACGAGCGGCAGCCGGGATACCCGCCTTGATGATCTCGACAAATTGGCCGGTGGTTTCGATCGGTTCTTGCTCGCGGCGGCGCACGATCTCGCGCGCAATCTGCGAGGCGAACTTCTCTTCTCCGTAGACGCGTAGAATCCGGGCGAGGTCGTGTTCGTTATAGGTGTTGATGACCTCAGCTGCGTTTAAGGTGTTATTACCCGGATCCATCCGCATGTCCAATGGGGCGTCCTCGTTATACGAGAAGCCCCTGCCAGGGATATCGAGCTGCGGTGACGAAACGCCCAAATCGAACAGGAAGCCATCGACCCCGGGCACCTCGGCCGAGCAAAGCAGCTCGTCCAAGTCGCCGAAGTTGCCCTTCAGCAGCTGGTGCGGAACGCCGGGAACCTCGCGGTCCAGACGGGCACCAGCGGCCTCGAGGGCCATGTCGTCCTGATCGACGCCGAGCAAAAGGCCCGTCTCCCCCACCTGCGCGGCCATCTTTACCGAATGGCCGGCACCGCCAAGGGTGCAATCGCAGACAACGGAGCCGCTCTTTAGCCGCAGCGACTCAAGCACTTCGCCGAGCATGACAGGTTCATGCCGATATTCTTGTGTCAAGATCCCACGCTCCATCCGTTACCCGTGCCTTGCCCTTACGAGAAGAAGAGGTCCAGCAGGGCCTCATCGTCATCGTCCTCATCGGCCGCGGCGCGATCCCAAACCTCAAGGTGGTCGTAGTTGCCCACAACCGTGACCTCGCGGTCGAGGTTCGCCTGCTTGCGGAGAGACTCGGAAAGACCGATACGACCGGCGCTGTCCACGTCCATCGACGTGGTGCGCTTGTTGATCGCCCTCATGAGCTTCTGGTCGTTGATGTCACGCGGGTTAAAACCCTCGTGGCCCTCACGACCCGCGAAGAGTCCTTCGACCCACTTATCGAAGGCCTCGGCAGAGAACACGTACAGAGCATCGACATCCAGGGCTTTGAACACGCGAACGTGCTCTCCAAGCTCCTCGCGAAGGGGTGCAGGCAGGGATAGACGACCTTTTGCATCGAGATTGCGCTCGTATGCACCCGTCATTCCCATGTGCGCCCTCCCCTCGGTTACTCAGATGGCACGTACGCGGGGAACCACCCCGCCTGTCGACGTCATCAATAATATGGGGAACCGCCCCATTTTTCAACACCTTTCCCCACCCCTTCCCCCACCCCGCCCCACCACTCCACCCTCAATATGTTGTAAAACACCCCCGAGCATATGTTCGAAAACACAATATGTTGTGTTTGCAGCAAAGGCGTGATGCCACCTGTAGAACCACGCCCGCGAACCTCAACCTTCAAGTTGACCTTGAGGCGATTTTTACGTCCCTTTACACGCCGTTCACATCGCCCCCAAACTCCCCCACCCACGACACACACGGCCCACCACCGCGTCGGTGTCTGGCGAAAAATGGGACGGGCCCCAGATTGCCCATGCGCGCAAAAGTGCGTCTCGGCAATCTGGGGCCCGTCCCCTTTAATATTTATAAATATGCAGGTCAGCGAGGTGCTAGCGATGTGCCAGCGGGTGCGCCGCCAGATAGACCTCGGTCAGTTGCGTACGATCGACATGCGTGTAGATCTGCGTGGTCGATATATCGGCATGCCCCAAGATCTCCTGTAGCACACGGAGGTCTGCGCCGCCCGCAAGCATATGGGTGGCAAAGGAGTGACGCAGCGTATGGGGATGGAGCCCCACCAGTCCCACCTGGCGCCCGTAGCGCTCACAGATGGCATGGATGCCCTGGCGCGACAGACGGCGGCCGTTCTTATTTAAAAAGACCGCCGAGGTCTCGGTTCCGCGGGCATGGACCGCCAAGCGAGAACGCCCCTCAGTTACATAGAGCGTCAGAGCTCGCGCCGCGCTTCCCACCAGCGGTGACAGGCGTTCCTTTGAGCCCTTACCGCGAACGAGCACAAAGCCATCGTCGATATGGATATCGCCCACATCGAGCCCCACCAACTCGCTCACACGTAAGCCGCATCCGTAGAGCACTTCCAAGATGGCATGGTCGCGCAAGCCCATCTCGCCCTCGGGGAAGTCTTGATCGAGCAGCGCCGAGACATCCTCCACCGATAGATACTCCGGCAAACGCTCAGCCTTTTTAGGCAGGCGCAACGCCGCCGTTGGATTTTGGGCCACAGCCCCATCGCGCACCAAAAAGGCATGCAGGCCCTTCACGGCCGCAAGCGCACGCTCCACCGAGGCATCGGAATAGCCCCCATCGCGACGGTCGGCGACAAAGCCCTCCACGACCCGACGGGTCACCTCTTCAAAAGACACAATACCCGCCCGCTCCAGATAGGCGCAGTACGTCGTCAGGTCACGACGATAGGCCGCAATCGTGTTGCGCGCCAAACCCCGCTCGACCGCGAGGTAATCGAGATACTCCCCCGCCGCCACGGCGAGCGACGAGGGAGTAGCTTCGGTATGTTCCTTATTCGCCGGCACCCTTAGTCCGTAGCGAGGTTCATGGGCGTCACCTGCAGACGGTCGACACCCTCGTGCTGGCCGATCGAAGCGCGTACGAACTCGCGGAACAGCGGCTGCGGGTTGGTCGGGCGGCTCTTGAACTCGGGATGAGCCTGGGTTGCCACATACCACGGATGCACGTCGCGCGGCAGCTCGACCATCTCGACCAGGCGCTCGTCAGGCGACAGACCCGAGATAACCAAACCGGCGTCCTCGAGCTGGTCGCGGAAGGCGTTGTTGAACTCAAAGCGGTGACGGTGGCGCTCGTAGACGAGTTCCTCGCCATATGCCTCGCGAGCAAGGGTATCGGCGGCGAGCTTGCACGGATAGGCGCCCAGGCGCATGGTGCCGCCCTTCTCGGTCACGTCCTCCTGCGAGCTCATCAGATCGATGACACTATACGGGCCATCCGGATCGAACTCAGAGGAGCTGGCGCCGGCAAGGCCGACGACATTGCGCGCAAATTCGCACACGGCCACCTGCATACCCAGGCAAATGCCCAGATACGGAATCTTGTGCTCACGGGCAAACTCGGCCGCGAGGATCTTGCCCTCCAGGGCGCGCTTGCCAAAGCCGCCGGGGACCAGGATGCCCGAGGCGTCGCCCAGAACCTCGGAGACATTCTGCTCGTCGAGGCTCTCGCCGTCGACCAGCTGGACGTCCACATGGCGATCGTAGAAGACGCCCGCATGGTGCAGGGCCTCGATAACCGACAGGTACGCATCGGGCAGCTGCGTGTACTTGCCCACGACGGCGATCTTCACCTTGTCGGCGTGATGGTTGGCGTGATTCTGTTTGCGCAGGAACTCGTTCCACTCGCTCATGTCGCGCTCACGCGGGTCCAGACCCAGGCGCTCGCAAATGCGCAGGTCAAAGTCCTGCTCGGCAAGCAGCTGCGGAACATCGTAAATGCTCGCGCAGTCCTCGTTGGTAAAGACGCAATCGGTGTCGACGTCGCAGAAGCTTGCGATCTTTCCGCGGATAGCGTCATCGATATGGTGGTCGGAGCGCAGCACGATAATATCGGGCTGGATGCCAAAGCTGCGGAGCTCCTTGACGGAATGCTGTGTGGGCTTGGTCTTGACCTCGTGGGCGGCGGCGATATAGGGAACGAGCGACACGTGGATGTAGCAGACGTTCTCGGGGCCGGCCTCCTTGCGGTACTGACGGATGGCCTCGACAAACGGCTGGGACTCGATGTCGCCAATCGTGCCGCCCAGCTCGGTGATGACTACATCGGAGCCGGTCTGCTCCTCGATGCGGCGGAACTTGTCCTTAATGGCATTGGTGACGTGGGGAATCACCTGCACGGTACCGCCCAAAAAGTCGCCGCGACGCTCGCGGGCGATTAGGCTTTTGTAGATGGCACCGGTCGTAAAGTTGGAATCGCGGGTCAGGTTCTCATCAATAAAGCGCTCGTAATGACCCAGATCCAGGTCGGACTCGTAACCATCCTCGGTAACGAAGACCTCACCATGCTGGAATGGGCTCATGGTACCGGGGTCGACGTTCAGATACGGGTCGGCCTTCTGCATCGTTACTTTGTAGCCACGCGACTTGAGCAGACGGCCCAGCGAGGCCGCGGTGATACCCTTGCCCAGGGACGAAACCACGCCACCGGTTACGAACACATGCTTGGTCATATTGAGTTACCTGCGCTTCCCGTAGAAGTTGTTTATCCACATCTTACGGGTCTTCATTGTAATACTCGCGCCGCGGACCGTTCGCAATTTTTCTCGCGTGCGATTGCATTTCTCAATCTTGAAACAAAACGCCGCCCGGTTTCCCAGGCGGCGTCGCTATGGCAAGGGTTACATGCTGCTATCGATCAGCAACCTCGTCCTCGAGCATTTCTTGAACGAGCATGCCGGTACGGACGCCCTCAAGATACCACTTGCCATGTTCGGTGAGGCAAATGCCATTTGCAAGCTGACCGCCGTCGTCGCTATAACGCGAGACGACATCAATCATGCCTTCGGAATCCAAGCGATCGATTGCGGCGCGGGCACGATACGGCGAAACCCCCACGCGCTCGGCAAGCGTTTTGCGCGAGAAACCATACGGCCCGCCATTGTCTTCGGTTTGCTGGTCGATCTCCATCAACACCAGCACCTCGACACGCTTCATATCGTTGACACTCGCACGACCCTTGCCCGCCATAGCAGCCTCCTCAAACCGAGCACGAGCATCTAACGCGCCGTGCGCGACCGACACACCTCACGATGGCAGGTAATATCCATCATGCGGCATCCCGCTAAGGATGAAACAGTTATGGTTATTGTATACCGCTCAAATTGTTTCTAGGCAGGTAAACAGCTATTTTTCGCCGAAATGGGGGTGCGGACGATTTCTTGGACCGCGCCTAGGCGTATCCAAGCTTCCTGCGGTACTCCATCGGGCTCAGCCACCCGAGGGACTTCTTGATCCGCTCCTCACGATAGTACACGAGGTAGGCCTCGAGCCTTCCCATGA
>JAXJKV010000045.1:0-13321 GCA_036297525.1 Collinsella sp.
CATGGGAAGGCTCGAGGC
Organism: Collinsella sp.; assembly: GCA_036297525.1. Taxonomy (GTDB): domain Bacteria; phylum Actinomycetota; class Coriobacteriia; order Coriobacteriales; family Coriobacteriaceae; genus Collinsella. Next base: position 19 of record JAXJKV010000045.1, read on the forward strand.
CTACCTCGTGTACTATCGTGAGGAGCGGATCAAGAAGTCCCTCGGGTGGCTGAGCCCGATGGAGTACCGCAGGAAGCTTGGATACGCCTAGGCGCGGTCCAAGAAATCGTCCGCACCCCCTTCCGAGAATGGTGAAAGTTCTGATGGTACCGACACCACCGATGGTGCCGATACCACCGACGTTACCGATGCCCAGTCCACGGATGGCGCCGATACCGCAACTGACGGTCAGACACCCACCGATTCTACCGACTATTCGTACGATAGCTACTAAGCCGCTCGTACGCGAAAGGAAACATCATGGCTAAAGATTCCAGCTTCGACGTCGTGTCCGAGGTCAACATGCAAGAGGTCGACAACGCCTTCCAGCAGACCACGCGCGAGATTTCCCAGCGCTATGACCTTAAGGATTCCGGCGCCACGACCGAGCTTTCGAAGGGCGACAAGCTCTTTACGATCAGCGCCCCGGCTGACTTTGTCTCTAAGCAGATTATCGACGTGCTGAGCTCCAAGCTCATCAAGCGCGGCATCGACCTCAAGGCTGTCTCGTGGGATGCTCCGCAGGCGGCGTCGGGCGGCACCGTGCGCGTGCTCGGCCATATCGTCGAGGGTATCGACCAGGCGACCGCCAAGAAGATCAACAAGGACATCAAGGACCAAAAACTCAAGGTCAAGGTGACCATCGAGGCCGACAAGCTGCGTGTTTCCTCTGCTTCGAAGGACGCGTTGCAGACCGTGATCCAGTTCCTGCGCGACCAGGATTACGGCCAGCCGCTACAGTTCACCAACTACCGCTAATATCATTCGAAAGGACCGCTCTCCAACATGGATACACCGTTGGGCTCCGTGCTCTACATCACCCTCGGGTGCGCTAAGAACGAGGTTGACACCGACCGCATGCGTTCACTTTTGGCCGCTGCAGGCTACGAGGAGGCATTCGACCCGCAGGATGCCGATATCGCCATCGTCAATACATGCTCGTTCCTCGCCTCCGCAACGTCCGAGAGCATCGAGACCACGCTCGAGCTCGCCAATGAGGTTCAGGACGGCGTTCGTTCCTGCCCGATCGTCATGTGCGGCTGCGTGCCGTCACGCTACGGCGACGACCTACCCGACGAGCTGCCCGAGGTCGCGGCCTTTGTGAAGGCCGACGAGGAAGACGGCATCGTGGCGGTTATCGATGACGTGCTGGGTGTTGAGCGCGAGATTGCCGCCTATATTCCGCAGGTCAAGCGCACCGTCGAGGGCGCTGTCGCCTATGTCAAGATCTCCGATGGCTGCAACCGCTTCTGTAGCTTCTGCATGATCCCGTATATCCGCGGTCGTTATCACTCGCGCAATGCCGAGAGCATTATTTCCGAGGTGCGCGACCTGGTCGCCGGTGGCGTGCGCGAGATCGTTCTGATCGGTCAGGACACGGGCATCTGGGGTACCGACTTTGCCGACGAGGACCTCGCCGAGGGCGCGCCGCGTAATCTGGCGCAGCTGCTGCAGGCCGTTGCTGAGGCGGTGCGTCCTCATAACGTGTGGGTCCGCGTACTCTACCTGCAGCCCGAGGGCATGACCGACGAGCTTATCGAGACCATTCGCGATACGCCCGAGGTGCTGCCCTATATCGATATCCCCGTGCAGCACTGCGACGCGCGCATCCTCAAGGCCATGCGCCGTTCTGGTTCGCGCCAGGAGCTCGAGGACCTGTTCCGCGACCTGCGCGAGCGCATCCCCGGTATCGTGATCCGCTCCACGGCCATGGTAGGGTTCCCGACCGAGACCGACGACGAGTTCCGCGATCTCATTGACTTTATGGACACCGTCGGCTTTGACTACACGAGCGTCTTTGCCTACTCGCAGGAGGAGGGCAGCCTGGCCGCCAAGATGGAGGGCCAGGTTGACGAAGAGGTTAAGCTCGAGCGCGCCCAGGAGGCCATGGACCTGGCCGAGTCGCTCGGTTTTGCTGCAACTGCCGCACATGTGGGTGAACGCGCCCAGGTGATCGTCGACGGTATCGAGGAGACCGAGGACGGTGCCGAGCTCATCGGACATGCCTGGTTCCAGGCGCCCGATTCCGATGGCGCGGTGCATCTGGATGCCAGCGAGGCATCTGTGGGCGATATTCTGACGGTCGAGTTTACCGATAGCTTCTGCTACGAGCTTATCGGTCATGTTGTGGAGTAGGAGAGCGTCGTGGCTAACGAGAGCAATAAGGAACTGACGAGTGTTTGGACGCCCGCCAACATCGTGACGTGCGTGCGCATCGTCTTCATTCCGGTGTTCATGATTGTGTCGGCGCTGTCTCACACAAGCGTTGCCGGTACGGATTGGAGCACCTTCGACGGCCCGCTCGCCGCTGCCGCCTTTGTTCTGTACGTCATCCTGTCGTGCACCGATAAGGTTGATGGCTACCTGGCTCGTTCGCGCAACGAGATCACCGACTTCGGTAAGTTCCTGGATCCCATCGCCGATAAGTTGCTCGTGTTCTCGGCCCTGCTGCTGTTCTTGGACTTTGGTGCCGTTACTGTGTGGTCGGTGTTCATCATCCTGTTCCGCGAGCTGCTGGTGAGCGCCCTGCGCATGGTCGCGAGCGCGGCCGGTGTTGTCGTTGCCGCCGATAAGCTTGGCAAGTACAAGACGGCGACTACGATGGTTTCCATCTGCGGCTATCTGTGCGTCTTTGCGATGGCCGGCTTGCACCTCGGCCCGGTGGCTCTGACGCTTGGTATCTACTCTGTGTCGCGTTTCCTGTACGCCGTGGCCGTTGTCTTGACTGTTATCTCGGGCGCTCAGTACTTCTGGAACTGCCGCAAGATCGTCTTTTCGGTCTAGGTCCTGGTAGGCATGACGGAGTCATTTGAGCAGATTGCCGCGCATAACGAAGAGCTCGCACGCGATATTGTCGAGCGTGCAAGCGTTCGTGGTGTGACGGTTTCGACGGCCGAATCTCTGACAGCGGGCATGATCGCCTCGACGATCGCCGATATCCCCGGCGCTTCGGCGGTGCTGCGCGGCGGTGCGGTGACGTACTGCGACGAGATTAAGCATCGCGTGCTCGGCGTTGATCAAGAGACGCTCGACCGCTATACCGCGGTGTCGTATCAGACGGCGCGCGAGATGGCTGCCGGTTCGCTGGAGCTGTATCAGAGCGATATTGCCGTGAGCGCAACGGGCTACGCTGGGCCCGGTGGAGGGACCGAGGACGATCCGGCTGGAACCTTTTATATCGGCTGGGCGTATCGCTCAGCCGATGGGGGAGTGCCGGTCGTGGACTCCATTCGTTGTCACTATGAGGGCGATCGTTCGTGTGTTCGTGCCCATGCGGTCGCGGAGGCACTGGGCCGCATTGTCTACGTGCTCGATTCTATGGAATAGACGTGTTTTAAGGGGCCTCCGGGCCCCTTAATTGTGGAGATAGGGACCTCTGGCGAATTTGCTCTTTGTGCAGGTAGTTGGCGTATTCATGTTTGTCTTGCCTTGCTTGGTTCGCCTGCGGTCAAGTTTTTGGTCAGTGTTTGGTCAGCGTTTGGTTGGGTTTTGGAAAGGTCGGCTGCATATGATTTATCTGAACGGTTGACCACGAACAGCCGTTCGTTTATTATCGATGCAGGTTGTTAAGAGGAGGGCTATTCATGGCCAAGAATTCAGGTCCCGTACGTACCGTTCATGCTCGCACGACGGGTAAAGAGCGCGATGAGATGATCGCCACCACCAAGGCCGAGATCGAGAAGAAATTCGGCCAGGGTTCAATCATGAGGTACGGCGACGGTGGTCCCGAGCTCGAGGTCGAGGCCATTCCCACGGGCGCCCTGGCCCTCGATGCCGCTCTGGGCATCGGCGGTGTGCCGCGCGGCCGTATCGTTGAGATTTACGGTCCCGAGTCCTCCGGTAAGACAACGCTTTCGCTCGAGATTTTGGCAGAGGCCCAGGCTATGGGCGGCGTCGTGGCATTTATTGATGCCGAGCACGCGCTCGACCCAACGTATGCCGCGCGTATCGGCGTGGACATCGATGAGGTCCTCATTTCCCAGCCCGATACGGGCGAGCAGGCGCTCGAGATCGTCGACATGCTCGTGCGCTCTGGCGCCATCGACGCCATCGTCGTCGACTCTGTCGCCGCTTTGACTCCGCGTGCCGAGATCGAGGGCGAGATCGGTGATACTACGGTCGGCCTTCAAGCCCGTCTGATGAGCCAGGCGCTCCGTAAGCTCGCCGGCTCGCTCGCCAAATCTAAAACGACCTGCATCTTCATTAACCAGCTGCGCGAGAAGATCGGCGTCATGTTCGGCAACCCCGAGACTACGACGGGCGGCCGCGCCCTCAAGTTCTTCTCGTCGGTGCGTATCGATATTCGCCGCATTGACAGCATTAAGCTCAAGGACGAGGTCATCGGCAATCGTGTGCGTGCCAAGGTTGTTAAGAACAAGGTCGCCGCTCCGTTCCGCTCGGCTGAGTTCGACATTATGTACGGCACGGGCATCTCTAAGGAGGGCTCGATTCTGGACATGGCCGTCGAGTGCGGTATCTGCAAAAAGATGGGCTCTTGGTTTGCTTACGGTGAGGACAAGCTCGGTAATGGCCGCGAGGCCGCTAAGGCCTTCCTGCGCGAACACCCCGATTGTGCTGACGAGATCGAGCATAAGGTACGTCTCGCCTGCGGCCTTGAATTCGATGACGATGCTCCGTCAGAGGTCGAGCTGACCGATCAGCCCGAAACTGACGAGTTCGATGAGCTTTACGCCATCGATGGCTCCGCGATGCTCGATGATGACGACGAGTAGCGGATGCCCTCATGTCGTATACAGTGACCGAGGCTACGGTCGTCTTTCCCGATAAGAAGGCGGCCTCCTCGTTCTCGAGTGGGTATGCATCAAAAAAGCCTTGTGCACATATCGACTGTGAGCTCGAGGGCGGTTTTGAGCGATCCATCTGGATTCCTGTTCGTGTCGCGCGCCTGTTTCTTAAAAATCGCCCCGATCTTCCCTGCGATTGGGATAAGTTTCGCGAAGCGGTGCAGCTCATTGAGCGTAAATGCGCGCTTACCATGGTGACTGAGATGCTGTCGCGCCGCGACCATGCCACGGGTGAGGTCCGTGACAAGTTGGCTCGCTATGGGTTTCGCGCGGCCGCGATTGAATTTGCCGTTGAGCGTGCCACTGAGTATCGCTTTTTAGATGAGAACCGCTTTTGTTCGTACTTTATCGAGGAACGCAAACGACGCGGCTGGGGGCAGCGCAAGATTGAGACTGAGCTTAAGCGCCGCCATGTCGTACTCGATGATATCCCCGGCTATCCCGAGGATTTTTTCGCCGTGGAGGACGACTTGGCTCGCGCATCGGCTTTGCTCGCGAAGCGTCGTGTTCCCGAGACGCGTGGATTCGAAAAACTCGTCCGGTTTTTGATGGGCAAGGGCTTTTCGTACCACATCGCCGCCGATGCCGTTAAGGCGCGTCTGGATGCCGAACGTGAGGAATGCGCAGTTTAGACACATGCGTTTTGTGTTCCTGCCGTTCACCGCGTTTTAGATGCCTTGCTGGGTCCATTTATTTGACAGTTGTTGCGGTTCAACGTACGATAAACACTGTCATTTGCTTTGTGATATGTGCTCATCTTTGATGAGTTTGTTTTATATGTTTATCTGTATCCGACCCGCATAAGCTGCGCCCATATTACTCAAATGTCGCGAGCCGTTCGTAAGGACGGTTCGCTTTGTTGTGTAACGAATCCATAAAAAGGAGTGAGCATGCCTATCATCGCAGCGCTCGTTGGCATCGTTTTGGGTGCCATCGCCGCCATTGCCTACATGCGCACCGCCAAGCAGGGTAGTCTTCACGAGGCCGACGAAAAGATCCAGTCGGCTCACGCACAGGCTGAGTCCCTAATCGGTGATGCAAAGCGTCAGGCCGAGACCCTCAAAAAAGAGGCTCTGCTTGAGGCAAAGGAAGAGATCATCAAGAATAAGCAGGCTGCCGAGGCCGAGGACAAGCAGCGTAAGAGCGAGATTCGTACGCTCGAGAACCGTGTGATGCAGCGCGAGGAGTCCCTCGATCGCCGCAACGATGCCCTCGACAAGCGTGAACATCAGCTGTCCAGCCAGGCTGGCCAGGTCGAGAAGCGCTCCCGTGAGCTTGAGGAGCTTTGCGCCAAGCAGACCTCGGAGCTCGAGCGCATCGCCGACCTGACCCGCGAGGATGCTCACAAGGAGCTTCTCGACAAGGTTCGTGGTGAGGTTACCCACGAGGCCGCTACGATCATCCGTGAGTCCGAGCAGCAGGTTCGCGCCGAGTGCCATAAGACCGCCCAGGAGATCTTGTCTCTGGCGATTCAGCGCTGTGCCGCCGATCACACCGCCGAGGTCACCGTTACCTCCGTGCATATTCCGTCTGACGACCTGAAGGGTCGCATCATCGGCCGTGAGGGTCGCAATATCCGCACCTTCGAGCAGGTTTCCGGCGTCAACCTCGTGATCGACGATACGCCCGAGACCGTCGTGCTTTCGAGCTTCGATCCGGTCCGTCGCGAGACCGCCCGCGTCGCCCTCGAGAACCTTATTGCGGACGGCCGCATTCATCCTGCCCGCATCGAGGAGATGTATCACAAGGCCGCCGACTTGGTTCAACAGCGCGTGCGCGAGGCTGGCGAACAGGCTGCCTTCGATACCGGTATCCACGATCTGCACCCCGAGATCGTTAAGACCCTTGGTGCTCTGCGCTACCGCACCTCGTTTGGTCAGAACGTGCTCCAGCATTCCCTCGAGGTTTCCGACCTGTGCGGCGTGATGGCTTCCGAGCTTGGCCTGGACGTTGTGACCGCCAAACGTGCTGGCCTGCTTCACGATCTTGGCAAGGCTATCGACCATGACGTCGAGGGTCCGCATGCCGTTATCGGCGCCGAGCTAGCCCGTCGCTATGGCGAGAAGCCCGTTATCGTTCACGCTATCGAGGCTCACCACGCCGACGTCGACCCCAACACGGTGCTCGATGTTCTGGTCCAGGCTGCCGATGCCGTTTCTGCCTCTCGCCCCGGTGCCCGTCGCGAATCGGCCGAGAACTACATCAAGCGCCTTGAGAAACTCGAGGAGATTGCCAACTCCCATGACGGCGTCGAGCGCACCTATGCCATGCAGGCTGGTCGCGAGGTTCATGTCATGGTCCAGCCGGACAAGATTTCCGATGCTCAGTCCACGGTCTTGGCTCACGATATCGCCCATCAGATCGAGGAAGAGATGGAGTATCCCGGTCAGGTGCGCGTCGTCGTGATTCGCGAGAGCCGCGCTGTCGATATCGCTAAATAACATGAACGACGCGAACGAGCTCATCTCATTTATCGCGTCGATGTCGGGGGAGGGCAACCTTCGCGTCGAGGAGAACCTTGGCGAGGGGTATGTCCGCCTCCGCGTTTCTGAGGCCGAGCGGCGTCAGGCAAAGCACGACATCCAGCACGTTGAGGATATTGTCATCGAAATGCTGCGCAACGCTCGCGATGCCGGCGCCGACAAGGTCTATCTCGCCACGACCAAGGAAGATGGCGTCCGCACGCTTGTCTTTTTGGATAACGGTTCGGGCGTACCGCAAGATATGCAAGAGCGCATCTTCGATGCCCGCGTTACCTCAAAGCTCGAGAGCATGAAGATGGACCGTTGGGGCGTTCACGGTCGAGGCATGGCATTGTTTTCTATTAAGCAGAACACCGACGAGGCCCGTGTTGTCACGTCGGATGTTGACCTTGGCTCGGTCTTTAAGGTGAGCGTCGCTACCGACCGCCTTGGCGAGCGCGCCGATCAGTCCAGCTGGCCTCAGGCCGTGAAGGACGAGGACGGTCACTATGTCTGCGCCCGTGGCCCTCACAACATCATTCGCGCCGCATGCGAGTTTGCCCTCGAGGAGCTGCGCGCCTGTGATGTCTATCTGGGGTCTCCGTCCGAGATCGCCGCGACGCTGCATGCGCAGGCCTCCAGCCATCTCGATGCTTCTCGTCTTTTGTTTATCGATGACGAGTCCGAGCTTCCGGTGGTCGATCGCCTGGGCCTTGCTTCGGATGCCGAGGACTTTATCCGTATCTGTTCTGGTTTGGGTCTGGAGATGTCCGAGCGTACGGCGCACCGTATCTTGGCTGGCCAGATTAAGCCCGTTCGCGGTGTGACCGCACGCCTGCTACGCGAGCGCGATTCGTCCTCACATGCGTCTGCTCCGGTTGATCTCGCCAAAGATCGTCGCGGTCTGCGTATCGCCAAGGACGACATGGCGCAGTTTTCGCGAGCCGTCGAGCGCGACTTTAACGATCTTGCATCGCGGTATTATCTCAACCTTTGCGGCGACCCCAAAATTCGTGTTTCGCGTGATCGCATTACCGTGACGTTCGATCTTGCCAAAGAGGAATAGCATCTTTACCGAGTCCGTTCGGTACGATACAGTTATTGCAGTTAAAACGTACTTTCAAACGCAGGAGTTTCTTCATGGATTGCCTGAAGGTATCAAGCAAATCATCGCCCGCGTCCGTTGCCGGCGCCATTGCCGGCATGGTCAAAGATGGCGTGCCCGTCAACATTCAGTGCGTCGGCGCGGGTGCCGTCAACCAGGCCATTAAGGCCGTGGCCATTGCACGCGGATTTTTGATCCCGACCGGGTTTGATATCTCCTGCGCGCCGGTGTTCTCCGACATCCTCATCAACGGGGAGTCGCGCACGGCCATCCGTCTTTCTATATACGTTCATCAGATTAATCGAGCTGCTATGGATAATGTTGTGATGGACGACGTTAAGCCTGTGGCATAGCGTGTTTGCTCTTTGCTCGCGCTCTTTGATTCCGCCTATTCCACCTCGTTAGGACTTATACACATGGACCAGGGTTCCGTACGCGATATTCTTGCCGGTAAAACCTACTTCATCCGCACCTTTGGCTGCCAGATGAATCAGCACGACTCCGAGCGCGTGAGTGGCCTGCTCGACTCGTATGGCTGCCTCATGGCGCTCGATCCGGAGCATGCTGACATTGTCGTGTTCATGACGTGCTGCGTACGTGAGGCTGCTGACACCCGTCTGTACGGTCAGTGTAACTCTTGTAAGAGCCTTCCGCCTTCGCCCTCGGGCAAGCGCGTGGTCGCCGTGGGCGGCTGCATCGCGCAGCGTGACGGCGAGGGTCTGCTCACCAATGTCGATAACGTCAATGTTATCTTTGGCACGCATTCTATCGCGCATGTGGCCGAGCTCATTGCCGAGGCATTCTTGGACGGCAAGCGTCATATTCGCACCAATGAGCACGAGGACACGGATGCTATGAGCATGCCGTGGCATCGTGAGACCCAGTATCACGCCTGGGTCCCCATTATGACGGGCTGTAATAACTTCTGCACTTATTGCATCGTGCCGTATGTGCGCGGTCGCGAAAAGAGTCGCCCTTTCGAGGAGATTGTCGACGAGGTGACCGGTCTAGTACGCCAGGGCGTGCGTGAGATTACGCTTCTGGGTCAAAACGTCAACTCCTATGGTCGCGACCTGTTTGGCAAGCCGCGCTTTGCCGACCTGCTGCGCGCCGTGGGCGATACGGGTGTAGAGCGTATTTTCTTTACTTCCTCGCACCCCAAAGACCTGCTGCCCGAGACCATCGACGCTATGGCCGAGACGCCTGCCGTCATGCCGCAACTGCACCTGGCAGTTCAGTCGGGCTCGACGCGCATCCTTAAAGAGATGAACCGTCGCTATACGCGCGAGGATTATCTGGGGCTTGTCGATCGCATCCGCAATCGCATGCCCGATATCGCGCTTTCGACCGATATCATCGTGGGCTTCCCCGGCGAGACCGAGGAAGACTTTGAGCAGACGCTCTCGCTTGCCGAGACGGTCCGTTATGCTCAGGCCTATACGTTTATCTACTCCAAGCGCGCCGGTACTCCGGCCGCCGAGATTGACGATCCCACGCCGCATGAGGTGATTCTTGAGCGCTTCAACCGTCTGGTGGAGGTTATCGAGACCACAGCGCACGAGTATAACCAGGGTGAGCTCCACACCGTTGTGCCGGCGCTTATTGAGGGTACGAGCAAAAAGAATGACGCGATGCTGCTGGGCAAGAGTCCTAAGAATCAGACTGTTCATGCACCGATTCCCGAGGGCTACAGCATCGATCAGTTGATTGGCAAGATTGTCGATGTTGACGTCGACGTTGCCAAGACGTGGTATCTGTCCGGATCCGTTGTGGGCGAGCCGCGCTAATGATTTCTTCCGGGGCAGGTCTTTCCGCCGTTGCGATTGTCGGTCCGACTGCGGTTGGCAAAAGTGATGTCGCAGATCGTTTGGCGTCTCGCCTTTCGTCCGAAGTGCTGTCGTGTGACGCGATGCAAATATATAGAGGCATGGATATCGGCACTGCCAAGATGGCACCCGAGGAATGCACGGCGCCTCTACGCCTGGTCGATATTGTTGAACCGGGCGTTGCATATTCTGCAGCGTTGTATCAGGCAGACGCTCGTGTACATGTTGAGCGCTTGCTGGGCGAGGGCCGCCTACCGGTGTTTTGCGGGGGCACGGGCTTGTATCTCAAGGCGGCCCTGGATGAGATGGATTTTCCCTCGGGCGAACTTGAGGACGATCGCCGCGCGGGGTATCAGGAGCTTGCCGAGCGCATTGGCGAGGAAGCGCTACACGCGCTGCTTGCTGAGCGTGACCCCGAGTCCGCTGCGGTCATCCATCCCCATAATGTTCGTCGTGTGATTCGCGCGCTCGAAATGCACGATGACGGTGTGTCCTACGCGCAGCAAAAGTCGCAGTTTTGTGTTCCGCGCGAGCATTATCACGCTCTGTGGTTTGGATTGATGCGTAATCGCGAGGCGCTTTACGAGCGTATTAACCTACGCGTCGATCTGATGTTTGAGCAGGGTCTTATTGATGAGGTTCGCGGTCTTATGGACCAGGGGCTGAGAGATGCCCTGACTTCGATGCAAGCGATTGGCTATAAAGAGATTATCGATGCCTTTGACGGCGTGATTTCCATGGATGAGGCTCGCGAACTCATCAAGATGCGTTCGCGTCGCTATGCCAAGCGTCAGCTTTCGTGGTTTAAACGCGATGACCGCATCGTGTGGTTCGACATGGACGAGTTTACGATCGATGAGGTCGTTGAGGATATCCTTCACCGTATCGAGGCGGCCTAATGGCTCGATTTCCCCTCGTTCCCACGGCGCCTGAGCCCGAACGTGCCGTTCTTGTCGGAGTTGAGTGGCGCGATAACGCCTGGCCGCTTGATCGTTCGCTTGACGAGCTTGAGCGCCTGGCCCATACGGCTGGCGCCCAGTGCGTGGCGCGTTTGTCACAACGTCTGGTTAAGCCGTATCCAAAATCGTTTATCGGCTCCGGAAAGGTTGAGGAGCTTTGCGGGCTCGTACATCGTATGGATGCCTATGTTGTTATCTTCGACGACGATTTAACGCCCTCGCAGCAGTCGTATCTTGAGAAAGCCGTGGGCGAACCGGTTAAGATTATCGATCGCACGGCGTTGATTCTCGATATCTTTGGCCTGCACGCTCAGACCCGTGAGGGCCGCCTGCAGGTGCAGCTAGCCCAATTGCAGTATCTGTTGCCCCGCTTGCGCGGTATGTGGAGCCATCTTGCTAAAGAGCAGACACGCGGTGGCATTGGCTCGCGCTTTGGCCAGGGCGAAAGCCAGCTCGAGGTTGACCGACGTTTGATTCGCAACAAGATTGCCGCGCTTCGTCGTGAGCTTAAGCAGGTCGAACAGCGCCGCGATGTCCAGTCAAAGAGTCGTATCGAGTCGCCGGCGTTTCGCGTTGCCCTAGCCGGTTATACCAATGCCGGTAAGTCGACGTTGCTCAATCGCCTGACCGGGTCCACGGTGCTTTCTCAGGACAAATTGTTCGCCACGCTCGATCCGACGACTCGCTCGTATCGCTTGCCCGGTGGTCGTGGTATGACCATTACCGATACCGTTGGCTTTATTCAAAAGCTACCGCATGGTCTCGTTGATGCCTTTAAGTCCACGCTGTCTGAGGTCCTTGGTGCTGACCTGGTCCTTAAAGTTGTGGATGCCTCTGACGAGGACTACGAGCGCCAGCTCGAGGCAGTCGATCGCGTTCTTGACGAGATCGGTGCCGGTGAGCGTTTGACGCTTACGGTGTTCAATAAAATCGACCTACTCGATAGCGTCGATCGATTGAGTTTCCGTCGTCGCTATCCCGAGGCCGTGTTGTTCTCGGCCCAGACAGGCGAGGGGCTCGACGATCTCGTCGACCGAATTGCTCGTGAGGCGGCTGCCACCGATGTGTTGCTCTCCGCTGATATCCCGTATCGCGAGGGCGCCCTCATTACGCTGGTACATGAGCAGGGAACCCTTCTGCATGAGGAATATCTAGAGGACGGCGTTCGCATTGTGGCAAAGATGCCGGCCCGAATCGCGCCGCGTCTTGAGCGCTATCGTACGGAGTAAACGAGATCTAGCACGCCTAGAATGACAGGCTGATGGAGTAGGTAGAACGGTAAGGCATGCCGACCGAGGACTGCGAGCGCCGGGATGGGATTGGCGTATGCCCATGCCGGCGCTTCGTGGCTTGATGCTTGTGCTGCCTGGGCAGTAAAGAAGCCGATAAGGTACATAAAGACAAATGGAATGAGCGGATAGTAGTCTCCCGAAACAAAATCCGGGCCCGGGAATCCAAGCCATGCCAGGTAGGGGAGTGGGTAGACCGCCTTTGGAATGCCCTAGGTTAGGGTAAAAAGAACAAGGCATACTGCGATGCCCCACGAGCCCGGTAATTTTTGGAGTAGCGGACGGGTGAGTGCAACCACCGCGGTGCACGCCGCCATGCAATAAATGATGCCAAAGTTTACCGAATCGTCGACTGATACCAGTGTAGTTGCAATCCATACGATCAAGGCTGCGGCCGCGTATTTGAGGGCGCGCTTAACGTTATTGCGCGAGAGCGTGCACATCCAACCGGCGATAAACAAAAATACCCAGCTGATACTAGCGCGCCAGATATCCTGGAAAACCGTTTCGGTAAACCATGGCATATCCCATCCATATAGGTAGGCCAAATCGTAGCAGGCGTGAAAACCTGCCATCGATAGCATCGTAAACCCGCGGATGGTATCAAATATGGTGATGCGTTTTTGCATTACGAGAACCGGTGTTAGCGTCGGATTATTTTAGCCAAATATAGTCGGCCGAGATTGACCAATCCCGGCCGACCCATTTTAGCCAACACGCCCGCATCTATGACTTTCCTATCGCATTCCTACATCCCCTCGGGCTGGATCCTCACCTTCACCGCCTGGGGGACGGCCTCCACCGAGTAGGTGTCAAGC
>JAXJKV010000046.1:0-30561 GCA_036297525.1 Collinsella sp.
CATGGGAAGGCTCGAGGCCTACCTCGTGTACTATCGTGAGGAGCGGATCAAGAAGTCCCTCGGGTGGCTGAGCCCGATGGAGTACCGCAGGAAGCTTGGATACGCCTAGGCGCGGTCCAAGAAATCGTCCGCACCCCCAAAGTCCTAACTAATCCCTATTTCACCGCAAGTTTTGATCAGTTGTTGGGATTAGTTCACCTCGACGGGCTTGGCGCCGGGATAACGGTCCTCAAAGTCTAGGCGGTACTTATTGTCATTGGTGCCCGCCACGTTGTCGCGTGACAGCGGCGCCACGATCTCATTCTTGTGGTCCGCGGGCTTTGCGTACTTCAGGCTGATCTCCCAGGCATCGCAGATCGCGTCAATGCGGTGGTCCAGGTCGTCATACAGGGCAACGATGTCTTTCCAGGAGCTGTAGTTCTTGGAGCTCGTCGGGACGTCCAGGTCCTCGACGATGTCGTAATACTGCTCGATGGTGTCCTCCGTGCGCTCGGCGACGTCAGCGAGATTTTGACGGGTGGTACGATCCTCTTCCAGATAGCTGCCATTAAACGTCTCTGCGCAGGCACGGACCTGGCTATCGAGATCTTCCAGCAGGTCGTAGTATTCACTCAGGCGACGGTAGAGGTTCTGTTCGGAGAGGCTTGCTTCGCCGCCATCCTCGTCGTCATCGTCATCATCGTCGTACAGGCTGTTGGGATTGCCGAGAGGCTTTAGATCATCGTCGTCGACGTCATGGTGCAGCTTAGCTACCTCGGCAGTCGTCTGCGTAGCGGAGTTGTCGAACGGCTTGATCACAAAAAAGATGACCAAGGCGATGATGATTGCCAACAGCACAACGATAACGGCGACAAGCGCCCTGGTAGCGCTCTTTTTTGCGGCGGGGGCCTGCGGTGAACCAGACGCGTATGTAGACGCCGGTTGCTGTTGGGGCGGGGTGTCCGCGACGGGTATGCGCTGCGTCGTTTCGACCGCTGCAGGGCCGGCGGCGGGGTCGGGGCGATAGGCGAGGGGGTCGTCCGGCTTAGCTTGCGGCGTATCGAGGGAGCCGGTCTTCTCAAACGTGGGTTGGCCATTGCTTGCGGTTGTCTGCTCAACGGGTGCACCGCACGAGGTGCAGAACTTGGCATCATCTGCAAGAAGCTTGCCGCACGAGGCGCAATACCGAGACATTGCCACTCCTTTCGCCACATTTCAAATCAATACGACGATTATACCCAGCGTCCAAAAGTCCCCATCATAAGTTGCGGTGAAATAGGGACTGTTTGGCGGTCTCAGAGCTTCAATCAGTCCCTATTTCACCGCAGCTTTGGAAAGACACCTTTAGCCATTGGGGGCGCGCCTGCCCCTGGGGTATCATGGCTTGGTTGATATATCTGCATTTACGCGCCTTGTAGGAAGGGGCTGCGCCCATGGCTTTTGAGCCCGCTCAACATAGCTTTATCACGCTCGAGGGCGTCGACGGCGCCGGCAAGTCCACGCAGGCGCGTCTGCTTGCCCGCGCGCTCGAACTCGCTGGCTACCAGGTTGTGAGCCTGCGCGAGCCGGGCGGTACCGCCATTAGCGAAAAGATCCGCGCTCTGCTGCTCGACCCCGCCAATACAGCGATGGGCGACACCTGTGAGTTGCTGCTCTACGAGGCAGCGCGCGCCCAGTTGGTGCACGAGGTCATAGCTCCCGCCCTCGCGGCCGGCAAGGTGGTCCTGTGTGACCGCTTCTACGATTCCACGACCTGCTATCAGGCATTTGCCGACGGCCTTGATCGCCAGATGGTGCGCGATGCCAACAACCTGGCCGTTGCGGGAACGCACCCGGCGCTCACGCTCGTCTATCACATCACGCCCGAGCAGGCGGCGCTGCGCATGGCAGCCCGTGGCGCGGCAGATCGCATGGAGGCCAAAGGCATGGCATTCCAGGAGCGTGTCTACCAGGGATTCTGCGCTATTGCTGCCGAGGAGCCAAACCGCGTAAAGCTCATCGACGCCACTGCGACCGTCGAGGAAGTCTTCGAGAAGACGGTCGAGCAGATTCGCGCGTACGGTCTCGACATTTCGCAAGATGCTGTCGCCGCCGCGCTTGCCAAGGAGGCCGAGTAACATGGCCCCCGCTCAGGCAAGCCTGCTGGCCAAGCTCGACACCCAAGAGCGCGTTCGCGATTTTTTGACCAACGCCGTCGCCAGCGGCCGCGCATCGCACGCCTACCTGTTTTTGGGCGCTCCCGGTGCCGGCAAGCTCGATGCCGCATGGGCGCTCGCCCAGGCCTTCCTGTGCGAGCAGGACGGCTGCGGAGCATGCGACAGCTGCGTACGCGTTGCTCGGCATACGCATCCTGACGTGCACTATTACACGCCCGAGAGCGCCACAGGCTACCTCATTGCCCAGACCCGCGAGCTGCTCGATGACGTGCCGCTGGCGCCCATCCGTGCCAAGGCCAAGGTCTACATCATCGATCGTGCCGAGCAACTGCGCGCTAACACCGCCAACGCGCTGCTCAAGACACTCGAGGAGCCGCCCGAGGGCGTTATGTTCATCTTGTTGGGCACCTCGGCAGACGTGATGTTGCCCACCATCGTGAGCCGCTGTCAGTGCGTGCCGTTTCGGTTGGTGTCGCCCACCGTGGCCGCGCAGGCCGTGAGTCGCGCGACGGGTCAGGACCTCGCGCGTTGCCGCATGGCGGTCGCCGTGGCGGGAAGCCCCACACGCGGCATCGAGTTCCTTAAGAGTGCCGAGCGCCAGGATGCTCGCCGCCAAATGGTCCGCGCCATCGATTCGCTCATCGCTGCCGACGAGGCTGATGTGCTCAGCCGCGCCAAGTCGCTCATCGTCGCCGTTAAGGCGCCGCTTGCCGAGGTCAAGTCCACACAGGAAAAGGTGCTCGAGCAAAACGCCGACTACCTGTCGCGTGGAGCATTGAAGCAGCTTGAGGACCGCAACAAGCGCGAACTCAACGCGCGCGAGCGTTCGGGTATCATGGAAGCGCTGGCGAGCGCGCGGACGCTCATGCGCGACGTGCTGCTGACGCTTCAGGACGAGGCGGCCGACGTCGTGAACGAAGACGTGCGCGACACGATCGGGCGGCTTGCCGCCGCGACGAATGTTGCGGGTGCCACCCAGGCGCTCGAGGCGGTTGCCACGGCTGAGCGCAACATAGCCAGAAACGTTACTCCCCAGCTGGCCATCGAGGTCATGCTGTTCGATATCAGGAAGGCACTGAAATGCCGTTAGTCGTACCCGTTAAGTTTACCTACGCCTCGCGCGACCTGTGGTTCGACCCGCAGGATCTGGATATCCTCGAGGCCGATTATGCCATTTGCTCCACCGAGCGCGGAACCGAGATCGGCCTGGTCACGGCCGATCCCTTCGAGGTGCCGCAAGATGAGATCGGCCAGCCGCTCAAGCCCGTGCTGCGCGTGGCGAGCGACATCGACCTGCAGCTTGCCGACGATCTGGCCATCCAGGGCGACGAGGCGATGGTCGATTTCCGCCGTCTGGTCAAAGAGCTCGACCTCGAGATGAAGCCGGTCGGCGTCGAGTACCTGTTTGGCGGCGAGAAGGCCGTGTTCTACTTTGCGGCCGAGGAACGCGTCGATTTTCGTCAGCTCGTCAAGGACCTGTCCTCGACGCTGCACATTCGCGTCGACATGCGCCAGATTGGCGTGCGCGACGAGACCCGCCTGGTGGGCGGCTATGCCCAGTGCGGACAGGAGCTCTGCTGCACGCGCTTTGGCGGACAGTTTGAGCCCGTCTCGATTCGCATGGCAAAAGAGCAGGACCTGCCGCTCAACTCGTCCAAGATCAGCGGCGTTTGCGGCCGCCTGATGTGCTGCCTGCGCTATGAGTTCGAGGCGTACAAGGACTTTAAGAGCCGCGCGCCCAAAAAGAAGACGCTCATCGATACGCCGCTTGGCAAGGCGCGTATTCAGGAATATGACACGCCGCGTGAGCAGCTGGTGCTGCGCCTGGAGAACGGCAAAGTCTTTAAGGTCAACCTGGCCGATATGACGTGCTCGGAGGGCTGCAAAAAGAAGGCCGCCGAGCAGGGCTGCAACTGCCGCCCCGACTGCGTGACGCGTGACGTGCTCGAGCGCATCGAGTCGCCCGAGATGCGCCTGGCGCTCATGGAACTCGATCGCGAAAATGGCGTCGACGTGGGCGATGGCCTGTCGAGCGCCGACCGTCTGGCCGGCACGTCGATGCCCAAGCGCCGCCGTCGCGATGCGGACGCCGATACCCGTGCCGGTCAGAGCCAGGGCGAGGGTCGCGGCCGCGGTAAGGGTCGCGGCAAGGCCGAAGCACCCGAGGCTGAGGAGGCTGCCGGTGGACGTCGCCGCCGCAAGCGCTCGGGTTCGGGCGACGCCGGCGAGGCCGCTCCCGCAGGCAAGAATTCCTCCCGCGAGCGCGAGGCCCAGCAGCCTCAGCAGCAAAACCGCGGCGGTGGCATGAATCCCACGCGCCGTCGCCGCCGCCATTTGTCGAGCGAGGAGCGCGAGGACGCCTTCCGCGCCGCAGCCGCTCGCGAAGCCGGTGCCGCTCCCAAGGGCGCCTCGGCCTCCGACGCGCCTGCCGACAAGGGCGGCAAGCCGCGTGGCGAGGAGGAGCGCGCGCCGCGTCCGCGCCGTCGCCATTCCTCGGGCGCGCAACAGAAGCCCTCAGTGCCCTCCGTGGCCGATCAGGTCTCGGATGGCGAGGTCAAGGTCACGCGCCGTCGTCCCGGAGATGGCGGGGGAGCGGCTGCCAAGGCTTCGCGTGGCGCCGCTCGCGACGAGCGCGAGCCGCGCGAGGATCGCGGTGGCGAGGGCTCGGCCGACCAGGGTCAAAAGCGCCGTCGCCGTCGCCGTTCCCGCAAGCCGCGCCAGGATGGTGGCGAGGGCTCGACCCCGTCTTCGTCCGCACCACAACCGCCCGCGGGCGAATAACGCCCGCGAGCGGATTTAGCCCGCCTTGTCCCGAGCGCATCGGGGTATCATAGCGCTGAATCAACAACCCTCCCTGCGACCGAACGTAGGGAGGGTTGTGTCTTGAAGAGCCATCTGAACATATTGAGCCGTCTGCAGGGTGCCGGTGCCCTACCGTTTGCGGACGAATTGCTACCGTTTGCCGAGCGGGTGGCACGCGAGGCGCTCGAGGCATTGTCGCCAACACGATGTGCCGGCTGCGAGCGCGCCGGTGCGCTTATTTGCCAAGACTGCCTGGCTGCGTTCACGCTCATCGACCCACGTCATAGCTGCATCCGATGTGGCGCCCCGTTTGGGGATTTGCTGTGCACCGAGTGTTCGGTCGAGGGCACGTCTTCGGCAATGGCCGAGGCGCTCGATCGCTGCCTGGCGTGTGCCGTCTACGCACATCCGCTGCCGCGCATCATCAGGGCGTACAAGGATGCGGGCGAGCGCCGCCTGGCACCGTATCTGGCGGAGCTACTCTACGACACTGCCTTGCATGCCCAGGCGGCAGCCCCCGATCGCTTAGGCGGTGTGCTGTCCGGCGCCGACGCGGTGGTATTTGTGCCTGCGACGGCGGCAGCATTTCGGCGGCGTGGTTTTGATCATATGGAGGCTATTGCGCGCCCATTTTGCGAGCTGTCGGGTGTTCCCCTGCTCGATGCTCTCGTCAAGTACGGGCATGGCGACCAGCGAGAACTCGGTCGTAAGGAGCGCCGCGAGCGTGCCCAAGGCATGTACGAGACGGTTGAGGGCGTGCACGGCCGCCGCCTGCTGCTTATCGATGACGTTATCACCACGGGCGCGACGATGGCCGCGGCTTCGGCGGAACTCAAGCGCGCCGGTGCTGCGGCAGTCGATGGCCTCGCTATCGCACGCGTTTGGTAGGGGTGATTTTGTGGCAGTGAAGATGGCGCGGTGTGACGAGCCGACAGACGAACAGCTAGCGGCTTCCGTAATCCTAACAGGCGCCTCGGCGCTACGCATGATGCGCGCCGAGCGCCGACAAATGGGTTACATAAGCTGGAGGGACCTCGATCCCGATGAAGAGCGCCGTGTGCTGCGCACGTCGTCGCCCTCGACCGAGGACATCTATCTTCCCGACTTGGTGCGGATTGGGGCCGCAAGCGGCGAGGTGCAAGAAGGTCTTTGCTTGCTGGTGGGATCTGCGGCGCAGCGCCGCCGCATGCCTGGCGTGGGCTGGTCCGTATGCTCCGGGTTGCCCGCCGGCTCGATTCTAGAGGTGGAACCGGGGGTGTACAGCCTATCTCCCGAGGCCCTTTGTGTTGCCGTCGCCCGCGAGGTCGGCTGTATCCAGGCGTTTGCCCTGGCCCAGGAACTGTGTTCCAAGATTTCACTGAGCGATCGCGGGAAGTATCTACCTCCCTATACCTCGCCTGTTGCGAATAGGCTTGCAAAGGACAAGGACCAACCGGCAGACGTGGGCTACTTTGAAGTCGAGCCGGTGCTGACGCCCGATCGCCTGGCAGATTACCTCGCGGTATGCAAGGGGAACGCAGCCAAGCAGCTGCAGCGTCTGTGTCCCTATCTTTCGGAAAACCTGCGCTCACCCATGGAGTGCATCATGCTCGCCCTGTTTTCGCTTCCGTTTTCCTATGGCGGATTTGCCTGTGGTCCCTTTAAGACCGACTACAAGATTGAGTTCGATGACCGCGCGCAGGCAATCTCGGGGATGCCGCATGCAGTTTGCGATGCGTATCAGGAAGCAGCCCGGTTTGACCTGGAATACAACGGTGAGCTGGGCCATTCCTCCCGGAGGGGACGTATCCATGATGAAAAGCGCAACACGGGCTTGATTACTATGGGAATCGAGGTCGCGACGGTCAACAACGAAATGCTCTGTGACATGGAGGCGATGGAAGCGCTCGCATGGCGCATCTACCAACGCATGGGCAAGCGCTATCAGAATCGCGTAGAGGCTCGTCGAAAGAAGCAGGATGCGCTGCTGAACACGCTTCGAGCGTGTTTTGGGCTTAAGCCAGCATAAATCTATGGCTTTATAGGGGGCTTGTTATAGGCTCCGTGCAAAAAATGGCAAATATGAGTACTGTTACTAGATTAGTGACAGCGAAAACGAAGAAATCCGATCCTGAAATTGGTATTCATTGAAAAGATAATAAACAAATGTGGAGTATCTTGGCATCAAGCGGGCTATAAAGAGCTCGAAACCGGCGCGTGCGGAGGGAAAACGCTGCTACTAAATTGGTAACAGTACTCATATTTGCCGTTTTTTGCACACGCCACCCTAAGACGGGTGCCCCGGAGCTCCCCGTAGGGGAGCGACGGGGTCGATCAAAGCGCGTGCGGCCCGTCCCGACCTGCGAAATCTGTACTCGCGATGCGAATGACGCCCCTAACCTTAAACTTTAGCTTGAACTTAGCTATAATGCGCTTCGTTCCTACCAGGCTGTGGTTGCGGACGGACGAAATGCCCGTCCTAGTCCAAGACAGACGCGGTCAAAGGGATCCACGTAAGCGACCGCGTGCGCGCGGCGCGATCATGGCGCGTCCTAGATGTAAGCCGCACCGTCCGTTCTACTTTCTTTGGGGCAATACCGCCTCGCGGGCGAGCGGGTCAGTCGTGAAGGTGGCTGCGGCCTCCCGAGCAAACACCCCGGTGCGCAAGTGTGGGGTCAAATACCAGGTCAGCTGGTGGGAACAATCTGATATTCCGCGCAACGCACGGATTGTATACGACACAGAAGGCAGGGTAGTGGACATGGTGAGGGGCAGCTTGATGCACGCGGCTCGGTTAGGTGCTGGGACCGCAGCGGTCGTTGCCGTTTTGGGCCTGAGCGGATGCGCGTTCAACCCGCTGTCTACGTTCACGACTCCCACGATCGACCAGATCGAGTACGAGACCGTCACCCCTACGGTGTCGGACGATGCCCTGGTCACTTCCGGAACCCTGACGGTCGCCCTCGACACTTCCGATGCCCCGCAGGCCATGCAGGGCGCCGATGGCAACCTCACGGGCTACGCAGTTGACGCCGCCCGCGCCCTCGCAAGCCGCATGGGCCTTAAGGTCGCCTTTGTCGATGCGTCCTCGGCAGGTTCCGCGCTCGGCGACAAAAAGGCTGATATCTTTATCGGCGAGATCAACTCCACAGACGGGGACGTTAGCTCGCTCGGCACCTGCCTGTACGATGCCGCTTCTGTGTTCGGTAAAACCAGCGATGGTGGGTCGCTAAGCGTTTCCACCGATACCCTTAACACGTCTACCCTGGGTGTCCAGATGTCCTCGGCCTCGCAGGAGGCGCTTGCTAAGCAGAGCATCACCGCCAACCAAAAGACCTACTCCAACATCAACGAGTGCTTTGAGGCGCTCGAGTCCGGCGAGGTCGACTATGTGATCTGCGACTCCACAGCCGGCGGCTATCTTGCACGCCTGATGAGCGAGGTCTCCTATGTCGGTGCGCTCGAGGCGCCCTCGACGCTTGGTGTTGCGGGCCTCTCGTCCAATGACGAACTGTGCCGTGCCGTGAGCGATGCCCTCGACGGCATCACGGTCGACGGTACGCTCGAGGCAGTCCACTGCGTCTGGTATGGCAGGACGCCCTACGACCTCACCACTAAGACGGTTTCGGGCGCTAACGTGCAACCGGGCGACTCTGAGTCCAGTGAGACCACGTCCTCCGGCAGCGAGTCTTTCGATTCCAACAATGAGACCGCATCCTCCGAGGACAAATCGTCCAGCCAGGAAGGCACCATCACTGACGATGACATTAACAAACTCAATAGCTAGTTATTGCCAGGGGTGGTGTCTCCTATACGTTGGAAAGGACACCTCTTCACGGTTTCAACACGCATTGCCGGGCTTTCCCAACAGGGGGGCCCGGCTTTTTCGTTTCCATAAAACCAGCAGGTCAAAGACGTTTTTTAGGTGCAAAGCTTAAGTCGCCGTCGCCCTCCCATAGCGCACTTTGCCACAGAAAAGTGCGAGACTTCGGTATGCGGTATCAAGCAATCGTTATTCGGGTCTTTGGGAATCCGCGTGATTAAATGCACGGCAATGGGTACATAGCCAGTACAGTAAGTCCCCGAGGCAGATTGGAGCCACGTATGGATATCAAGGTTTCTGGACGCAAGACGACGGTAACCGATGCTCTGCGTGCGCATGTGGATGAGAAGATCGGCGAGGCGCTCAAGGTTTTCGATATCGAGCCCATGACGGTCGACGTTGTACTTCGCTATGAGAAGAACCCCTCGAACCCCAACCCGGCAATCGTCGAGGTTACGGTTCGTGCCCGCGGTTCGGTGATTCGCGTTGCCGAGCACGGCGCAGATATGTACGCCGCCATCGACCTCTCCGCCGATAAGGTCACCCGCCAGCTGCGCAAGTTCAAGACCAAGGTCGTGGACAACCGCCAGGGCGGTGCCAGCGCAGCGGATGTCGCACCGGTCGAGCGCGTCGAGGATCTGGCCGACCTGCTGCTGCCCGAGGAGGAGGACGACCTGCTCGTCCGCGAGAAGGTCATCGATGTCACCCCGATGACTGAGGAGCAGGCGCTGGTGCAGACCGATCTGCTCGGCCACGACTTCTACGTGTTCGAGAACGCGACGACTGGCCTCATCAATGTGGTGTATCACCGTAAGAATGGTGGATATGGCATCATCAAGCCCCGCATCGAAACACTTGACGAGTAAAATACGTTAACTTGCATGAGTTAACGGCCGGCGGTCATCCCATGCGGATGGCCGCCTTTTTTACGTAAGGAGTCGCTTTGATGGACAAGGCTGCATCTACCGGCCATTCTGACCGCTGCCGCATCGTCGTCGATACCTGCTGCGACTTTAGCCCCGAGGTCGCCGCGAACCTCGATGTCGATATCTTGGGCTTCCCCTTCATTATCGATGGCGAGGAGCGCACGGACGATATCTGGTCGAGCATGAGCCCTAAGGAGTTCTACGACCGCATGCGCGCCGGTGCCCGCGTGTCCACCTCGGCTGTGTCGCTCGGTCGCTATATCGAGTTCTTTACCGAGTGCGCCAAAGAAGGCACGCCCACGGTCTACCTGTGCTTTACCTCGGCGCTGTCGTCGAGCTACAACTCCGCGTGCCAGGCGGCAGATGCCGTGCGCGCCGAGTATCCCGATTTTGAGCTGTACGTGGTCGACAACGCTTTGCCTTGCGCGACCGGCGCGCTCTTGGCGCTCGAGGCTGTCCGTCAACGCTCGGCGGGATTGCTCGCCAAGCAGCTGGTCGATTGGGCAAACGAGGCAAAGACTTATGTCCACGGCTACTTTACGCTCGAGAGCTTCGATGCGCTGGCTGCCGGCGGCCGCATTCCGCCCGCGGCGGCACAGCTCACGGCAAAGCTCGATGTCAAACCCGAGCTGTCCTACGACCTGGCCGGCTCGCTGTCGCTGATCGGCGTCAACCGCGGCCGCAAGAAGGCGCTCAAGTCCATCCTCAAGTCGTTCCGCGAGAACTATGTGCCCGACCGCACCATGCCCATCGCCATCATGACGGCCGATGCCGAGAAGGACGGCGATTGGCTCGAGGCCGCCATCCGCAAGGAGGAAGGCTGCGCCGACGTCACCATCATCCGCAGCTCCGTGGGCCCCACCATCGGCTCGCACGTGGGTCCCGGCATGGTGGCTTGCGCGTTTTGGGGCAAGAACCGCGCCGACAAGGCGTCGCTTTCTGACCGCATCGCGCGCCGCGTGCGCGGCGAGTAGGCAGGCGCCGCGCCCGTTAGCGTCCGCAGCTCAAACGCTGGCGCCGAGTATTCAACCTGGTAACAACACCCAACCCAAAAGGAAAGGTTTCATGGCAAACAAGCTCTCCGTCGCATTCATCGGCACCGGAATCATGGGTGCCCCCATCGCCGGCCACATCCTGGACGCCGGCTATCCCGTCACGGTCAACAACCGCACCAAGTCCAAGGCTGCCGCGCTTGTCGAGCGCGGTGCCATCTGGGCCGATACGCCGGCCGAGGCCGTGGCAAACGCCGATGTCGTCTTTACCATGGTGGGCTATCCCTCCGAGGTCGAGGAGCTCTACCTGGCGGGCGACGGCCTGCTGGCCTGCACCAAGCCGGGCGCGGTGCTGATCGACCTCACCACGAGCTCGCCCGAGCTCGCGCGCGACATTGCCGAGGCCGCCCAGGTCTCCGGCCGCATGGCGTTTGACTGCCCCGTCACCGGCGGCGAGTCGGGCGCGATCGCCGGCACGCTCACGGCTATCGTGGGCGCCACCGAGAACGACATCGCCCCGGTCCGCGACATCCTTGCCACCTTTGCTGCCAACATTTGCTGCTTCGATGGCGCCGGCAAGGGCCAGGCAGCTAAGCTTGCAAACCAGGTGTCGCTGGGCGCCTGCATGGTCGGCATGGCCGATGCCATGGCATTTGCCGAGCTCAATGGCTTGGATCTGGAAAAGACCCGTCAGATGATCCTGGGTGGCACTGGTAAGTCCGGCGCCATGGAGAGCCTGGCGCCCAAGGCGCTCGACGGCGACTACAAGCCCGGCTTTATGGTCGAGCACTTTATTAAGGACCTGCGTCTGGCGCTTTCCTATGCAGACGACCGCGAGCTCGCGCTGCCCGGCGCCGACGTCGCCTTTACGCTCTACGACATGCTCGACGCCATCGGTGGCGCCAGGCTGGGCACCCAGGCCATCACGGTCCTCTACAAGGAGGAGGCCGACGCCATTGCCGCCGGTCTGGACTGGTCGCAGTATCGTCCCGAAGAGCACGGTGCTCACGAGGACGGCTGCGGTTGCGGCGAGCACGGCGACGACCATGAGTGCGGTTGCGGCCACCATCACGGCGAGGACCACGAGTGCTGTGGCGGCCACGGCCATGATGACGGCCACGAGTGCTGCTGCGGCCACCA
This sequence comes from Collinsella sp., assembly GCA_036297525.1. GTDB lineage: Bacteria > Actinomycetota > Coriobacteriia > Coriobacteriales > Coriobacteriaceae > Collinsella. The sequence continues at coordinate 11,798 of JAXJKV010000046.1, forward strand.
TCACGGGGAGTAGTACCCATGAGCTGGACGTTCGTAGTGCTCGCGTTGGTGCTCTTTATCTTTGCGATCTACATTGGCTTTTTGTGCGGCCAGTGGGCCTGCGAAAAGCGCGTGATCACCAAGCGCGACTACTGGATTGCCAATTTTGCAGGTGCGGCAGCGGTTGTCCTACTGACCTGGGTGTTTTCGCTGTTCCCGCTGGTGCAGTTTGCGCCGATCGGCTGGCTCGGCGGCTTTATCGCCGGCCTTAAGATGAGCTTTGGCGAGTCCGTCGGTCCGTGGCGCAAACACGACGAGGTCTTTAACGTTAACAAGGCTCACCGCGCCGCCGCCGACGCGGGCGATGCCGAGGAGCGCCGCCGTGCGCGTCGCAATGGCGCGGCCGACCGACAGCTCATCTCGGTCACCGATGACAGCAAGGGTGCTGACAAGCACGCTAAGAAATAGTAAAAAGAGGTAACTATGGCAGAAAACAAAGACGAACAGCTCACCGACGAGGAGCTGGCACAGCTCCAGCTGGCAGAGGAGAACGAGAACGCCGTCGACCGCCTGGTCCAGGAGCTCGGCTGCCCCACGCGCCGCATCCGTCAGTTTGCCGCCCGCGTGCTGCACCTGCTTGCCGAGCGCGATCCGCAGCGCGTCGTGCCCTGCGTGCCCGCGCTGATCGAGGCGCTCGACCGCCCCGAGGCTCAGACCCGCTGGGAGGCTCTCGATGCCCTGGCGGCGCTCGCCACCACCTGCCCCGAGCAGCTGGGCGATGCCTTTGAGGGCGCCGAGACCGCGCTGTTCGATGAGATTTCGTCCACGCTGCGCTATGCCGCCTTCCGCCTGCTGTGCGTGTGGGGCGCCACGAGCGTCGAGCGTTCGCGCGAGGCTTGGCCCATCCTGGACGAGGCCATCCAGTGCTACCACGGCGACCTCGAGTATCGCGACATGCTCGGTTGCCTGTACGAGTTTGGCCGGGGCGAGATCGACGCCGAGGTTGCCGAGAAGCTCGCGCTGCGCCTTAAGTTCGATGCCGAGAACGGCAAGGGTAGCTATCTCAAGGCCCGTTCGAGCGAGATTTGCGAAATGCTTGTTAAACGTTTTGGCCTGGATCTCTCCAAAAAGAAGAAGCGTGCTAGCGTTAAAAAATCTGACGACGCCGAAGACGAGGAGTAACAGATTATGGCGCACGATGTAGTCCTGATTCCCGGTGACGGTATCGGTCCCGAGATTACGCAGGCCATGCGCCGCGTGGTCGAGGCCGCCGGTGTCCAGATCAATTGGAACGTCCAGGAGGCCGGTGCCGGCGTCATGGACGAGTTTGGCACGCCGCTGCCCCAGCACGTGCTCGATGCGGTCGCCGAGACCAAGGTTGCCATCAAGGGCCCCATCACCACGCCGGTCGGCACGGGTTTCCGCAGCGTCAACGTGGCCCTGCGCAAGTATTTTGACCTGTACGCCTGCGTGCGCCCCTGCCTGTCGCAGCCGGGCGACGGCTCGCGCTTCCGCGATGTCGACCTGGTCATCGTGCGCGAGAACACCGAGGACCTCTACGCCGGCATCGAGTTCGATGAGGGCGCTGCCGAGGTCGAGGAGCTCTCGCAGCTCGTCGAGCGCTCGGGTCAAAAGACCTTCGCCGCTGATTCCGCCATTTCAATTAAGCCGATTTCCATTGCCAAGAGCCGCCGCATTGTGGAGTATGCCTTTGAGTATGCCCGCCGCTGCGGCCGCAAAAAGGTGACGGCCGTGCACAAGGCCAACATCATGAAGGCGACCGACGGCCTGTTCCTGCGCGTTGCGCGCGAGGGGGCCGCCAACTATCCCGATATCGAGTTCAACGACAAGATCGTCGACGCCACCTGCATGGGCCTGGTCCAGAACCCCAACGACTTCGATGTCCTGGTGCTGCCCAACCTGTACGGCGACATCGTGAGTGACCTGTGCGCCGGCCTGGTGGGCGGTCTGGGCATGGCCCCCGGCTCCAACATCGGTGCCGACTGCGCCATCTTTGAGGCTACGCATGGCTCCGCGCCCGATATCGCCGGCCAGGATATCGCCAACCCCACGGCCGAGATCCTCTCTGCTGCGATGATGCTCGATCACCTGGGCGAGAACGATGCTGCCAATCGCATTAGTGCCGCCGTATCTGCCACGCTCGACGAGGGCGAGCAGGTTACCGGTGACGTGCGTCGTGCCCAGACCGGCTCCGTTGAGGGCGCCGTGGGCACGCAGGCCTTTGCCGATGCCGTTATCGCGCACCTGGTCTAAGGTATGCACGCTGCAAACGCCTAAATAGTACTTAAGTGTTTGCGTATAACCTAAGAATCAATACGCCCGGCGCTCTGCCGGGCGTATTCTATTGGGGACTATGTTTCCTAACAAGGAGTAACTGATATGGGTCTGATTCAAAAGAAAGACGAGAAGGACGAGATCGACGGCATCCAGATCATCGAGCGCGGCGAAGGCCCCGACGGTGATGAGGACGAGAAGATCGACCTGGTCGCCGGCACGTCTGCCGAACATATTGCCGCCGGCACGACTGTCGAGGAGGAGGACGCTCGCCTGGAGGCAAAGATCGCCGCGGACGCCGCCGACGAGAACCTCATGCCCCAGGAGCAGGACGAGGACGACGATATCCTGGGTTCCGACGAAGACGACCGCGCATCCAAGCACAAGAAGACGATGATTGCCGCCTTCGTGGTTGCAGTCGTGATCGCTGCCGTGGTCGGCTTCTTTATCGGCAACGGTGGTTTTGGCGGCAAGGGCGTCGGCTCGGCGACCCTCACCGAGGACCAGCTCGATTCGACCGTGGCAAGCTACAGCTACAACGGCAAGAAGAGCGACATCACCGCGCGCGAGGCCATTGAGAGCCAGTACAGCCTCGACACCGTCAAGGATGGCGATGGCAACTACACCGCTCCCTCTGCCGACGTCATCCTGTCCTACGTGCGCAACAAGATCCTGCTCGACGCTGCCGAGGACGAGGGCATCACCGTCTCTTCTAAGGAGATGAAGAAGTACGCCGAGGATTCCATCGGCACTTCGGACTACAAGACCATGGCCACGCAGTATGGCGTGTCCAAGGACCAGGCCAAGCAGATCGTCCGTCAGTCCGCGACGCTGCAGAAGCTCTACAAGAAGAAGGCGGGCGATAGCTCCGCAAGCATGCCGACCGCCCCGACCGAGCCTGCTGACGGCAACGAGGAGACCGCGAGCAAGGACTACGCCGATTACATCATCAAACTTGCCGGCGACGAGTGGGATAGCGAAAAGGGCACCTGGAAGGACGCCGATAGCACCTACGCTAAGGCCTTCGCTGACGATGCCTTTACGGCTGATAGCGCTACCTACAAGCAGGCCATGACCGCCTACTACACCGCCTACCAGCAGTATTCTTCGCAGGCTTCGAGCGCCAGCTCCAAGTGGACCGAGTATGCTAACGGTCTCTACGCCAAGGCCAACATCAGCATCTACGGCCTGTTTGCGTAAGGTTTGCCTGAGCTACCGAGCACGAAGCCGATATATCTGATCAAGCCCGCTAGAACGGATGTCGCTCTAGCGGGCTTTTTGCGTTGTGGGGGAGGGGCGTGGGGCAATAACTATTGATATTCTTATCCCACCGAGTCGCTAGAGCTGCCCACGCAGAAGCGCAAGTGCTTCACCATGTTTCCGCACTTTATCTGGAAAAACTGCTGTAAACGATTGCAATTCTCCGGTGAACGGTCAAAAACTACCGTTCACCGATATTTTCGAAACTGGTTCTAACTGGTATTAAGTCAAAAAGACCAATTCACAAATCTTCATAATGACCTGCAATTTTTCTACACGCTATTTTTAGCCGCCCTGCGTTGTTTAGACACAGGAAAAGATCCGATCTTTTGCCAAAGCATTTCGAAACGGTTTCAAAACCGCAGGTAGAAGTGTTAACGACCGGTAAACGGTCGAAATATCACCGTGAGCGGTGCAAAAACGTTTTATCGTATGAATCAACGAAAGCGACCACTTCTGGGGTGATATAGTGACAACAACACGTCACGTGGTTACTACCAGTTTAGAAACCACTGGTCTTCAAAGTACGCTTTCCAAGAAGCTTTAAGGGCGAGCGCCCGCTGGCTTCCGAAAATCATCGGACTCAGATCGTACACACCTTCGGAAGGGAAATTTGAATGGTTGGCTTTATTCTTACCGGTCATGGACAGTTCGCACCCGGCCTCGCAAGCGCTATCGCTATGGTTGCTGGCGACCAGCCCGCTTTTACCGTCGTTCCTTTTGAGGGCGACCAGGCTGCTTCCTACGGTGAGGATCTCCGCGCCGCTATTACCGCCATGCGCGAGGAGTGCGATGGCGTGCTCGTCTTTACCGACCTGCTTGGCGGCACCCCGTTCAACCAGGCGATGATGATTGCCCAGGATGTCGACAACGTCGAGGTTCTGACCGGCACCAACCTTCCCATGGTTATTGAGCTTCTGTTCCTCCGCGGCAACGCCACGCTCGCCGAGCTTGGCGAGCAGGCCGTGACCGTTGGCCAGACGGGCATCACCGCCCAGACGGTCGCATCCGTTGCCGGCTCCGACGAAGAGGATATCTTCGGCGACGAGGACGGCATCTAATGGCCGATTTCGGAGCCAACGTCCTGAGCTCCTCGGTCGCCCTTTTAGGCCTGCTTGTCATCATGGGCTTGATTTACACCATCTGGTCGCAAATCAACATGAAGAAGAAGCAGAAGTACTTCAAGGAGCTGCACACCGAGCTCAAGCCGGGTCAAGAGGTTCTTTTCGCCGGCGGTATCTACGGAACCGTCAAAGGCATCGAAGGCGAGAAGGTCCAGATCAAAGTCCGATCCGGAGCCGTCGTAGATGTTTCGCGTTACGCGATTCAGGAGATCAAGTAACTGTCGTCAGCAAATAACGAAAGGAAGCTGATCAACATGGCAGAACCCAACATTCTTCTTACCCGCATCGATAACCGACTGGTTCATGGTCAGGTTGCCACCCAGTGGAACTCCACCCTGGGCTCCAACCTCATCCTCGTCGCCAACGACGACGTGGCGTCCAACACCATGCGCCAGAACCTCATGAAGATGGCCGCTCCCGCCGGCGTCGCTACGCGTTTCTTCTCTCTGCAGAAGACCATCGACGTCATTGGCAAGGCGAGCCCGCGCCAGAAGATCTTCATCGTGGCCGAAACACCGGAAGACGTGCTTACGCTCGTCAAGGGCGGTGTGCCTATAAAGAAGGTAAACATCGGCAACATGCACATGTCGGAAGGAAAGCGCCAAGTCGCCACCTCCGTCGCAGTTAACGACGAGGATGTCGCTGCGTTTAAAGAGCTGCAGGAATTGGGGGTGGAGTTGGAGATCAGGCGCGTTCCGAGCACGCCTGTTGAGGACACGAGCAAGCTCTTCTCGTAATCCTCGTGATCCACGTTGTCAGGAGTGAAACCCTGACGTTCTGTACGTGAAATCCAAAGTGCGTACATACATTTTGAAAGGAGGAGCAAGATGGAATACTCGATCATCCAGATCGCTCTGGTCTTCGTCGTCACGTTCATCGCGGCAATCGACCAGTTTGACTTCCTTGAGTCTCTCTATCAGCCCATCGTCACCGGCGCCGTCATCGGTCTTATCCTTGGCGACCTCAACACCGGTCTTCTCGTGGGTGGTACCTATCAGCTCATGACGATCGGCAACATGCCGATCGGAGGCGCTCAGCCGCCTAACGCCGTCATCGGCGGCATCATGGCAGCCATTCTCGCTATCGCCACGGGCCTCGAGCCCAACGCGGCAGTCGGTCTCGCCATTCCGTTCGCTCTGCTTGGCCAGCTCGGCGTTACCCTGGTCTTCACGCTTATGTCCCCGCTTATGTCCACGGCCGATAACATGGCTCACAACGCGGACACCAAGGGCATCGAGCGCCTGAACTACTTCGCCATGGCTCTGCTCGGCCTGATCTTCGCTGTCGTCGTCACCCTGTTCTTCATCGCTGGCGCTACCATTGGTCAGACCATCGCTTCCGCCATCCCGACTTGGCTGCAGACCGGTCTGTCCGCTGCAGGCGGCATGATGCGCTTCGTCGGCTTCGCCGTCCTGCTCAAGGTTATGATGAACCGCGATATGTGGGGCTTCTTCCTCATGGGCTTTGGCCTCGCGCTCATCACCGTTGCCAACGATTCGCTGGCAACCCCTGCTCTGCTCATCCTCGCTCTCATCGGCTTCGGCATCGCTTTCTGGGACTTCCAGCAGCAGACCGAGCTGAAGGGTGCAGCTGTTTCTGACGGAGGTGACTTCGAAGATGGCATCTAATGAGTATGTGATCCCGGAGCACTACGAGGATCTCACTCCTGCTCCGCAGCTCGACCAGAAGACCCTCAACAAGATGGCTTGGCGCTCCTGCTTCCTGCAGGCATCGTTCAACTACGAGCGCATGCAGGCCGCTGGCTGGCTCTACTCCATCATCCCCGGTCTGGAGAAGATCCACACCAACAAGAACGACCTCGCGGCTTCCATGAGCCACAACCTGGAGTTCTTCAACACCCACCCGTTCCTTGTCACCTTTGTTATGGGCATCGTGCTTTCGCTCGAGCAGAACAAGGTTGATATCCCCACGATCCGCGCCGTCCGCGTCGCCGCAATGGGCCCGCTCGGTGGTATCGGTGACGCCCTGTTCTGGCTGACGCTCGTGCCTATCACGGCCGGCATCACCTCCAACATGGCCATCAACGGCAACGCCGCTGCACCGATCATCTTCCTGGTGATCTTCAACGTCGTCCAGTTCGCTCTGCGCTTCTGGCTCATGAACTGGTCCTACAAGCTTGGCACCAGCGCTATTGACGCTCTGACCGCCAACATGCAGGCCTTCACGCGTGCCGCTTCCATCATGGGCGTCTTCGTCGTCGGTTGCCTGGTCGTCACCATGGGTGGCACCCAGATCAACCTCCAGATCCCCAACGGCACCACCCGTGGTCTCTCCGCTACTACCGTGATCGTCTCCGAGAAGGAGGCCGAGAACTTCACCGGTATGGAGGGCATCGATACCGAGACCGCTGAGGCCGGTACCATCGCCATGACCGATAAGGACGGCAACGCCCTTACCGCTTCCGATGCCGACGGCAACGCTGTCGAGTGCGGCGTCACCGATCTGGGCAACGGCATGGAGTCCGTGACCTACGGCACCGTTACCGAGGATCCGGTCAACTTCTCTGTTGCCGACACCCTCAACACCATCGTCCCGAAGCTCGTCCCGCTTATGCTTACGCTGCTGCTTTACTACATGTTCGCTAAGCACAGCTGGACCCCGACCAAGGGCATTCTCCTGCTCTTCGTCCTCGGCATCCTGGGCGCTGGCCCGCTTGGTCTCTGGCCGAGCATCTGGTAAGGCTCTAGCTTGAGGGGTGTGTCCCTACGCGGCTCACACCCCGACCCCTTAAGCCATGTGTATGTTAAAAGCCGCGTGCTCGAAAGAGCGCGCGGCTTTTGTTTTCTTAATGATTCGGGTGTGGCAGACAGATAATGCATAACACCCTAGGTAGTTAGCCGAATTCGAGCAAAAGGGAGGATAGGATGGCGATCGGAGCGCGTAAGCAACCGCTGTACGATCAGCTGGTCGATATTCTGACCGAAAAGATTGACCATGAATATCGCGCCGGTGACATGATTCCTTCCGAGCGCGAACTTTCGGAGCGCTATGGTCTCTCGCGCACTACGGTACGCCTGGCTCTGCAGGAACTGGAGCGTTTAGGACTGGTGGTTCGGCAGCACGGTCGCGGTACCTTTGTGACCGACCGTTCGGCAAAAGCAACCAATCTTATGCAGTCCTACAGCTTTACCGAGCAGATGCGCGCGATGGGTCGAGAACCCGAGACCACGATTCTCGAGTTTTGCGAGATGGGGGCCGATAAGAATCTGGCCGAGCATATGGGGTTGCGCATCGGTGATCGCATTTTTAAGCTCAAGCGCCTTCGCTCTGCCGACAACATGCCCATGATGGTCGAACGCAGCTATCTACCGGTTCGTCAATTTCTGTCCCTAAAGCGACCGCTGCTGGAGCGTAAGCCGCTTTACGATGTGATTGAGCAGGACTTTCAGCAAAAGATTCGCGTGGCCGAAGAGGAGTTCTATGCGAGCATAGCCCGTCCCACCGATGCCCACCTTTTGGGAATTGTCGAGGGCTCGCCTGTGCTCGATTTGGTCAGGACTACGTATAACGAGTCAAACGAGGTAGTGGAGTACACACTCTCGGTTGCTCGTGCCGATCAGTTTAAATACAAGGTTTACCACCAGCGCAGTAACTAGTGCTCGCATCGTTTCCATATGGTGATTCTTTGCATTTAACTGGTTACTACCAGATAACCAACCGAAGTGTATAATTGCACGTCAGAGGATTACTTCTAGAGAGAGGTATTAGAAATGTTCGAGAAGAGTGTCGAGGAGCTCACCGAGCTCGGCGCCCAGATCACCACGGCCGAGATTGCTCAGCAGCCCGAGCTTTGGCGTGATACGCTCAACATCTATCGCGAGAACAAGGAGGCCATCGAGGCCTTCCTGGCCGAGGCTCGCGCTATGGGCGAGGGTCGTCTGTCCGTTGTCTTCACCGGTGCCGGTACGTCCGACTACGTTGGCGATACCTGCGCCCCGTACCTGCGTCACGCTGGCAACACTGATCTCTACGACTTTAAGCCCATCGCCACGACCGACATCGTGAGCGCCCCGCGCGACTTCCTGCGCGCCGAGGATCCCACGCTCGTGGTTTCCTTTGCCCGCTCTGGCAACAGCCCCGAGAGCCTTGCCGCCGTTGCCGTTGCCAAGGAGCTCGTCCACAACGTCAAGTTCCTCAACATCACCTGCGCTCCCGAGGGCAAGCTTGCCGTCGAGTCTGCCGATGATCCCAATGCGCTGACGCTGCTCATTCCGCGCGCCAACGACAAGGGCTTCGCCATGACCGGTTCTTATTCCTGCATGACCCTGCTCTCCACCCTTATTTTCGACACTGCCTCTGACGAGCAGAAGGCCGAGTGGGTCGAGACGATTGCCAAGATGGGCGAGGAGGTCATCTCCCGTGAGCCCGAGATCGCCGATTACCTGGCTGGCGATTTCAACCGCGTGACCTACTTGGGTTCTGGCTCCTTCGGTGGCCTTGCTCAGGAGAGCCAGCTCAAGATCCTCGAGCTCGCTCACGGTCTGGTCGCTACTTCCTACGACACCTCCATGGGCTATCGTCACGGACCTAAGTCCTTCGTCGACGATAAGACGCTCGTCTTCGTGTTCGTCAACAACGACGCCTACACCCGTCAGTACGACATCGACATCCTCAACGAGATCGGTGGCGACGAGATCGCTCAGCACACCATCGCCGTTCAGCAGGAAGGTGCCACCGTCTATGAGGGTGAGTCCTTCACCTTTAAGGGCTACGAGGCACTTCCCGAGGGTTACCTTGCTCTGCCGTTCGTGATGTTTGCCCAGGCTATCAGCCTGCTCAACTCCGTCCGCGTGGGCAACACGCCCGATACGCCGAGCCCCACCGGCACGGTCAACCGCGTGGTTAAGGGCGTGACGATTCACCCCTTCACCGCTTAATCGCGTCCCCCTGTAAGGGCGCCCGTCCGCTCATAACGGCGGGCGGGCGCTTTTTGTTTTACGTGAGCTGGGTATAAGCATTACCACAGTCAACTGCTTTAGAAGCGAGGAGTGCATATGAGCACGTACGCAATTAAGGCTGACAAGTTCTTCTTGCCGGCAGGCCCGCAACTGGGCGGCTATCTTATGGTCGAGGATGGCGTTTTTGGCGCCTGGCAGGCCGACGAGCCCTCTTGCGAGATTAAGGACTACACGGGATCGTGGATCGCACCGGGTATGGTCGATACTCACATCCATGGCTTCTACAACCACTCAACTACCGATAACGATCCCGAGGGCATCGATATCAGCTCAACCGAGCTCGCCCGTCGCGGTACCACCAGCTGGCTGCCCACGACGTTCACCGATGGCGTCGAACAGATCAAGGACGCCTGCGCTGCTATCGCCAAGGCGGACGAGGGCCGCGGCCCCGACTTCTGCGGTGCCCGCATTCAGGGCATCTACCTGGAGGGCCCCTTCTTTACCATGAAGCACGTGGGCGCGCAGAACCCCGCTTACCTGATTGACCCCTCCGAGGAGGTTTTCGACCAGTGGCAGGAGGCTGCGGGCGGTCGCATCGTTAAGAGCGCCATGGCCGCCGAGCGCGACGGTGCCGCTGCTTATGCGGCTGCTCTGAACGCCAAGGGCGTGGTGACCAGCATCGGTCACTCCGACGCCACCTACGATGAGTGCATCGCCGCTATCAATGCCGGTGCCAGCTGCTTTACGCATACCTATAACGGCCAGCGCGGTCTGCATCACCGTGAGCCCGGTGTCGTGGGTGCTGCCATGTCCACGCCCGAGACCTACGCCGAGATCATCTGTGACGGCAAGCACGTAAACCCTGCCGCCATCAAGGCACTGCTGCAGGCAAAGGGCTGGCAGCACACGGTGCTCATCACCGACTGCCTGGGCTGCGGCGGCATGCCCGAGGGCAGCTACACCAGTGGTGGCATGGACGTCATCATGAAGGACAACCTGTGCTGGCTCGCCGACGGCAAAAGCATTGCCGGCTCGGTGCTCACGCTTGCCCAGGGCGTCAAGAACATTGTCGATTGGGGCATCGCCAGCGCTGATATCGCCATTCGCATGGCAACCGAGGTGCCGGCTCGCTCTGCGCACATCGAGGATAAGTGCGGCAGCATCATGCCGGGTCGCGACGCCGACTTTGTCGTGTTCGACCATGAGCTCACCCTCGTCGAGACGTATGTTGGCGGCCAGAGCGTCGGCAACGCCTTTACCGAGTAACGATAGAAAAAGACGGCGGGCCCGAATCTGCTCGGACCCGCCGTATGGGTTAAACGCTCAAAAGCACCTTCACAGTTACAGCTTGTTAGCGATCTTCTTTGCCGTGCGCTTAACGCCGGCCACCAGGCCTCCTGCAGGATGCTCCTTCTCGTATGCTAGGCGCTTTTCGCGCTTGGCGTACTCTTCGACGATGATGTCGCCATACTCGTCTTCGATCTTGTCGAAGAAGTCGACGGCGCCCTGAATTTCCTCAGCGGTCGGGTGTCCCTTTTGGACACCGCCGGCGAGCTTGAACGGTCCCCACGTATCAAAGCCGGGGCAGCCGTAGACACCCATAAAGATGGCCTGCCTCATGCGGCAGATGCCATCGATATCCTTGCCGTACCACTTGTTTTTGCCACCGTAGGTCATAAGGCCAAACACCTTGTCCTGCGGCTGCAGCACGTTAGTGAGCACGCGTGCCATGTCCTTGTCGATCTCGGAGTAATAGATGCCCGTGGCGACACCGATCAGATGATATTCGTGCAGGTTGGGGTACTCGTTTTTGCCAAGCGCCTTGACGTCGAGGGTATCGATTTCGGGGTGTGCCTCGACGATGGCGTCCACGAGCTTTTTCGTATTGCCGTGATGGCGCGAGGCATAAAGGATGATGGTTCGCATAAGAAGGCCTTTCAGCTGTAATTGCATCAATGTCTGTATGGTACCCCGTTGCATGGCTGGGATACCGGACGCATCGATGAACGTGCGGGTTTGTCCTTTGGTCAGGGCCGAGACGGGTTCTTGCGAGCAAAAAGTAATTGTTCGAAAGGATGGGCAATGGAATACGCTCTCTCCAACGATTCGATTTCTATTAAGGTGTCCACGGCTGGTGGTTCGTTTACCTCGATTGAGGCCGGAGGTCGCGAGTATCTGTGGCAGGGCGATCCCGCCGTGTGGTCCGGCCGGGCACCGATTTGCTTCCCGATTTGCGGAGGCTTGCGCGATAACAGCGCCATGACGTTCGCCGGGCATCATGTAAAGCTCGCTCGCCACGGATTTGCGCGCAAACAGGAGTGGAAGCTGCTGAGCCAAGGCGAGAACGAGCTGGCGATGTGCCTGGCTTCCGAGGATAACGCCGCGCTGCTGAGCGATTATCCGTATCCGTTTAAGCTTGTCGCTCGTTATACGCTTGAGGGAGATGCCGTTCGCGTCTCCTATGAGGTGACCAACGAGGGAACCGAGGACATGCCGTTCTTTATCGGCGGTCATCCCGGCTTTAGGTGTCCGCTCGATGAGGGCGAGGCCTATACGGACTACGAGTTGCGCTTTGAGAAGGACGAGGCTGCTGAGCTTTGCACTGCCGTCCCCTCGACTGGCTTGATTGACGTGACCAATCGCTCCAAGAACCCCATGGTGGGAAAGACGCTGCCTCTGTCACATGAGCTCTTCGATTTTGCGGAGACCATCTTTGACGTGCTCGAGAGCCGGCAGGTCACGCTTTCCAAAAAGGGCGAGGACAAGGGCGTCCGCCTGAGCTTTGAGGGCTTCCCATATCTCATTGTGTGGAGCAAGCCCGAGGGCGATTTTGTGGCAGTTGAACCCTGGGGCGGCCTTTCGACCTGCTCCGATGAGGACGACGTGCTTGAGCACAAGCGCGGCTGCCTTATCGCCAAGCCCAAGGAGACCGTCGTTCGCTCGTTCACGATTGAGATTCTGTAATTCCGTTTTGTCGACTCGTATCGCGAGGCACAAGGAGCCTGCGAGATAAGGAGCTAAAAATGATCCTCACCGTTACGATGAACCCGTCTGTCGATACGCGCTATCAGCTCGATGAGCTCGTCATCGACGACGTCAACCGTGTGACGCCCGAAAAGACCGCCGGCGGCAAGGGCCTTAACGTAGCCCGCGTCCTTGGTCAGTTGGGCGACGATGTTGTGGCAACCGGCCTGCTTGGTGGCCATATGGGCGCCTATATGGCCGAGCTCATGGACGCTAACGGCATTAAGAATGATTTTGTGCCCATCAAGGGCGAGACTCGCATTTGCCTCAACATCCTCCACGCCGGCAACCAGACCGAGCTGCTCGAGAGTGGCCCGACAATTGCCCCCGAGGAACTCGATGCCTTTACCGCCAAGTTTACTGAGCTTGCGGGCAAGGCCGACGTCGTCACCATTTCGGGTTCTCTGCCCCGCGGTGTCGAGGCGGACTACTATGCCAAGATCACGGGCATTGCCGAGAACGCCGGCGCCAAGGTGCTGCTCGATACCTCGGGTGCTTCGCTCGAGGCCGCCCTTAAGTCCGAAATTAAGCCCGAGCTGGTCAAGCCTAACCTGACCGAGATCAACGGCCTTCTGGGCACGAGCTTTACCACCGACGATGTGGACGAGCTCCGCGCCGCGCTCGCCTCTGATGCCCGCTTCTCCGATATCCCCTGGGTCGTCGTATCCATGGGCGCTGCCGGCTCCGTTGGTTTCCATAACGGCCGTGCGTTCCGCGCCAAGACCCCCGATATCCCCGCCGTTAACGCTACGGGCTCTGGCGATTCGACCATTGCCGGCTTCGCACATGCGATTGCTGCCGGCGCCGACGACGAGACGGTGCTGCGTACCGCCAACACCTGCGGCAAGCTCAATGCCATGGATCCCATGACTGGCCACTTGGTTATGGATCGTTGGGACGAGGTTTACAACGGCGTTGTCGTGACCGAGCTGTAGGAGCTTGTGCTGCGGCCCCGGCATCGGTTGCCAGCTCATGTCGACGACAAGTGCAGTAGCATTATGCCGGGGCGCGACGCCGACGCTGTCGTGTTCAATCCCGACCTTACCCTGGTCGAGACGCATGTGGGTGGCAACAGCGTCGGTAATGCGTTTGCCGAGTAGCCGCCAAAGAAATGATCTGAGAGGGGATTTAGATGATTTACGGTGCATTGGGCGATATCGAGGAGTACCGCGGAATGCTCAAGGGCCTCGACGTGCTGATCGATTGGCTCGAGGAGAATGATCCGGCGCAGCTCGAGGTCGGCAGCCATCCGATTCTGGGCGACAAGGTCTTTGCGAACGTCATGGCTCCCACGACGCGTCCCGAAGCCGAGGCTCACTATGAGACGCATCAGCGCTATCACGACCTGCAGATCGACGTCGAGGGTCGCGAGGCCTTTAAGGTTGCCACGGGCAGCCTGACGCTGGTTCAGGAGTTTGACGAGAAGGACGACTACGATCTGGTCGATTCCGACGCCTCGATCGCCGGCGATCTTGCTGACGACAAGTTTGCGCTGTTTGTTGCCGGCGAGCCTCACATGCCCACGCTCGAGTTCCCGGGCGATGGCGCGCAGCCGGTCAAGAAGATTTGCTTTAAGCTGCTTGCAGATGCTTACTGGGAGGAGTAGCGCGCTGCTCGGCTGAGCTGTTCGTGTTGCGAGCGTTATCCCTTGGGGGAGCTCGCTTGGGCCCCGCTGAACGCGGTTCCTTTGGGGATTGCGGTTGGCGGGGCTTTTGTTGAGTAGGGGAGTTTCCAGCGGCGTTGTGCTTGGATTGGCGGATGCGCGCCCGAAATCGGCAACAAAAAAGCCGCCCGAAGGCGGCTATCTTGTGCAATGGAGCCAGCGACCGGGCTCGAACCGGTGACCCCCGCTTTACGAGAGCGGTGCTCTACCAACTGAGCTACGCTGGCGGCCATGTGATGACGCAACTGAGGCGTCAACGGCTGTCTATGATACGGGACATCGCAAATCCGCGCAAGTGTTCTGACGGCTTTTCTCACTTTAAATGCACTAATATTAGAGGCGTGATGTCCGCGGTACCCATTTGGTGCTTGACCTGCTGTCGAGTTGGTGGCTGACGTCCCGCTCGTATGGGTCTCAAACAGAATGGGGCAGCGATGACTCAACCCAAGATCCTTCTCACGCGTATCGATGACCGTTTCATTTACGGGCAAGACGTTAAGCTGTGGAACGAAGCCGTGGGTTCCAACCTCGTCCTAATCGTCAACGATGAGATCGCGGCAGATTCGCGCCAATGGGCCCCTATGAGGGTGGCCACGCCCGATGGCGTCTGGACGCGGTTCTTCTCGGTGCAAAAGACCATCGACATCATTCATACCGCAACGCCTCGCCAATTGATTCTGATCATGGTGGCCTCACCCTCCGATGCGCTCGCGCTGGTTAAGGGCGGTGTGCCAATAACCAAGATTAGTATCGGCCATATGCGGACGGGGGAGGGCAAGCGCTCTGCAACGCCTGCCGTTGCCGTAGGCGATACAGACATCGCTGCCTTCAAAGAGTTGCAAAAGCTCGGTATAGAGCTAGAAATCCGCCATCTCCCCAGTTCCGCCCCCGATCCCATCGGCAATCTGTTCAACTGATCCCTTGGGGACGGAGGAAAACGGATCATTTTGCCCTTGCGAGGGACGCGTGCGATGCCGCCTGTTAAAAACTATGCCCATTTACTACGTTTGATCGGCTATCGCCGAGCATGTCGAATTTGAGAAAAACAAAACTGCAGGTAGACGGCTCGCGAATTTAACAAAAACCGGTGCATGCTCGAGCATCCCGGGCTAAACGTAGTAAATGGGCATAGTTTTGATATGCCACTCATATAGTCACAGCGAAAATGCGCCCAAAAGATGAAAAAGCGCCCGTCGGCGGTGGTGCCGGCGGGCGCTGCTGTGCGAGATGTCGCGTTGTGGGCCTAGTGCCTCATAAAGTGGTATTCGATCACATTGCTGTAGGGGTGACCCGGACCCACAATGCCCTGCGGGAACAGCGGCTGGTGCGGCGTGTCGGGGTACATCTCTGCCTCGAGGGCAAAGCCGGCACCCCAACCATAGTTGGCGTCGTCCTTGGCGTGCTCGTCGCCCAGCCAGTTGCCGGTGTAGAGCTGCACGCCCGGGGCGGTGGTGTAGTAGTCCAGCTCGCGGCCGGTCCACATCTCCTCGACATGCAGGGCGCGGCGCAGATTGCGGCCGTACTGATAGCCATCGATGCACAGGCAGTGATCGTAGCCGCGGGCCTGCTTAATCTGCGGGTCGTCGGCTTCCATGCCGGGAGCGACGGGGCGCAGCTCGCGGAAGTCAAACGGCGTGCCCTCGACCGGAGCGATTTCGCCGGTGGGGATATTCTGCTCGTTAATGGGCAGGTAGTGGGCAGCGTTAGCAACAAAGAAGTGCTCGCAGTCCATGCCGGCGTTATGACCGGCGAGGTTAAAGTACGTGTGGTTGGTCATGGACACGTAGGTGGCGCGGTCGCTCTCGCAGCCATACTCGGTGCGGAAGACGCCAGCGCGCGTAACGGTAAACACGGCCGTAAAGGTTCGGTTGCCGGGAAGGCCAAGCTCGCCATCTTCAAGCGAGGTGATCATGCGCACGGCGTTATGGACCTCGTCGAGTTCAGCATCCCATACGCGCTTGTGCAGGCCGTGCTCAAGATCGCTGTGCAGGTTGTTGGTGCCCTCGTTAGCGGACATATGCCAGTCCGTGCCGTCGATAGTGATTGTGGCGCCCGCGGTGCGGTTTGCCACGGGGCCGATGGTCGCGCCAAAGCAGGCGGGGTTGTCAAAGTAATCCTCGAGCTTATCGAAGCCCAACACCACATCGCGCACGTTGCCGGGAATGTCGGGCACATCGATACCCAGCACGGTGGCGCCATAGTCCATAATGCGAACGCAGATCTCGGGCCCGTTGAGGGTGTAACGATGAACGGGGGTGCCGCACGGCGCGGTGCCGAAAAGCTCGGAAGTGATCATTTGGTTCCTAACATCGAGGTATTTCAGACAAACTTTAGCGTGAACAGGCGAGATTATCACTACACCCCACTAAAGCAGGGGGTATTTTTCTCAAAAAAGTGATGATTGGAGCTGTGCGGGCATTCATTTTTGACGCGCACGAGTCTGATACAATTTGTTCGTTACTGTTTGAATGATATGCGCGCAAAGAACGGCGAGGATTCATCGTGATTAAGGCAGAGCGACAGGATAAGGTTCGGCAGCTGCTCGAAGAGCAAGGCACGGTCTCGGTCAAGGAGATTTCGGACGCACTGGGCGTTTCGGACATGACGATTCGTCGCGACCTTGAGGAACTTGCGAGTCTGGGCGAG
Organism: Collinsella sp.; assembly: GCA_036297525.1. Taxonomy (GTDB): domain Bacteria; phylum Actinomycetota; class Coriobacteriia; order Coriobacteriales; family Coriobacteriaceae; genus Collinsella. The sequence goes on from JAXJKV010000046.1 coordinate 28,708, forward strand.
ATTGAGCGCGTGCACGGCGGAGCTCGCAGTGCACAGGGACGTCCCCACGCTATGTTGCGCCACGAGTACTCGCACAGCGAAAAGCGCACTAAGCATGCCGAGGAAAAGTTGCAGATCGCGCGCCGTGCTGTGGAGCTTATCGAGGAAGACTCGACCATCTTTTTGGGCACGGGCACTACGGTGGAGCAGATGGCCTCGATGCTGCCGGCGTTTCGCCTGCGCATTGTGACCAATTCGCTTTCGGTGTTTAACCTGCTCGAGGCGCGCGAGGACTGCGACCTGTGCCTCGTGGGCGGTATGTACCGTCGCCGCACCGCCGCTTTTGTGGGACCAACGGCCGAGGATACCCTGCGTGCGCTGGGTATCGACGCTGCGTTTATCGGCGCCAACGGCATCTTGGACGGTGACGTATCTACGTCCAACATGGACGAGGGCCGCATCCAGCAGCTCGCCTTTAGCAAGGCCGACTCTCGCTATCTGATCGCCGACTCCAGCAAAATTGGCAAGCGCGACTTCTACACCTTCTGCCGCCTGGACAGCTTGGACGCCGTGGTGTGCGAGCCGAGTATCGCCACCGAGGATCGTGCCGCCATCGAGGAACACACGCAGGTCATCTGCTAGCTAGCGCAGCAGGAGGACTTTTGCCCTCTGCCAGCGCAGGGGTTATCGCTTCAATATGACGCGCAAAATGACACGTAAATGTAAAAACACCATTTGTGCGTCAAATTTGATGACGCGTAAAAATTTGCGCGTCATTTTACGCGTCAACGTGACGCGATATGACACGCAAATGCGCTCGGGCCAAGTATTCAGCTTGTGGGCTAGACCAGGCGGGCGTAGTCCTGTGACTGATGAAAGATGTGGGCGATATAGATTGTTTCGTGCTCAAACTTATAAAGGCACACGTAGTTGTTGACGGGAAACGATCGGTAATTACGTGCCGCCAGCTCTTGCATGTGCGAGAGGGGGCGTAGGAGCGGCTGCTCGCGAAGCAGATCAAGCTGATATTCAAACTCAGCGACAAAATTGCCTGCTGCACGCGGATTCTTGAGGATTTGAGCAAGGTATCCGACAATACTCTCGTACTCATATCGCGCGCTTTTGAGGATTACGACGTTATAGGTCATATTTGTCTCGTATCGAAGCCGCGAAGGATTCGTAATCGCTGTAGTCGCCTTGCGATATTTCGTCTTCTGCCAACATCATACGAGACAGCAGTTTTGCCTTGGCGATTTCTTCTTGCATGAGGCGATACTGGTCGCTGCTGATGCAGTGCATGGCCTCGTAGCCGTTCTTAGTTACGGTGACGTCGCGCTCAGACTCAACAAGCGTAGTGAATGCAGCAGTGTCCTTCATGTCTCGGACGGGCACACAAACTGACATGGGTACCTCCTTTGCGTTGGGACACAATTGTACCACGGTGTGTCCATGCGGACGATACCGTCGAATCGTCTCAATCTGTAACAGTTGGGATCAAAAAACTCGACTAGGTGTTACAGATCGAGATTAAAGGGATTGACCTGTGGCGTTTGTCTCGATCTGTAACAGTTAGACGGTTAAAAGTGGGCTACGTGTTACAGATTGAGATATTTCTGCTCGGGCGTTCTGCTTGTCTCGATTTGTAACAGTTAGGGCCGAAAATCCCTGCTAGATGTTACAGATCGAGACGAATGATCCGCTCGAGCCCACCAAAAACAAAAAAAGCCGCATACGAACGATTCGCTGCTTCATTTCAAGGGCGGACATCGTTTTTTTCAGCCGGGTTAGGTTAACCTGCAAGGCATTTTCATCTATGTATTCCGTGGTTCCCCATAGTGCCATGCAAAGCTGCTCCGTCGTGACCAGAGCATCGCC
>JAXJKV010000047.1:0-30432 GCA_036297525.1 Collinsella sp.
CATGGGAAGGCTCGAGGCCTACCTCGTGTACTATCGTGAGGAGCGGATCAAGAAGTCCCTCGGGTGGCTGAGCCCGATGGAGTACCGCAGGAAGCTTGGATACGCCTAGGCGCGGTCCAAGAAATCGTCCGCACCCCCAAACAGGAACTATTTCACCGCAACTGCTGGGGGGATAGACTGCGGCGGCGGCAGCTGTGGTAGTGGCAACGGCAGCTGGCAGGGTGTTTTCCGTCTACTTGCTACAGCAGCTCGCCGTGGCGGGCAATGTAGCGGCGCTTTGCCAGCTGGGTGAGCGCGATATAGGCGGTAACGATGCCAATGAGCAGCCCAAAAAAGCTCGTGGGCAGCGGCATGAGGCCGAGCGCATCGGCGATGGGGCTTGCCGGCAGCCAGGTGACGAGCGCCAGGCCCAGCACGGTAAGAACGCACAATGCGGGCGCGGCGTGGTCGCGCGGGCTCGGCAGATGCGGGGAGCGCAACAGGTGGACCACGAGTGTCTGCGACCACATGGACTCGACAAACCAGCCGCTCTGGAAGAGCGCAGCAAAGGTCGCCATACCCGCGACGTCGCCCGCAGCGGCAAGCTCGGACCAGCTTGCGTCCACGGCGGCGGGGCACACGACAAAGAAGAGCGCGGCGAAGGTCACGATGTCAAACAGCGAGCTCACGGGGCCCAGCTCGAGCATAAAGCCCTTGATGGACGCGGCGTCCCAGGCACGCGGGCGGGCAGTCCAGGCGTCATCGACGGTGTCCCACGGCAGTGCGATGCACACGATCTCGTAGACCAGCGACAGCAGAACCAGCTGCAGGGCGCTCATGGGCAAAAACGGCAAGAACAGGCTCGCGACGGTCACGGACAGCACATTGCCAAAGTTGGAGCTCACCGTGGTCTTGAGGTACTTGAGCAGGTTGCCGTAAGTGCGGCGGCCTTCGATGATGCCGCGCTCGAGCACGCCCAGGTCCTTCTGAAGCAAGATGATATCGGCGGATTCCTTGGCAATGTCGACGGCCGAATCGACCGAGATGCCGCAATCGCTCGCACGCATGGCGGCGGCGTCGTTGATGCCGTCGCCCATAAAGCCCACGGTGTGGCCGAGCATCTCGCGCATGACACGTACCAGGCGCGCCTTCTGCAGCGGCGAGAGCTTGGCGAAGAGGTGGGTTTTCTCGGCGCGCTCGGCAAGTTCGGCGTCATCGAGCGCATCGATCTCGGAGCCGAGCAAGACGTTGCTCGCATCGATACCAATCTGCTCGCAGACGGTGGCGGCGACGCGGTCGTTGTCGCCGGTTAGGACCTTGACCGCCACGCCCTTGGCCTCGAGGGTGGCGACGGCGCCCGCGGCACTTGCTTTGGGCGGATCGAGGAAGGCCAAAAAGCCCATCAGCACCATGTCGCACTCGTCGGCGATGCCAAACTCGCCCACGCAGCGCGGATTGGTCTTCTGCGCCACGGCAATTACGCGTAGGCCCTCAGCGTTAAGTCCGACGATCTGCTTGCGAATCTGGGCGAGCTTCTCGTCGGTGAGCGGCTGAGCGATGCCATCGATTTCGACAAAGGAGCAGATCTCGAGCATTTCCTCGGCAGCGCCCTTGGTAACCATCTGGGTTTTGCCTTGGGCGTCGGCGACAACTACGCTCAGGCGACGGCGCGAGAAATCGAAGGGAACCTCGTCGACCTTGGTGTAGCGGTCGCGCAGGCTCTGGCCCAGCATGGAATCGGGTGCGACGGTCGAGGGCGTCACATCGGCACGGTCGATTACGGCCAGGTCGATAAGATTTTTGAGGCCGGTTTGGAAGAAGCTGTTCAAAAACGCATGGCGCAGCACGCGCGCGTCCTCGTTGCCATCGGTGTTGAGGTAGCGCTCGAGCACGATGCGGTCTTCGGTGAGGGTGCCGGTCTTGTCGCAGCACAGGACGTCCATCGCTCCGAGGTTTTGAATCGCCGGCAGCTCCTTGACGATAACCTGGCGACGGGCGAGGTCCTTGGCGCCCTGCGACAGGCTCGTGGTCACGATGACGGGAAGCATCTGCGGCGTGATGCCCACGGCCACGCTCGTGGCGAACAGCAGCGCGTCGATGACGTTGCCCTTGGTGGCGGCGTTGATGGCAAAGACGGCCGGCGCCATAACGAGCATCAGGCGCACCAGCAGCATGGAGACGCTCGAGACGCCGCGGTCAAACGCGCTTTTTTCGCCGCGCCCGTTGAGCATCTTGGCGATGCCGCCCAGGTAGGTGTCCGAGCCGGTGGCAACGACAAGCGCCATGGCGGCGCCGTTTTGCACGGAGGTGCCGGTAAAGACGATGTTCTTGCAGGCAGAGAGTGGCAGTGCGGAGCCGTCGGCGCCCTCGACGACGGTGACGGCGGTGGTCTTCTCGACGGCCTCGCTCTCGCCGGTGAGTGCGGACTCGATCACAAACAGGTCGCGCGCGGTGATGATGCGGGCGTCTGCTGGCACCATATCGCCGGCAGAGAGGCGGATTACATCGCCGGGGACGAGCTCGTCGAAGGGGGTCTCGATGCGCCCGCCGTCGCGCAGGGCGGTGCAAGTGTTGGAGACCAGGTCCTTGAGGGCCTCTGCCGCATTGCCGCTGCGGGCTTCCTGGATAAACTTCATGCCGCCCGATACCAGCAGCATGGTGCCGATGACGATGACCGTGGAGGGGTCGCGCTGCGGTTCGGGCACGGCGAGCACGTCGATGTAGAGCGAGACCAGTGCGAGCGCGGCGAGGATGCCGGCGAAGGGATCGATGAACGCGTCGGCGATGCGGCGGGCGAGCGTTTTGGTCGTTGCCTCGATGGTGTTGGGGCCGACGGCGTTCAGGCGCTCAGTTGCCTGCTCGACGGTGAGGCCGTTTGCCGTGGCGTCAAGCAGTACGAGGGCGTCCTCGGCACTATGGGTGGCGGCGAATATGGTGTTCTTGGACAGGCCGGTATGAGCGGCAGGGCGCGCCGTGCGGCGGCGCTTGGAGATGGCTTCGAGTACCGTGACGGTTTTGAGCATCAGCATAGGGTCCTCCTTGTTGAGGGGAGTTAGCGTACGTGTCGTATTTGCTTCAAAAAACCTAGATGTCGCTCACGTCAAGCTCTTGAGCCCACAAAGGGTGCAGCGCGCCTTTGCGGTGGTTTTGGCGATCTGCCGGTGGCGTTTATGCGTGTGCGGAGTCCTCGCGGCGTGCCGAGGGTGACATGCAGGTTTTTCGACTAGGACTGCCTTCCATGGCACACCTCCTAAAGGCTGAGCGCAGCGCGCTTTGGGTATCTCGTACCCCTTTTTAATCCGCCCGTATTCTTGATGAGGGAGTTTGACATGTCAACCCCATTGTTCGGAAAACCATTCCCCCTGACAAAGCCTTTACAGAATGCCGTGGCCTCAAAGCACGCCCACATCGACGCCTCGCCTGCGCTAAACTGAAGAGCATGTACGCAATTACGAGAGGAGCCCGCATGGAGGCTTACAAGCAAGAGTTCATCAAGTTTATGGTTGAGTCCGACGTTCTTAAGTTCGGCAGCTTTACGCTCAAGAGCGGCCGCCAGTCCCCGTTCTTTATGAACGCCGGCGCTTACGTGACGGGCTATCAGCTCAAGAAACTGGGCGAGTATTACGCCCAGGCCATCCACGATAACTTTGGCGATGACTTTGATGTGCTGTTTGGGCCGGCCTACAAGGGTATTCCGCTGGCCGTCGTGACCGCCATTGCCTACCACGAGCTGTACGGCAAGGAGGTCAAGTACTGCTGTGACCGCAAGGAGGCCAAGGACCACGGTGCCGATAAGGGCAACCTGCTGGGTTATGAGCCCAAGGACGGCGACCGCGTGGTCATGGTCGAGGACGTCACCACCAGCGGCAAGTCCATCGACGAAACCTACCCCAAGGTCAAGGCTGCTGCCGATGTCGAGATTAAGGGCCTGATCGTGTCCCTCAACCGCATGGAGGTCGGCAAGGGTGGCGTGACCACCGCGCAGAAGGAGATCGAGGCCAAGTACGGTTTCCCCGTCGCGAGCATCGTCTCCATGGCCGAGGTCGTCGAGACCCTCTACAACCACGAGATCGACGGCAAGGTCGTCATCGATGACGAGCTCAAGGCCGCCATCGACGCCTATTACGAGCAGTACGGAGCACGTTAGTTACGGCGTTTTACCAAACGCCGTAACTGCTCGACGCTGCGCGGGCCGCATTTGGACAATCTGACGTTCAACTTCAAGGGCGCGACCAGAAGGTCAGCGCCCTTTCGTTTCACGTCACCTTGTCTCAAATGCGACCCGCTCGCTGTCCGTTCTCTACCTGCGGCGTCGTCTTGCTCCGAATGCGGCTCGCTCGCTGTCGTTGCCGAAACATCGGCGTTGCCGGACTAGTCATTGGGGACGTTCATAAATGACTACTCAGGAATGAGCGTGGATAATCTCCCGTTTTTGGCCTGTGTGCAGGCTCAAAGTGGGAGATTATCCACGCTCGCTTTAATTTGCCTGGGTTGCGATGCCTATCTAATCGGCTCGGCGTCTTCCCTGAGAATCGAAAGATACTCTTCATACCCGTACTGCCGGTATCTCTGTCTTGACTCGTCGAGCGGACGGAGGATACCCAATTCTTCAAATGATTTGACGAGCGAGCTCGCGGTACTCCTGCCGATATCGAGTTGGGCAGCGATGAATGCGGTGTCGACGATGGGGTGCTCTTCAAGAATGCCCAACAGCCTTTGCCCGTTTGCAGCAGTCCTTCCGAGATTTTCAGTAATGGTTGCTGTGGAACGGTTATGGAGGTCAACAAGGTTTTTTAAAGACCCTACCGAGTCCTTCGCACTCTCGAGAAGACTGTTACAGAAAAACTCTATCCATTCCTCGTAAGTGCCTCTCTCCCTTACGGATGTGAGCTGTCGGTAGTACTCGCTTCGATTTTTCTTGAACTGGAACGATGGATAGAACAAGCAAGAATGAAGAACGCCATCATTGATGAGCATAAGTGTAATGAGAAGCCTGCCCAGGCGACCGTTTCCGTCTAGGAATGGATGGGCAGTTTCAAATTGGTAATGGACGAGCGCCGCCCGCACAATCGGATCCATTTCGACTTGAGGCTCATTGATAAAGCGTTCGAGGTCCTGAAGCGTGTTGCTCAAATCTTCAATGTTTGGAGGGACAAACGATGCGGTTGCAATGGTGCAACCTGAGGGGCCAATCCAGTTTTGTGAGGAGCGCAGCTCGCCTGGATTCTTCTCCGTTCCGCGTACTCCGTCCAGCAGGACCGCATGAACTTGCCTAAGAAGTCTCGTGCACAAGGGCATCTTTTTGAGCAGTTCTACGCCGCGGTCGACAGCACGGACGTAATTCACGACGTCTGCGACATCTTTATGATGGAGTTGTGTTTGCGATGGACTAAGTAGGTCGTCAAACGTGCACTGGGTTCCCTCAATTTGCGAAGAAAGGAGTGCTTCTTTGCGCACGTACATTGTCAGATACATGTCGGCGTTGGGAACAAAGTAGAGCATGCCTTCAAGCTCTCCAAGCTTTCGTGAGCATGCGGAAAGCGTGCGATAGGTTTCCTCGGTGAGGTTTAGCTGCCTCAATGATTGCAAGGGCGTTGGAAAAAACGAATAGTAAGCCAATTTCCCCGATAGATTATTGCGGAGCGTTCCCTGGCCGTTCTCCTCGATTTGCATCGCGCCCTCCATATCTTTAGTGCCGGAAACTCGTTATTAGGCTAATCATATCAATTCTAATAACGAGTTTAAGGATTAAATAGTTATTAGAATTGATGTAAACAATCTAATGATGAGAAGTCGTTATTACTTGACCATGGAGCTCGGCTTGGTACAAGGGGGGTTATCCAAAATGAGAGCGGATAATCTCCCGTTTTTGGCTCGGTGACGGCCTCAAAGTGTGAGATTATCCACGTTCGCTAGTTAAGCGTCCAAAAATCCACACTCGCCAAACCTACCAAAAAGGACAGGTTTATTTTGGCACGCTTCGGTCGGTATCAGGAAGTGTTAGGGACAAGGCGGCGACAGGACTCGAGAGCGAAAAGAAGTGTCGGGTTTGGTGCGCCCGCTTCTGCCCGTCCCGTGCGCGGGCGATACTCGGCTTATCGACCAGCGATGCAAAGGAGATGCTCGTCCCACGAGCACTACCGGGAAGGGCTCGCGATTCGAGTCCCCACCTTAGCATTTGAACCATTTGGCACTATAATTACCGTAGGCATGCGCACAACGTTGCGCTTAATCAAGAGGAGAAAACGTATGGGTCTGTTTGACATGTTCAAGAAGAAGGCTGAGCCCGCGGCTGCCGCTGCTCCGGCCTCCATCTCTGCTTCTGCTGGCGCCGACGTGCTGTGCTCGCCCGTCAAGGGCAAGGTCATCAAGATGGCCGACGTGCCCGATCCCGTCTTTGGTGGCGAGGTTCTGGGCAAGGGCTGTGCCGTGTGGCCCGAGGACGATCTGGTCTACGCCCCCTGCGACGGTAAGGTGACCGTCACCATGGGTCACGCCGTGGGTCTGCAGTCCGATAGCGGCATCGAGGTTCTGGTGCACGTTGGCGTCGATACCGTCAACATGAACGGTGACGGCTTCGAGGGCTTCGTCAAGGCCGACGACGTTGTGAAGGCTGGCCAGCCCATACTCAAGATCGACCGCGCCAAGATCGCCGCTGCCGGTTACAAGGACTGCGTCGTCGTGGCCGTGTCCAACACCGCCGAGTTTGCCGATGTCGAGCTCACCGTCGAGGCAGAGTCCGCCGTCGCCGCCGGTGACGCCATCGTCAAGGTCGTCCGCAAGTAAACTGCGGCGTCCAAAGGATGTGCAAGGGTGGTCGGGTTTTCCGGCCACCTTTTTTATTGCACCGTGGGGAAGCGTTTTATTGCACGTTGGGCGGGCTTGCAAACCGTTCGGACGCTAAAACGAACCGACCACGCCTTCGCGTTGCCGAGGGTGTTCATAAGTGGATAGTATGGGCTTACTTATTACAACGTGTGCCGCGTCCGGGAAGCGCGGTGCCGCTCATTGGGAGGAACAACATGAAAAAGAAGCTGCTGCTTGCGCCCCTCATGGCCGTCTTGGTTGCATGCGTGGTCGTGCTTTCCGGCTGTGGAGGTCCTTCGGTTGAGGAGCTCATCACCGAGGATCTTACGACGCAGTTTGATGAGGTCAAGAACGGTGGCGACGACTTCCTCTCTGGTCTGGAGGAGGCTTCGGGCGACGAGTTCGAGCAGCTGGGTATCGATCCCAAGGAGTATGCCAAGACCTATCTCGAGGGCTTTGACTACAAGATCGGCGACGTGACGGTCGACGAAGACAAGGGTGTCGCGACCGCCGAGGTCTCCATCACCTGCAAGTCTATGAACAAGATCGTCGAGGACTTCTCCACCCAGTATCAGGAGAAGGTCGCTGCGCTTGACACGGTTCCTTCCGATGACGAGCTGTACAAGATGGCCGGTCAGGTTATGGTCGATGTGACCAAGGCCACCGAGCCCAGGAAGACCACGGTTATCTTCAAGTACACCTGCAACGACGATGGCGAGTGGTCTGCCGACGACTCCGTCAACTCCGAGATGATGGATGCAATGCTGAGCTAGGGGGTTACGCGGTTCTACGAACCGCGTAACCAGTTGACGCTGCGCGCCGCCCAGGACGACAATTTGTCATTCAAAAGGCGAGGCATGACCAGAAGGTCTATGCCTCGCCTTTTTTATGCCAACTTGTTCGTCCTGGACGTCGCTCGCTGTCCATCCTCTACCTGCGGTGTTGCCATGGTGCGGCACTTGTAGTCATTGGGGACGTTCTTAAATGACCAGGCGGCAGTTGGGGACGCTTCTTGTGCCAGCGTTGCATCGAGTGCTTGGGAAACCGCGACCCGGTTTTTGGCCGAATAGTGGGTCGCATTTTCCGGATGGGGTGGGTTGCGGAAAGTGCGACCCGGAATATTGCTCTGAAACGGGATGCGGTTTCCCTGATGCGCCTCAAACGGAAAGCGCATCCCATTCCGGAGCTCCAAAACGGGATGCGCTTTCTGCGCGGAAGAATTGTCGCAGCTGCGTTAAGCAGTGTCGCTCGTTACTCGCCCAGGATCAGCGCTGCGAGCTCGTCCTGGGTGTCCACCACGTAGTCGGCGCCGGCGGCTTCCAGCTCTGCGCGGCCGCGGAAGCCCCAGCTGACGCCCGCACTCTTAAGGCCGGCGTTGTGACCGGTCAGGATATCGACATTGGAATCGCCCACATAGAGCGTGGTCGACGGATCGGCGCCTAGCTCTTCCATCACATGCAGCGTAACAGGCGCCTCGGGCTTGGGCGGAAACGCATCGACGCGGCCCTGCACCAGCGCAAAGCGCTCGGAACCAAAATACTTCTCGATAAGCGGAGCCGCCGAGACGTGGTCCTTGTTGGTGAGCACGGCAAGCTGAACGCCCGCGGCGCGTAGGCGGTCGAGCATCTCGATCGTGCCGGCATAGGGGGCGGTGTGGTCCTCCTTGTGCTCGCCGTAGTAAGCCCTAAACTCGGCAAGCGCCTGCTCAAACATGCGGCCGTCGCCCGCATACTCGGCGGGCATAAAGCGCTCAACCAGCTTGAGCATGCCGTTTCCCACCTTGTAGCGGTACTCGTCTACGGCAAACGTGGGCCAGCCGTGCATCTCGCAGGTATGGTTGCCGGCGGCCGCCAGGTCCTCGAGTGTGTTGAGGATGGTGCCGTCCAGGTCAAAGATCACATGGGAAAAAGCTGCTGCCGTGGGTGCTCCTGCCGCTTGAGTTGTAAAACGCACCCCATGATACTGGGCATGCGTGCCGGGCATGTTTGGAATCTGAATATCTTTAATAGCCCTGAGCCTTTGTCGTTAGCAAATTCTCGGCAGCTGCTCTCCTACGAGCATGTCGAGGATGCGGGTCGAGCCCCAGCCGGTACGTACGCGCACGGCGGGTCGAGCGTCCGATCCAAGTGGCAGCACGCGGCCGATAATCGCGGCGTTCTCGCCGTAGCGGGCGGCGCGCATGGCGGCCAGCGCCGCATCGGCTTGTTCGGCCGGCACGACGGCAACCATCTTGCCCTCGTTTGCCACCTGCAGCACATCGTAGCCGAGCATCTCGCAGGCGGCCTGCACGTCGGGACGCACGGGCACGGCATCCTCGTCGACCTCCATGGCAACGCCGCTGGCCTGCGCAAACTCGTTGAGCGTCGAGGCCAGGCCACCGCGCGTGGGGTCGCGAAAGCAACGCGTGCCGGGCGCTGCGGCCAGAACGTCGGCAATCAGGTGGTTGAGCGGCGCGGCATCGCTTTCGATCGTGCTCGAAAACGCCAGGCCCTCGCGTTGGCTCATGATGGCGATGCCGTGGTCGCCCAGAGTACCCGAGACCAGGATGACATCGCCGGGGCGGCAGTTGGCGCCGCTGAGCGCCACGCCCGTGGGAACCTCGCCCACGCCGGCGGTATTGATGTAGACGCCGTCGGCCCCGCCGCGCTCGACCACCTTGGTGTCGCCCGTGATTATGGACACGCCCGCCTCATGCGCCGTTTGGGCCATCGTCTGCACAATCTGGCGGAGCTTGTCCATGGGATAGCCCTCTTCGAGGATAAAGCCGCACGATAGGTAGCGCACGTTGGCGCCCGAGGTCGCGACGTCGTTGACGGTTCCGCACACGGCGAGACGGCCGATGTTGCCACCGGGGAAGAACTGCGGCGAGACTACAAAGCTGTCGGTCGACATGGCGATGCGCCCGCTCGCGGGCAGCGCGGCGACGCCGGCGTCGTTGCCTTCGAGCAGTTCGGGCGACCCAAAGGCATCCAAAAAGACCTCATCGATGATGCGTTTCATCATCTGGCCGCCAGAGCCGTGGCCCAACAGGACGGTACTATCGGTGGCAGTACGGGACATATCGAAAACTCCAATCGTGGGTGATGCCGGTGTGCGGGTGCGTCCGGACTAGTCGCGGTAGCGGTAGTACGCCGCGCAGCTGCCTTCGGAACTCACCATGCACGGGCCGACGGGGTGCTCGGGCGTGCAGGTGCGGCCAAAGAGCGGGCAGCTGCTCGGCGTAATGGCCCCGCGCAGCACGTCGCCGCAGCGGCACCCGCGTGGCTCGACCGTCGGCTCGATGGACACGTCAAAGCGCATGCTGGCATCAAAGTGCGAAAACTCGGGACGAATGGCGAGTCCCGAAGCCGCAATCGATCCCAGCCCGCGCCACGTGGTATCGCACGGCTCAAATACCTGCTCGACCAGCTGGCGCGCCACAGGATTGCCGTCGGCATTGACGCCGCGACGGTAGGCGTTGTCGATCGCGGGTTGCCCCTCAACAACCATCTGGACCAGCATGCAGATACCCTGCAAGATGTCGACCGGCTCAAATCCCGTTACCACGCCTGGAGTCTTAAACTCGTCGACCAAAAAGCTAAAGGGCGCCAAGCCCGTGATGGTGGCGACGTGGCCCGGCAGGATAAAGCCGTCGATGGTGGTCTCGGGATCGTTGGCAATCGCGCATAGCGCCGGCGGCGTGGTCTTGTGGGCGCAATAGACCGAGAAGTTTTGGAGTCCGCGTGCATCGGCCTCCAAAATGGCGGCGGCGATGGTGGGCGTTGTGGTCTCAAAGCCCACGCCCATAAAAATGACCGGGCGATCAGGGTTTTGCTCGGCGATATCGAGTGCATCGAGCGGGGAGTAGACGATGCGAATATCGCGCCCCGCCGCCTTTTGCGCAGCGAGCGAGGTGGATGATCCGGGCACGCGCATCATGTCGCCAAAGGTGGTGATGATGGCGCCGTCTATGTTGGCGAGCGCGATTGCGTGGTCGATGTCGCGGTTGGCGGTGACGCAGACGGGGCAGCCCGGGCCGCTCAGCAGCTTGAGCCCGGCCGGCATAATGGAGCGAAAGCCATAGCGCCCGATGCTCACGGTATGCGTGCCGCAGACTTCCATAAGGTTGATGGCGCGGTCGCCGACAAGCTCATGAATGCGCTCGATGAGCTCGCGAGCCAGCTTGGGATCGCGGAATGCCGAGAAATCGATACCGGAGCGCGCCGGCTGCTCGGCCGCCACTAGTATGCCTCGGCCGGGTTGCTGGCAAGCTGATCTTCTTCGACCAGCTCGGACATGGCATTAACAAGCTCGAGCGTTTCTTGCGCTTCCTGCTCGTCGACGATCTGGATGCCAAAGCCGGCGTGTACGAGAATATAGTCGCCAACCTGCGCCGTCGGCACGAGTCGCAGCGACACGGGGCGCTCGATGCCCATCATGTCGATGGTGGCCTTGAGGTCGTCGTCGCGTTTGACTACTTTGCCGGGAACGGCAAGGCACATATTGTTCCCCTTTTATACGCTTTGCGCTGGATGGGCGCTTAATAATCCATCAGTTGATGGTAGCGCTCGCGGGGTTCGCGGGCAAACGCGTTACGCCTGTGAGACGGCTGGGCGCGGCGGCGTGCGAGGGCGAGCTACTGTGATGCAATCTGCGCAAGACGAGCGCTTGCGACTGCCGCCTGACCGTAGGCGATGCAGCCGTCGTTGACGGGTACGGAGTGAGGAACCAAGACAGTGAGACCCATGCTTTTGAGCTCGCGGGTGAGGAGCTGGAGCAAAAGTCGGTTCATGAACACGCCACCCGAGAGCGCGACGGTATCGATGCCTTCGCGCGCACAGATTTCGCGTGCGATTCGTGCCGAAGAGCGCGCGATGGCGATATGGAAGTCGAGCGCGAGCCTGCCGGCGGGTACGCCGGCCCTGATTCCCTCCAAAAGCGCCTCAATAAGCGATCTGGAGTTTAGAACATGGCAGGCGTCCGGACGGGATGATTCGGTTACGGAAAAGCCCGCTATATTTCCGGTGGGGCAGGCGCTTTCACTGCTGAGCGCGCGCCAGGCGGCAGCCTCAAGCTCGATGGCGGGTTCGCCCTCGTAGGTTGCCTTGTCGCAGATGCCCAGAATTGCTGCCGCGGCATCAAAGAGACGCCCCATGCTGCTGGTACGCGGGCTGTTGATGCCGCGCTCGATCATGGTGGCTGTCACGCTGCGCGTTTGCTCGCCGAGGCTGTCCAAAAGCCGAGCGGTACCTGGGTGCTCGAGCAGGCCGAGCTCACTGAGCAGGGCAAAGGCGTTGCGGCGGGCGTCGCGCACGGAGGCCGCCCCACCGGGGAGCGCCCAAGTGCGCAAATGCGCGACGCGCTCAAAGCCGCCAAGGCTGGCAACAAGAAACTCGCCGCCCCAAATGGTCCCATCGGTGCCGGCGCCGGTGCCGTCAAAGGCGATGCCAAGGACACGCGCGTCGGTTGTAAGCCGGCCCGCGGCGATGATTTCGGCTATCACGCTCGCGATATGTGCATGATGGTGCTGAACTTCGATAAGCGGCAGGTTGTACTCCCGTGCCTGTTCGCGGGCCCATTGGCTCGAAAGATAACTCGGATGCAAGTCGCAGGCTAGGGCAGTGGGCGCCAAGTCAAAGAGATCTTCCAAGCGCGTGCGCGCAGCGTTCCAGGCATCGAAGGTCCCGCCGTTTTCAACATCGCCGATATGCTGCGACACAAAACAGGTTGCCTCGCCGTTCGTCCCTTCACGCGTGAGCGCAATCGTGGCCTTTTGTTGTGGCCCGCAGGCGAGCACGCAGGACGGAGCGCCGTCGAGCGCCGGCAACGGCAGCGGCTGGGGTGCATATCCGCGAGCGCGGCGCACGGGCATAACGGCGCCGTCGACCACGCGCACTACAGAGTCGTCGTAGCGCGAGAGGATTGCGCGGTCGTTACCGAGCAACGCGTCGGCGATGCCGGCGGCAACGAGGTGTTCCCGGGCAAGATCGTCATCGGTCTCGATGGGCTCTTCGCTCAGGTTGCCGCTGGTCATGACGAGCGCGTGCATACCGCAGACTTCTGCCGCGGCAAGCAACAGATGTTGAAGCGGCGTATAGGGGAGCATGACGCCGAGCTCGGGCAGGTCGTGCGCGACAGATGGCGCGAGGGCGAGGATGTTGGGGGAACCGTCGTTGTCCTCGCTAACAGTGCGCCGGCGCAGCAGCACGATGGGGCGGATGCTGCCGGCGAGAAGCTCGCGCTCAACGCCATCGATATGACACAGGCGCTCGGCGTCGGCAAGGTCGCGCACCATAACGGCAAGCGGCTTGTTGCTGCGACGCTTGCGACGACGCAACTCGCGCACTGCTTGTTTGTTGCTGGCATCGCAGGCAAGGTGGAATCCGCCCAGACCCTTGATGGCGACGATGCCGCCGCCTGCCAGCAGCTCGACGCAGCGTTCGATGATGGCATCGCTGGCCTCGCGCGTGGAGCCGACGGCTGGTGTTGCGTCAACGCCCGCTGGCGCAACACCGCGATTGGCCTCGCGCCAAGTAATATGTGGCCCGCAGTCAAAGCAGGCATCGGGCTGCGCATGAAAGCGCCGGTCAAGCGGGTCGCCATACTCTGCGGCGCACTCGGGGCACATGGGAAAGCAATCCATCGACGTGGCCGCTCGATCATAAGGCAGCGACCGGATGATGGTAAAGCGCGGCCCGCAGTTGGTGCAGTTGATAAAGGGGTAGTGATAGCGCCGGTCGGCGGGGTCGAACAGTTCGCGTAGGCAGTCGTCACAGGTGGCGATATCGGGGGAGATGAGCGTCGTGTGCGCGGTCTGGTCCTGCGACGCCACAATGTGAAAGCCCTGCTCATCGGCAGTGCTCCAGCCGCCAGGCTCCAAATCCGCAATATCGACTCGCTCAACGCGAGCCGCCGCGGGCGCATGCTCAGAAAGCGCGGCGACAAATCCGTCAACCGCCTCGGCACAAGCGTGCGCCTCGATATGCACGCCGTCGCCCGCATTGAGCACCCATCCGCAAATGCCATGCGCCATGGCCTCGCGATACACAAACGGTCGCATGCCAACGCCCTGCACAATGCCCGTCACATGAATATGCACATGCCGCATGCGACACCCCTCATCAAAACCGACCAAAAAAGGACAGGTTTATTTTGGTAGGTAAAACTTCTAAACCTGCCAAAACAAACCTGTCCCTATTTGGCAGGTGCGCTGCGGGAAATCCCGCTACAGCCCCAGGCTCTGCTTGGTGGCGGCGCACGTGAGCTCGCCGTGCTTAACGCCGCGCAGGCCCAGCAGGCGGTCGGCTAGTTCGTAGACGCGCTCGCCGCGACCCTTGAGCGCCAGAATCTCCAAGCAGTTGTGGTGATCCAGATGCACGTGCATCGTCGACACGATCTCGTCGGTGTAGTCGTGCTGCACCTCGTCCAGGCGGCGCGTCAGATCGCCGGTGTGATGGTCGTAGATCATGGTGAGCGACCCGATAACATGCTCATCGGGCGTGCGCATCTGCTCTTTGGCGATCGAGGCGCGAATCAGGTCGCGCACGGCCTCGGATCGGTTGGCCACGTCGCCGCGGCGCGCGATCTGTTCGTCAAAACGGCGCAGCAGGTCGTCGGGTGCGGTAACCGAAAAACGGACCAGCTCGGAGCCGGAGCCACTACAGTGGCAGCCCGCGTCACCGTCCGCCCCATGCGGATGATCGTGCTCGTACCCGCAGCCGTGCTCGTGTTCGGCCACCTTACACCAGCTTCACGGAGCCGACGGAGTTGTGGTCGGCCTCGATGGCCTCTTCGTAGCCCTCGAGTGCGTCGTGGGCCTCGTGCAGCGCGGCCATGGCGGCCTCGAGCTTGGCGCCGATGCGCTCCATGTCAAAATTCTCGGTCGCATGCAGCAGCTGATGGCTCCACTCGTGAGCGAGCTCGATGGTGTCGTCGACCTGCTTGACGCTCATGGCAAGCTGGCTCATGTTCATTCCGACGTCATGCATGGGAAATCTCCTTTTGTATGGGGCAGTTCAGTGGTTCAGATTTTACTACGCCCGCTCTGCGCGCAGCTGCATAAGAAAACGGGTACGAGTCTGTGCGACCCGCACCCGTTCACTGGGGGCTGTTTGTAACTACCATACTATCCGTGGTCGCCCGCGCCGCACCCGGCGGTCCGGCGAGCGGTGCAAAACCGCTCATGGACGGCAGGCAGACGGTAACATGTAACAAGCGTATTACAGATGCTTCTCCAGCAGCGCCTGCAGTCTCGCCTTGGGCAGAGCGCCAACCGAGCGGTCAATCTCCTCGCCGTTCTTAAACACAATCAGCGTGGGGATGCTCATGACGCCATACTTCATGGCCAGGTCCTGGTTGTCGTCGACGTTGCACTTGGCAACGGCGAGCTTGCCCGCCAGCTCATCGGCAACCTCGTCAACGATGGGCGAGAGGGATCGACAGGGCCCGCACCACGGTGCCCAAAAATCGACCAGCACGGGCAGGCTGTCGTTAACGATGGAATCGAAGTTCTCGGGGGTAATCTGATTAATGTCAGCCATGGTGACCTCCATAATGCGACGCGGCTCGGCCGCGTAAAACTCAGTACGACCGTGCTTATACCCAGCCGCCCGCAAAGCAACCACTCGCGGGCAGCTCTTTTATATAATGGTGGGCACGCAAACGATTGGAGAGCGCATGTCCACGTCACAAAGCCAGAAAAAAGAAGCCATCGCCCAGGCGGCCGAGCAGGAGCTCACATCGCTTGCGGTCCGTGGCGTGCGTATCGCGGGCAACGCGTGCTCGCCGATCGTGCTGGTCAAAGGCGATTTGGACGAGGCCGAGCGTTCGGGTGGCGAGCTTGCCGCCGGCCCGGATGGCGCGGCGTTGCGCAAGGCGCTTGGGGCCATCGGCTACGCGCCCGAGGATTTTTGCGTGCTGGCAAGCGTCGCCGGCGTGGGTGACGGAGCGGTCGCGGTGGGCGAGACTCTGCCGTGCGAGCTGTTCCGTGAGGCGCTTGAGGCTTTGGACCCCGAGGCAGTGCTACTGCTCGACAACAACGCGGCTGACGCCATGCGCGAGACCTACGCCGATATGCTCGTGGCGATCGATGACTTCGACACCGCCATGCTCAAGCCCGGCTTGGTCGCCCATGTGCAGGGTCGCCGCGTGCTCGCGCTCGACGGTTTTGAGGCGGCGCTCACTGACAAAGCCGCCAAGCAGCGCATGTGGGCATACATCAAGCAGCTGACCCCGGCGGCCGCTCCGCTGTAGCGGATTGGCGCCGGCGAGCGATTGCCTGGCGGGCAAGGCGCGCCTCGAGATCGGCGCCGCACTTCTACATCACAGCGCGCAGCTCAAACCGATCGCCGTTAATGCGGAACTGGCAGTTGCCGTTCATGCGCTCCACGGCAAGTTTGATGCTCCTGGTGCCAAAGCCGTGGCCCGCATGCCAGGTCACGGGCATGCCGTCGACCATGCGCGGCGCGCGGTCAAACGTGTTGGAAACTAACAGCAGCAGCTGGCCGTCCTCTAATCGCAGGTCAAAGTCGACGAATCGCTTTCCTTGGGGTGCGGCGCTTGCGGCGGTGATAGCGTTTTCCAAGGCATTTGAGAGCACGCTAAACAGGTCGGCGTCACCTACGTGGATGGTTTCGGGTACGGCGGCGCGCAGGTTGGCGGTAATGCCGTTTCTATTGATATCCGAGTTAAATGACGAAAGCGCGATGTTTACGGTCTCGTTGGCGCAGAAGCGGCGTACGGCGGTGCGGTCGCCGGCTTCGCAGAGTTCGTCGATGCGATCGAGCGCCTCGTCGGTGTGGCCCTCCTCAATTAAAGCGGCCAGGCCGCGTAGGAAGTGGCGCATGTCGTGGCGAAGAATCGACAGCTCGCGCCCAGATTGACGCCAAGCCTCGAGCTCTTTGATGGCGGCGCTGTCGCGGGTTTCGAGCATCCAGCGCTCTCGCTCGGCGGTTTCCTTTTCTTCGTATTCGCGCAGGTAAACGGCAAGAAACATAAGATAGAAGGCACAGAGCGCAAATGCCAAAAACTCAACCGTTACCACCGAGCCCGAGTGGAACAGCGTGGTGTAGACGTTGGTGGCATAGTCAAAGACGTAATAGACGAGCGGCAGGATTAAAAGGATGCCCAGCTCGGTGGTGCTTTTAATCGCCAAGCGTGGACCGATGTCGCCGGCCCAATGCAACAGGACGGCAAAGACGGCGAGTGTGGTCGCGATGCGCGCCAGGTAGTACGCGATCTGAGAATCGGTTGCGGCAAATGCGGCGATGCCCATCCAATTGCTGAACTGGCAGCTCAGATAGGCACTCGTAATGCCGAGCACGGCAAGCAGCGGGCTCAGGCGGTAGCGCGCGCACAAATAGATGACGAGCGGCAGATGCACGACGAGCGGATATACCTGGCGGGCGAAAAGCTCGCCGCCGACGGCATTGGCGATCGAAAAGGCAGCGCCGGTCACGGCACCGACCAGCACCAGTTCAAGCGCATGACGCCGGTTGATCTCGACACCGCACAGCGCCGCCGAGGCAAAGACGCCAAAGAGCAGCGTCGTGGCGTGGTGGATTGCCCAAAGGACCATTTCGACCGTTGCGGGCATCAGCGCCTCCCGCCCTCAAAGCGCACCGCAAAGTAGGCGTCTTGGAATCCCTGCTTGCAGCTGCGCGAAAGCGGGATGCACGCGCCCGAGCGCATGACGATGTCCGTGCGGTCAAAGTGATCGATATTGCGCAGGTTGACCTGGTAGCTGCGGTGGCATTTAAAGAAGGTGGCATTTTGCGCCAAACGGTCCTCGACGCTGCGGAATGACTCGAGTGCCTCGATATCGCGTCCGTCGCGCAGGTGGAAGACCACGTGCTTGTTGCGCGCCTCGGCATATTCGATGTCGGACAGGCGCAGGGCGTGGTAACCAAAGGACGTTTTGATCACGAGTTCGTCGGTTGCCGGCGGGCGCATGCTCGAAAGCTCGTCGAGCAACTGCGCCAGGCGCTCGTAGGCCACGGGCTTGAGCAGATAATCGAAGGCGCGGACCTCGTAGGATTCAAGCGCGAACTCGGGCGACGAGGTGAGGAACACCAGGCGCACGGCGGTATCGGCCTGGCGCAGTTCGCGCGCGGTATCCATGCCGTTGACGAGCGGCATGATTATGTCGAGCAGGATGATGTCGGCGCGCGACGCGGCATGGCGCGCCAGCAGGTCCTCGCCGCGCGTGACGAGCGCAACATCGACCGCCGTGCCCGTCTCGCTCGACCAACGGTCGATCATCCGGTGCAGTCTATCTAGAAAAGCGACGTCGTCGTCGCAGGCAATAATCTTGAGCATTCTGAGCCCCCTTAGTAGTTCGATTTTGCCACATTGGGTGCGGACCGCTCGCGGAGGCGTGTCCCATTTGCGCCCCACGTCGCGCAACTCGCGCCGAGCGGTATTGCGGTGGCGAAAGATGCCTCCTGCGCTATCGAGAGCTCGGCTATCCTCAGCTTGCCAGTTCGAAAATGGACCTGCCACATGATCGAATCTTTATTTCAACTTTACACCTAGGTTTACAGCTGTCTTGTCAGCTGTAAACCTAGGTGTCATACTAAAGCCCCAAGATTCGCCAAAAGAGAGGGGCCTTGATGGCACAGAGCGCGAACATGGATGCGTCGGAGCTTGCGCGCGATATCGCGGCCGGCCTAGCATCGGCAACGACGGCAACGGAGCGCGCGGCACTGGTGCCCGCAGAGCTCGTCGAGGCCATTCAGCAACTAAAAATCCAACGCGACGCGGTGATTCTGGCGCACTATTACGTGGCGCCCGAGGTGCAGGCCGTGGCTGATTACGTCGGCGACAGCTTCTACCTGGCTAAGCTCGCTAAAAGCCTGCCGCAGCAGACCATCGTGCTGTGCGGCGTGGAGTTTATGGGCGAGAGCGCCAAACTGCTCAATCCCACTAAGACCGTGCTGCTGCCCGAGCCGGGCGCGGACTGCCCCATGGCTCACATGGTCAAGCGCGAGACGGTCGACGCCGCCCGCGCCGAGTACGGTGACGACCTTGCCGTGGTCTGCTACGTCAACTCGACGGTCGAGATCAAGAGCTGGAGTGACGTGTGCGTCACCAGCTCCAACGCCGTCAAGATTGTGTCCGAGCTGCCGCAGCAGCATATCCTGTTCATTCCCGACCAAAACCTGGGCCGCTTCGTAGCCGAGCAGGTGCCGCAAAAGCACGTCATCCTCAACAACGGCTACTGCCCGCGCCATCACATCATCACCGTCGAGCAGATCGTCGACGCGACGGAGGCCCACCCCGACGCGCTCGTGCTGGCGCATCCTGAGTGCAAGGCTGACGTCCTTGCCGAGGCCGACTACATCGGCTCCACCGCCGGCATCATCAAGTATGCCGAGGAGTCCGACGCGAGCGAGTTTATTATCGTGACGGTCCGCGGCGTGCTCTACGAGCTCGAGCGCCGCTGCCAGGGCACCGGCAAGAAGTTCTACTTCCCTGCGGTGCAGCCCACCTGCGTCAACATGGACCTCATCACGCTCGAAAAGCTCGTGCGCTGCCTGGAGACGGGCGAGGGCGAGGTGCAGATTGGCGTCTCGGACGAGGCTGCCGACCAGGCCAAGCTCACGCTCGACCGTATGCTCGAGTACGCAGCGCGCTAGAACAATGTTGCATGAGGGACGGTCCCTTATGTCACATTACAAGGGAGAGGATTCCTGTGGAAACCAAGCAATACCCCGATATGGAGTGCGACGTCGTTATTGCCGGCTGCGGCGTGGCGGGTCTGTACGCGGCCCTCAATCTGCCGACGAGCACGCGCGTGATCATGCTCTCCAAGGGCGCGGTCGATGAGTGCGATTCGATGCTCGCGCAGGGCGGCATCTGCGTGCTGCCCGAGGGCTCGGACTACGATGCCTTCTTTGAGGACACCATGCACGCCGGCCACTACGAGAACCGCCGCGAGAGCGTCGACATCATGATTCGCTCGAGCCGCTCGGTCATCAACGACCTGCTGGCGATGGGCGTGGATTTTGAGCGCAAGGCCGACGGCAGCCTCGACTTTACCCGCGAGGGCGCGCACAGCCGTCCGCGCATTGCCTTCCATGCCGACATTACGGGCAAGGAGATCACGACCAAGCTGCTCCAGGCCGTTCGCAAGCTGGACAACGTGCAGATTTTGGAGCACGTGGCCATGACCGACATCCTGACCGCCGAGCGCGATGGCGCCACGGTGTGCACCGGCGTCGTCGCCGTAGCCGTGGACGAGGACAACTCGGTTCGCCCCGCCGACGAGCTGGCAAATGCCGCTGAGGGCGTGCATGCCGGTAAGCCGTTTAAGATCCATGCCCGCCACACGCTGTGGGCGACGGGTGGCATTGGCGGCGTGTACGACCACTCGACTAACTACCCGCAGCTCACGGGCGACGCCTGCTACATCGCTCAGGAGCATGGCATTAAGATGGAGCACCTGGACTACGTGCAGATCCATCCCACGGGTCTGTTCTCGCCGCAGCCGGGTCGCACGTTCCTGATCAGCGAGAGCTGCCGCGGCGAGGGCGCGATTTTGCTCAACGCCGCCGGCGAGCGTTTTACCGACGAGTTGCAGCCGCGCGACGTTGTCGCCGCCGCCATCCGCGAGCAGATGAAGCAGGACGGCACCGAGCACGAGTGGCTGAGCTTTGCCCCCGTCGAGCGCGACGTGGTGACCGGGCACTTTGCCAATATCCGCGCGCGCTGCCTGGAGGACGGCCGCGACATCTTGGACGAGCCCATCCCCGTTACGCCCACGCAGCACTACTTTATGGGCGGCGTGTGGGTCGACAAGGACGGCCGCACCTCGATGCCCGAGCTCTACGCCGCCGGCGAGACGGCCTGCAACGGCGTTCACGGCAAGAATCGCCTGGCTTCCAACAGCCTGCTCGAAGCGCTGGTCTGGGGTCGTCGCGCCGCGTGGTATATGCGTACCGGCGAGTCGCTGGCCGTGGAGCAGGCGGGCGAGCCCGCGCTCGATGGCCGTCATCGCGCCCTGAGCGCCGACACCCTGGCAATCGATGATTTGGCCCGTGCCGCCGGCACGCGGGCCGTGGAGGAGTAGACCATGAATCCCATTACCATGAAGCTCGTCGTCGATGATCTGATTCTGCAGGCTCTGCGCGAGGACATTACCTTTGAGGACGTGAGCACGGCGAGCGTGTGCCCCACGGCGCGTCCCGCCACGGTGGAGCTTATCGCCAAGGCCGATGGCATCATCGCGGGCCTGGATGTGTTCGCCCGCACCTTTGAGCTGCTGGATTCGCAGAGCTCGGTGCTGCTCGACGTTGCCGATGGCGACGAGGTGCACGCCGGCGACCATGTGGGTCAGGTGCGCGGCGATGCGCGCGTGCTGCTTTCAGGCGAGCGCGTGGCGCTCAACTACCTGCAGCGCATGAGCGGCATCGCTACCTACACGCACAGCATGGCCGCGGCGCTCGAGGGAACCAAGACCGTGCTCGTCGACACGCGCAAGACCACGCCGGGCATGCGCGTCTTCGAGAAGGCCGCGGTCGAGATCGGCGGCGGCAGCAACCATCGTTACAACCTGTCGACGGCCGTCATGCTCAAGGACAACCACATCGATGCCGCCGGTGGCGTGACGCGCGCGATCGAGATGGCGCGCGCCCATGCATCGTTTACCACGACGGTCGAGATCGAGTGCGAGAACCTGGACATGGTGCGCGAGGCCGTGGAGGCCGGCGCCGACATCATCATGTTCGACAACATGACCCATGACGACATGGCCGCCGCTATCGAGCTTATCGCCGGTCGCGCCAAGACCGAGTGCTCGGGCAACGTGGACGCCAACAACATTCGCGCCCTGGCCGACCTGGGCGTTGACTTCATTAGCTCGGGCGCCCTGACGCACTCCGCGCCGATCCTCGATCTCTCGCTTAAGCACCTGCGTCTGCTGGACGGTAAATAATGAACGCCCGCGAGCGTCGCCGTGCCATCATGGCCGTGCTCGAGGGAGCCAAGGGACCCGTATCGGGCAGCGCGCTTGCCCACGAGGTGGGTGTGAGCCGCCAGGTCGTGGTGCAGGACATCGCCCTGCTGCGCGCCGATGGGCACGATATCGTGGCGACCAACCGCGGATACGTGCTGCAGGAGGCCCCCAGCAGCCCCGCCGTGCCTACGCGCTTGGTCAAGGTTCGCCACAGCGTGGAACAGGCAGGCGATGAGCTCACGAGTATCGTCGATGCCGGAGGCGCCGTGCTCAACGTGATCGTCAATCATCGCGTGTACGGTAAGATTACGGCCGACCTGGACATCCGCAACCGCCGCGATGTCGAGCGCTATCTGCGCGATATCGAGAGCGGCAAGAGTTTCCCGCTACTAACGGTGACGAGCGGCTATCACTTCCATCGCATCGCGGCGGAGGACGAGCAAACCCTCGACGAGATCGAGGCTATGCTCAAGGAGAAAGGCTACTTGGCGGACCTAATGCCCTACGAAGACGACCTGTCCTAGTAACGACGAATGCAAAAGGAGGCCTCCGCGGCGATGCGGAGGCCTCCTTTTTGTGCACGGTGTACTTGTGAGTGTGCAAGTGGGGGAGTTGTTACTCCTCGACGATCTCGGTGATCGCGCCGGCGGGGCAAGCGTCCTGGCAAGCGCCACAGGCGACGCAGGAGTCCTCGTCAGCGACGGTAGCGACGTCCTGGAGCTCCAGAACGCCAGCGGGGCAGGAGTCGACGCAAACGCCACAAGCGATGCACTCGTCGGCATCAATTACGGGATGAGCCATGGTAGTTTCCTCTCTGTTGACCGACGCTACAGGCGATGCGCGCCGGTTTGATTCGGGCAAAAACATACCACGGGAGCGACCGTTTGCAATACCCTCTGACCGGCATCTTCATACCGTTCGCCGAGTATGCCAAGGTTTACTAAAAAATGCGCAGGTGGGGCCGTTGAGCTGCGCAAATGTTAGCTAAAGGTGACTTGAAATATAGGGCGATTGAGCGTGCTTTTGGAAAGCGTGTCCCGGAATCGACGCCCAAAACGGGTCACGCCTTCCTCGGGGTCGCCCCAGACCGCCCCAGGCACCCCCAGATCCAAACCTCAGCCATCTCTACATAGATCTCAATAGATTTGCCCAGAACTAAAACAGTGCGTCTACCTGCGCATTTGCGAACCTAAACTCTCGGCAATAAGAAATCTTATATGAATTGACTTAGATTTTGTATATTCCGGCCCATAAGGGGATACACTACATCCTGAAAGACAAGCCGAAACACCGCTCGGCAGACCGCCGAGTTGGTGCAAACGCACAAGAGAGAGGGAATTTCTAATGGGCAAGATTCTTGGTATCGACCTTGGTACTACTAACTCCGCTATGGCCGTCCTCGAGGGCGGTTCTCCGACCATCATCGTGAACGCCGAGGGCGACCGCACCACCCCGTCCGTTGTTGGCTTCCGTGCTGACGGCGACCGTGTCGTGGGTAAGGCCGCTAAGAACCAGGCTGTCACCAACCCCAAGAACACCGTGTTCTCCATCAAGCGCTTCATGGGCCGCAAGTACTCCGAGTGCACCTCCGAGATCAAGACCGTGCCGTATGAGGTCAAGGAGGGCCAGGGTGGCCGTGCCGTCGTCAACATCGAGGGCAAGGATTACACCGCCGAGCAGGTGAGCGCCATGACGCTCGCAAAGATGAAGGCCGACGCCGAGAAGTATCTGGGCGAGACCGTCACCGACGCCGTCATCACCGTCCCGGCCTACTTCAACGACGCTCAGCGTCAGGCCACCAAGGATGCCGGTAAGATCGCCGGCCTCAACGTCAAGCGTATCGTCAACGAGCCGACCGCTGCCGCTCTTGCCTATGGTCTGGACAAGCAGGGCACCGACCAGCGCATCCTGGTCTTCGACCTGGGCGGCGGCACCTTCGACGTCTCCATCCTCGACCTCGCCGACGGCGTGTTTGAGGTTCTGTCCACCTCGGGCGACAACCACCTGGGCGGCGACGACTGGGATCAGCGCGTCATCGACTGGATGGCCGACAAGTTCCAGCAGGAGAACGGCGTCGACCTGCGTCAGGACCCCATGGCCCTGCAGCGTCTGAAGGAGGCCGCCGAGAACGCCAAGAAGGAGCTCTCCGCCGCCCAGCAGACCACCATCAACCTGCCGTTCATTACCATGAACCAGTCCGGCCCGCTGCACCTCAACTACACGCTGACCCGCGCCGAGTTCGAGAAGATCACCCGTGACCTGCTCGAGCGCTGCAAGCAGCCTGTCACCAACGCCCTGCGCGACGCTAAGCTTAAGCTTTCCGATCTGACCGAGGTCATCCTCGTCGGCGGCTCCACCCGTATGCCCGCCGTCCAGGAGCTCGTCAAGACCATGACCGGCAAGCAGCCCAACATGTCCGTGAACCCCGACGAGGTCGTTGCCGACGGCGCTGCCGTCCAGGGCGGCGTGCTCACTGGCGACGTCGAGGGCATCCTGCTGCTCGACGTAACCCCGCTGTCGCTGGGCGTCGAGACCATGGGCGGCATCATGACCAAGATGATCGACCGCAACACCACGATCCCGACCTCCAAGACCGAGGTCTACTCCACCGCTGCCGACAACCAGACCAGCGTCGAGATCAACGTGCTCCAGGGCGAGCGCGAGCTTGCCCGCGACAACAAGTCGCTCGGTAAGTTCCAGCTGACCGGTATCCCGGCTGCCCGCCGCGGCGTGCCGCAGATCGAGGTCACCTTCGACATCGACGCCAACGGCATCGTCAAGGTTTCCGCTAAGGACAAGGGCACCGGCAAGGAGCAGCAGATCACTATCTCCGGCTCCACCGCTCTGTCCGACGACGAAGTCGATCGTATGGTCAAGGACGCCGAGGCTCATGCCGAGGAGGACAAGAAGCAGAAGGAAGAGGTCGAGGTCCGCAACCAGACCGATAGCCTGTGCTACTCCACCGAGCAGACCCTCAACGAGCTGGGCGACAAGGTTTCCGCCGATGTGAAGTCCAAGGCCGAGGCCGCTATCGCCGACGCCAAGAAGGCGCTCGAGGGCTCTGACGTCGAGGCCATCAAGGCCGCTGGCGAGTCCCTGCAGTCCGTGGCCTACGAGCTGGCTCAGGTTGTCTACGCCGACGCTCAGCAGCAGACCGACGGTGCCGCCGGTGCCCAGTCTGCCGACGATGACGTCGTCGACGCCGACTACGAGGTTGTGGACGACGAGGACAAGTAATCATGTCCGCCCGTAAAGCTCGCACGGAGGCGGCTGCCGCAGGCACCGCCCCCGTTGACTCTGAGGAGAAGGACGTGAAGATTCCCGTAGAGGCCGTCGACGATAGCGAGGCCAACGAGGCCGAGGCCGCCGCGGCTGCCGAGAACCAGGTAGAGGATTCCAACAAGGAGGCGACGATGACCGAGGACGAGATGGTGGAAGCTGCTATCCGCGCCGGTGAGGAAGCCGCCGACAACGACTTTAAGCTCAAGTTCGAGCAGGCCCAAAAGGAGCTTGCCGACGTGCGCAGCGAGCTCGATGCTGCGGCAGAGGCCCAGAAGGCCGCCGAGGACAAGGCAAAGGACGCTACCGAGCGTACCGCCCGTCTACAGGCCGACTGGGAGAACTTCCGTCGCCGCACCGCCAACGAGCGCATCGCCGAGCGCGAGCGCGCGACCGAGAAGCTCGTCACTGCGCTGCTGCCGGTGGTTGACGATATCGAGCGCGCAATCGACCATGCCCGCAGCCAGGAGCTTTCCGACGATTTTAAGCAGTTCGTCGATGGCGTTGACGCGGTGCATGCCAAGCTGCTCGATGTGTTTGCGCACGAGGGCGTTGAGCCCATCGACCCCAAGGGCGAGGCGTTCGATCCGCTCGAGCACCAGGCCGTAGGGCGTGTCGAGGACGCATCGCAGTACGACGAGACCGTCAACGACGTGTACCAGAAGGGCTACCGCATGGCGGACCGCATCCTGCGCTCCGCGATGGTGACGGTGACCTACGGTGGCGAGAAGCGCCCCGCACCGGAGCCCGAAGCGGCGCCCGAGGATGCCGCGGCCGATACGGCCGAGGGCACCGAGGAGTAATTGAGAAGGGCCCCGGGGCAACACCCGGGGCCCTTTCTGGCCTAGTGCCATATGAAAGCATGAGCCGTCGTCAGCAGTGACGGCGGACGTAACAGGAGAGGAGCTACGATGGCTGCAGGCAAAACCTTCTATGACATCCTGGGCGTATCCAAGAGCGCCTCCGACAAAGAGATCAAGAGCGCGTTTCGCAAGCTCGCGCAAAAATATCACCCCGATGCCGGCGGCGACGAGGCCAAGTTTAAGGAGATCAGCGAGGCCTATGAGACGCTTTCGGACGAGAAGAAGCGCAAAGAGTACGACCAGATGCTCATGTTTGGCGGCATGCCGGGCGCAGGCGGCGCGTATGGCGGCGGCTACGGTGCCGGCGCGGGCGCCAGCGGCTGGGGCGATATCTTTGACAGCATCTTTAGCGGCAACGGCGCCTGGGGCAGCGATTGGGGCTCGGGCTTTGCCGGGGCTGCGGGCGCTGCCGGTGCCGGCGCGGGTCGCAGCCGCGCTCGCAAGGGCGGCGACCTGTCGCTGACCGTCGATGTGACGGCTGAGGACGCGTTCCGCGGCGTGACGCACAAGGTCACTTACCGCATTCCCTCGACGGGCGAGCAGCAGACCATTACGGTCTCGGTCCCCGCGGGCGCGGTCGACGGCGGCAAGCTACGCTACAAGCGTCGCGGCGAGTACGGCGTTGCGGGTGGCGAGCGCGGCGACCTGGTCGTGACCACGCATGTGGAGGAGCACCCGCTGTTTAAGCGCAAAGGTGCCGACGTGACCATGGAGGTACCGGTCTCGGTCTTCGAGGCGGCGCTCGGCTGCACGGTGGACGTGCCGACGCCCGGTGGTGCGACGGTTCGTCTGAAGGTGCCCGCGGGTACCCAGACGGGCAAGAAGTTCCGCTTTAAGGAGATGGGCGCGCCCGACGTTAAGCATCGCGGGCGCACCGGTGCGCTGCTTGTCGAGATCAAGGTGCAGGTTCCCACGAACCTGTCTGATGACGAGCGCGATGCCATGACCAAGCTGCGCGAGGCCGACACGCGCGACTACCGCGAGAAGGTCAACCGTTACAAGGCGACGTACTAGGGCGGTCGCGGCGCACGCCCACGCCCGCGGGCTTATGATGGACGATAACGAGACGGAAAGGGGTCAGGTAGCATGGCCGAGGACAATAGGAACAAACCGCTGTACATGATTAGCGTGGCGGCCGAGCTGACCGGTATGCATCCGCAGACTCTGCGCGTCTACGAGTCCAAGGGCCTGGTGAACCCCCAGCGCTCGGGCGGCAACACGCGTCTGTATTCGCGTGCCGATATCGAGCGCTTGGAGCTCATCAACCAGCTGACCGACGAGGGCATCAACCTTGCCGGCGTGGTGCGTATTCTCGATATGAAGGAGCGTGCTGAGGAGCGCGAGCGCGAGAACGAAAAGCTCCGTGCCCGCGTGCGCCAGCTCGAGGACGAGCTGCACGAGTACAAGATGCAGAAGAAGATCACCGCCCTGGCCCCGCGCGACGGCTCGGTTAACCCCGAACAGGTCATGCGCAAACTTTTGGGCGCAGGCGGGGATCTCTAGGTTACGCCGTTCTGCCGAACGGCGTAACGGCTCGACGCTGCGCGACGTCCAGAGCGACAATTTGTCATTCAAAAGGCAAGGCATGACCAGAAGGTCTATGCCTTGCCTTTTTCATGCCAACTTGTTCGCTCTGGACGTCGCTCGCTGTCCGTCCTCTACCTGCGGCGTTGCCTTGCTCCGGATGCGGTGGTCATTGGGGACGTTCTTAAATGACTAGTTAAAGGGGACATTCTTGCGGCACTTGGCACTTGGGGACGTTCCTTTTGTGCCGGCACTTTGGGACACTCCTTGTTAGGAGAGTGATGCAAGGGGCTCGTCCTTTACTTTACCGAGATAAAGTGAACGTGCAGATTCGTAACCCACTCGCAACCGTTCTATGGCACGATATTGAACGAATGTATGCTATGCGCCCAAATCTTTTGGGCAGAGTGGGAGACAGTATGGTCAAGCTGTACGAGGACGGCATCTACCTGCGTAACGGCAGCGAGGTTGTGCCTGAGGCCGAGGCTGCCGAGCGCGGTATTACGCAGACGCCCGAGGATGCCAAGCGCGGCACCATCGCGTATTCGATCCTTCAGGCGCACAATACGTCCGGCGACCCCGAGACGCTCAAGATTCGCTTCGATGCCATGGCGAGCCACGACATCACCTTCGTCGGCATCATCCAGACGGCGCGCGCCTCGGGCATGGAGCAGTTCCCGCTGCCCTACGTGCTCACCAACTGCCACAACTCGCTGTGCGCCGTGGGCGGCACCATCAACGAGGACGACCACGTCTTTGGCCTCTCGGCTGCCAAAAAGTACGGCGGCATCTTCGTTCCGCCCCATATCGCGGTCATCCATTCCTTTATGCGTGAGAACTTCGCCGGCTGCGGCAAGATGATCTTGGGTTCCGACTCGCACACCCGCTACGGCGCCCTGGGCACCATGGCCGTGGGCGAGGGTGGTGGCGAGCTGGCAAAGCAGCTGCTGCGCGACACCTACGATGTCGCCTATCCCGGCGTCGTGGCCATCTACCTCACGGGCGCCCCGCGCCCCGGCGTTGGCCCGCACGATGTGGCGCTCGCCATCATCCGTGCCGTCTTTGCCAAGGGTTACGTCAAGAACAAAGTCATGGAGTTCGTGGGCCCCGGCATCGCGAGCATGACGACCGACTACCGCAACGGCGTTGACGTCATGACCACCGAGACCACCTGCCTGTCGAGCATCTGGGCTACCGACGAGGATACGCACGCGTTTTTGACCATGCACGGCCGCGGCGACGACTACCGCGAACTCAAGCCCGCCGATGTCGCCTACTACGACGGCTGCGTCGAGGTCGACCTGTCGAGCATCAAGCCCATGATCGCGCTGCCGTTCCATCCTTCCAACGGCTTTGAGATCGACGAGCTCAACGAGAACCTCGAGGACATCCTGCACGAGGTGGAACTCGAGGCCGCCAAGATCGGCGAGGGCAAGACGCACTTTAGCCTGCTCGACAAGATCGTCGACGGCAAACTGCGCGTGCAGCAGGGCGTTATCGCCGGCTGCTCGGGCGGCAACTACGACTCCGTGGTCCAGGCTGCCCGCGTGCTCAAGGGCGCCAACACCGGCTGCGGCGAGTTCTCGCTGTCGGTCTATCCTACAAGCCAGCCCGTGGCGCTCGAACTTACGCGCCGTGGCTATATCTACGACCTCATGGAGGCCGGCGCGATCGTGCGCACGGCGTTCTGCGGTCCGTGCTTTGGCGCCGGCGACACGCCCGCCAACAACGGCCTGTCCATCCGCCACACCACGCGCAACTTCCCCAACCGCGAGGGTTCCAAGCCGGGTAATGGCCAGCTGAGCGCCGTGGCCCTGATGGACGCCCGCTCCATTGCGGCGACGGCTGCCAACGGCGGCATCCTGACGCCGGCGACCGACCTGCCCGAGGAGACTTGGGACGAGGCCTGCGAGTACACCTTTGACGACGCACCGTACAAAAAGCGTGTGTACTGGGGCTTTGGCAAGGCGGAGCCTGCCGACGAGCTTGTCGAGGGTCCCAACATCAAGCCGTGGCCCGCGATGGAGCCTCTCGGCGACGACATCCTGCTCAAGGTGTGCTCCAAGATCATGGATCCGGTCACCACGACCGACGAGCTCATTCCCTCGGGCGAGACGAGCTCCTTCCGCTCCAACCCGCTGGGTCTGGCCGAGTTTACGCTCAGCCGCCGCGACCCTGCCTACGTGGGTCGCTCCAAGGAGGTCGACGCCGTGGAGAAGCGCCGCGTTGCCGGTGAGTCCGCGGGCGATCTGTCCGCGCTCGATGCCGAGCTTGCCGGTGTGTTTGAGGCGTTGGCCGGCGCGGGTGTCGCGGCCGATGCCAGGGCAACCGAGTACGGCTCCATGCTCTACGCCAAGAAGCCGGGCGATGGCTCTGCCCGCGAGCAGGCCGCGAGCTGCCAGCGCGTAATTGGCGGTCTGGCAAACATCGTCCACGAGTACGCCACTAAGCGCTATCGCTCCAACGTGATGAACTGGGGCATGGTGCCCTTCCAGATGGAGGCCGAGCCCAGCTTTGAGGTGGGCGACTACGTCTTTGTGCCGGGTATCCGCGCCGCGCTCGACGGCGACCTGAAGGACATCGCCGCTTACGTGGTTCGCGCCGACGGTACGGTCGAGCAGATTGAGCTCTATATTGCCGATATGACGGCAGAGGAGCGTGCCATCGTCAAGGCCGGCTGCCTGATCAACTACAACAAGTTCAAGGCCGCTGCCGAGTAACCCTGCTGTACGCCCCGGCCACACCTTTCCCTCGTGCTCACGCGCTTCGCGAGGGTCGCCCGAGGGAAAGGTGTGGCCGGGGCTACCGCGACGTTTTCGTTGGGTCTTGAGGGACGCTAATAAATAGACTTGCTTGATGCCGCCTCTGTTAATGGGGCGGCTTCTTTTTGTCGAAAACCACCACGAAGGGGCAGTGAACTGCGCCCCGAAACTTGGACTGAATAAATAGCGACTACGCCGCAAGGGCCCGGTTCCGGAACTCCTCCGGCGTCAGGCCCTTCAATTTTACCTGCCTGCGCCGCGTGTTCCAATGGGCTATGTACTCCTC
>JAXJKV010000048.1:0-8710 GCA_036297525.1 Collinsella sp.
CTCAACGACACCCGCGAGCTGTGGGACTCGTGGAACCCCAAGAAGGGCGACACCATCGCCATCGAGGACGGCGCTGCCAAGACGGGCAAAATGTTCGTCGAAAGCGTCGTCCCCGAGTCCGGCATCATCACCCTGCGGGCCTATTCCGTCCCGCAGTCTGCGAAGGATACGCGGAGCAAATCGTGGGAAAAGGTCAAGTTCCTGCAACTGGCCCAAGAGATCGCCGGCCGTCACGGCCTGACGCTCGAGACCTACGGGATCACCGACCAGACCTACGACTACGTCGAGCAGAACAACCTCGCAGACTTCGCATTTTTTCAAAACCGCTGCACCCTCGAGGGCGCGGCGTTTCTGGTGTATGACGGCAAGCTGGTCGTCTACGACGAGGCATACATGGAAAGCCAGCAGCCCGTCGACACCATCACCATCACCCCGGCCAATGACTTCGAGTATCGCGACGAGGGCACCAACGCCTACGGCTCGGCCGAAGCCGTCAACGGCGGCCTGACCGGCACCTTCGCAGCCCCGAGCGGCGGCGACAAGGTGCTGCGCCGGATCCTGCCCTTCCGCATGACCGACCAGAGCGAGGCCGACCGCTTCGCCAAGGGCCTCCTCCGGGACGCCAACAAAAACGCGACCGTTGGCACCCTCTGGACGGGCTCGCTGCTGCGAGACTATGCGGCGGGCTCTGTGGTTACGCTGGCGACCGAGGGCGTTAAGTCGTGGGACGGCACGGCCTTCATCAGCCGGATACGGCACGACTACGTCAAGACGCGGAGCAAGCTATACCTCCGCAAGCCACTGGAGGGATATTGATGAACAGCAACAACCAAATGATCCAGAAGGGCAAGATCTCCAGCGTGGAGGGGAAGGCCGACAGGAACGGCGACAAAACCACGGCCAGAGTGCTCCCAAGCACCGCCGACAGCATGGTCACGCGGCCGCTGACGATCCCGTGGTATCTGCGCGGGGAGATGGGAAATCTGACCCCCGGCACAGAAGTCGCCTATGCTATGTTCGAGGACGGCACCGGCATCATCCTCTCCCGCATGGACGGAGAGTGGGACGGCATCGTCCCGGGCGACATCACCGTCAAGAAGGGCGCGCTCACGATGCAGGACAAGGGCATCAGCGTCCCGTCGGCAGATGTGACCGCCACGGGCATCAGCCTGACCGGCCACACCCACACCGACAGCCGAGGCGGCACCACTTCTGGCCCACAGTAAGGAGGGATAGACATGGCCGTCATGGCATCGTGGAACGGCAAGACGTGGGGCGTCTCCAGCCAGAGGATCGCCGCACTCAATGGCATCTCCCACAGCGTCGAGCTCGACACGGAAAACAGCGACGACAAAGCCGGATCCCCGGCGACCAAGACCAAGGCGCTCAAGCTGCAAAGCATGAGCTTCGACTTCGATCTGGCCGCCGCGGTCGGCTGCGACGTGCGCAGCGAGTACGAGTCGTGGACGGCGCTGGTCGGGCAGTATGCTCCCTTCTATCTGGCCGGCCGGCGCTTCGGCCCGGCCAACCTTCAGCTCACGGCTGTGAGCCTATCAGACACCAAGCTGGACAACCTCGGCAGGATCCTGACCGGCAAGATCACGATCAAACTGACCGAGTACGCCGAGGAGGCCAGCAGCAAAAAGGCCAGTTCTGGAAAATCCAGCAGCAGCGGCAAGAGCGGCAGCAGCTCCAAGTCGGCGGCGGGCATCGCTACCTACAAGGAGCTCGGCATCAGCTCCTCGGCCGTGAGCGTCGGAGCCTCCAGCAGCGCCAAAGCATCCAAGAAACCAACCAATGCGCAGCTCAAGTAAAGCGAGGTGATCCCAATGAAAGCATCCGGCAACGGAGCGCCCGAGATCTGCGTGCAGAACCTCCTCAAGACCATCCGCGGGGAGGTGCCCTACGAGCGCATCAAGGGGATCGACCGCACGCTGATCGACAAGCCGAGCGAAACCGCTGCGACCGATCTGGCCGCTGATGTGGAGTTCCTCGTGGAAACCTACGAGCCCCGCGTGCAACTCAGTGACTCCGACCTGAAGGCTCTGACCGCTCAGACCGGCGACTTCGAGCTGAGGGCCAGCATCGAGAACATCACATGAAGGAGGTGAACAGCGTGAGCGACGCGACAAACACCTACGGCGAGGACATCAAACTCACCACGACAGACGCGAGCACCCTATACAAGACCATCATCACCGAGCTCGAAAAGGGCGCCGGCGAGCCGCTCTACCCGGGCGACGAGCGCCGGATCTTCGGCGAGGCTCTCGTGCCCGTGTTCGTTGCCCTCTACAACAGCCTCAACGACGTCGGCCGGCAGACGCTCCTCCGCTATGCGAGGGGCGAGGTGCTGGACGCCATCGGCGAGCGACAGGACGTGAAACGACTGGAAGGCACACCGGCCAAGACGACCATGCGCTTCTCTGTCTCCACGCCGCAGGAGAAAAACATCATCATTCCGAAGTGGACGAAGGTGACGCCGGACAGCGAAAACTATTTTGCAACCGACGAGATCGCTGTGCTGCAAGCTGGCGCCTACTCTGTGGAGGTGCCGACCTCGGCCGTGAGCAACGGCACGAAGTTCAACGGCTACGCAGCCGGCACGATCACCACCCTTGTCGACCTGATCCCCTACATCGAGTCCGTCACCAATCTGACCGAAACGGCCGGAGGCGATGACGGCGAGCCCTACACCACCGAGGGCGACAACCGCCTCCGCGAGCGGATCCGTCTGGCGCCCGCCAAGAGATCCACCGCGGGCCCTGAACAGGCTTACATCTACTGGGTAATGACGGCCGACAGCTCCATCGTGGACGCAAAGGCCGTCAGCGAGAAGGAAACCGTCAGCGAGACCCTCACGGTCTACGACGGCAAAGCCTTCAAGGGTGGCGGCACACTTCTGACCGACACCCTCGTCGTGAAGGCCCACGGGCAGAGCACGGCGGCGGTCAAGGACACGGACTACACCGTCGACTACGCCGACGGCCTGCTGGCCATCACGCTCAAGGGCAGTCTCGCGGCTGCCGAAAGCATCGACATCATCATCACCCGCACGCTGGAGGGCTGCGTCAAGATCGTGCCCCTGCTGGAAGGCGGCGGGATCCCCGACGCTGCCATGCTGGCGAAGGTGCTGGACGTGGTCAACGCCAAGGACATCCGGCCACTCACTGACAAAGTGAGCGCCGTGCCCCCGGAGGTCGAGACCTACGACATCGAGATCGTGTACTACACCACGCCGGAGAGCGAGGCCGAGGTGATCGCCAACGTCGAAGGCACAGGCGGCGCGATCGACCGCTACAACGAGTGGCAAGTCGCAGCCCTCGGCCGGGACATCAACCCCGACCAGCTCCGCAAGCGGATCCTCTCGCCTTCGTGGGGCGAGAACCTGACAGGCGCCTTCCGCGTGGACGTCGTCAAGCCGACCTACAAGGCCCTCGACGACACGCAAGTCGCCAAGTTCAGCGGCCACCTGACTGTCAGCCACAAGGTCGAGAGCGAGGTGGTGTAAATGCGGCTCAATGAGACCGAGATGGTCAAGCTGCTGCCTGCGTGGATGCAGGAGGACGGCGGCGACAATGGCCTCGCCACCGGCTGCGACATCATCAGCCGCGACGCCTATGCACGCCTGAAGCTCCTGAGCAGGTGGGACAAGATCGACCAGCTCAGCGACGCAGAGCTCGACGAAATGGCGTGGGAGCTGAACATCCAGTGGTATGACAGCACCGCGCCCATCGCAGCCAAGCGGGCCGTCATCCGCAACAGCGACCGCGTCTACGCAAAACTCGGCACCCCCTACGCCGTGGAGCAGATCGTGGCCGACTACTTCGGCACCGGCGAGGTCAGGGAGTGGTATCAGTACGGCGGGCAGCCGCATCACTTCAAGGTGCTGAGCGACAACCCGAGCCTCGTCAACAGCAACCTCGACCTGTTCCTGAAGCTGCTGCGGACGGTCAAGCGCCGCAGCTCGTGGCTCGACGCGATCCTGATCTGCCTGACCGGCGAAATGTTCCTTTATTCCGGCATGGCCGTCAGGGATCACACCCAAGAGGTGCACGTCATGGGCAGCGACGAGATCCACATCTACCACGCGGCCGTCGTCCACGACAACAACCGCGAGACCGTCAGCATCGGCACCGACGCGGCGGTCATCTCAGACTAAGGAAAGGAGACAGACATGGCTGCATTTATCAACAACGACATCACCACCGCCGGCCTGATCGTTCTGGCGAAGGGCGTGGCCGGCCAGAAGATCAACTACACCAAGATCGTCCTCGGCGATGGCTACCTCGAGGAGGGCCAGACGCCCCGCACCCTCACCGGCGTGGTCAGCCCGAAGGCGACCGTCGACATCACGAAGCTGAAGATCAACGGTGACGGCACCGTGGCCGTCGGCGGCATCTTCACCAACGGCGACGAGACCGAGGGCTTCTACTACCGCGAGCTCGGCCTTTATGCCGAAGATCCCGATCCCGAGGTCGGCGAGGTGCTGTACTGCTACGGCAACTGCGGCGATCTGGCCGAGTGGATCCCGCCCTCCGGCGGCGCCACCATCGTCGAGAAAACCATCGACATCGTCACCGCGATCGGCACGGCCACCAATGTGACCGCCTACATCCCCGCCGACGCCTACGCCACCAAAGAGGACTACGAGACCTACAAAGCCATCGCCCTCGGCGCGCAGGCTACGGCAGAGGAGGCTCTGGCGCTCGCCCGGCAGGCCATCGCAATCGCACAGGCCGCCGAGGCGTCGGTGAATGACCTGAGCAACGCGGTCGGCCAGAACACCAGCAAGATCGCAACACTGTGGGACGCCGTTTTCAGCGAGATCACGACCAACCCCTTCCAGATCACGTTTGCAGACCTGACGGGCATCACCCTGACGGCCGGCATCTGGAACAGCGGACTCCAGCGCCTCGAGTGCTAAACTACCGGCCAAAGGCCAGAAAGGAGGCCGCCCATGTATAGAGGCACCACACCAACCATCACCATCAACTGTGACATCGACGTCAGCGAGTTCGTGACCATGTGGGTAACATTCCGCACGCAGCAGCTCGCCACCTATGCCCCGCCGAAGCAGGTGGAAGTCACCAAGCACCTCGGGGACGAGGGCGTCGACGCGACCGACAAGGTCGTCACCGTCAGCCTGACGCAAGCCGACACGCTGCTGCTCGGCTCTCTGTCTCCAGACGAGGATCAACAGGTGGAGGTGCAGATCCGCGGCAGGACGGAGGACGGGCGCGCGTTTGCGAGCAACATTATGACCGCCCCGCTCAGCCGGATCCTGAAGGACGGCGTCATCTAAGTGAGCGTCGACTTCAATGCCTCGTTCTCTGGCAGCGCGGAGACCTTCGGGGCGAAGATGACCGAGACGCCTGCCTCCATGACCGCCTCCATGAAGGAGACGGGCGGCGGCAGCGCCTCAAACTACGAAGCCCTGCGCAACAAGCCCAAGATCAACGGGCACGAGCTGATCGGCGACATGACGCCGGCGCAGCTCGGCATCACGGACGACAGGCACCACACCCACAAGCAGGCGCAGGCAGCGAAGGTGTGGACAGTCGCCCACAACCTCGGAAAGCGGCCCGCCGTCACGGTCGTCGACAGCGCCGGCACTGTGGTCATCGGGGAGGTCGACTACCTCGACGACAACACCGTGCGCCTGACCTTCTGCGCGGCCTTTTCCGGGACTGCATACTTCAACTAAGGAGGTAAACCTGTGAAAATCCTGACAAATCTGGATCTCTCGCAGAATGAGATCCAAAACGCCATCATGCAGCCGCTCGCTGCACCTCCGGCCAACCCGAAGCTCGGCCAGATCTATTTCAGCAGCGTCGACCTGACGCTGTACCTGTGGACGGGCGAGAAATGGATCCCCGTGCCGACCAAGCTCTCGCAGCTCGAGAACGACAGCAAGTTCATCACGGCCAAGGACGTCCCCGAGGGCGCAGCAGCGTCCACGACCACACCGAAGATGAACGGCACCGCCGCCGTCGGCTCCGAGACAGCGTTTGCACGCGGCGACCACGTCCACCCAAAGGACACCAGCAAGCTGAACACGGACGGCGACGGCTCCAACGTGACCGTCGCCTTCGAGGCAGCGACCAAGCGCGAGGCACCCACCTCCGGCGAGAAGCTGAGCGTCCTGCTCGGCAAGGTGCTGAAGTTCTTCAGCGACCTCAAGACCGTGGCCTTCTCTGGCAGCTATAAGGATCTGAGCGACAAGCCGACGATCCCGTCCGCTGCCGCTGACGTCGGCGCGATCCCCGCAACGGAAAAGGGCGCAGCCGGCGGCGTGGCCGAGCTGGACAGCGGCGGCAAGGTGCCGGCCAACCAGCTCCCGAGCTATGTGGACGACGTCGTCGACGCCTACATCCGCACCGGCGCCACGGCCCTCGGTGCTGACTGGCTGAGCAAGACCTCCGGCGGCGCGGCTCTGACGCCTGAGTCCGACAAGATCTACGTCATCCTGAGCGAAGGCGAGTACCAGAACAAGACGTACCGCTGGAGCGGGACGACCTACGCCGTCATCGGCAACGACCTCGCCCTCGGCGAGACTGCGAGCACCGCCTACCGCGGCGACCGCGGCAAGACGGCATACGACCACAGCCAGAGCGCCCACGCTCCCGCCGACGCCGAGAAGAACGTCCAGAGCGACTGGAGCGAGACGGACGGCAACAGCGACGCCTTCATCAAGAACAAGCCCGCGATCCCGAAGGCCGTCACCAAGACCGTCCAGACCATCAGCGACGCGGCGAGCAAGAGCTTCACCGTCACCGGCTACATCCTCAGCGTGATCCTGATCGACAGCGTCACCAAGGAGCAGGTCATCGGCGACGTCTCTTTCGAGAACGCCACGGCCTCGGCCAACGGCAAGGTCACGGTCACGCTCTCGGCCGCGCCCTCCAACCCGATCCTCGTCATCATCACAAGCATCGCACTGTAAGGAGGCCGGCCTATGAAACACTACGGAGCAGTCGACGACCCGAAGGACATCACGACGAAGGAGTATGTCGACGCGGCTGACAACGCTCTGAAGGTGAAGGTCGACGCCCTGTGGGACTTCGTTTGCACGGACATCACGAGCAACCCCTTCCAGATCACATTCGACGATCTGGAGGGGCTGACCGTGAGCTCCGGCATCTGGAACACAGGGCAGCGGAGGCTCGAGTGCTGATGGGAAACTGCTACAACTACATCCCGATCCCACCGGCCGAAGCCTCCTGCATCATCGCGCACCTGTTCGTCGAGCTGGCCCTGCCCTGCTCCTGCTGCAAGCGGGAGGACGGCGTCATCGTCATTCAGGGCAAGACCTACGACGGCAGCAGCGCCCGCGTCACAATCAAAGGCGAGGAGGTGAGATACTACGGCAAGCAACGGACACTCGCGGCCATACGAGCGGGCCAATGTAGGCCGCCCGCCCTTCGGCCGTGACAAACTGCCCGAGATGCAGGTCATCACGGACGCCAAGGAGCTCGAGAAACACACCTACATCAAAACCAGAAACCCGGCCGTTTTCCCGAAGAAGGAGCGGCTCGGTCTGGCGCAAAGGATGATGAACGAGGCCAGCGACCTCGTCGCCGATCTGATGGAGGCCAACGATCTGCTCCTGACGGATCCCGAGGAGCGTGAGCTCAGGTATCGCGCGCAGCGGTCGGCGCTTCGCAACTGCCGAAAGCTGATCCACCACATCGAGCTCGCGCACGAGATCCTCAGCGGCTTCAGCGACGACGCCTTTGCATACTGGGCGAAGATGGCGGCCGGCGTAAAGAACCAGACCGCCAAATGGTACAAAACGGATAAAGAGAGGGCCGCCAAGCTGGACGCGCAGAAGCGTCACCAGTGAGGCGGCCATCGGGGTATGCCTTGTTTTTTCGTGCCGGCTCGGCCAACAACGCCCGCAACGTCAACACCGATGGCACGCTGAACAGGAACAACGCCTACAACGGCAACAACGGCCTGCGCCCCGCTTCGATGGATCGCCCGACTTATTAACCGCCCGGAGACGGGAGGCGAACACTGTGCCCCATCATCCAAGGAAGGCATGTCCCTCCCGCAGCCGCGGCCGTCTGACCGGCCCGGTCATGGGTAAACACAAGACCGCCGATGCTCCCGGCGGCGCACGCAAAGCGTGGCCGGAGCTATACACGGCGGGGAGACTTTTCAATGGAGAATATCGTAAACAGCACCATCGCGCTCTACAAAGCATACCGCAAAACCCGCTGCGGAAAGCGCGACAACCCGACCGCCATGCGCTACCGCATGGAGGCCATCGAGCGCACCGTTGCCCTCTCTGAGAGGCTCCAGCGGCGCGACTATTCCTTCGGGCCCTACTACCCCTTCAAGGTGTACGAGCCCAAGGAGCGGCTCGTCCTCGCCATCGACTTCGAGGGCAAAGTCGTCCAGCACTCGCTCTGCGACAACGTCCTCGAGCCGGCGTTCTCCCGGCGCTTCATCCGGGACAACTATGCCGGCCAGATCGGCAAAGGCACCCACGACGGCCTCGACCGTCTGGCCGCGGCCATGCGCCACTATTTCTTCAGCAGAAAGGCAGCGGATGAAGCAGCCCGCAAAGCTGCCGGCCTGCCGCCCCGGTCGATGAACGAGTGGGACTACGCCGACGGCTGGGTACTGAAGGGCGATTTTTCAAAGTTCTTTTACACCCTGCTCCATTCCTACTGTTACGAAACGGCCCGCCGGGCCCTGAAGTGGC
>JAXJKV010000049.1:0-14332 GCA_036297525.1 Collinsella sp.
AAACGGCAGGGCCAGGCGAGCAACTCGTCCGGTCTCGGGCGCATCGCCCCTTGCCGGATTCAGATTCGACAAGGGGCGACCATTGTGCAATCGCAAGAAGATGACGGGGCGGAATGTCAATCCTGGTCTAACAGAGCCTTGAAGTTTGCCGTGGGCTGGATGATAAAGCCATCGACGCCCAGCGAGAGCATCTTGTCGACGTACATGAGCTCGGTCTCGGGGTTAAAGCTGCTCGTGCAAACGACCGTCTGGTAGCCCGCGGGGAGCATGACCTGCTCCATGCCATTGAGAACGAGCCCCGCCCATTTGTTGGTGTTATCCAAAATGATGATGGCAATGACGTGGGTTTGCTTGCCGGTGAGCGTCTGCGCTTGGGCGTTGGGAACGTATCCGAGTTCCTTAATGACGCGCGCGATTTTGTTCTGCGTCTTCTCGCTAAGCTTTTCTCGTTTGTCGTTGAGGTAATACGAGACGCTTGCCGTCGAGGTTCCCGCCTCTCGAGCGACGTCTGCGATCGTAACGCGCTGTTTTGCCACAGCGACTCCTTCCGACAGATGAGCATTTTCCAACATGATGACTTTGAGTCTTGGTGAAGGATACGCTTCGGTGAGCGGCTTTTTCCTTTCATATGAGTATGCAACAAATGCGGCATACGGGTGGGGTCGAAATTTGTGACCGGCATGCGCATCTGCCGTCTACCGAGAAAATCAAATACTTCTTGACTTTTGAAATCGAGGGCAAAATCGCAGGATTCATTTTTGGTTAAACGCATAACTAAATCGCATAACCAACGCTCTGACCTGCGCGTTTACCGAAATAAGCTGGCATTAAGAAAAACGAGCACCTATATTGTTCTTGTCGAAAAGACAGCAAGTCCAAACGGCAGGGGATGCTCCGGAGGCCTCCGCAAACGGTGTCTTGCGCACGCAACTCTATGAAAAGAGGGAAGCAATGAAGATCGTAGGCGTTGCCGCCTGTACTGTGGGTATCGCCCACACGTATATGGCCCAGAAGGCGATTCAGGATGAATGCGCCGCCCGTGGCATCGAGTGCAAGGTCGAGGCTCAGGGTGGCCTGGGTATCGAGAATGAGCTCACGCAGGAAGACGTGGACTCCGCCGACCTGGTCCTGGAGTCCGTCGACGTGGGTGTCGAGAACGAGGACCGTTTTGAGCAGAAGATGGCCGAGGGCAAGTTCCTGAAGGTCGGCACCTCGGATGTAATCGCCGATCCGGTAAAGATCATCGACCAGGCCATTGAGATCATCAAGGCGACGGGTGGCGCCGTTGACGCGCCCAAGGCCGAGGCCAAGGCAGAGAAGAAGGCCGTCTCCGCTGCCCCGCAGGCCCCGACACCGGCGTCCAAGCAGTCTATCTTTGCCGATCCGGGTAAGACGCTGCTCAATGCATTCAATACCGGCGTTTCCTATTTTATCCCCATCGTCGTTATCGGCGGCGTGTTCCTCGCCTTCTCGCTGGCATCCGGTACCGCCGGCGCCAACGGCATGGAGGTTACGAACCCGCTGATGGTGAGTCTTAACACCATCGGCATGGCCGGCATCTCCATGATGATTCCGGTGCTTGCGGCATACATCGCCTACTCGATGGCTGGCAAGCCCGCGCTCGCCCCCGGTTTTGTCCTGGGCTACCTGGTCAACAACGCAGTCGTTACCCCTAACGGCAACAGCGTTTCGACCGGCTTCTTGGGCGCCATGATCATGGCGGTCATCTGCGGCTACTTTGTCCGCTGGATGAAGACCTGGAAGGTCAACAACACCATCCAGACCATCATGCCCATCCTGATCATCCCGATTCTGACCTCGCTTGTCCTGGGCATGGCCTATATCTACATCCTGGCCACGCCGCTTGGCTTTGTGATGGACTGGCTCACCGGCGTGCTCGGCAGCCTGCAGGGCGGTTCCGCAGTTGTCCTGGGTCTGGTCATTGGCGTTATGACCGCCTTCGATATGGGTGGCCCCATCAACAAGACCGCCTCGACCTTCACCATGGCCATCATGGCCTCCGGTATCTACGGTCCTAACGGTATGTTCCGCGTCGCCGTCGCCGTTCCCCCGATCGCCTGTGGTCTCGCTGCGCTCATCGCCAAGAACAAGTTCGATGACGCCGACCGCCAGATGGGCATCTCCGCGCTGTTCATGGGCTGCATCGGTATTACCGAGGGCGCTATCCCCTTTGCGGTCAAGGACCTCGGTCACACCCTTCCCGGCATCTGCATCGGCTCTGCCGTGGGCGCGGCGCTCGCCGCCTTCCAGGGTATCGACTGCTACGTCCCGCACGGTGGCTTTATCGTCGCCCTTGCCACCAACAACGTCGCGCTGTTCTGCCTGGACATCGTGATTGGCGCCGTGGTCGCCGCTGCAATCCTGATTGCCATGAAGCCCACGCTCGACAAGCAGGCCAAGTAAACCTTTAAGGACTCCGGTTGTGCGGAGGGATGGATTTGACTCCGCACAACCGCCCCTACACAACAAAATCCATCCGTACTGATAGGGCCCGCATCTGGGTCCCAGGGAACTTTTGTCAAAAATCCT
Organism: Collinsella sp.; assembly: GCA_036297525.1. GTDB lineage: Bacteria > Actinomycetota > Coriobacteriia > Coriobacteriales > Coriobacteriaceae > Collinsella. Next base: position 2,551 of record JAXJKV010000049.1, read on the forward strand.
CTGGAGAAGGAGAACAAAATGTCCAACCTCACCATCCGCCAGGCCGTTCAGGGCATGCTCAAACTGCAGGATAGCGGCGATCACGCAACCATGGTCGGCATTGGCCCCATGAGCCCCAACCTGATTCAGGCCGTGTTCGAGCTTGCCAAGGACGAGGATTTCCCGCCCATGTTTATCGCCAGCCGCAACCAGGTCGATATGGACGAGATGGGCGCCGGCTACGTCAACGGTTGGGACCAGACGCGCTTTGCCGCCGACATCAAGAAGGTCGCCGACGAGGTGGGTTACACCGGTCCGTACTACCTGTGCCGAGATCACGGCGGTCCGTGGCAGCGCGACGAGGAGCGTAACGCCCACCTGCCCGAGGACGAGGCCATGGAGCTCGCCCGCAAGTCCTTCGTCGCCGACATGGAGGCAGGCTTTGACCTGCTGATGGTCGACCCCACCAAGGATCCCTATCAGATCGGCAAGGTTATTCCGCTCGACGTGGTGCTTCGCCGCACGATCGATCTTATCGACTACCTTGAGCAGTACCGTCGCGAGCATAACCTGCCCGAGGTCGCCTATGAGGTCGGTACCGAGGAGACCAATGGCGGCTTGACCTCTACCGATAAGTACGAGGAGTTCATTTCTCAGCTGCAGCCCGAGCTCGAGAAGCGCGGCTGCCCCATGCCCACCTTTATCGTCGGCCAGACCGGCACCCTTACCCGCTGGACGGAGCAGGTCGGTCACTACAACTTCAAGAACGCCCGCGAGCTTGCCGATATGGCCAAGCGCTATGGCGTGGGCCTGAAGGAGCACAACGCCGACTATCTGGACGACGCGACGCTGCTCGAGCACATCCCGGCACACGTGACCGCCTCCAACGTCGCTCCGCAGTATGGCACCGAGGAGACCCGCGCCTACCTCAAGCTCTGCGCCACCGAGCAGATCCTGGTCGACAACGGTCTGTGCGATGACCCCTCCGACCTGTATCACACGCTGCTGGTCAAGGCTATCAAGACCGAGCGCTGGCGCAAGTGGATGACTGGCGACGACGTCAACCTGCAGGTCGATGACATCCTTGCCGACGATGAGCTCAGCCTGAAGATCCTAGATGTCTCCGGCCACTATGCGTTCAACGATCCCGAGGTCAAGGAGCAGGTCGAGAAGCTCTATCGCAACCTCGCTGCCCAAGACATCGACGGCAAGCGCTTTGTGATCGAGCACATCAAGCGCCCGATCAAGCAGTACGTCGTCGGTCTTAACCTCAAGGGCGTCACGAGCCGCATCGAGAAGGCTCTCGAGGACTAAGTAGCTTTTCCTACACGACGCCGGGCCTGGGGCATGTCCCAGCCGCAGGCCCGGCACATAGGACAAAGGGACATCCCCTTTGTCCTATTTTTTGAGTTTTGGATTCCTTCGAAGGAGTTTGCACCATGAAGTTCTTTATCGATACCGCCAATCTGGACGAGATCGCCGAGGCCAAGAGCTGGGGCTGCCTGGCCGGTGTTACCACCAACCCGTCCCTGTACGCCAAGACCGGCGGCAAGCTTGCCGACTTTGAGCCGCATATGCTCAAGATTGCCGAGCTCTGCGAGGGCCTGCCCGTTTCCGCCGAGTCTACCGCTACCACTGCCGAGGGTATGATCGAGGAGGGCAAGCGCCTTGCCGCCCTCGCCCCCAACATCGTGGTCAAGCTTCCCGTGTGCGAGGCCGGCCTTGCCGCCTGCCGTGCGCTGGCCGATGCTGGCGTGCGCGTCAACATGACGCTCGTCTTCTCGCCGACGCAGGCCCTTATGGCCGCCAATGCCGGTGCTCGCTACATCAGCCCGTTTGTCGGTCGTTTCGATGACATCGCCGAGGACGGTATCTCGCAGCTCGACAACGTCGTGACCTGCATTAAGAACTACGACTGGACGGGCAAGAACGTCGACGACACCGTCGAGATCATCACCGCCTCGGTTCGTACGCCCAACCACGTGACCCAGGCCGCGCTACTCGGTGCCGATATTGCGACCGTGCCCATGGCCGCTCTCAAGAAGTGCCTGCATCATCCGCTGACCGACCAGGGCCTCGCCTCTTTTGAGGCTGACTGGCAGAAGGTCGTCGCTCAGGCTTAACGAGTGGATTGCCCCGGCATCGCGTCATCCGGTGCCGGGGTTGTTCTCAAGAGAGGAATTCGTATGACCAACCAGGAGCTGGCGAAGGTCGCCAATGAGGTCAGGAAGGGTGTCGTGACTGCGGTTCACGCGGCCAAGTCGGGACACCCGGGTGGATCGCTCGGTGCCGCCGACATCATGACGTATCTGTACTTTGAGGAAATGAATATCGATCCTGCCGACCCTCACAAGGCCGATCGCGATCGCTTTGTGCTCTCCAAGGGTCACGCGGCGCCGGGCCTGTATTCGGTGTTGGCAAATCGCGGCTATTTTCCCGTCGAAGAGCTCGAGACGCTCCGTCATATTGGCAGCCGACTGCAGGGCCATCCCAACATGAACGACGCCCCTGGCATCGATATGTCCACCGGATCGCTCGGTCAGGGCATCTCCGCCGCGGTTGGAATGGCACTCGCCGCAAAGCGCTGGGGCGACGGCTACCGCGTCTACACGTTGCTGGGCGACGGCGAGTGCGAGGAGGGCCAGGTGTGGGAGGCGGCCATGTTTGCCGGCAACCATGCGCTCGACAATCTTGTTGCCGTCGTCGACCACAACGGCTTGCAGATTGACGGCACGATCGATGAAGTCAACTCGGCCATGCCGCTCGCTGACAAGTTCCGCGCCTTTAAGTGGCATGTGATCGAGCTCGCCGACGGTAACGACATGGCGCAGATTGCCGCCGCCTTTGCCGAGGCCCGCAAAGTGAGCGACTCGCCCGTGGCCATTATCGCCGAGACGGTGAAGGGCAAGGGCGTCTCCTTTATGGAAAACCAGGTGGGCTGGCACGGCAAGGCACCCAACGATGAACAGTTTGAGCAGGCCATGGCCGAGCTCGCAGTGGCAGGGGAGGAGCTCTAATGGCAGACGTCAAGAAAGTCGCCACGCGCGTTAGCTATGGCGAGGCACTTGTCGAGCTGGGCAATGAGCGCGATGACTTTGTGGTTCTCGATGCCGACCTGGCCGCCGCCACGCAGACCGGTAAGTTTAAGGCTGCGCACCCTGAGCGCTTCTACGACGCCGGCATTGCCGAGAGCAACCTGATGGGGCTCGCCGCCGGCATCGCGACCACGGGCCACGTCGCCTTTGCGAGCACCTTTGCGATGTTTGCCGCCGGTCGCGCGTACGAACAAGTGCGTAATTCCATTGGCTATCCGCACCTCAACGTCAAAATCGGTGCCACGCATGCGGGTATCTCGGTCGGTGAAGACGGCGCCACGCATCAGTGCTGCGAGGACATCGCGCTCATGCGCACGATCCCGGGTATGACGGTAATCGTTCCCGCCGATGACATCGAGGCTCGCGCATGCGTGCGCGCCGCCTATGAGTTTGAGGGCCCGGTTTACATGCGCTTCGGCCGCCTGGCAACACCGGTCATCAACGATCACGAGGACTATGAGTTCAAGATTGGTCGCGGCGTGGTCGTGCGCGAGGGGTCCGATGTGACCATCATCGCTTGTGGCCTTATGGTCGCCGAGGCGCTTGAGGCTGCCGAGGCGCTCGCTGCCGATGGTATCGATGCCGAGGTCATCAACATGCACACGATTAAGCCGCTTGATGAGCGCCTGGTGGTTGCCAGCGCCAAGAAGACTGGTCGCGTGGTCACCGCCGAGGAGCATTCGATTATCGGTGGTCTTGGCGAGGCCGTGGCCTCGGTGCTCGCAGAGCAGCATCCGGTGCCGATGCGACGCGTCGGCGTGCGCGATGTGTATGGCGAGTCCGGCCCTGCGGTCGATTTGCTGCACAAGTACGGTTTGGACGCCGACGGCATCGAAGCTGCGGTCAGGTCCGTGTTGTAAGGAAGGTTTCCATGGGATTTGTATCTGCCAACCAAGTGACAATCGGGTATACCGCCGCCTCGCGCGAGGACGCCCTACATTATTTGTCCGAGCAGGCCATCGAGCTCGGCTTTGCCGATGACGCATCTGCCGTAGAGGCTGCCTTTATTGCTCGCGAGAACGAGGCCGAGACCGGCCTTGTCGCCGGCTTTGCCGTTCCGCATGCCAAAAGCGACGCGATTCACACGCCGGGCGTTGCCGTGCTTAAACTGGCCGAGCCCGTTGAATGGCCGAGCTTCGATGGGGTGCCCGTCGATGTTGCGCTCGCGCTGTACGTGCCCGCCGGCGAGGCTGGAACCACGCACCTGCGTCTGCTCTCCGAGGCTGCCGTGATGCTGATGGACGCCGGCTTCCGTGACAAGGTGCGCGCGAGCACCGATCCCGTTGAGATTGCGGAGCTCATCAATAGCGGACTCGAAGACTAGAACGGTCATCCCGTTCAATCAATCGATCCTTCTCCAAGGAAAAGGGCCGCGACGCCATATAGGCGTCGCGGCCCTGTTTGCGTTTCCCCAGATAAAACCTGCCAAAATAAACCTGTCCCTTTTTGGTAGGTTAATCGGGGACTATTTCACCGCAACTTAGGGCACGGTTAGGAAGTGTGCACCTTAAAGAGTGGAGCCCATGATTAGAGAGGTCGCGCTCATCTCTCTAAATGTCTCTCTAAAGAGAAGGTTGGTTAGAGAGATAGCATTAGGCAATCTAGCAGCGAATTCGATACATCTCTCTTAATGTCTCTCTAAAACAAGGCGCTTATCTCTCTAACTTTAGAGAGATAAGCGCCTTGTTTTAGAGAGACGGAATGCCAAAATTCGTCCGTCAGCTACCATCTGCCAAAAATGACGGATAAAGGGCTCATCGAAGTAATGGGTTCATCGACAAGCCGTAACCGCCGATATCGGAAGAAGTAGATGCAGCCGGGTCGCCTCTCTAGTGTCTCTCGAGGCCAGATGGGTGCTGGAGGGGCGATTGTCTCGTGATATTTCCCCAGATAAAACCTGCCAAAATAAACCTGTCCCTTATTGGCAGGTCAGTTAACGCAGTGCAGGTTGAGCATATGCGAGCGAGCGGGCTCCGGGTGCGGTAAGGTGACGTGAAACAAGCGGGCGCTGACCTTTTGGTCGCGCTCGTGAAGTTGAACGTCAGATTGCCGTGCCCGGGGCCCGCGCAGCGCCGAGCAGTTGCGCCGTTTGTAAAACGGCGCAACCTACAGGTTCATGTTGCCGTGAATGTATGGGGTGACCTCGGGGGAGATATGGTCGCAGCCCAGTTCGCGCAGCGCGGACTCGATAACGGCGGGCAGCGGGGTTTTGCCCTCGGCATCGACGGCGTTGCCGCCGAGGGCAGCAATCTTGGCGACATCTGCGGGTGCGGCCTCGATATGCATGCAGCCGCCGATCAAGCGCGCGCGTACCTGTGCCAGATCAAGATTGTGCAGGTAATCCTCGCAGGCGCGGATTAAATCGACCTTCTCGCGCGTAAGCTCCTCGCCCGTGGGAACGCGCGTGGCAAGACATGCTCCCGCCGGCAGGTTCCAAACGGGAGAGCCCCATGCGCGCAGCAGCTCGCGCTCTTCGTCCTTGGTAAAGCCGACCTCCATAAGAGGGGAGCGTACGCCGAGCTCTTCTGCCGCGCGCATGCCAGGGCGGTAGTCACCGCGATCGCTTGCGTTGCTGCCATCGATGACGGTGGGAAAGCCGAGCGACTTGGCGTGGTTGACGATGGCGGTAAAGCCGGCGTGCTTGCAGTGGTAGCAGCGATTGGCATCGTTGCAGGCTACTTGGGGGAGCTGCAGCTGATCCACCGAAAGATTGAGCACGGGGAGCTTAAAATGCGGCCCCTCATTGGCCTGCCCATCAACGGACTGCTCAAACGAAGCCTGCTCGGGCGTGCCGATGAGCGGCGTGGTGAGATGGACGAGAAGAGTATTGGTAGGCATGACGCGGGCGCATACGGCGGCCAAAAAGCTGCTGTCAACGCCGCCGGAAAACCCGATAGCCACGCGCCCGTATGCCAAAAGCAGCTGCTCGAGCGCCGATAGCTTGTCTTGAAGCTCCTCTGCGGGTGCCGTGGTGTCTAAAATCATGAAACGTTCCTTATCGTTGAGTACTCGATTGAAAACTATAATCCTAATGCGTTACTTGCCATAAGACTTCTATCTGTGTAACGAAAGTGCAATATGGTATATACGTTATATACAAGTTGCCAAATGCGGTAGAGTTGCAGCAACGCGACAGCGAGAGTCGATGGGGGACCGATATGATCAAGGCTGTTATTTTTGACATGGATGGAACGCTGGTCGATACCGAGCGTTTGGGGATTAAGGCCTGGAAGGCAGGCGCCGCTGAGCTGGGGCTCGCGATTGATGAAGCGCTGATCCATCAGTTTATCGGCCGCACGCTGCCCGATGTTATGGACATCCTCGATAAGCATTATGGCAGCCACGAAACCACCGAGGCGATCTATGTCCGCCACAAGGAGATTCGCGACGAGATGGTCAAGACCGAACTGGAACTTAAGGCCGGCGCCGCCGAGTGCCTAGACGAGCTGCTGGCTGCGGGCTATCACGTGGGCCTAGCGACGTCGTCGCGCCTCGTTACGGCCGAGCGCAACCTTAAGATGGTCGGTCTTTTTGACAAGTTTGAAACGGTAACGTGTGGCGAGGACGTCGTGCACGGCAAGCCCGACCCCGAGATGTATCTGCTCGCCTGCGAGCGTGCGGGCTTTGCCCCCGAGGAGTGCGCCGTGGTCGAGGATTCGCGCAATGGTTGCGTCTCGGGCATCACGGCCGGCTGCCACGTCTTTGCCGTCCCCGATATTGTGCCGCTGCCGCAGGACGTGGTGGATGGCTGCGAGGCCGTGCTCGATACGTTGTTCGACCTGGCGGCGGCAATCAAGACTGTGCGCTAGAAAATTGCGGCGTTGAAACGAGCGATTGCTCACGTTTGCGCTTAAGCAAAAGGGGTCCGGCAATGGTCGGGCCCCTTTTGCTTAAGCGGCGACTTAGCATACTCGCGGGCGTGCTATAGATACGCACCGAGGTTGATGGCCGTGGCGTCGGTCTGGCTGCTTGCCTGGGTGCTGGTGCGTTCCAGTAGGAACGGACGTACCAGTTCTTGGCGGTTGATATCCTCGGCGGCGACTGCGGTGACGGTACGCGCTGCGGAGCCGACACGGATATGCTTGATCTTTGCCGGGGCCTTGTTCTCGATTTGCTCCATCAGCAGTTGGACACCCTTGCGGCCAATCTCGTAGCCCGGGGGCGCTACCGTAGTGAGCGGGACCGATCCGCTCCAAGCGAGCGGGTTGCCGTCGCATCCGGCCACGCGTACTTGCCCGGGGACAGAGATGCCCTTGTCGACCAGTGCCGAAACGACGCCCGAGGCCAACACATCGGTCAGGCCGACGACAAAATCGGGACGTTCGTCCGCGGGGCGCTCGGCGATTTGGGCACCGATGCCGTAGCCGTCGGCAGCGGTATTCCATTCGCCGGCGTCGATGACTTCGATCTTGATATCGGGGTGCAGGGCGAGCGCCTTATGAATGCCAAGGACGCGCAGAGTGAGTTGCATAAATGCTGCTCGGCCGACGACGACAATATGGTGCGCGCCGCGGGCGATAGCAAGTTCGGCAATGATGCGACCCTGGGCCTCGTTGTCGGCCGCTACGTAGTAGCCGGGCTCGGAGCAATGGATGTCCAGATGGACGATCGGCACGGGCATCTTGGTCATGGCGGGGTGCCAGTCGGGGGATGCCATGGGCTGAACCATGACGCCGGACATCTGGGTGCCCATAAAGTAGCGCAGGTAATGATCCTCGAGAATATCGTCGTTATCGGCGTTGGCGATGAGCAAGTCGTAGCCGTGCTTGCGGGCCTCGTTGTGGGCGCCGCTGGCGATTTGGAGCGAAAAGCCGTGATCGAGACGGGGGAGCACCAGGCCAAAGGACTTGGTGGCACCGCCCGCGAGCTGACGGGCGCTTTGGTTGGGCAGGTAGCCAAGGCGATTGATGGTCTCGTTGATGAGCTTGAGGGTCTCGGGGCGCAGCTTTTCGGGGTGGTTGAGCGCGTTGGAAACCGTGCCCAACGAAACCCCGGCCTCGCGCGCGACGTCGCTGATTTTTACCTTTGCCATAGCGGCCCCTTTGATGCGTTTCAAGTACAAGCCAGATTGTAGCATCCCAAACCTACCAAAAAGGGACAGGTTTATTTTGGCAGGTTTATCTGGGGAAACGCCGTTGCCAGCGCGACCACCACGAAGGGGGCAGGTACCTTTGTGGTGGTTTGGACCGGCTGGACGTGTGTGCATCGAGTGGTATCTAAGTTGAGATACCACTTCTGGTATATCAGCTTGCGTTTGCGTGAGTACAATACTCGAACGTTATGCGTCTCAGCGCCCCCTGTGCGTGGACGTTTTGCAGTCAAGCGGACGAAGGGATTTATCCTATGTGCGGAATTGTCGGCTACACCGGCTCTGATATTGCAAAGAACATCCTGGTCACGGGCCTCAAGCGTATGGAGTATCGCGGCTATGACTCCTCGGGCGTCGCGCTCGAGGTGGGCGAGGGCGCCGCGGCGCACCTCGATGTCATCCGCCGCGTGGGTAAGGTCGCGGGCTTGGAGAGCGAGCTTTCCAATATCGACAGCGACGCTACCTGCGGTATCGGCCACACCCGTTGGGCCACCCACGGCAAGCCCTCCGTCGTTAACGCTCACCCCCACACCAGCTGCGACGGTCGTATCGCCATCGTCCACAACGGCATCATCGAGAACTTCGCCGAGCTGCGCGAAGAGTTGGAGGGTCGCGGCCACCACTTTAAGAGCGAGACCGATACCGAGGTCTTCGCGCATCTGATCGAAGAGGCCTATGCCGAGACGCACGACCTGATGGCCTCCGTGCGCGAGGCTTGCACCCACGTGGTCGGTGCCTATGGTCTGGCCGCCGTGTGCGCTGACGAGCCCGGCGTGATCGCCGTGGCCCGCAAGGATTCCCCGATCGTAGTCGGTGTGGGCGAAACCGGCTCCTATGTTGCTTCCGATGTCATCGCGCTCATCGACGCCACCCGCGATGTCGTGGTGCTCGAGGACGGTCAGTTTGCCAAGCTCACGCCCGCAGGCGTCGAGTACACCGACGAGGCCGGCAACGTTATCGAGCCCAAGGTCACCCACATCGATTGGGACCTGGACATGGCAGAAAAGGGCGGTTATCCCGACTTTATGCTCAAGGAGATTCACGAGCAGCCGCGCGTCGTGCGCGACACGCTGGTTGGTCGTATGACGCCGGCCGGCGAGCTCGACATCGACGAGCTGGGCCTTTCGCTCGAGGAGCTCAACGACATCGACCGCGTCTACGTGATCGCTTGCGGCACCAGCTATCACGCTGGCCTCATTGCCAAGAATCTCATTGAGGGCTGGGCTCGCATCCCCACCGAGGTGGAGGCGGCCAGCGAGTTCCGTTATCGCAACCCCATCATTACGCCGACGACGCTTGTCGTTGCCGTGTCCCAGTCGGGCGAGACGGCCGATACCCTTGCCGCCATTCGCGACGCGCGCATCAAGGGTGCCAAGGTCTTCGGCATCACCAACGTGGTGGGCAGCCCCGTGGCGCGTGAGAGCGACGGCGTCATCTACACCAAGGCCAACAAGGAGATCGCGGTCGCCTCGACCAAGAGCTTCATCGGCCAGGTTGTGAGCCTGACGCTGCTGGCCCTGCTGCTGGCGCAGGTCAAGTACCGCCTGACCACCAAACAGGCACGCATGCTGTTCCGCGAGCTTTCCGATACGGCCGAGCAGATCCAGTGGATTTTGGACACGCAGACCGATGCCGTGCATGAGGCTGCCCTGCTGTGCAAGGATGCGCAGTCGGCGCTGTTCGTGGGCCGCGGCATGGGTGCCGCTATTTCCTACGAGGGTGCGCTCAAGCTCAAGGAGGTCAGCTACCTGCACGCCGAGGCCTACGCCGCCGGCGAGATGAAGCACGGCCCCATTGCCCTGATCGACCCGGGCTTCCCTGTCATCGCTGTGGCCACCAAGAGTGCCACCTACGACAAGACCGTGTCGAACCTTATGGAGTGCAAGGCGCGCGGTGCCAAGGTCATCGTCGTTGCCACCGAGGGCGACGAGGAGATCAACAAGATCGCCGACTGCATTATCCGCGTGCCAGCAGTCCGCGACGTGTTCAGCCCCATCACGGCGAGCGTTCCTCTGCAGCTGCTCGCACGCGAGGTCGCCATCCTGCGCGGCTGCGACGTCGACCAGCCCCGAAACCTCGCCAAGAGCGTCACGGTAGAGTAGTTGGTTCCGCCGTTCTAGCGACTAAGGCCCGGCTCCGCATCAAGTGAACTGCCTCCCATTTCTTGGACATGAGAAATGGGAGGCTTTCTTTATGCGCGTTGATTTGAGGGTGAAGCATGATGTCGAGGCCAGGAAGGCGGCCATAGGGCTCTTCGAGCTCGGGCACGGGTATAAATCCGCCGCGATTGCCCTTTCGCTTCCCGCGGAAGCCGTGAGAAGATGGCAGGAGATATACCGCGCATTCGGGAGCGAGGTGCTGCTGCGCATGGACGGAAAGCAGGGCAGGTACACATACGAGCAGAAGGTCGCCGCCGCCTCCGCCGTCGTCGACGGCGGCATGACGAAGACCGAGGCGATGGCGGCGTTCGGCATAATGTCGATGTCGCCGCTCAAGAAGTGGTGCGCGCTATGCCGCCGGGGCGGCGCGGAGGCCCTGCGCCCGAGGCCCAAGGGCCGGTCGAGCGGTTCCAGGGCGAGGCCGCGGACCCGCGAGGAGGAGCTCTGACCAGGGCGAAGGCCGAAGCGGTCGCGGCCCTGCGCGCCGAGGGGCACGCGCTCGGGCACCTGCTCGCATGCGCCGAGCTCAAGAGGTCGACCTACTACTACGCCCTCGCGCACCCGCCGAGGCCCACGCGCCCCGAGCTCCGGGAGGCGGCCGCCGAGATCTTCTCGCGCACCGCCAACGGCTGCGGGCACCGGCAGATAGCGATGTGCCTCAGGGCGGAAGAGGGGGCCGTGATAGCCGACAAGACCGTGCTCAAGATGATGCGCGAGATGGGGATTCGCTGCGGGATCAGACGCGAGACGGCCTACCACAGGTACAACTCGTACAGGGGCGTCGTCGGCAGGACGTTCGAGAACGTGATCGCGAGGGATTTCGACGCCGGGGCCCCGTGGCGGAAGCTGGGGACGGACGTCACCGAGTTCAAGGTGGCCGGCGGCAAGGCCTACTGGGCCCCGACGCTGGACTTCTGCACCAAGGAGATCGTGGCGAGCGACATATAGACCACGCCCGACATGGCCCAGCAGGCGAGGATGCTCGACGAGCTGCTGTCCAAGATCCCCGAGGGCGCCGCCCCGACCATGCACTCGGACCGGGGCTGGCAGTACCAGCACGCCTCGTACACATCCAGGCTCGAGGCCGCCGGCATCGTCCAGAGCATGTCCAGGAAGGCGAACTGCATCGACAATGCCGCCACCGAGCAGCTCTTCGGCCACGTCAAGGACGAGTTCTACAGGGGCCGCGAGTGGAAGACGTTCGAGGATTTCAAACGCGACCTGGAGGAATACATAGTCCACTGGAACACGAGCCGGAGGCAGGTAAGATTGAAGGGCCTGACCCCGGAGGAGTACCGGAATCAGGCCCTCGCGGCCTATGGAGTGGGAAGGATAAACTGGACTTTCTTTTAAGGATCCTCAAGCGTATTGCCGCTCGTATTCCACTGGAGACATGTAGCCCAGGGTGGAATGCATGCGCACCCTATTGTAATAGAGCTCTATGTACTTGAAGATGTCCT
>JAXJKV010000050.1:0-10061 GCA_036297525.1 Collinsella sp.
ATCGGGCGCTTTGTTTCTCGAAATGCCGTGGAAAGGTTACAGTAATCTAATACTGAACTTAATTTGCCGTAACAGAGGAACGTCCATGACCGAAGATATCCCCCTTGAAATCACTTCGAGCGACATGGCCAATCTGCCCATATTCATCGCCGTCCTTATCGTGGCCATCGTCGTGGTGCGCGTGTATTTTTCAATCAAACACAATGAAAAGCCGCCCATTGCCCGCGTCTTTTGGTGCGCGACGCTCCTCATCCCGCTCGGCATGGTAGCTGCATGGATTACGAATCAATTGCTCGTAAATGAGGACAATTCCCTATGGGTCCTTTCTTATTCGGCGCTCGGTGCTACCGCCGTCATACTTCTTGTCGAGCCCTTGGTTTCGGGACTTATCGACCAAACCGATCTTGCGACGGGAACGGTTGCCTGTATTTGCCGTGACATCCTTGTCATCGCCGCTGTTTCAGCGCTCTCGTTCGTTTCACTCGAAATTGCCTGTAACGAAACGTTCTATCGCATTCCCGCCAACTCATTCGGGTTTTCCGTCGGTCTGCTCGCGACGGTTCTGCTCTCCCTTTATTTGCTGGGACAGCGTCATGGAGGTGTCATGGCCCTCGTGCCCGTCGCCTGTTGCATCCTTGGCATTGCCGAGCACTTCGTCATAACGTTTAAAGGCGAGGCCATCCTGCCAAGCGATATCTTGGCCCTTGGCACCGCAATGGAAGTGAGCGAGGGATACGAGTTTACCTTTACCGCCGGAATCGTAACCTCTCTCGCCCTGCTGGAGATTTCCCTGGGGCTTCTTTCGCTTATCCGACCGCGCAAGCTCCGTACGTCCACCCATGTCTTCCCCGCAATCGCCGCTAACCTCTGCGCTTTTCTGCTAGTGACCGTTGTGGGGCTCTCGGGCTTTTCCAGCATCGACTTGGAGCAGGCGCTGGATTTTGGATTTGACCGTTGGCAGCCCATCACCACATATACGTCTCAGGGTTTTATCACTTCGTTCACCGAAATGGTCAACGAGTTGCCCATTGAGAAGCCCGAAGACTATACGCCCGATGAGGCGCAGAGCATCGAGCAGGAGCTCGCCGCCGCCTACGACAGCACGTATGGCTCGAGCGAGCAGCGCGCGGCTGCCGTTGCCCAGTTCAATGAAATCAAGCCGACGATTGTTGCCGTCATGAACGAGAGTTTTAGCGACCTTTCGTGCTTTGAGCAGCTCCAGGCGGCCGGGTACACCGGCCCCGCATTCTACAACTCGCTTCCCGACACACTTGTTCGCGGCACCATGCTCGCTTCGGTCACCGGTGGCGGAACGGCAAACTCCGAATTCGAATTTTTGACCGGAGCAACAACGGCCTTTGTCGGATTAGGCAAGATCCCCTATCAGCTGTATCAGATGAATGGCGTCAACAGCCTGGCAAAGGACCTTAAAGAGCTTGGGTATACCGCTACCGCCATGCACCCGCAAAACCCCGTCAACTACCATCGAGATAAAATCTATCAGCAGCTGGGCTTTGGAGACTTTCTTTCAATCGGCGATTTCGAAGGTGCACCCTGTTACCATGCCGGCGTATGCGACTACGCCACCTACGACAAGATACTCGACCTGCTTAGAACCGACTATGCGCCGCAGTTCATCTTTGACGTCACGATGCAAAATCACGGCGGCTACGACTATGGCACCGTTCCCGCCGAAGAGCTGACAAACTATTGGGTCGAGGGAGCCAGCGAGGGCGCCAATAGCGCGCTCAACACCTATCTCACCTGCATCAACGCATCCGACCGGGACCTCGAGTACTTTATCAACGAGCTCCGCAATATCGGCAGACCGGTTGTTCTTGTCTTTTTTGGCGACCATCAGCCGAGCGCCGCAACGACTCTCAACGACGAGCTGTACCCTCAGGAAGACACGGCAAGCCACGCTTTCCGTGTCTATCAGTCGACCTATTTCGTCTGGGCTAACTATGAAATCGCCGGCAATACCGAGCTCAACGTCTACGACACCGTCGGGGCAAACGAGATTGCAGCCATTACCCTTAATAAGATCGGCGCGCCGCTCACCGACTATCAAAAGGCCCTGCTTGCAACAAGGTCAGATGTGCCCACCATCAATGTCGCCGGCTATCTCGGTGCCGACGGGCTGCGCTACGACTTGGAATCTGAAGACAGCCCATACACCTCGACGATCGACAAGCTGCAGCGCATGCAATACCTCGAGTTCGCCAGCAAAGTTCAGTAAGCCCGCCCATTCGCTTGGGCCCATCGTATTGCAAGCACGCTCGGCCCAAATGCATCGCAAATGACTCCCGCTCGCAAACGAGGGTACAATGACGCTCGTGTCACATCGCGGGGCCCCGGCCCCAACATATACAAAGGAGTCATACATGGGTTGCGAGCACGCACAGGCCGCCGGCGGACAAACGTCGCCGTCGCAATTTAAGGAGAATACGCTGTCCGAGGTCAAGCGCGTCATCGCCGTGCTTTCCGGCAAGGGCGGTGTCGGCAAGTCGTTTGTCACCGGTGCCATCGCCACCGAGCTTGCCCGCCACGGTCACAAGGTCGGCGTCCTCGATGCCGACATCACCGGTCCCTCCATCCCCAAGATGTTCGGTATGAGCGGACGCCACGTCCATGCCCTTGGCAACCTCATGCTGCCTGAAATCTCCGAGCACGGCGTCAAAGTCATGAGCTCCAACCTGCTGCTCCAAAACGAGACCGACCCCGTCCTTTGGCGCGGTCCGGTCATCGCAGGCGCCATTAGGCAGTTCTGGAGCGAGACCTCGTGGGGCCCCATCGACTACCTGCTGGTCGACATGCCTCCGGGAACAGGCGATGTCGCGCTCACCGTCTTCCAGTCGTTGCCCGTCGACGGCATCGTCATCGTCACGAGCCCGCAGGATCTGGTCTCGATGATCGTCGCCAAGGCGGTCAACATGGCCGAGAAGATGAACGTCCCCATTCTGGGCATTGTCGAGAACATGAGCTATATTGAGTGCCCCGACTGCGGCAAGAAGATTGAGGTCTTTGGCAAAAGCAAGCTCCCCGAGGTCGCAGATCGCTATAATCTCGACATCTTGGGCCAGCTTCCCATTAATCCGGCACTCGCCGAGGCCTGCGATAAGGGCGAGGTCGAGACCGCGCTGCCCGATGGCATGTTGCCCAAGGCAGTCTCTGCCGTCGAGGCCATTACCCCGCACGAGACCGACGAGGCCTAAGTGAACGCGAGCGCCTTCTATGACGTCCTGGTAATCGGCGGCGGGGCTTCAGGCCTCGCCGCCGCCATTACGGCCGCACGCGCTGGCAAAAGCGTCTGCATCGTTGAGCGCGATGTCGCCTGTGGCCTTAAGCTCCTTGCGACCGGTAACGGCCGCTGCAACCTCTCCAACGAATCGATTGATCCTCAGCGGTATAACCACCCCGCATTCGTCGAATCCGTCATGGGCCCCCAGCCCGAACAAGAGCTTATGGGTTTCTTCTCCTCGCTGGGCATCATGACAACCTCCGAGGAAGGCCGACTGTACCCGCGCTCCCTTCGCGCCGAATCGGTGCGCGACGCGCTTCTCAACGTTTGCGACCGCCTAGGTATCACCTTAATCTGCGGAGCCAACGTTGCCTCGGCGCACAAAGCTTCCGAAGGCTGGACACTCCAAATAGACCGTCCAGCGCGGGCACTCAAGGCAAAAAAGCACGACGACCGAAAATCGGAGCTCCGCTCGCTTCGGAAAGCGCTCGCCGATGTCCCTCGCAAGAACGAGGCCCTGGAGGCACATGCCGTAATTATCGCCACGGGCGGCAACCCCACCGGTATCGCCGATACGTTTCGCCTCCCCCTCACTTCGCTGCGCCCCATCCTCTGCCCCGTATCGGCAACGGTCGTCGGCGATCGGGCGGCACTCAAGGCGTTGGATGGCCTGCGCGTCCGCGCCCGCTTGACGCTCGCCCGCAATCATAATGAGCTCTGGCACGAAGACGGTGAAGTCCTGTTTCGAACCTTCGGTATCTCGGGCGTCGCTGTCTTCAACCTCTCCCGTCGTATCCAGCACGGCGATACGATCCTGCTCGACGTTTTCCCCGACCTCTCCAAAGACGAGCTGTTCGATATGCTCAACCGGCGCGTTGAGCTGCTCGGCGGCTTTTCGCCCCGCGATCCCCGTTGGCTCGACGGCATGCTCGCCCCGCAACTCTCCCGCGTCGTCTGCACGGCGTTCGAGCAGTGCCATCCAGGCTCCAACGATGTCATCCACCTGGTCTCGATCCTCAAGCACTTTAAGTTGCTCGTCGAGGGAACAGCCGAGGAGCGCTCGGCGCAGGTCACGCGTGGTGGCGTATCTGTCGAGAGCATCTCAACACCCAGTCTACGCGCGCGCAGCGCTGTCGACGCCCCGCTTTACATCTGCGGCGAAGCGCTCGACATCGACGCCGATTGCGGAGGCTTTAACCTTGCGTGGGCCTGGCTCTCGGGCATTCGCGCCGCAAGCAGCCTGTAGCCGCGCAGTCTATAATCAAAAACGCATTCGGGCCGTCTGGGATACCGGACGGCCTCTTTCTTGCCTCTAAGGAGACCTCGATGATCGAAATCACCCAAGTCAACGCGTCGCTCGATGAAGCCGGCGATGAAAATGCCTGCCTCATTGTTGGCAAGCGAGTCGCCAAGCGCGTCCTACGTTGCAAGGACTCCGAGATCAAGTCCATCGAGCTCCACCGCAAGTCAATCGACGCTCGCAAAAAACGAGACGTCCATTTTATCCTGAGCTTTCGTGTTGAGCTGACTAGTCCCCACCTCGAGCGAGAAGCGGTCGACAGCGTCGCCGAGCGTGACCGCTCGCGCGTACGCGCGATAGAGGACGATGGGCCCTCATTCCCCTCCCCCGTCTCCGACGCACCTCAAGAATGCCCTGTCGTTGTCGGCGCCGGATGCGCTGGCCTTTTCGCTGCACTCACCCTTGCCGAAGCGGGTCTTAAGCCCTTGCTCATCGAGCGCGGCGACCCAGCATTTCGCCGCTCGCATGCGATCGATCTCTTTCTAAAGGAGCGCATCCTCGACCCCGAGAGCAATATCCAGTTTGGCCTGGGCGGCGCGGGGACCTTCTCGGACGGCAAGCTCAATACGGGAACCAAAAATCCCGCCCATCGCCTTATCCTCGAAACCTTCGTCGAGGCGGGCGCGCCCCGCGATATTCTGTGGGATGCCAAGCCGCACATTGGCTCCGACATCCTTCCCACGGTTGTCACCGCTATATCCCAGCGCATCGAGCAGCTCGGAGGTGTCGTCCGTTATCGAACAAAGCTCGTCGACATTCACATCGACGCGTCTGGCGCCATTACCGGTATTGATGTCCAATCGTCCCAAGACGCCGCTTGCGAGCCAATCGAGACAAAGCACCTCATCCTCGCCTGCGGGCATTCTGCTCGCGATATTTTTGAGCTCCTTAAGGACCACAACGTGGCCCTCGCACAAAAGACCTTTGCCATGGGCGTTCGCATCGAGCATCCGCAGCGCGACATCGATCGAACCCAATATGGAGCCTCGGCGGGACATCCAGCGCTCGGGGCGGCCCCTTACAAACTTGTTGCCCATCTTCCCAACGGCCGCAGCGTGTTCTCGTTTTGCATGTGCCCCGGCGGACAGGTTGTCGCCGCCTCTTCCGAGCAGGGCCACCTGTGCGTCAACGGCGCTAGCCTCAATGCCCGCGACGGACGCAACGCAAATGCCGCCTTGCTCGTTAACGTCACGCCTGAGGACCTTCCCAACGATGACCCGCTCGCCGGCATCGGGCTCCAGCGTGCCTGCGAGGCGGCCGCCTATCGCCTGGGCGGTTCCAACTGGAACGCACCGGCACAACTCGTCGGAGATTTCCTCGCAGGACGCGCCAGCAAGGCGCCCGGAAAGGTAAAGCCCACCTATCCGCTCGGTGTGTCCTGGACGGCAATTGACGAAGCCCTGCCGCAGCATATCGTCGAGTCGCTCCGCCTGGGACTTCCCCTACTCGGAAAAAAGCTACGAGGCTACGACCGTCCCGATGCCGTTCTTACCGGCGTGGAGACTCGTTCGAGCTCACCTGTCACTGTCACCCGAGACCGAACGTGCCATGCCGTGTCGACCCCGGGCCTCTACCCTTGTGGTGAGGGAGCTGGATATGCTGGCGGCATCATGAGCGCGGCCACCGACGGCATCCGTTGTGCCGAAGCCCTGATTGCAGACCTCTAACGCACGAATTCCAGTGCGCAAAAGACACAGGCCCGAGCTCCACAGGGAACTCGGGGCATGTTCGCTATTTCTTAAACCGTGCACCCTGGCGTTTTCTGCCCGATGCGAACGTGGAACCCTTGCGGGCCTGCAAACGCAAGCGCTCGATCGTCTCGTCCTCAGACGCACCCTCGAGCATCGCCCGAATCTGAACGACAGCATCGCGCAGGCGCGCCGCCTCCTCAAAGTCCATGGCGGCAGAAGCGTTACGCATATCCTCTTCCATAGTTTCGACGATCCGCACAAGCTCGTCATGCGGCAGTTCTTCCAACTGCTCCGCAAGTGTCTGCTCGGGCGCCACCGTTTCCGGCACGCCGCCCTCGCCCGACTCATCGGGTGTATAGAATGCACCATGGCCAAGAGAGTCGCCCTTCGAGCGTCCCTTGGAACCCACGGTTTTTTCGGCCTCGGCAATAAAACTTGAGATGTCGTTGATGGCCTTGCGCACTGTCTTGGGCACAATGCCATGCTCTTCGTTATATGCCATCTGAATCTCGCGACGGCGCTGCGTCTCCTCGATGGCCTCTTTCATCGAATCGGTCACAACGTCCGCGTACATGATGACTTCGCCATCGGCGTTACGGGCCGCGCGGCCAATCGTCTGAATCAGCGAACGGCGGTTGCGCAAGAAGCCTTCCTTATCGGCATCGAGAATTGCCACCAGTGAGACCTCGGGAAGATCCAAGCCCTCGCGAAGCAGGTTGATGCCAACGAGGACATCGATCTTGCCCTCGCGCAGCGTTCGCAGGATCTCGACACGGTCCATTGTCGCCGTATCAGAATGCATGTAATTGACCTTAATGCCCGCATCAAGCAGATGGTCGGTCAGGTCCTCGGCCATGCGCTTGGTCAACGTGGTCACCAGCACGCGCTCCTTGCGGGCAACGCGCTCGCGAATCTCGTCCTCAAGATCGTCAATCTGACCGCGAACCGGACGCACATCGATCTTGGGATCGAGCAGACCGGTCGGACGAATAATCTGCTCAACGTCGTTCTGGCTCACCCGCAGCTCGTAATCGCCCGGCGTGGCCGAAACATAGATAAACTGGGGTATCCTTGCCTCAAACTCATCGAAACGAAGCGGGCGGTTATCGAGCGCCGAGGGCAGGCGAAAACCGTGTTCCACCAGCGTCACCTTACGCGAGCGGTCACCTTCGTGCATGCCGCGAATCTGCGGCACCGTCACATGGCTCTCATCGATGATGCAGAGCATATCCTTGGGAAAGTAATCGATTAGGGTAAACGGCGGCTCACCCGGCTTGCGACCGTCCAGATGACGCGAGTAGTTCTCGATGCCGTTGCAAAAGCCCATCGTCTCGAGCATCTCAAGATCATAATCGGTGCGCTGCTGCAGACGCTGCGCCTCGAGCAACTTGTCGGTCGCCTTGAGCTCCGCCACGCGCTTCTCGCACTCTTCGCTGATCGATTTCAGAGCCGCCTTGACCTTCGGCTTCTCGGTCACGTAGTGCGATGCCGGCCATACGGGGATGGCCTCGTACTCACGAAGCATCTCACCGGTGACCTCATCGATCTCGGCAATCAGCTCGACCTCGTCGCCAAAGAACTCAAACCGCAACGGATGCTCGGCATAAGGCGGATACACGTCGACAACATCGCCGCGCACGCGGAACGTGCCGCGTGCCAGGTCATAGTCATTGCGATCATATTGAATGTCGATAAGTGCATGGATAAAGTCATCGCGCTCGAGCGGCACCTTCTTGTCGACGTTTGGAGCCAGACCCGCATAGTCCTCAGGAGAGCCAATGCCATAGATACACGAGACCGATGCGACAACGATCACATCGCGTCGAGAGAGCAGCGATGCGGTCGCCTGATGTCGCAGCATCTCAACCTCTTCGTTAATCGAGGAGTCTTTCTCGATATATGTATCGCTTTGCGGCACATATGCCTCGGGCTGATAGTAGTCGTAGTACGAGACGAAGTAGACCACAGCGTTGTTGGGAAAGAACTCTTTGAGCTCGCTCGCAAGCTGAGCGGCGAGCGTTTTATTCGGAGCCATGACCAGCGTCGGCTTTCCCAGGGCCTCAATAGTCTTTGCCATCGTGAAGGTCTTGCCCGAACCAGTCACGCCCAGCAAAACCTGATAGCGGTCTCCGTCCCTCACGCCCTGCACAAGCGACTCAATGGCCTTAGGCTGGGAACCGGCAGGCTCATAGGGAGACACGACCTTAAACGGCACGTCAGAGCCTTCAACGCCAAAGCGCTTAAGTTCACCACCAACGCGTTCTACTTCAAATTCCGCCATGGATACTCCTAACTCATATATCTGCAGTATACGCAGGCGGCAGGCATAGTCCTATACGAACCGATCGGGATAGAGGGTCTTGTAGCGAACCCAGGCATTATTGACACGAATCAGATACGCCTGCGTCTCGGGAAAGGTGATTGCATTATGAAGCGACGTACTCTGCTGCGCCCATCCGTCGACATTGCCCATGCCGGCGTTATAGGCGGCAATAGCACTGTCAGTCGACCCGTTAAAATACGCTAGAAGATACGAGAGATACGCACAGCCAAACTCGATATTCGTAGCCGGATCGTTAAGGTTATCGGCCGAATACTCGCCACCGTCGACAAGGCCCTTGGCGATCATATCCTGGGCAGTCTCGGGCATCAGCTGCATCAATCCCTGAGCACCCTGATTCGACTCGGCCTCGGGATCCCAATTCGATTCAGACTTAATGACAGCGCACACCAGATACGGATCCAGATTATGCGAAATACTGGATTGCTTTACATACGCCTCGTAGTCAATCGGATACAGCGGCTTAAAGAAAGCGGCAGGAGCATACGAGTAAACGAATGAGATAAGGCCGAAGGCAAAAACGACAGCCAGCGGTATAAGGCGATACCACGTAAAGAAACGTGTCTTAGGCATCGGCATCCTCCTTATCCGCAGCGTCTATAAACCCATGGAATGAAAGCCATGAGTCAAGCTGCTCAAAGAGCGAATTATCGCCTGAGGCATTATCAATCACCGTTGTAGCGAGATTGCACAGCGCAGACTCATCGGGCTGACAAGCAGAACGGGCATCGAAATCAGATGGCTCCATGCCACGTTGAATAGCGCGCTCGCGACGAACTGACAAAGGGGCGCTGATGACCAGAATTTCATCAGCCAAGCCAAATGCATCCTCAAAACCAGTCGGAGCAGAAACCTCGACCACCGCAAAGCGATAACGAGGAGATGAAACCGTACAACAAACCGGATCGAAAATCCTAAGCGAAAGCTGTTCAATGAGAACGGGATGCACAATGCCATTGAGCCGTGCGACCGAATCAGGAGAAGCAAAAGCTCGAGAAGCGAGGATGCTGCGGCGAATGCCGCCTTCCTCATCCAAAATGTCCCAACCGAATTCATCCGCGAGAGTATTGACGATATCAGAGCCCGGTACATACAGAGATTTTGCAAGCTCATCCAGATCGATAAGCATAGCGCCACGAGATTCGAAATAGCGGCAGGCAGTCGACTTACCCGAAGCAATATTGCCCAAGACAAATACGGTAAACATCAAGCCCTCCCTAACGCCAATGCGAGTAATTATCGCTCAAATACACTAGAAGAACTCAAAATACAGCCAAACAGTAAGAGCGTATACGGGGGAGCTAGGTCCCAAAGTACAACGTGTATATAACGCAAAAAGGGGGAGGCCGCGAGGCCTCCCCCTTCTCCATCTCGGATGACGGCTCGGTGCCGTCCACCGGTCAGCGGCGCCCTGGCCTCCCACGGGCTGACCCCGCAGTACTCTCGGCGCGATGGGGCTTAGCTTCCGGGTTCGGAACGGGACCGGGC
>JAXJKV010000051.1:0-9543 GCA_036297525.1 Collinsella sp.
CCCCGGCCTTGACGACGAGTTCCGCGTCATCGTCTCCCCGTGGATTCTGACGGTGCTCGTGACCGACCGCCTGGCTCGCTACTACGAGACGGTCACCAAGCACAACCTCAAGTATCGTCGCTACTATCACCAGTTCGACTATTAAGAGCAAATAACGTTTGTGTAATTGGGCTCCGCTCCTATATGGAACGGGGCCTCGTTTAGGTTGGAGAGTAATTATGAGCTACCCCCTGCTTGCCGTCATGAATATCAGCCATCGTTATTTTGACCTTGAGGAATTCTTTTCTTCGGCAGCGGCCTCGGGCTACACGTGTTGCGAGTTCTGGACCGGGGCGATGCATCTGTATGTCGATTGCCATGGATACGATTCGCTCGAGCAGGTGCGGGAGCTGTCGCAGCGGTATGGGGTTCGGATTGTGGGGCTTTGTCCCGAACAGAACAACCCCAAGCCGTGGAATATCGCGGCGCGCGGGAATGAGGCGCGTGCCCGCACGCTCGCGTACTTTAAGAACGTTGTAGATATCGCGGCGGAACTTGGAGCCGAGCAGGTCATGGTCTCGAGCGGCTGGGCATTTTTGAACGAGCCGATCGAGGACGCGTGGGGTCGCAGCGCCTCGATGCTGCGTGCGATTGCCGAGCATGCGGGAGAGTGCGGCGTGCGACTGGTGCTCGAGGCCCTGCAGCCGGTTGAGTCGATGATCGTGAACTCGGCGGCCGATACGAAGCGCATGATCGAGGCAGTTGATCATCCGGCACTTAAGGCGTGTCTTGATTTGGGCGCTATGGCGGTGGCGGGGGATACCATCGACGATTATTTCGATCTGCTTGGCGATGATGTCGCCCACGTGCATTTTGTCGATGTTGCGGCAGATGGCACGACGCATCTTGCCTGGGGTGACGGCGACCGCGATATGCGCGCCGACCTGGATAGGCTGGTGGCGCGCGGCTATCGCGGAGTTGTTTCGGCCGAGACCTATGACTGGCGCTATTTTGCCGACCCCGCAGCTGCCGATGCGCAGGTAATGGCAGAGTATCGTCGTGCGATTGGCGTCTAGGTGGGGTTGGGTTGCGACAATCCGCTCCTATGTTTCCAAATGAATACGGCGTGAGCCGAAGAGGACGATTCTCCCCGCAAGTACTCTAGTATGCTAAAGTACCCAGAAGACCGGCGGAGCTATGCTGGTCTTCTGTTCTATATGAAACGCAGCATGAGGAGGCTCACCAGATGACGGCCACACCGTGGGGATTCCGGGACATATTGCCCGAGGAGGCTCAGGCGCGCGAGGAGATCGCGCTGACGGTGAAGGGCTGCTTTAGGGAGCATCATTACCTTCCGGTCGAGACGCCGCTGCTCGAGGACAAGGGCTCGCTCGAGGAGGGCGGCCGCATTGCGGACACGCCGTTTAAGCTCTTTGACGACGACGGACGCCTGCTGGTGGTCCGTCCCGACAACACGCTGCCGATCGTGCGCCTGGTTTCGACCCGCATGCGCGCGGCCGACCTGCCACTGCGCCTGCGCTACGAGGCGCCGGTGGTTCGCGAGTGTCAGCGCAATGCCGGCGGCTCGCGTCAGTTTACGCAGCTGGGCTTTGAGCTTATCGGCGCGGGCGATACCGCGGGCGATGTCGAGATTGTTTCGCTGGTGGCGGAGGCCGTGCGCGAGCTGACACTTCCCGATGCGCGCATTATCGCAGGTAGCGTGCGTCCGTTTAAGGAGCTGCTCGCGGCGTGCGAGGATCGCGAGCTGGCGGCCGAGGCCCTGCGCTGCGTGCACGCCAACGACTTTGTGGGCCTCGATGCCCGCGTGGCGGCAAGCGCCGAGTCCGATGCCGTCAAGGCCGCCATTAGCGAGCTGCCGCGCTTGCACGGCGGAGCCGAGGTGCTCGACCGCGTGGACGCGCTGCTGGAGGCTGCCGGTATCGCCGCGCCGCTGACGCGTGAACTGCGTGCCCTAGTCGAGGGCCTGGCTCCCGAGGACGCCCAGGTGCTGTCGTTCGACTTCTCCATCATGAACTCTTTTGATTACTACACGGGCTTGGTCTTTAAGGCCTATGCCGGCGGCTTGCCCGATCCGGTGGGCTCGGGCGGTCGCTATGACTCCATCTTTACCGGCGCGTTCGGCGACGGCATCGAGGTGCCGGCGGCGGGCTTTGCCTTTTCGCTCGAGCGCCTGGAGGCCGCGCGTACCTCGGCCGAGGACGCCGCTTCCGATGGCGATCACGCCGCGGGCCGTGGTGCCGAGGGTCCGCTGCGCATCGCCGTGCCCAAGGGCTCGCTTAAGGCTGACACGCTCGACGTGCTCGAGGCCGCGGGCCTGGACGTCTCTGAGCTGCGTGATCCCGGCCGTCACCTGATTGTGCGCGGTCGCGACACGCGTGCTGGCGAGGGCACGGTCGGCGATATCGAGTTTGTCATCGTGCGCCCCAGCGATGCGCCTGCCTTTGTGGGCTGCGGCGGTGCCGACTGTGGCATCTGCGGCTGGGACTCGCTCATCGAGGCCGACCTCAACTTGCTGCAGCTGGTCGACCTGGGCTATGGCCTGTGCACCTTTATCGAGGCGGAGCCCGCATGGCGCGCCGGGCAGGCCGAGCGAAACTATGCCCGCCGCGGTTCGCTTCGCGTGGCAACCAAGTACCCGCGCATCGCGAGTGCCTGGTATGCCGAGCGCGGCGTGAACGCCGATATCGTCTCGCTGCACGGCAACATCGAGCTGGGCCCCATTGTCGGCATGACCGATCGCATCGTGGACATTACCGCCACGGGTGCCACCCTGCGCGACAACGACCTGGTCATCACCGGCCGCATTATGGACTGCACGGCCCGCTTCTTTGTCAACCCGGGTGCCGCTCGCTTGGATCCGCGCGTGCGCAATCTGGCAGATCGCTTGGTGGCGGCCGTGAAGGACAAGCATTTTGAGCCCGTCGCGGGCTCGGCACAATAGCGCGAGCGCGCACGGGCGCCCCAACGTACGGGCTGCGGGCCAATTGGCGCCGCCGCCCGGCCTCTCGTTTTTCGAACACAATCTCGACCGATAGGGGATACCGATATGAAGACCATCAAACTTGCTCCCGGCGAGCGTCTCGTTACCAATCAGCTCAACCGCAAGGGCGTGCTACCGCAAAAAATTGTTGACGCCGCCCGCGATATCGTGGCCAACGTGCGTGCCAACGGCGATGCTGCGGTGCGCGATTACTGCCAGCGTTTTGACGGTGTTGATCTGCAGAGCTTCCGCCTGCCGCAGGAGCAGATCGATGCCGCGCTCGAAGGCCTCGACCCGGCCTTTGTCGCCGCGCTCGAGAAGGCCGCGCGCCAGATTCGCGAGTTCCACCAGCGCGAGGTCGAGCAGAGCTGGTTTACCACGCGTGCGGACGGCACGATGCTCGGCGTTAAGGTGACCCCGCTCGCGGCGGCCGGCATCTACGTGCCGGGCGGTCGCGCGCAGTATCCCTCCACCGTGCTCATGAATGCCATTCCCGCCAAGGTCGCCGGCGTCAAGCGCGTGGTCATGGTGACCCCGCCGCAAAAGGATGGCCTGATCAGCCCCTACACGCTCGCGGCAGCCAAGCTCGGCGGCGTGGATGAGATCTATATGGTGGGCGGCGCTCAGGCCGTGGCCGCGCTGGCGTACGGTACCGAGACCATTCCGCGCGTCGATAAAATCACCGGTCCGGGCAACGCTTTTGTTGCCGCTGCCAAGCAGATTGTCTCGGGTGACGTGGGTATCGACATGGTCGCCGGTCCCTCCGAGGTCTGCGTGCTGGCCGATGCCACGGCCAAGCCTATGGTGGTCGCGGCCGACCTGATGGCTCAGGCCGAGCACGATCCGCTGGCAGCCTGCTATCTGGTGACCTGCGACGAGCAGTTTGCGCACGAGGTCGAGGCGGGTATCGACATTCTGGTGGCGCAGTCCCCGCGCGCCGAGATCACGCGCGCCTCGCTCGATAACGAGGGCACCATCGTGGTCGCCGCCGACATGGCTGCCGCCGTCGAGGCCGTGAACACCGTGGCGCCTGAGCACCTTGAGCTGCACTGCAAGGACGCGATGGGCCTGCTCGGCGGCATTCGCAACGCCGGTGCCATCTTTGTGGGTGCCTGGAGCTCCGAGCCGCTCGGCGATTACGTCGCCGGTCCCAACCACACGCTGCCGACCGGCGGCACGGCCATGTTCTCCAACCCGCTTTCGGTCGAAGAGTTCGTTAAGCGCTCGAGCGTCATTTGCTATACGCCCGAAGGTCTGCTCTCCGACGCTCCTGCTACGCAGCGTCTGGCCGAGGCCGAGGGTCTATGGGCGCACGCACTTTCGGCCGCACTGCGCCGCCGCGTGCTGGAGCAGGGCGAGGATGCCGTAAGTGCCGCGTCGCTGGCCGCGGCCGACCTGACCAAGGTTGCCTGGCCGGGCGATGCGACCGCGACGGTCTCCGAGGGCGTGGACCTGACGGCGGCTGCGGGCGCGGATGGCGCCCCGACCGGCAAGGAGGCCTAATATGGCCGAGCTGACGCCTCGCATGAAGGAGCTTGTCCAGCCCTACCTGGCCGGTATCGAGCCCTATGATCCCAACTTTACGCCCACGCGCATCAATCTTTCGGCCAACGAGAACACCTATCCCGTGCCCGCTGGCGTGCGCGAGGCGATCGACGCGGCCTTGGCTGCCACGCCGCTCAACCGCTACCCCGATCCCATGTCCAACGACCTGCGCGATGAGCTCGCTGCCTGGCATGGCGTGGCACGTGAGAATACTTGCGTGGGAAACGGCGGCGATGAGCTGCTCTATAACTACCTGCTGGCGTTTGGCGGCGCAGAGAGGACTCTGCTCAACTGTCCGCCGTGCTTTAGCGAGTATGCGTTCTTTGCATCGCTCTGTCAGACCGAGGTGCGCGACGTATGGCGCGACCCGGCGACCTTTGAGCTCGACCAGGCAGCGGTGCTTGCAGCGGCTCCCGAGTGCGATCTGGCGATCGTGACCTCGCCCAACAATCCCACGGGTGACGTGGCGCCGCTCGACTTTGTCGCGGCCCTGTGCGATGCGTGCCCCGGCATGGTCATGGTCGACGAGGCCTACGTTGAGTTTGCGGACGATTCGTTTGGCGCGGCTACCACGGCGCAGGGGCTTATCGCCGAGCATCCCAACCTGGTGATTCTGCATACGCTGTCCAAGGCGTTCGGCGCCGCCGGCACGCGTCTGGGCTATGTGATTGCGGCACCCGAGGTCATCGATGTGTTCGCGGCGATTCGCCAGATCTATTCGGTCAACGTGCTGAGCCAGGCCGCCGCGCTTGCCTGCGTGCGTGCCCGCGATGCGTACGCGCCCGTGGTGGCACAGGTTGCATCCGAGCGCGAGCGCGAACTGTGTGCCCTGCACGCAATGGCTGCCGAGGGTCTGCCCGTGGAGGCGTGGCCGAGCGCGGCGAATTTTATGCTCGTGCGCACGCCGCATGCCACGCACGTGCGCGAGCGTCTGCGCGACGAGTATTCGATTTTGGTGCGCGACTTTAGCTACGCGCCGGGGCTTGCGGACTGCCTGCGCATTACCGTGGGCACCCCGCAGGAAAACGACGAGGTGCTGGCTGCGTTTGCCGCGCTGGTGAAGGAGGAGATGTAGATGGACCGCTATGCCGAGGTGACCCGCAAGACGGGCGAGACCGACATTGTCGTAAAGCTCGACCTGGATGGAAGCGGCGTGTGCGATATCTCGACCGGTGTGCCGTTTTTCGACCACATGCTCAACGCTTTTGGCCGCCATGGCCTGTTCGATCTGACGGTGCACGCGGTGGGCGACGTGGAGGTCGATGCGCATCATACCGTCGAGGACACGGGCATTGTGCTGGGCGAGGCGTTTTGCCAGGCGCTGGGCGACAAGGCGGGCATTACACGCTTTGCCGATGCGGCGATCGCCATGGACGAGACACTCGTGATGGCTGCTGTTGATATTTCGGGCCGCGGGCAGGCCTACTGCGAGCTGCCCGTGCCGACCGAGCGCGTGGGCAGCTTCGATACCGAGCTGGCCGTCGAGTTCTTCTACGCCTTTGCGCGCGACGCCAAGCTCACGCTGCACGTGCGCGAGCTGGCGGGCGGCAACTCGCATCACATTATCGAGGCCGCCTTTAAGGCCGTGGGCCGCACGATGCGCCATGCCTGCGAGCTCGATTCCCGCGTGCAGGGCATCCCCAGCACCAAGGGATCGCTGTAACCGTCACAAGGGTAAAACCACCACAAAGGTGCCTGTCCCCTTTGTGGTGGTTTTGGATGATGAGAAAAGGGAGGGTCGCGTGGGCGAACCGAAGATCGTGGTGGTCGACTACCACAAGGGCAACTTGTCGAGCGTCGTGCGCGGGCTTGCGCGCGCCGGTGCCGCCGCCTGCACGTCGGACGATCCGGAGCAGATCCGCAACGCCGACGGCCTGGTCATCCCGGGCGTGGGCGCGTTCTATGATGCGATCGCCTTTATGCGCCAGAGCGGCGAGGCGGACGCGGTGCTCGATGCCGTCGCCGCCGGAACTCCGCTGCTCGGCGTCTGCCTGGGTCTTCAACTGTTTTTTGAGCGCGGCAACGAGGGCGTGCCTGCGGACGAGGGCGCGGTCGCCGACGGCAACGCCCCCGACCATACCGACGGCCCTTGGGTCGATGGCCTGGGCATTATGCACGGTTCGTGCACGCGCCTGGAGTCGAGCCGTCTGAAGGTGCCGCACGCGGGATGGGATCAGGTGCACATGACGCCCTCTGGTGCGGCCGATCCATTGCTCGCCGGTTTTGCCGAGGGCGCCAACATGTACTTCACCCACAGCTACGCGGTGACCGACGATGCCGATGCCGCCGATGTGCTGGCGCGCACGCACTATACGCGGAGCTTCCCGTGCATCGTGCGCCACG
The DNA here is from genome assembly GCA_036297525.1 of Collinsella sp. Classification (GTDB taxonomy): domain Bacteria; phylum Actinomycetota; class Coriobacteriia; order Coriobacteriales; family Coriobacteriaceae; genus Collinsella. The sequence goes on from JAXJKV010000051.1 coordinate 6,869, forward strand.
GTAACGTGTGGGGTTGTCAGTTCCATCCCGAGAAATCCTCTGCGCTGGGTCAGCGCATCCTTAAGAACTTCGTCAACATCGTCGAGGAGGTTGGCCGATGATCCTGTTTCCCGCAATCGATTTGATCGGCGGCAGGGTCGTGCGCCTGGAGCGCGGCGACCGCAGCCGTTGCAAGGTATATTCCGACGACCCCGTGGCCGTCGCCCGCTCCTTTGTCGAGCAGGGCGCGAGCTGGGTGCACGTTGTCGACCTGTCCGCCGCCTTTGGCGAGGACGAGGACGCATGCGCTGCCAACTCAGCGGCGATTAAGGCCATCTGCGGCGTCGACGGTCTGTCCGTGGACGTGGGCGGCGGCGTCCGCTCGCTCGCGCGCATCGACGAGTTGGCCGGCTACGGTGCGCGCCGCATCGCACTAGGCACGGTGCTCGTGACCGAGCCGGGTTTTGCCGAGGTGGCGGCCCAAGGCTTTGGCGAGCTGCTGGTGGCTGACATTGCCGCACGCGACGGCCAGGTCAAGGTGAACGGCTGGCGCGACGGCGCGGGTGTGGCGCTCGACGATGCCGTGGCGCAGCTTTCCGAGTTGGGCTTTAAGCATCTGGTGTATACCGACATCGCGCGCGATGGCATGCAGACGGGCATCGATGTGGCGGCGTATCGCCATGTTGCCAAGGTCGCGGGCTTTCCTGTCGTGGCTTCGGGCGGCATCTCTACGCTCGATGACATTCGCGCGCTGGCTGCGGTGGGTGAGGATGCTATTGAGGGTGCCATTACCGGCCGTGCGCTCTACGAGGGCAACTTTACGCTGGCCCAGGCACTGGTCGCCGCCCGAGGGGATGAGTAGCCCATGCTTACCAAACGCGTGATTCCCTGTCTGGACGTCAAGGACGGCCGTGTGGTTAAGGGCGTCAACTTTGTGAGCCTGCGCGATGCGGGCGATCCGGTGGAGTTGGCGCGCGTCTACGACCGCGAGGGTGCGGACGAGGTCGTCTTCCTGGACATTACCGCCACGAGCGATAACCGTGCGACGACTATCGAGATGGCGGCGCATGCAGCCGAGGAGCTCGCTATTCCCTATACCGTGGGCGGCGGTTTCCGCGACTTGGCGGGCATGCGGACCATGGTTGCCGCCGGCGCCGACAAGGTGTCGCTTAACTCTGCCGCCGTGCGCGATCCGTCGTTGATTGGCCAGGCTGCCGCGGCGTTTGGCAGCCAGGCCGTGGTCGTGGCGATCGATGCCAAGCGCGTCGGTTTGCCCGGCGCATCTGGTGCCGACAAGTGGGAAGTCTTTACCGCAGGAGGCCGCAACGCCACGGGTATCGACGCGGTGGCGTGGGCCGAGGAGGCGGCTCGTCGCGGTGCCGGCGAGATCCTACTGACCAGTATGGATCGCGACGGCACCAAGGCCGGCTTTGACCTGGCGCTCACCCGCGCCGTGGCCCGCGCGGTGCCAATCCCCGTCATCGCGAGCGGCGGCGTGGGTACGCTCGAGCATTTTGCCGAGGGTGTGATCGAGGGCGAGGCCGACGCCGTGCTGGCGGCGAGCGTCTTTCACTTTGGAACCTTCAGCATTCGCGAAGTCAAAGAGTATATGGCCTCTCAAGGTATTCCTGTGAGGCTGGACTTCTAATGCTGCGGCTTGCCCAGGCACCCGACCTTCCGGCTCCAACCCTCCTCGCGTACTTAAGTACGCGTCGTCGGGCTTGTCGCTCGGAATCTCGGGCACCTGGACAACCCTCACCGACCTGCGAAGTTTGAATTTGGGAAGAGAAATGGAAGAGATAACCGATCCTTCAAAGCTTACATACGACGCCAAGGGGCTGATTCCTTGTGTGGTTCAGCAGTATGACACCGGCGAGGTGCTTATGGTTGCTTGGATGAACGAGGAGTCGGTGGGGCTGACGCTCAAGACCGGTACCACGTGGTTTTGGAGCCGCAGTCGCCAGGAGCTCTGGAACAAGGGCGCGACGAGCGGCAATATGCAGGAGGTCAAGGAGCTTTGGGCCGACTGCGATAGCGATACGCTGCTGGTCAAGGTTGACTCGCCGGGTCCGGCCTGCCATACCGGCAACCGTACCTGCTTCTTTAAGAAACTCGCGTAGGGCGGGCGCTCGATTAGACGCTCGGCCAACCAGAAAGGATTGAACTATGGGTGTGCGCACCGCAAACGTTCAGGATGGAAATATCGGTGAGACGCTGACGGGGCTCGCCGAGGTGATTCACGGCCGTCGCGACGCATCGCCGCAGGAGAGCTACACCGCTCGTCTGTTGACCGACGTCGAGGACGAGCTGCTCAAGAAGCTTGCCGAGGAGGCGAGCGAGGTGATCATGGCCTGCAAGGATAACGATCACGATCACATCCGCTACGAGGCCGGCGACCTGGTCTACCACCTGCTCGTGACGCTCGAGCGCTACGGCATCACCCTCGACGAGCTGGCCGGCGAACTCAACGCCCGCCGCCACTAGTCGTTTGGGACAGTCTTTGTTGGTGTAACGGGGTCATGGAAGTTGCGGTGAAATAGGGACTGTTTAAGCGCTTCATCAAGCAAAAGGGGGTGCGGACGATTTCTTGGACCGCGCCTAGGCGTATCCAAGCTTCCTGCGGTACTCCATCGGGCTCAGCCACCCGAGGGACTTCTTGATCCGCTCCTCACGATAGTACACGAGGTAGGCCTCGA
>JAXJKV010000052.1:0-10038 GCA_036297525.1 Collinsella sp.
ATTCTACAGCGCGCCCCGGTGTAGCTGTGCGGGAGGTGCCCCGTCGCCCACTTCTTGGCCGCGCCCACCGAGACCCCCGCGAACTTCGCGGCGGCGGTCGGCCCCATGCCGTCCTCCGTCGCCAGGAGGAAGAGCTCGACCGTCTCCCTGCTGTACATGCGAACCTCCAGTCCGGACCGCTTCACGGTCCAACTTTCTGTCCGCACCCCCCCTCGTGTGGACGGCCTTTGACTTCGTGGCCTTTTTTATCCTGGTTGGTCGGTCCTCGTCCTTTCGCATCCAGCGTTTCTCGGGCACGGCGGCGCTCGTACTGCTGGGTGGCGCATTCTTTGCCGTCTCGTATGCGTTGCGCGTGCCCTGGGCATGGAGGCTCAACTTTTCGCTCGTCTATTGCGTCCTGTGCGTGGTGGCGATGGAAATCTGTCTCGATTGCGGTGTCATTCCGTCGTATCACGACATCGCCGGCATCTTCGACACCTTGCCGCTCGACCTCAAAGTTCTAACGCGCGACCTGCAGGAAGTCTATGCCACGCCAGTGTCAAAGCCAATGCCGGTAGGCGTGTGCGAAGAGCTGCGAGCCCAGGAACACGGGCATGCCCATGCCTTTGCCGTGGAGTCCAATCCCGATGCAATGTACCGAGCCTTTCCACTGCTGGGTGGATCGGCCCTGCTTGCCCAAGACGTGTCGGATCTCAACGAGCTTAACCGTGAACTGACACACCGTCGCATGGAGCTGCAGCGTCAAAACGAGCTGCTCGCTGCCGACTACGACCTTAAGACGCACCTGGCAGACCAAGAGGCCGAGACCTTGCTGGTCCAAGACGTGGACCAGGCGCTTGCCCGCGCGCTCGAAGGGATGTACGACCTGCTGAGCTCGCTACCGCCGTTGACCGATGAATCGTCTTCGCACGAGCGTTACCGCATGCTGCAGCGCGCCAAGATGCTCGTCGCCTATTGCAAGCGCAAGGGGTCGCTCACGTTGGCACAGCACGGGGAGAGCGGTTTTGATCGCGACCGCATTCAGCTCATTGCCAACGAGCTCGCAAGCGACCTGCGCACCATCGATATCGATTGCGCCTCGATTATCGCCATACGGCGCCCGATGCACGCCAGTACGGTAAGCGCCCTGTACGACTGCGTGTATGACTTTGCGTTTTTTGCCTACACCACCGACCATCCGGCGCTTATGTATCACTTGGGCGATCATGACCGATGCAGTGTCGAGCTGCGTGCCGCGCTTTTTCCAACGATGATGCAGATCTTTCGCAGACGCCCGCTGCGCAAGAGCTCGAAAGCGCTCTGCAAGGGCGCAACGTGGCATACCGCCTTGAGGGCGAGCCCGGCCAGCTGCGCATGATCGTCTTGATGCCGAGGGCGGGTGAGTGACGATGCAGATTTCGCTCATTCTTCCCCAAATCGTTGCGCTCGATGTTGTCTTTGCCCTGGCTGCGTGTCTGCAGACGATCCACGTCCCGCTCATCGCATCGCGCCGCTCGTCCTATAACCGTAAGGTGATTTGTGCCTACGAGGCGAGCCTTGTGCTTCACCTAATTATTTCGGCGCTCATCTTGTTCGCGTCGTCTGGCTCATATCTGGTGGCGCCGCTTGACGTTTGCGCCAGGGCAATGGGCGGAGCGTTGTGGCTCAATGCCGTGATCTTTGCCTACGGCATGGTGCTTATGGTGCACTATCGTCGCCCCGTCATGCTGGCCGAACTGTTGCTCGTTGCCGCCGTGACACCGCCGGTGGTGCTTGCCATGGGCTCGGCGTGGACCACGGTCCTTATCGCAGAGGGAGCGTTTTTCCTGTTCCGCTCCATTGCGGCGCTCTTGATGGACGTCCGCAACCGCCAGGAGGATATCACCGCGTTCTCGACGATCGAAACCATCAACGTGATTCCCGTGGGCATCCTGTATCTGGACCCGAGGGGCCGTCCGCTGCTCATGAACCGCTGCATGCGAAAAAACCTGGTGGAGCTTCATATGCCCACCGACCTAGGCGATATGAGCGGTACATGGAACGACCTGCGCAAACTCAGCATGCAAATGCCCGAAAGCAGCCAGAACCGCGTGCGGATTAATCTGGACCGCTTTGGTGAGGCGCGGGCGGTGGTCGAGGTTTCTCCCGCCGAGATTCGCTTGTTTGTGCACGATGACGTTATGGTTTCGGGCCGCCTCTTCGAGCGCATTATCGGCCTGGATGTAACAGAGTATGCGCATGCTCATGATCGCCTAGCGCAAGCCAACCACCTGCTTGAGCTTGCGGGCCAAGGGCTCCAAGCCCAGATCGAAGAAGTCAAAAAAGTTGCTGACAATGCGGCCTATCTGCGTATGCGCGCTCGCGTGCACGACGTGATCGGGCAGCGCCTGTCCATTCTCCATCGTTATCTGGAGGAAGGGCGCCTGGATGACGAGTCACTCGAACAGATCGACCCGCTGCTGCGCTCAATCGCTGCCGATCTGCGCAGCGGGGGCGACACCGAACCGGCAGAGCAATTGGGCGATATCGTCCATGCCTTTGGCCTGGTGAGTGTGCAGATCGATGTGGAGGGCGAGCTGCCAAGCGACGCGCGTGTCGCCGCCGCATTTTTGCAGATTATCCGCGAGGCCTCGACCAATGCCACCAAGCATGCACAGGCGCATCGGGTCCACGTGCGTCTGTGGCAGGAGACGTCGGAAGACGGTGCTGTTGCGCGGATGACCGTTTCTAACGACGGCGCGCCTGCACCCGTATCGTATCGCGAGGGAACGGGTATCCCAGGTATGAGGCATGTCGCACAGAATCTGGGCGGCAGCCTGGAAGTCCACACCGCCCCGCCCTTCACGCTTACGGTGTCCATCCCGCTCGCCTCCAACGCCACGGTCCAAAGGAGAAGTTCATGATCCGCGTCCTTATAGTCGAAGACCAGGCCATCCTGCGCGAGAGCCTGGCGCGCTCCGTTGGCGACCAGCCCGATATGACCGTTGTTTCCGCCATTGCCGATGCTTCCGAGGCCTTGGGTGTCGCGCTCAAGGAGCGCCCGGACATGATACTGATGGACGTATGTACCGAGCATGATTCCAACGGCATCGTGGCGGCGGCGCGCATCAAAGAACAACTGCCCGAGTGCCGCGTCATTATCATGACGGGTATGCCCGAAATCACCTTTGTGGACCAGGCGCGCGAGGCGGGCGTCGACAGCTTTGTGTACAAGAACGTCGGTATCGACGAGCTATTCGCCGTGATGCGCTCCACGCTGGCGGGTTACTGCACGTTTCCCAAGCCGCCCGAGAGCATCTTCTCGGGCACGGCGGCCCTCGACGATGTCGAGCCGTCGATCTTGCGCCTTGCCTGCGAGGGTAAAAGCCGCCGCGAGATCGCGGCCGAGCTGTTTATGAGCGAGGGCACCATCAAACGCCGCATCTCGGAGATTCTCAATAAGACCGGCTACGACAACATCATGCGCTTGGCCGTGCGCGCAGTAACGGAGGGCAGCATCGTTCCCAACATGGAGCGCTAGCGCTCGTTACGCATCGGCATAAAGCGGCGGGGCCGCAGGATCAACTCCTGCGGCCCCGCCTGGTGTGCGCGGATGTGTCCGCCAATCCGCGGCTGTCGTGGTCTGCCGCTACGCGATGGTCGCGGTGTAGGAGGCGACGTCCTCGTAGGAATCGGTCAGGTAGGCGTCGATGCCGATGGTCGTATTGACGAGGTCATCAAGGCTATCGAGCGTGCCGTTCGAGAACGTGAATTCCTCGGTGGCGTTGGTACCGGGCATCAGGTGAGCCGAGAACCAGGGTTCCTTCATGGTGCCGTTGACGTTGGTCTTGCCGGAAGGAGCGTAGAAGGTCAGGTCCTTGTCGCTCTTGTTGGTGATGTTGACGACAAAGCCGATGTCGCCCCAGTCGTCCTTGAACTTCTCGGTGATGGTGATGGTGCACAGGTCGTCAGCGGCGACGGTGACGGCGGGGGAGATTTCGATGCTCTGGACGTCGTCGTCTTCGACGGCCTCATCGCTCTCTTCTTCCTTCTCGGCCGCCTCGCGATCCTTCTTCACCGTACCGGACAGATCCTTGTCGGACTTGGTAAAGACAAGATTGCCGTCATCTTCTTCGAGGATGAGTTTTCCGTCCTTGAGCTTCATGTCATGCGACTCGTCTTCGGCGGTGATGGTTACGGTGGTGGCGTCCTTTGCCTCCCATTTAAGGTCCATGACTTCAAGGAACAGGTCGAGGGCACCTGTGCCGTCCTCATCGAGAATCAGGACGCAGTGGACACCCCAATCCTCGAGCATCTTCATGTACTCATCGGTCAGCTCTTCGCCCTCCAAGGTTCCACCCGAGAGTTCCCAGCTGCCGACGAAGTTGGCCTTGGGGTCTTTGCCCCCGCCGCTGCAGCCCGTCAGGGCAAAGGCGAGCGCCAGGACGCATGTCAGAAATGCGAGTACGGACTTTTTGAACGTTGTCTTCATGGTGTCCTCCTTCATCGAACGAAACCCATAGAAGCAAATGCGGGGGTGGCGGATCCCCCGCCAATTACCAGATAGAGGCGCTAGGGCCTGGGCGTTCCACAGTTGCTGCAGAACTTGCCGCCGTTTTCGCTACCGCAGTTGGGGCAGAACCACTTGGCCGGTGCCGGGGCGGGCGCGGGGCTGCCGCACTCGGAGCAGAACTTGCCGGTGTTGGTGGCGCCGCAGCTGCAGGTCCACGTGCCGGCCGCAGGTGCGGCGGCGGGAGCCGGTGCGGGGGCGGGAGCCGGAGCCGGCTGCGGGGCGGCCTGCTGCTGTGCCTGGCCGGCGGCGAACAGCTGGCTGGCGTTCATGCCGCCCATGCCACCTGCCATGCCCATGCCCATAAAGCCTGCCATCGCGCCGTTGGGGTTGGCGGCTGCTGCGCGCATTGCGTCGCTCTGGGCGCTGGCGATGTTGGCGGCTGCCATGGTGGGATCGCGCATGACCGCGGCCTTCTGCAGGTCCTTGATCATCTGCTCGTCCTCTTGCGAGGCGGCGATGGAGTTGACGCCAAAGCTCACGATCTCGACGCCGCGCAGGTCGCGCCAGTCGGCCGAGAGGACCTCGTTGAGCGCGCGGGCGAGCTCGGTGGTGTGACCGGGGATGGCGCTGTAGCGAATGCCCATCTCCGAGATCTTGGCAAAGGCGGGCTGCAGAGCGGTGAGCAGCTCGGACTTAAGCTGGCTGTCGATCTTATCGCGCGTGTAGCTATCGGTCACGTTGCCGCACACGTTGGTGTAGAACAGCAGCGGGTTGGTGATGCGGTACGAATACTCGCCGTTGCAGCGCACGGAGATGTCGACGTCCAGGCCAATGTTGTTATCGACCACGCGGAAGGGCACGGGCGAGGCGGTGCCGTACTTGTTGCCGATGATCTCCTTGGTGTTAATGAAGTAGACGCGCTGATCTTTGCCCGCGTCGCCGCCAAAGGTAAAGCGGCTGCCGATATTGGCGAACGTCTCCTTGATGGAGTCGCCCAGGTTGCCGCTAAAGACGCTCGGCTCGCTGCCGGTGTCAAAGACAAACTCGCCGGGCTCCAGCGCGACCTCGATGATCTTGCCGTTTTGCACCACGAGCATGCCCTGGCCGTCGTTGACGGCGATGACGGAGCCGTTGGAGATGACGTTGTCCTCGCCGCGCGTGTTGGAGCTGCGGCCGCCGGTGCGCTTGCTGCCCTTGCAGGCCAAGACGTCAGCAGGCATCGATTCGCAGTAGATAAATTCCTTCCACTGGTCGGCCATGACGCCGCCGGCAGCTCCCAATCCAGCTTTCAAGAGTCCCATGGTGATCTTCCTTTCTCGTCAAAGGCCGGGTGGTATTGGTTGGATTGCTTAGTCGTCCTTGTCGTCTTTCATGACAACGGTGGTCTCGGTGTGGCTGAAGGTGTCGTGCTTCTCGGTCAGGTCGAGCTCGCCACAATACTCATCGGCATGGGTTGCTTCGTTGGCCGTCTTGAGCTGGCCTACCAGTAGCACGTCTCCGATAATCACGATGATCAGCGGCGCGATGATGTTGATGAGGATGCCCTCGATATCAAAGGTGAGGTAATCCGGATCGAAGGCGTTCTCACCCATAAAGAGAATCTGGGAGAGGATAAATCCGATCACAAAGAACAGCATCGAGGCGATGGCGAGCTTGGGCTTGGAGCAGGGGAGCTCGCCGACCAAGCGGCCGGTCTGGCCGTTCATGGCAAACAGGTAGCTCTTGCCGTTCCACGAGGTGGAGAGCATCCAGACGGGGAACAGGGCGTAGTCGCTGTCTTCCCAGGTGTAGTCGAGCTGCTTGCTTTCGACCGTGGCATCGTCGTATTCGTCGACGACGGTCTCGCGCAGGGCCGAGACCGTGCTTTCTTCCATGCGGCGCTCGGCGCGCGCCTTGCAGGTCTCGCAGTCCTCGTCGTAACGGTTGGCGATGTAGCCGGGCATATATGCGACCGAGAACGGACGCAGTGCGTCGTAGTCAAACGGCTCGATGGCGTCCATGTGGCCGTCGGGCATCTTGGATGATCCGTCGACGGGCACGCGCTTAAACGAGATATTGCCCTTGCGATAGGCATCGTAGTGGTCGGTGGTCGTGACGGTGCGGTCGGATTCCTCGGTCACGGTCTCGTTGGTCGCGTCAAAGTACACTTCGCCGTCAACGCGGGCGCCGTAGAGCCAAAACGGCACGTAGACACCTTGGACCTCGTCGATATGGTTGCCGGTGACAAAGCTCTTGGGCAGCAAGATCTTGCCCTTGTAGTGTTCCTTGAGTGCGGCCGTGACGTCGTCGTGCCCGAGCTTAAACGGAATTACCAGGTCGGGCGAGAAGTCGCCAGAGAGCTGGCCGGGCGCCACGGCGGAGTTGCCGCAGTACGGGCAGGTGGTGACGGCGACGGTGCCGTCGGACACGAGCTCGGCGCCGCACGACGAGCAGATGTAGCCGGCGTTTTGGGCCAGCTCCTGCACGGCATCGTCGACAGCAGGCTTGGGCGTTGCGGCTGCTGCATCGGCTTTGGCATCTGCCTTGTCCTGGCGCTCGCGATAGAGGGCCTCGACTTCTTCGACTTCAAAGCGCGAGTCACAGTAGTCGCAGACGAGCTTTTGCTCGGCGCTGGCAAAATGCAAGGGGCCACCGCACGCGGGGCACTGATAGTTGACACTCTCGAAGGCCATGATCGGTCCTTTCGCTGCCGGAGGCTATGCGCCGATGGCGCCGCCGCAGTATTCGCAGCGCCCACTGGCATCGGGAATGGTGGTGGCTCCGCAGAAGGGGCAGGTCACCGCGGTCTTGGGGGCCTTGGCGGCCACGACGCTGTCGCGCGTCTCCTGGCGCAGCTGCACCAGCGCATCGCGGACTTCAGTTGCCTGGCGCTTGGCCTCGCGATATTCGATGGAGCCGCGCTGATCGATGGTGGAGTCGTTCACGCGCAGGTTGATCTCGGTGAAGTACGGCGTGTTGACGTGAATGGTCAGGTTAAAGTCGTAATCCAGGTCGTAATGCGGCGGGTCGTAGCTCTCGCGCTCGCCGTCCTTGGTCTCGCGATAGATCTCGGTGCGCTGCTCGTCGATATCCATATCGCAGCCGAGTACCTGCGAGAACTCGATGATGTCGGGATTGGCGTCGCGCCAGCGGCTCTGCGAAGTGATGATCAGCAGGCCCGCGTCCTCATCGAGCATAATATTGGTGCGCCCGGCAGAAAGCGTGCGCGTGGGGTTGAACGAAGACAGGCGCTCGGCGTTGGCCTCGCGGTAGGCGAGTTGCTCACGGATATCGTCCGCGGTGCTGGAGCGATAGCCGTGAAAGTAGGGGGAGAGCTTGCCGGCGCACTCTTTGCACAGGTAGCCTTCATTGATTTTTGTCTTACCTAGAAGTCCCAGCTCGGTACCGCAAATCGCGCACTCTTTCTTCTCGAACATCTTGTCAAAGAAGCCCATGGCTGCCTCCCATCAACAGGTAGCGTGTGTCACTTTTGATGATGGGGGAGTGCGTGATCCTTCGCGATACCCAGACGGCTCAAGGAGTCTCCACAACTGGGACACATGGCCCATTTTTGACTAGTCATTGGGGACGTACTTAAACGACTAGTCGCGGGGGACACTCTTTGTCGAAGGCGCTCGAAGGCACTCATTGGGGACGTACTTAAATGAGTGGCAGTTGGAGACACTCCTTGCTGAGCTAGAGGCCGCGCGTGTCCCTTCTGGTCCATGCGGCTCAAAATCGCGGCGTGATGTGGACGGCTGGGGTCGAATTGGCAACATTTCGAGCCTGGCTTCGATATTGAGACTGGTTCTTTATTAAAATAGATTTCCAGACAATTGAGCGGCTGGGGGGTTAACCATGAGGGGCATGGGAGACACAACCGCATATTTGCGTCGGGGCATTCGGGAGATTATATGCCTGGCGCTGTTCTTCTTCACGTTTTTGGCGTGCGAGTATCTCTTTGATGTGCGCATAGCCGAGTTCGTGCCATCGAGTGAGGTCGTCATCTACGAGAGCATCGTTGTCGGCGCGAGCGTGATTGGCTTTTTCGTGCGCCCATTTCTGTACTATCGCCTTCCCCAGACGATCGATGCGACGAGCGATATTACAGGCGTGCTGTTGGTATCGGCGTTGCTGCTGATGATTACGGCAGTGCGGTTTGAGGTAGTAATTGCCGGCGGCCTGGTGGCGTGCTGCGCCCTGGGCTATTGCGGATCGACCGCCCATGCCAATCTTGCGCGGCGTTTTGCGCAGACGCCCTGCCTGGCGCGCGCCGCCGCACTTTCCTATGCCATGGGCGTTCTGGTACAGGTGATCAACCACATGGTGATGCCTGTCGGTATTCCTCAGCAGGCTGTTCTGGTCGTCTGTGCGATCGCGCAGGTGGCGTTGCTCCACGGTGCCCGACGCGCCAAGCTGCGCGACGAGTCCGACCCCAACTTTGAACCCAGTGCTGCCGGGCTTTCGGTAGATGCTCTGGAATATGGCGCCAAGTGGCATGACGACCCCGAGGCAAAGGCGGCATTCCGTCGCGCCGTAGTTCGCCTGACCGTGGCGACGGCGTATCTTTCCAGCGTATTCGCCGCTCTCAACGCGGGCTTCACGACCTTGCATGCTGTCGGAGCCGTCGATTTGGGCGATTGGCCGCGCCTGCTGCTTGTCGTGAGCTCGTTGGTCGCTGGCGCACTATTTGACCTGCACGGCCGCTCGTATATGAATATCGGCATGACATGTGCCGCCATACTGTCCACGCTTTCGTTCTTTGTGCTCATCGTCGACGGCAATGGTGGCAACGAGCTCGCTGCCACGATCATTTTTATCTGGGCTCGGGCTTTTTCGTGGTGTTCTTTACCACAAAATATGCCGCCGTCTCGCTCTATGCGCGCTGGTCATATTTTTGGCCGTGCATGGGTCGCGTCGTCAACAACGTGTGCTCGATGTTCGTGACGGCGCCGGCAGTGGCGATTATCTCGAGTCAAAATGTGCTGGCTGCGGTCGGTGCGGCGCTCGTGATGTTTGTGGGCATTGCGATTACGCTGCTGGGGCAGTTGGGGCAACGAGCCGATGATGCCGCGATGCGGGACGGACTGCCGCTTGCCACCGACGATCTTGGTGGGGATCTTGCGCCCACATGCTCCGACCCCGAGCCCGTGGAGGCAGCGGAGCTCACGTCCGATGAACGCCTCGATGCTTTCGTCGCCACCTTTGGGCTTACAGAGCGCGAGCGCGATATTCTTGAGGTCTTGGTCGTTTCGGACCAGAGCGTTCAGGACATCGCCACAACGCTCTTTCTTTCGCGCTCCACGCTCTACCGCCACATTTCCTCGATCAACAAAAAGGCCGGTACCGCCTCGCGTGTGGCCCTTATCAACTTCTTCTGGTCCTGGACGCCCAAGGACTAGCTAATCCTCCAATAAGTTGCGGTGGAATAGTCCCTAAATTAAAGTCACGGGGCTTTAAAGGGGGTGCGGACAGAAAGTTGGACCGTGAAGCGGTCCGGACTGGAGGTTCGCATGTACAGCAGGGAGAAGGTCGAGCTCTTCCTCCTGGCGACGGAGGACGGCATGGGGCCGACCGCCGCCGCGAAG
>JAXJKV010000053.1:0-25155 GCA_036297525.1 Collinsella sp.
AAATCCAAAGAATGACAGCGCAAAAGCAATCCACGCCCAGCAGCAACAGAAGCCAGGGGTAGTACCGTTCTATCATGTGCCAAAGCTGCTTCATAGAGACACCTCCGCTTCCAAACGGTAGCCCATTCCTCGAACTGCAACCCGTGGAGGGATTCGTATGCGGCTGACAGGGGGGTATGCGGCGGAAACTAGGCCATAAGCAGGCCGGTCTCCGAGACGTTCTTGTACCAGTACGCGCTCGCCTTGGGATAGCGCTTCTGGGTCTCAAAGTCGATGTAGAACAGGCCGTAGCGCTTGTTATAGCCGTTGGTCCAGGAGAACTGGTCCTGCAGCGACCACACAAAGTAACCGTCGACGTTCACGCCGCCGTCGATTGCCTTGAGGATCCATGCGAGATGTTGACGCATGTAGTCGATGCGGGGGGCGTCGTCGATAAAGCCGTCCTCGAAGTCGTCCTTATAGCCCATGCCGTTCTCGGTGATGTAGATCTTCTTGTAGTTGGGGTAATCATTCTTAATGCGGAGCAGCAGGTCGTAGAGGCCCTCGGGATAGATGATCCAGTCCCAATCGGTGGTGGGTACGCCTTCGCGCACGCATGACTCGCCCACGCCCTTGAGGAACCAGCGCGAGGAGCCCTTGTCGCCGGTGCCATTGTGGTTGATGTCGTTTTCGCCCTCGGCGGCACGCAGGAACTGGCACTTGTAGGTGTTGACGCCCAGGCAATCGTTGTAGGGGAGCGCGGCGGTCAACGCGGCGATGTCCTCGTCACGAACGTCGAGCTCGCCGCCGGCGATATGGGCCAGCTTGGTCGCAGCCTCCATGGTGTCGGCTGCATAGTGGCCACGGAAGGTGGCGTCGAGTACCCAGCGGTTGTTGATGACGTCGGCCATGCGAGCTGCCTCGCAGTCGGCGGCGTTGTTGGGGTCGAGGGGATACTTGGGCTCCAGGTTCTGGACAATGCCGATCTCGCCCTCAAAACCGCCCTCGTGGAAGGCGACGACGGCCTTGGCGTGGGCCACCATCATGTTGTGCATGAGCTGGAAGGCCTTGTCCAGGCGGTACTTCTCGCCGTGCGGCCAGTTGCCGACGATAAAGCTGCCCTCGGCGGTTGCGGGAATCTCGTTAAACGTGAACCAGTGCTTGACCTCGGTGAACTCGGCAAAGCAGAACTTGGCGTACTCGACAAAGGCGTCGATCGTCGTGCGCGTCAGGAAGCCCTCTCCGCCGTTTTGGTAAAAGGCCTCGGGCGTATCGAAGTGATCGAGCGTGACATAGGGGATGACGCCGGCTTTATTGCAGGTGGCAAAGAGCTCGTGATAGAAGGCAACACCCTCGGGGTTGATCTCGCCAGTGCCGTTGGGGAAGATGCGGCTCCAAGCGATGGAGACGCGGATACCGTTGATGCCAAAGCGCTGGCACAGGTCGATATCGACCGAGTACTTGTTGTAGAAATCGCTTGCAGGATCGGGGGAGAAGCGACCCTGGGCTGCCAGGAAATCGTCCCAGGGCACTTTGCCCTTGCCGTGCGTACGGGTCTCGCCCTCAACCTGGTAAGCAGCGGTGGCGCCGCCAAACACAAAGCCGTCGGGGAACTGCATGGGGTTGGTCATGAGTCATCCTTTCTGTGGGATACGAATAGGGAGAGGTGCCCGAACCGGGAATCCGGGCACCAACAGAGGGAGGAAACTAGTCGAGGTTCTCGCGGAGCCACTTGATGGCGCCAGCGGGGTCGCGAGTAAGGTCGATATATTCCTTACCGCGCGGGGCGAGCAGCTTAATGCCCAGGCGATCGGTGTCGGCCTTCATGTCGTTGTAGTAGCTACGGACCTGCGGGGCAAGCACGATAACGTCGTACTGATCCATGATGGCAGTGTGCTGGCCATAGGCGCCTGCGGAGGAAGCGATGTTCTCTCCGGTCTGCGCAGCACCTTCCTTGATGGCGTTGGCAAGCATGGCAGAGGTACCGGCGCCGGCGCACAGGACGAGGACCTTCAGGCCGTCGACATCCTTCTTAGCGGATGCGTCGGAGGTGGGCTCGGGCTGATCGGCGACAGGCTTGCTATCGGCGGCAGCGGCGGTCGGCTCGACGGAAGCGGTGACAGCGGCGGTCGGCTCGACGGAAGCGGTGACAGCGGCGGTCTGCTCGACAGCGGGCGCAGGGGCGTTGGCAGCGATGGTGGCAGCACCATCGGATTCGAGACCCAGCTCGGCGGCGCGCTCGGCCTCCTGGTCGCAGAGCAGCTTATCGTATGCCTTCAAGAACGGCAGGTAGATGATAGCGTCCAGCAAGATGATGATTGCAACAAACACCAGGGCGATAAGCTGGAAGTTTGTGGTGATGAAGATGCCGATGGGGGCAGGGGTAGCCCAAGGCACCACGAAGGAGAAGCCGTTCATGCCCACATTGTCGATAAAGAACTTGGCAACACTCACGTTGACGCAGCCGGCGGCAACAAAGGGGATGAGCATGTAGGGGTTAAGGATCATCGGCGCGCCAAAGAGCAGCGGCTCGTTGACAGCAAAGGCAACAGGAACAATCGAGGCCTTACCGACGGCTTTGAGCTGCTTGGACTTCATAAAGAGAATCAGCAGAAGCGGCACGATGAACGTAGCGCCAGTGCCGCCGAACTCACCCACGAGCGACATGTTAAAGGTGAGGGAGTGGGCGGGGTGGCCACCGGCCAGCAGAACCTGCAGGTTCTCGGCCTGGTTGGCAAGACGGATGGGGTCGATGCCCGGCTGGACAATCGAAGGGCCGTGGACGCCGATGAACCAGAAGAACGCGGTGGCTGCCTGGATAAGGATGAGGCCAGGATAGGTTTCTGCCGCAGTGAAGAGCGGGGAGAGCAGCTTGATGAGCAGCTCGGAGAACGGAACGCCCATGAGGTTGCGCACAACCACATCGATGATGCCGCAGATAATGACAGCGCCGCCAAAGGGGATAATGTCGCGGAAGTTCTGAGCGATGGCGCCCGGGACCTCCTTGGGCAGCTTAATGGTCAGATCGCGCGAGACGCAGAATTTGTAGACCCACACGGTGATGAACGCGGCGATATAGGCCGAGAACAGACCGCGCGTACCCATGCTGGTGCAGTCGAAGACCGAAAGCTCGGAGCCGTTGAACTTGGTGGTGAACTGCGTAACGGCGAGCAAAAGCATACTGCACTGGGCGGCCACCATGGTGGAGCCGTCGTTGAGCACCTTGCCGGCGGGCATGCGACGGTTCATGGAAGCCGTAAAGTTCTTGGCAGTGGTGCCGGCAACCATGATGCCCATGACGCCCATGGTGAAGTTGTACAGCTTGTTGCACCAGTCGATGAGCGGCTGGGGCAGCGTGATGCCAACTACGCCGGGAAGGGTGGCGATCAGCAGAAAGATCGAAGAGGTAAGGACGATGGGCATGCACCCAAGGAATCCGTCTTTGATGGCCTGGAGGTAGATGTTCCTCGAGATCTTCTCGAAGAACGGTTGATGCTTCTCGAGCATCTTTACGATGGCGTCCATAGAGCTCCTTTGCTACTTGATGCGCGATGCATGTGGATGGAACTGGTCGTCGATGGATGGTCAGGACTGCCCGGAAGCCTTCCTGCTTAAGGAAGGCATTGCGAAATGACAACGTTGTCATTTCGTTAATGACAACGTAAGACATTTTTGGAAGAGCAACAAGGATATACGGGTGAGTGGTCGATATTGTCCGGTAAACGGTTGATTTGTCAGTCGGGCAGGTAGTGTATGCTAGAACGCAAAAAGCAAGCGATGCAAAACCGACTGGAGAAGTAGTGGCAACGATGGACAAGAAAAATGTCTCGATGAATGATGTGGCAGTTGCCGCGGGCGTTTCTCTCAAGACGGTGTCGCGCGTAATCAACGAGCCCGATAGCGTGCGAGAGTCGACGCGCGATAGGGTCCATTCCGCAATGGAAGCGCTCGGGTTTCGAACCAACTTTGCCGCGCGTTCGCTCAAGTTGGGCCGTTACGGGTGCATCGGCGTGGTGCTGTTCCACTTGTCGGGCGGTGCCGTGGACATGATTGACGGTATCGCAGATGCCGCCGAAGAACGCGGCTTTGCGCTCACGATGATCAAAAAGCGGGCGGGGGAGAAGATGACCCTTGCCGAAGCGGCGCGTAGGATGTCGCAGCTGCCTGTTGATGGCATGATCTTCAACCTGCGTCAGATGGTCGATGACTTTGATACTTTTGAGGCACCGAAAGACCTCAAGACGGTGATTATTACGCCGATGGAACATCCTACCTGCTCCACCGTTAGTGACGACCAAGAGGGCGGCGCGCGCATGGCGTGCGAGTACTTCTTGAATCACGGGCACAAGAACGTATACTTCGTCTCTGGTAAGAAAGAGGCGCTGTCGAGCCAGTGTCGTATGAAAGGTTGGCGTGCGGCACTCGAGGCGCGTGGCATTGAGCCGCCCGAGCCTCTGCAAGGCGATTGGAATGCGGATAGTGGCTATGCCGCGGGCCTTGTGCTTGCCGATAAACCCGATTGCACGGCGGTCCTCGCGGCTAACGACTGCATGGCAAACGGCGTGATGATGGCTCTACGTGACAAAGGGCTCAGTGTGCCCGATGATGTGTCCGTGATCGGCTTTGATGACGAGCTTTACAAGACGATTCCCAACTCGATTCTGACGTCGGTGAAGTTTCGCCACCGCGAGCTGGGCATCCGTGCGCTTAACGAGGTCGTCGCAGGTCTGGAAGCCCCGAGCTCCAGAAGCCGTACGCTCGTCTCGGGCGTGTTGGTCGAACGTTCCAGCGTAAAGGACCTGCGGGCGTAGGGTTTTTCGGCCCGTTCGTCTCAATCTGTAACAGTTAGGACCGAAAAACTCAGCTAAATATTACAGATTGAGATATTTCTGCTCGGGCGTTCTGTTTGTCTCGATCTGTAACAGCTGGGACCCGAAAACTCGGCTAGATGTTACAGATTAAGATGAACAGGAGGACGGGTGCGGTCTAAACAAAATGGCCCGCGCATCACGCATCGATGCACGGGCCATTTTTTTTCTGCGAGCGGCAGGTGGCGTCAGCGTCTTATGCCTCGAGGTTTTCCTCGATCCAGGCGACGGCACCCTTGGGATCCTTAGTGAGGTCGATGTACTGTTTGCCCTTGGGCGACAGCAGCGTGATGCCCAGGCGGTCGGTGTCGGCCTTCATCTCGTTGTAATAGGTGCGAACCTGCGGAGCCAGGACGATGACGTTGTACTGGTCCATGATGGCGTAGTGGCTGCCGTAGGCACCGGCGTTGGCGGTAATGTCGATGCCCAGCTCGTCGGCGCCTTCCTTAAGCGCGTTGGCGAGCAGTGCAGAGGTGCCGGCGCCAGCGCACAGAACCAGAACCCTCAGATCCTTGCCCTTAAGGGCGGACGGAGCTGCGGAGGCCTCAGTGGCAGAAGCGGTCTCGACAACAGGAGCCTCAACGGCGGGGGCGGCAGCGGTCTTGACGGCCTTGGTCTCCTCGGCCTCTTCTTCGGCCAGGGTCTCGGCCTCCTGCTTGCACAGGACGTTGTCGTAGGCCTTGCAGAACGGGTAGTAGATTAAGAAGTCAACGACCAGCAGGACGACAACCAGGACCAGAGAGATCGGCTGGAAGTTGGTGTCGATGAAGGTGCCGATCGGTCCGGGGAGTGCCCACGGCATGGCATAGATAAAGCCGTTCATGCCCAAAAAGTCGATGAAGAACTTACCAATGAGGACGTTGGCCACGGGGGCAAACAGGAACGGGATCAGGAAGTACGGGTTGAGGATGATGGGCGCGGCGAACAGCAGCGGTTCGTTGACGGCGAACATCACGGGTACGACAGAGGCTTTGCCGACGGCCTTGAGCTGCTTGGAGCGCATAAAGAGCAGGAAGATGATCGGGACAATGAACGTGGCGCCGGTGCCGCCGAGTTCGCCGATGTAGTTACCGAAGTTCTCGGTCAGGGCGAGGGCGGGGTGACCGCCGGCCTGCAGCGTGGCGAGGTTGGTGGTGATGTTGCCAAACAGCGCGGCGTTGAGGGCAGGCTTAACGACCGAGGGGCCGTGGATGCCCATGAACCAGAACAGCGGGATCATGAACCAGATGAGGGCGAGGCCGGCGTAGGAATCGGCAGCGGCGAACAGCGGGCTCACCAGCGTGGAGATGACGTTGGCAAACGGGACGGCCAAGCAGGTGCGGCAGATAACGTCGATGACGGCGACAAACAGGATGGAGAAGCTGAAGGCGAAGATGTCGCGGAAGTTCTGGGCGATGGCGCCGGGGACTTCTTTGGGCAGCTTGATGGTGATGTCTCGCTTAATGCAGAAGGCATAGATGTTGACCGTGGCAAATGCGGCGACAAAGGAGCTCAGTAGGCCCTTGGTGCCCATGTTGTCGGTAAAGAACACCGAGACATCGGCGCCGTCGATCTTGGCACTCGTCTGGGTAACGGCCAAGATGAGCATAGCGCACATGGCGGCGACCATGGTGCTCGTGGCGTTGATGGCCTTGCCGGCAGGCATGCGGCGGTTCTTGGAGCCGGTCAGCGCGCTTGCGGTGGTGCCGGCGACCATGATGCCCACGACGCCCATCGTGAAGTTGTAAACCTTGTTGCAGAAGTTCACGACGTCGACGTTCCACCAGTCGGGCAGCGTAAAGCCGCCGACCGTGGCGACAACGCCCGGCAGGGTCGAAATAAGCAGGAAGACAGAAGAAGACAGGATGATGGGCATTGCTGCCAAAAAGCCGTCTTTAATGGCCTGAAGGTAGATGTTCTTAGAGACCTTGTCGAAGTACGGCTGACCTTTCTCCAAGAACTTAACGATCGATTCCATAGTTCACGCTCCTCTTTGCATGAAATCTTAATGGCATGGACGTTGAAAACCTATATGGTCTCCCGCTTGCTAAAAGCCCGGGTGCAGGCGGGGTCGGTCCCAGGGGGAGAGAGGGGAGCGGCTGGGTTTGTATCGCATAGGGCCGCTCCCCTCTCGGGGGAAAGCGAGGCGATGCGCTACTGCGCGTCCGCCATAGTGTCGGCGAGCTCCTTGTACCAGAGTGCCGACTGCTTGATGTAGCGTTTTTGCGTGTCGAAGTCGATGTAGAACAGGCCGTAGCGCTTGTTATAGCCGTTGGCCCACGAGAACTGGTCCTGCAGGCTCCAGATAAAGTAGCCCTGGACGTCGACGCCCTCGGCGCGCGCCCGGAGCACCTTCTCCATGTGCTGGTCGACAAAGTCGATGCGCTCGGGATCGGCGACGATGCCGTTTGCGTCGGGCTCGGGGTCCTTGTGGCCCAGGCCGTTTTCGGTGATATAGATGACGGGGAGGTTGGGATAGGTGGCGCTGATGTGCTTGAGCGTGTCGTAGAGGCCTTGCGGGTAGATGAGCCAATCCCAGTCGCTGGTGGGGATACCCGGCATATCGACCTGCTGCCCGACGCCCTTAAACTTAAAGCACGAGGTGCCCTTGTCTCCGGTGCCGTTAAAGCTGTTGGTGGACTCGCCATCGTAGGCGGCGATAAACGCCGACTGATAGTAGTTGAGGCCGAACATATCGTTGCGGGGCGCCGCCTTGGCGAGCTCCTCCATGTCGCTGTCCTCAACCGTAAGCGTGGCGTTGTTGGCACGCAGAATCTCGTTGATGAGTGAGAGGGTGCGCGCGGAGTAGTGACCCAGGAAGGCGCCGTCCATGATGAAGTCGGTGTAGAAGGCGTTGTACAGGTCAGCGGCGTGCTGGTCGGCGGGCGAGTCTGTGGCAGGATATGCCGGCGTCAGGACGTTGACCATGCCAATGCGTCCGCCCAGGTGCTCGGTCTCGTCAAGATCCTTATACAGGTTGACGGCGCGGGCGTGGGCAACGAGCTCGTTGTGCTGGCTCTGGATGCCGCTCGTCACATCAAAGTGATGGTTGGGCGGGAAGTTGCCTTGGATGTATTGGGAGTGCGAGAGGCTGATGAGCTCGTTGATGGTGAACCAATTCTTGACCTCGCGGAACTCGCGGAAGCAGAACTCGGCATAGCGCACATAGGCGTCGACGGTCTTGCGGTTGAGCCAGTCGCCCTGGTTGAACAGGGCGGCGGGGGAGTCAAAGTGATGCAGGGACACATAGGGCTCGACGCCATACTTTTTGCAGCAGGCGAACAGCTCGTGGTAGTGCTTAACGCCCTCGGCGAGGGGCTCGGCATCGTCGCCGTTGGGGAAGATGCGGGTCCAGGCGATGGACACACGGATGGCGTTGAGTCCATGCTCGGCAGAAAGGCGGATATCCTCCTCGTAGCGGTTGTAGAAATCACTGGCCGGGTCGGGCAAAAAGCGACCCTGGGCGACAAGGTAATCGTCCCACATGGTCTTACCCTTGCCTGCCACCTTCGTGGAACCTTCCGTTTGGTACGCGGCGGTTGCGGCGCCCCAAACAAAGCCCTTCGGCAGCTGCTGTACGCGGTTTAGCAAAGACATATGCATACACCCTCTCGTCTTGCTGTTCGATATTGTGCGTTTGCGCTCAGGAGGCTCCCTGGTTAGCGTTCAGCGGTGAAAAAGCCCGATAAACACTATCTTAAAATGATTAGAACCAAAATGAGCACGTGAACATTTGACAATGAGCACGTTAACATCCGGCTGGGATGTATAGAAACAAAACAACTTCAAACAGCCGCGAACGGTTGTATTTGTTCGGTAAGCGGTTTTGATTGACAGAAGTTTTCATGTTGTGGTATATGGCTCGGGTATCATGAGCACGTTATCGATGTATGTACGATGCGCCATGGGCGCGGGGAATAGTTGGGAAGCAGGTTAGCGTGGAAGGCATGGCTCAGCAGACAAGGAATGGTCATTCGGCGAGCGCGGCAGAGGTTGCGGCGCTCGCTGGCGTGAGCCGCCAGACTGTGTCTCGCGTGGTCAACGGTATGCCCAACGTGACGGAAAAGACGCGCAAGCGTGTGCTGGCCGCCATGGAAGAGCTGGGCTTTCGTCCCAATTTTGCTGGAGCGGCGTTGCGCGGCGGGTCGTATCGTTCTATTGGCCTGTGCATGTACAACATCACACGTGTCGGTAACCTGGCGACGCTCGAGGGTATCATGCAAGCGGCGCGCGAGCACGATTTTGCCGTCACTATGATCGAGATGGGCGGCGACAAGCCCTATACACTTGCCGATGCCTCGCGCCGCATGGTCGAGCGACCCGTCGACGGCATGATTCTCAACATGAACCGCATGGCTCCCGATTTTGAGGAGTTTGTTCCCCAGCCGGGAGTGCGAACGGTCATCCTGTCCATGTATGCGCATCCGCGCTGCACGACGATCGACTCCGACCAGTATGGTTCGTGCGAGCTGTTGACCAATTATCTGCTGGAACATGGTCACTCGAATATGCGGTTTGTGGCGGGTCCGGAAAACTCGATTTCCTCGCGTTTTCGTGAGGCCGGTTGGCGCGATACGCTGGGTCGTGCTCATGTCGATGCCGCTCCGATGCTGCGTGGCGATTGGAGTGCGGACAGTGGGTACGCCATGGGCGAGCGGATTGCGGCCGAGGTGCTTGCCGGCGGGTCGCAGGCGCCGACTGCCGTGCTTGCGGCAAATGACCAGATGGCGCTGGGCGTTATCGCCGCGCTCGAGAACGCGGGCCTGTCCGTGCCCGACGACGTGAGCGTGGTTGGTATCGACGACGCACTCGAGGGACTTGTTCCTCACAATCGGCTGACGACGCTGCGATTTGATTTGCGCGGTGTCGGTAAGCTTGCGTTTGAGGCGGCGATTGGAGAGAGCTCGTCTATCGAGGCGATTCATGTGCCGAGTACGCTGGTCGAACGCTCGACTGTTAGGGACATACGGGGTTAGGTCCTACTCCGTTTGTCTCGATTTGTAACAGGTAGACGGTCAAAAGCGGGCTACGTGTTACAGATTTAGATTCTTCGGAAAGAGCAATCCTGTTCGTCTCAATCTGTAACAGCTAGGACCAAAAAACTCGGCTAGATGTTACAGATCGAGACAAACGGCTCCCGACCAGCCCAAAAACAAAAAGACCGGGGGCGGCGCGCCGTGTGACGTGCCGCCCCCGGCTGAGAAATGGGGACAGGTTGTGTGAGCGGGCAACCCCGCCAGCCACTAGTCCAGACGACGGGTCTGCGCCACGTGCTTGTACCAGTAGGCGCTTGCCTTGGGCGTGCGCTTCTGGGTTTCAAAGTCAACGTAAAAGAAGCCGTAACGCTTGTTGTAGCCATTGGTCCAGGAGAACTGATCCTGCAGGCTCCACAGGAAGTAGCCGCCCACGTTGACGCCCACCTCCATGGCCTTGAGCAGCCAACGCAGGTGCTGCTCGATGTAGTCGATGCGCGGCTGGTCGTCCACAAAACCGTTCTTGTAGGGGTCCTTGTAGCCCATGCCGTTCTCGGTGATGAAGATCTGCTTGTAGTTGGGGTAGCGCTGCTTAATGTAGACGAGCAGATCGAACAGACCCTCGGGATAGATGATCCAGTCCCAGTCGGTGGTGGGGATGCCGGGCTTGTTCACATGCTCGCCAATGCCCTTGACGCGCCAGCGACCGGTACCCTTCTCGCCCGTACCGTTGTGGTGCGGGTCGTTCTCGCCATCGTAAGCCTTCAAAAAACGGCACTGATAGTTGTTAACGCCCAGGTAGTCGTTGTAGAGCGCTGCCTCGCGCATAATCTCGAGGTCCTCGTCCAAGATCTCGATGGTGCCGCCCGAGACGGCGGCCAGACGGTTGGCGCACTCGAGGGTGTCGGGCGCGTAGTCGCCGCGGAACGTCGCGTCGAGCAAGAACTGGTTTTGCAGCACGTGCTCGTTGTTGGCGGCTTTGATGTCGGCGGGGTCGTTCTCGTTGAGCGGATACTTAAACTCCAACGACTGGATGACGCCGATCTTGCCCCTAAAGCCGCCGTTGTGGAAGGCCAGCACGGCCTTGGCGTGGGCGAGCATCATGTTGTGCTCGCACTGGAAGGCCTCGGCCAGATGAGCTTTGACGCCGCCGGGGAAGGTGCCCTCGATGTAGGTGTTGGAGGCGTCGGCCCAGATTTCGTTAAAGGTGAACCAGTAGGTAACCTGGTCGGCGTACTCCTTAAAGCAGAAGGTGGCAAAGTCCACAAAGGCGTCGATGGTCTCGCGGTTGAGGAAGTCGCCCTTCTCAAAGAGGGGCAGCGGCGTGTCAAAGTGATGCAGCGTGACGAACGGCTCAACATGGTGCTTATGGCATTCGGCGAAGAGGTCGTGGTAGAACTGGACGCCCTCGGGGTTGATCTCGCCGGTGCCGTTGGGGAAGATGCGGCTCCAGGCGATGGAGAGGCGGATGCCGTTGATGCCAAACTCCTCGCACAGTTCCAGGTCGACGGGGTACTGGTTGTAGAAGTCCGAAGCGGGATCGGGGGAAAAGCGCCCCTGGGCCTCCAGGAAGTCGTCCCAGGCAACCTTGCCCTTACCGTGAGTGCGGGTCTCGCCCTCTACCTGGTAGGCAGCAGTGGCGCCGCCAAAGACAAAGTCCTCGGGAAACTGCGCAGGCGGGTTAGTGACGCTAGCAGGGTTAACGGACATAATGATCCAATCGTCTAGATCGAAGGGCCAGCCGGCTGTGGATGGTCGGCTGGCCCTGGGCGTTACTTACTTCGAAAGCTGTTCACTCACGAAGGCGAGAGACTTGTCGCCGTTCTGGGAGAGCTCGATGTACTGCTTTCCGCGGCAGGCGACGCACTTGTTGCCCACGCGCTCGCAGTCCTTTTGCAGGTCGGCCAGGTAGCTGGCAGCCTGCGGGGCCAGGACGACCAGGTCAAAGTCGGGGAGCATGTCCACGTGGTTGCCATATGCCTCGGCAGCGGTTTCAAGATTGATGCCGCGCTCCTTGGCAGCCTTGGCCAGCGCGTTGGCGAGCAGGCCCGAGGTACCGCCACCCTGGCAGAGCACGAGTACGCGCTTGCCGTTAAGGTCGCTGGCGGTCGTTGCCTCGGCAGCGGATGCTGCAGAAGCGGCGGGGGCATCGGCCTTCACGGCCTCGGCAGCAGCGCCGGCGGCAACGCTCTTGGCATCGGCCTTGCCCTGGAAGGCATCGTTGAGCTTGGCGGCCTTCTCGGCGTTCTTGGCGGCGAGCTCCTCCTGGGAGATCTCGGCCTCCTCGGCGCACTTCTGGGCGTCATAGGCACGGAAGAACGGATAGTACAGGGCAAAGTCGACGACCAGGATGATGGCGAGCATCACAAAGGCGAGCGGCTGGAAGCCCAGGCCCATGATGGTGCCGATGGGGCCAGGGACGGTCCAGGGCAGGGTGTACATAAAGCCGTTCATGCCCAAGAAGTCGATAAAGATCTTGAGGATCCAGATGTTGGCGATCGGAGCAAAGACAAACGGGACAAAGAAGACGGGGTTGAGCACGATGGGTGCGGCGAACAGCAGCGGCTCGTTGACGGCAAAGCAGACGGGGACGATGGCGGCCTTACCGACGGCGCGCATCTCCTGAGACTTGGCCAGGAAGCAGAACATAAAGACCAGGACGAGCGTGGCGCCGGTGCCGCCCATGCAGACGACGAAGTACTGGGCACCCTGGGTCAGGACAGCGGAAGCGTGCTGGCCGGCCTGGAACGCAGCCAGGTTGTCGGTCATGTTGGCAACGAGAGCGGCGGCGATGGCGGGCTCGACGATCGAGGGGCCGTGGACGCCCACGAACCAGAACAGGCTCATGGCGCCGTAGATCACAGCGAGACCGATATAGCCGTCGGCAGCGGTGAACAGGGGCTGGAACACCTGGATGACGCCCTGGGCAAAGCAGAAGCCAAAGGCAGCGCGGAAGACGATGTCAAAGACCCAAAAGACGGCGATGCAGACGGAGAAGGGGATGATGTCCTTAAAGGTCTGCGAGATGTTGGGCGGAACCTGCTCGGGCATCTTGACGGTGATGTTGCGCTTGATAAAGAACTTGTAGATGATGCCGGTCACAAACGCAGCGATGAAGGCGGTCAGCAGGCCTTTGGAACCAAGGTAGGTGGTGTTGAAGCCGCTGGCAGCGTCCGTGGCGATCGTGTCGCTCGAAAGGAGCAAGAAGCCGATGATGGCCGCGCACATGCACGAGATGAAGTTGATCTGGTTGTTCTTGGGCAGATCGCGGTTCTGAGCGTCGGCGAAGTGCTTGGCTGTGGTGGCAGCGCAGGCGATAGCCAGGATGCCCATGGAGTAGTTGTAGCACTTCCACAGGGCGTTGTTGATGTCATCGGGCCAGTAGAAACCCCAGATGTTGGGGACCGAGGCTACCAGGCAAAAGATGGACGAGAAGATGATGATGGGGATGACGGAGATAAAGCCGTCGCGGATCGCCTTGAGGTACTTATTGCGGGCGATCGCGTTGAAAAAGGGCTGGCCCTTTTCGATGGTGGCGATGAGTTGCTCCATGCAATGCTCCTAAGAGTCGGTGGGTTAGCAACGATGGTAGCTTTTGGCGTTCGGTTGCCAAAATGTTGACGTTGCCATTTTGTGACACAAAAAAAGACGCGAACCGGTGGTTCCTGTGCCTGCGAACCGTCGATTCCTTACGCGTAAACGTTTGAGCCGCCCGGTGGCTCTGTGTTTGCACAATGGCAACGTTAACATTTGGGCACCAAAAGCCGTTCGGGGAAGCAAAAATGTCGGTGAACGGTAGGTTTTGGGTGGTGAGCGTATGGTGGGGGAGGCGTTGGATATACTTGAAGGCGTTTCATTTGAATGCGCAGGGTGCCACCAATGGCATCGTTGACATAGAAAGATCAATCTATGGCCGCTGTTAAAAAATCGGTATCCGTCAAAGACGTAGCGCGCCTCGCGGGCGTCTCGGAGCAGACGGTCTCGCGCACCGTGCACGATTCGCCCAGCGTGCGCCCCGAGACCAAGGAACGCGTGCGTGCCGCCATGCGCGAGCTGGGGTATCGCCCCAATTTTGCCGGTCGATCGCTGCGCCGTGGCAGGTTTAAGACCGTCGGCGTCGCCATGTTCAACATTACCGGTACCGGCAACCTCGACCGTATGGAGGGCTTTGCCGCCGCGGCCGACAAACATGGCTATGCCATCACCCTCACTAAAGTAGACGGGCATCCGTATACCCTCGAGAGCGCATCGTCACGCATGAGCGCGCTGCCGGTAGACGGTATGGTCGTGATCATGAACCGCATGCCGGCAGACTTTGGCACTTTTGAGCCGCTGCCCGGTATGCAGACGGTGCTCGTTACCATGCTGGAGCACCCGCTCTGTTCAACGGTCGATAACGACCAGTTCGATTGCTCGCGTCAAGTTGTCGAGTACTTGCTGGGGCGGGGGCACAAGACTGTGCACTTTATCTCATGCCCCGAGCGCTCGCTTTCGGGCATGCGGCGCGAGGAAGGCTGGCGCGAGACATTGCGCGCGCATGGCATTGAGCCCCCGCAGCTCGTGCGCGGCGACTGGACGGCACAGAGCGGATATGCCGCAGGCCAGGCTCTGGCGGATGATCCGACCTGTACTGCCATCTATGCCTCCAACGATGCCATGGCATATGGCTGCATTCGCGGGCTCGAGTCGCGCGGGAAGCGCGTGCCACAGGACGTGAGCGTGGTGGGTGTTGACGATAGCTTGGACGATATCGTGCCCGATCGGCATCTGACCACGGTGCGCTTTGATAACAAGCGCGTCGGCATGTGGGCGGTCGACAAGATTGCCGGCGCTGATGGGGGTGCGTCTGGCGTGGAGCACATGCTGATCCCCGGTGTGCTCGTCGAGGGCGATACGGTACGCGATTGGCGCTAGGGCGCGGGTCTGTTTGGGTTGCCGCTAATTGTGTTCGATATTGTTCAGATTGGTTTAAAAACCGTTCACGGGCGAAAAGTGACCGTTCATAGCTTGAAATTACGTTTTGCGCTGTTCTTTTTTGTTTGAATGTTAATGTTTCTGCCATACAGAACGCAGCGCGTATGCCCGGACGCGATGCTCTCCATTGGTTCATATGTGAAAGAAACGCAATATGGCAACCAAAGAAGAAATCTCGATGGTTGGATTCGAGATTGTCGCATACGCAGGTGACGCCCAGACCGATCTGCTTGCAGCGCTCGATGCTGCTCGCGAGGGTGACTTTGAGAAGGCCGAGCAGCTGCACAAGGATGCCAGCGATGCGCTCATCGGTGCCCACGACACGCAGACCAAGCTGCTTTCGCAGGAGGCCGGCGGTGGCGAGATGGAGATGACCTTCATCATGGCCCATGCTCAGGACACTCTCATGACCACTATGATCCTGGAGAAGCAGGCCCGCTTTACCATCGACGCCTACAAGCGCATCGCTGCGCTCGAGGCCAAGCTCGCCTAACGAGCCCTCACAACCAAGCCCCTTCCAAAAGCTCTGCCGCAGACCCGCGGCAGGGCTTTTTCTGTCCTCCTCCAAGTTGCGGTGAAATAGGGACTGAATAGGAGCCGGCGGGCGCAAAACAATCCCTATTCCACCGCAACTCATCCCGAGATAGTCATTGGGGACAGTCTTGTTGCGCTCCGTTCGTCCTCCCGTTCAGTTTTTTACTGGGTGGGTATACTTCCATCCGCAATACAGACCGGACTGAGGAGGTATCCAAATGCCAGGTAACGGGTCAATACAAAAAAGAGACGCGCACGAGGTGGCTTATGGGCGTCCTGTCCAGATAACCGAGCACACGACGGTAACCGAGCTGCAGCCCAGCCTGTCCGATGTCGTGTGCGCAAACAAAAAGCTGCAGATTGGCTTTATCGTTGCACTCGTGGTGCTGGCGCTGCTGTCGGGCTTTGTAGCTCGTCCGCATTTCGCCGATACCAAGACATGGGACTCCACCATCGAGGTCATCGATCAAAAGAAGGGCAATGTTTTGGCGCTCACGACCTCGTGCGTGGCGCTGTCTGCGGGCATTACCGCGCTGCCGGGTGATACGGGAACACCGGTTGCCGAGCAGCTCGCACAGCTTTCGGGTAACTTGGGCATCGTGCTTGCCGTGCTCTACCTCGAGAAATACCTGCTGACCATTTTGTGGTCGGTTGGCCTGGGCATCCTGATCCCGTTTGCGCTGGTACTCTTTGCGGTGTCGCTCGGCATTCACGGGCGCTGGAGCACGAGCGCTGTCCTGCGCCGCGTGGCGACTCGCGTGCTGGTGGTCGCCATGATCGGAATGGCCTTGGTGCCTGCAAGTGTATGGGTGTCGCAAAAGGTCGACGAAACGTATCGAGTGAGCATCGAGGCGGCCGAGCAAAAGGCGGCCGACGCTGCGGGTGCGGCAGATAGCGACAGCTCCAAAGTAAGCAAGAAAAAGACCGAGTCCACAGAGTCCAAGAATGTGCTTGAGCAGCTTGCCGACGGCGCCTCGGGTCTCGTCACATCGGTGACCAGCGGTGCCAAGCAGATGACCGACGAAATCGTGCAGCAGGTGACCGATCTGATCGAAGGTGTCATCGTGATGATCGTGACCTCGTGCGTGATTCCATTGCTGGTGCTCGCGGCGTTTTTGTGGCTGGGGCACACCCTGCTGGGGATTGATATCTCCGGTCCCGCGAACTATTTGACGGGTCGCTTTCTGAGCGCTCCGTCCAAACATGCCAAGAAGAGCGGACGGTCTGAGTAGCTAAAACAGCTGTATATACCGGGGAATACCGCCGAAGGGCGGCCGAGACACGTTCTCGGCCGCCCTTTTTGTTTACTGAACGCATGGTCGCTACGTCCGCGCCCGGTCCAAACGGTCAGCAATCATCTGTGAACGGTATTTGTTCAAAAAAGAACAAAGATAAACAAATAGTTGTTGCAGTTACTGTTCGAATGTGTTCAAATAAACATGAACAGTGAAGAACCGCACATTCAGATGCCCGGACCTGAACGCGATTCAACACTTCCAAACAGAAACTACGCACCTGCGTATCTCTCAAGGAGGATGTCATGAGGGTTGTAATCGCTTCCGATGCCGACGGTATGTCGATGAAGGAGTCCATCAAGGAGATGCTCATCGCCGACGGTCACGAGGTCGTCGACTATTCCGAGACCCCTGCCGCGGACTTTGTCGATTCCGCGACCGCCGTTGCCAAGGACCTGCTGGAGCACAAGGATTCCCAGGGCTTCGCATTCGATAAGTACGGCGTCGGCTCCTATATGGCCGCCGTCAAGATTAAGGGCATGGTCGTCGCCAACATTTCCGACGAGCGTTCCGCCTACATGACCCGCGAGCACAACGGCTCGCGCATGGTCACCATGGGCCCGGGCGTTGTGGGCACCGAGGTCGCCAAGAAGATCGCCCGCGAGTTCCTGCGCGCCCAGTACGCCGGCGGCCGTCACCAGATCCGTGTCGACATGCTCAACAAGATGGCCTAACGAGAGCCACCGAGAACTCGAACTTCTACCTCAACTTGTGAATTCAGACGAAAGGACGTTCTGATGAAGAAGACCATCGCAATCGGTTGCGACCATATCGTTACGGACGAGAAGATCTATCTGGCCGACCGCCTGGAGCAGGCTGGCTACAAGGTGCTCGACTGCGGCACCTACAGCCACACCCGTACGCACTATCCCATCTACGGTAAGGCCGTGGGCGAGGCTGTTGCCAGCGGCAAGGCCGACTTTGGCGTGGCCCTGTGCGGCACCGGCATCGGCATCACCAACGCCGTCAACAAGGTTCCCGGCGCCCGCTGCGCCCTGGTCCGCGACATGACCTCTGCCCTGTACGCTCGTCGCGAGCTCAACGCCAACATCGTGGGCTTTGGCGGCAAGATTACCGGCGAGTTCCTGATGGCCGATATCATGCTTGCCTTCCTGGAGGAGCCCTACGACAAGACCCCCGAGCACGATGCCCTGATCGCCAAGATCGATGCCTGCAATAAGGCCGACGCCGAGGCTCAGGCTGACCCGCACTTCTTCGACGAGTTCCTGGAGAAGTGGGACCGCGGCGAATACCACGACTAAGGGGTTCCGGCGTTCTACCGAACGCCGGACCGGCCGATGCTGCGAAGCCATCTGGTGGGCAATCTGCCGTTCAGCTTCGGCGGCATGACCAGAAGGTCAATGCCGCCTCGCTTCACGGCACCTTGCCTCACCAGCTGGCTTCTCGCTGACGTTGAGCTGACCTGTGGGGTTGCCCCTGTTGTTGCGAAGCGTTCTGGTTCGGTAAGCTGCTCCGATAACACGTTTGCCTGCTTGGCTTGAGTGCTTCGCTCTTGGCCGTACTTGGCAATTTGCAGCTTTTCAATTGACGGCTCGCGTTTCTGTGATGGGGCGCGGGCCGGTTTTCTAAACAGGAGTTCAACATGATTCTGACCGTTACCATGAACCCGTCGATTGATACGCGCTATCAGCTCGACAAGTTGATCATCGACGACGTGAACCGTGTGACGCCCGAAAAGACTGCTGGCGGTAAGGGCCTCAACGTGAGCCGTGTGCTGCTGCAGCTGGGCGACGACGTGCTCGCGACTGGCCTGCTCGGCGGCCACATGGGTGCCTATATGGCTGAGCTTATGGATGCCGACGGCGTCAAGAACGACTTTGTGCCCATCGCCGGTGAGACGCGCATCTGCCTGAATATTCTGCACGAGGGTAATCAGACCGAGCTTTTGGAGAGCGGTCCGCAGATCGCCCCGGCCGAGCTCGAGGCCTTTACGGTCAAGTTCGCCGAGCTTGCAGCGAAGGCGGACGTTGTGACGCTTTCGGGCTCGCTGCCGCGCGGCGTCGATGCCGGCTACTATGCCGAGCTCGTCAAGATCGCCGAGGAGGCGGGCGCCAAGGTGCTGCTCGACACCTCGGGTGCATCGCTGGAGGCCGCGCTGGAGTCCGACGCTAAGTCTGAGCTCGTAAAGCCCAACCTGACCGAGATTAACGGCCTGCTGGGTACGTCCTTTACGACTGATGATATCGATGCCCTGCGCGAGGCGCTCGCCGCCGATGGCCGCTTTGCCGGTATTCCCTGGGTTGTCGTTTCGATGGGCGCTGCCGGTTCGGTGGGCTTCCATGAGGGTCGCGCGTTCCGCGCCAAGACGCCCGCGATTGCGGCTGTGAACGCGACGGGTTCCGGCGACTCGACCATCGCCGGCTTTGCACATGCCATTGCTGCTGGTGCCGACGACGTCACGGTGCTCAAGACCGCCAATACCTGCGGCAAGCTCAACGCCATGGATCCCAAGACCGGCCACCTGGTCATGGACCGCTGGGACGAGGTCTACAACAGCGTTGTCGTGACTGAACTGTAGGGTTACGCGGTTTTATCAAACCGCGTAACGGCGCGACGCTGCAAACGCCCCTAAGCGGCAATCTGACGTTCAATCGTCGGGCATGACCAAAAGGTCAATGCCCTCCTCTTTCACGTCACCTTGCTCGCTTAGGGGCGTTTTCGCTGTCGTTGCCAAGACACCGGCGTTGCCTTGGTTGCAAGTAGTCATTGGGGACGCTCTTTAATGACTAGTCGTTTAAGAACGCCCCTTAAGAATGACCCCAATGACTACACTCAAAAACGGCGCCCGCCGGCGATGTTGCCGGCGAGCGCCGTTGTCTTGAAGACGAAATGATCCGTTTTCCTCCGTCCCCAAGGGATCATTACAACGAGTCGATAAAGCGCTGCTGGGCGGCGCGGCCGGCTTCGTCCCACTTAAAGACGCCGGCGTTGTCGAGCACGTGGCCAAACACCACGCCGACCTCCTCGTGCAGGATATCGATGGCGTTATCCGCCGTAAGCTCATCGGCGCGGCGGGCATAGACATCCTCGGCCCACGCGGCATGGCTGCGGCAAAGATCATCGCCTTCGAGCGCACCGGCAAGGTCGTAGCTGGCATCGGCCTTAGCTGCCAGCAGATGCTCGCGGACAGCGCCAAGCTCGGGAACCAGGCGCGGCGGCAGAATTGCCAGGCCCATGACCTCGATCAGGCCGATGTTCTCCTTTTTAATGTGGTGGTACTCGGCATGCGGGTGGAATACGCCCAGCGGATGCTCGTCGGTCGTGATATTGCAGCGAAGCGCCAGGTAGGCCTCGTAGATCTCGCCGCCGGCGTTGCCGCGAGAGTCGACGCGGCGGATGACGGGCGTCACGGTGTTGTGCGCCACGCCATCGGCTGTGTGCGCGATGACGCCCACCGACTCATCGGTCCACTCGCGCCAAGCGAGGATAATCTTCTCGGCAGCGTCGAGCAGCTGAGCACGGTCATGCGAGCGCAGGCGTAGCACCGAGAGCGGCCACTGCAGCACGGTGCCTCTGACCTGGTCAAATCCGGGCACGCTAAACTGCGAGACCTCGGCGGCATGCATCATGGGGAACTCGTGTGCGCCGCCCTGGAAGTGGTCGTGCGACAGAATCGAGCCGCCCACGATGGGCAGGTCGGCGTTGGAGCCAATGAAGTAGTGCGGGAACAGGTCGACAAAGTCGAGCAGGCAGGTCAGCCCCTTGCGGTCGACGTGCATCGGACGATGCTCGGAGCTCATGGCAATGCAGTGCTCGTTAAAGTACGCGTACGGGCTGTATTGGAAGCCCCAGCGCTCGCCGTCGAGCTTAATGGGGATAACGCGCAGATTCTGGCGGGCGGGATGGGCGCCGCCGTCGGCTGCAGCGGAGCGTCCGGGATAGCCTTCGTTTTCGATGCAGAGCTGGCAGGCGGGATACTTCTCGCCCGTGTTTTTGGCGGCGCCGGCCGCGGCAATATCGCGCGGGTCCTTTTCGGGCTTTGACAGGTTGATGGTAATCTCGAGGTCGCCCCAGTTGGTGGGGGTGCTCCATTTGATGTTGCGCGCGATGGCGGCACGGCGCACGTAGCCGGCGTCGCAGCACAGGCCGTAGAACCAGTCGGTCGCGGCGCGGGGCTCGTTGACGCCCATGCGGCCGTTGAACTCCTCGTTTACAACCGAAGGCCTTGGCATGAGCGCGCCCATGATGCGCATGGCGATGCGGTCGCGGCCCGATGCCGTGTCCTCGGCAGCACCGTTGGTAACGGCGGCCTCGGCAAGCGCGGCGAGCGTGCCTTCAAGGTCAAAGTTGGGTAGGGTATCGGGGTGCAAGAGCGAGAGTTTCTCAACCTGGAGCGCCCAGGTCATGTCGAGCGCGGGGCCCGTGGCGCCGATGCACTCCAAAATGGTGTTGTATGCCCAGATGCGATCGTCCTGGCCGATCATCGATCGGTGGATGGCGTACTCAATTAGGTTCTGCGCGGCCTCGCGCACGTCAGTCATTACAGCCATGCCGCGTAAGCCCCCTTGTCAGAGATAGCGTAGTGGCGGGCAGAACCCTCGCCCAGCCAGCCGTTCATCTTGGCAATGAAGGTGTCGACCAGATCGAGCGGCACGAAGGCCTGGATGGTGCCACCAAAGCCGCCGCCGTGGATACGGACGGCGCCGCGGCCGTCGAGCACGTGCTCGGCCAGCGCCAGGGCATACATGGAAGGCTGCTCGGGGCCCAGCTTGGCTACGACATTCTGCAGGTACATGGCGGAGCTGGCGCCGGACTCGCGCGTCAGGACCAGGAACTGGTCGATGTCGCCGGCGTTCAGGGCTGCCCAGCGCTTGTCGACCAAGCCGTTCTCGTACCAGTAGTGAACGGCGCGCAGGCAGGCACGGTCGCCCAGCTTGGCGCGCAGCTCGGGGAGTTTGGCGTCAAAGTCGGCCACGTTTACCTCGCATAGGCGTGCCTTGCCAAACTCGGCGGCGACGTCTTGCATCTCGCGCGGAACGGCAGCGTAGTCGTCGGTGGCGGCCACGTGGTCGGCACCGACCTTAACGAGCACGAGCGCATAGCCGTGATCCTCAAAGTTGAGCTCGAGCTTCTGGGTTTTAGGCTGAG
Source organism: Collinsella sp. (assembly GCA_036297525.1). Taxonomy (GTDB): domain Bacteria; phylum Actinomycetota; class Coriobacteriia; order Coriobacteriales; family Coriobacteriaceae; genus Collinsella. The sequence goes on from JAXJKV010000053.1 coordinate 21,712, forward strand.
CCTGGTCCTCAAAGTCCATGTAGGCGAGGCCGCCCAGGCACACAGCGGCCTGGTCCATCAGACCGCAGGGCTTGCCATAGTAGTTGTTCTCGGTGCGCTGGCTCATCTGGGCGAGTGCGACGGGCTCAATCGCGGGCGCGCCCCAGAGCGTCTCCATGGCGCGACCGTATGCCGCCTCGACGGCAGCGGAGCTCGAAAGGCCGCCGCCCGAGGGGACGGAGCAGGTGAAGGCGAAGTCAAAGCCCTGGGGCTCAACACCCAGGGCAGCGATTTCGTGGGCCATGCCGCGTACGAGGCTCGCGGACGTGCCCTTCTCGGACTCTTGAATATCCAGCGTGTCGAGCGTGATCTCAAACGTGGGATAGCCCTCGTCGGCGACGCGAACCTTGTTGGTGTCGGTCGCCACGGCAATGCCGTCGACAGCGACATCGAGCGAGCCGGCGATAACGTGGCCGCCCTCGTGGTCGGTGTGGTTGCCACTGATCTCGGAACGGCCGGGCGCGTGCACATAGAGCACCTGGCGATCGCCGATGGGGCCAAACTCCTCCTCAAACAGCTTGGTGAGCGTGGCGAGTGTCTTTTCGTCGAGGGTGGTCATGGGGGTCCTTTCTTTGGCGCGCACGGATGAGTTTTGCGTCGTTATGAGTACGTTAACAACTTGAAGCGGCATGAACCAAGTGTTCACAATACCGCACGTTACGGGCTATGTTAACGTACTCATAACACAACGCTTGTCACTTTTTGAGAATCTGGTAATCGGTAGAAATACAGCCGTGAACGGTACTGTCGTATGGACTTATAAAGCAGAAGAGATGCAGGTCGAAAAAGTAGAGTACGTTAACATGCGTCCGACGATAGCGGGCCTCGGCGCGGGATGTATTTCTGCCCGGGCCGGCATACACGCTATTCAGATTTCGCAAGGGTGAAGGTGATCCTGTGGCAAGGCGCCCGTCCAACGATATTAGTTCGCGTCCGGTTTCCATGGCCGACGTTGCCCGCGCTGCCGGTGTTTCGCAGCAGACGGTTTCGCGCGTTGCCAACGGATTGCCCAACGTGAACGAGCAGACGCGTAAGCGCGTGCAGGCGGCCATGCAGGAGCTCGGTTTCCGTCCGAGCTATGCCGGTCGCTCGCTGCGCGACGGCCGCTACCATTCGGTCGGCCTATGCATCAACGATGTCACCAAGTTTGGCAACCTCTCAATGATCGACGGCATCGCCAGCGCTGCTCGCGAGCATAATTGCGCCATCACGCTGGTCGAGATGTCCAAGACCGAGGAGTTTTCGCTTGCCGAGGCCACGCGTCGTATGGCCGCGCTGCCCGTGGACGGCATCATCATCGGCATGAGTCGCATGGCGCCCGATTTTGAGACGTTTGATCCACTGCCGGGCATTGGCACGGTCATCGTTACCATGTATGCGCATCCGCGGGTGACCACGGTCGATTCCGACCATTACGGCTGCTCGCTATTGCTTGTGGATCACCTGTTTGAGCTGGGGCACGAGCAAATTCGCTATATTGGCGGCCCGTCGTTCTCGGTCGACGAGCAATTTCGTCGCGCCGGTTGGCAGGATGCGCTCGAGCGTAAACACATCGAGCCGGTAGAGCCGCTCGAGGGCGACTGGTCTGCCAACAGCGGTTACGAGGCCGGCAGGTACCTGGCCGAGCATGATCGCACCATGACGGCGATTTACGCGGCAAACGACCAGATGGCAAATGGCGCGATTGCCGCGCTGCGCGATAGCGGTCTGCGCGTGCCCGAGGACGTGAGCGTGGTGGGCGTCGACGATTCGCTCGATGATTTTGTGGCGCACAACGAGCTCACGACCGTGCGATTCGATCTACATCAGCGCGGACGCGAGGTATTCGAGCATGCAGTTCCCGAGGCGGGTACGGCGGGCAAAACCGTTGCCATTCGTATTCCCGGCCAGCTCATCATTCGACATAGCACGGCGATACCGCGCGCATAGTTTGTGCAGGTAAACGGCGCTTTATTGCATTTCAATAACAATCGATAAGGATGCTGGCAGATAGCCGTGGCTATGAAGACGAGTGCTATGATAGACGGGTTCTTTTGTCTATCTAGGAGGCTTTGCCTGATGGAGATCACCAAGGATATCCGCTACGTTGGCGTCGACGATCACGACATTGACCTGTTCGAGGGCCAGTACGATGTGTCCGAGAACGGCATGGCATACAACAGCTATGTTATCTTGGGCGATAAAATCGCTGTCGCCGATTCGGTTGACGCTGGCTTTGTCGACGAATGGCTCGGCAACCTCGAGGCCGCGCTCGACGGCCGTACGCCCGACTACCTGGTCGTCCATCACATGGAGCCCGATCACTCTGCTGGCATCGCCGCCTTTATGGAGCGCTACCCCCAGGCACAGATAGTGGCCAGCATGGGCGCCTTCCGCATGATGGTCAACTACTTTGGCACCGACTACCCCGAGCGTAAGATGGTCGTCAAAGAGGGCGACGTGCTCGACCTGGGTGGCCACAGCCTAACGTTTATCGGCGCCCCCAACGTGCACTGGCCCGAGGTGATCTTCTCCTACGAGTCCACCGACAAGGTGCTCTTTAGTGCCGACGGCTTTGGCAAGTTCGGCGCCAACGACATCGAGGACCCGGAAGGCTGGGCTTGCGAAGCGCGCCGCTACTACTTTGGCATCGTCGGTAAGTTCGGCAAATTCGTGCAGACCGTGCTCAAGAAGGCCGCCGATCTGGATATCCAGATCATCTGTCCGCTCCACGGCCCCGTACTGACCGAGAACCTGGGCTATTACCTCGACACCTATAACACCTGGTCGAGCTATCAGCCCGAGGACGAGGGCATCACGATCGCCTATGCGAGCGTGTATGGCCATCTGAAGGCTGCCGTTGAGGAGCTTGCATCTGCGCTCGAGGCTCGCGGCCAGAAGGTTTCCGTCTTTGACCTGGCTCGCGACGACATGGCCGAGGCCGTTGAGGATGCGTTCCGCTACGACCGTCTGGTGCTCGCCTCCATTACCTATCAGGGCGAGATCTTCCCGTGCATGAGCACCTTTATCCACACGCTCGCCGAGCATGCCTACCAGAACCGCACCGTGGCGCTTGTCGAGTCCGGTTCCTGGGCGCCCGCAGCTGCCAAGGTTATGACCAAGGAGCTCGAGGGCATGAAGGACATCACCCTGACGCAGAACAAGGTGACTGTGCTGGGCTCGCTCAACGACGTCTCGCGCGCCCAGATCGAGGCCCTCGCCGACGAGCTCTCCAAGTAGCGACACGTTCACTTTTGGCGCTCAACTATCACAACCACCACAAAGGGGGCAGTGAACTGCGCCCCGAAACTTGGACTGAATAAATAGCGACTACGCCGCAAGGGCCCGGTTCCGGAACTCCTCCGGCGTCAGGCCCTTCAATTTTACCTGCCTGCGCCGCGTGTTCCAATGGGCTATGTACTCCTC
>JAXJKV010000054.1:0-30823 GCA_036297525.1 Collinsella sp.
ACCTGGCCTCGTACTGCGGCATAGCCCCGAGGGTGAGGAGCTCCGGCACGTCGGTGAGGTCGGTCAGGGCGTCCAGGCGCGGCGACGCGAGGCTCAAGTCCCTGCTGATCTTCTCGTGCCACAGCCTGGTGAGGTCCTCGGGGCGCTACGGCGAGTACTACCGGGCCTGCAGGGCACGGGGCATGGGGCACGGGCGGGCGCTCAAGGCCGTCGCGAGGAAGCGGCTCAGGGCGATATACGCCGTGATGCGCGACCGGGTGCCCTACCGGGAGTAGCCCCGACGGTTGACAAAACTATAGGAACACCCAATGACTAGCTGCCGGGGTGCGGGTGTGACTTTCATCCCGTTTGGCGCTCCGGTCGCCTAGATGTTCGCCATGCGTACCCGCAAACGTGGGACAATGGCGCTGTTGGTTTTACAGACAAAGGATGTGCCTATGAACACCCTCGCCGCCAAAGTCAGCCGGCAGCGCCACCTGTTTGCGCGATTCGCTTCCGTCTGCGTGCTCGTCACGCTTGCGTTGTTGCTGCTGCCTGTCGCCGCGCACGCCGACGGCTACTCCATGACCCAAACTTATATCAGTGCCACGGTTGAGGCCGATGGATCGCTGACCGTTGTCGAGGGACGCCAGTTTGATTTCGACGACGACATCAACGGCGTGTTTTGGGAGATCAATACGGGCACCAACCAGCAGGGCGGCACGGCGGGCGTTGACGTGTTGAGTGTCGAGGAAGAGGACACCGCGTTTAACAAAGTCGATAGCGCGAACAAGGGCGATTCTGGCGTCTACACGGTCGAGCAGACCGGTGACGGCGTAAGGATTAAGGTGTTCAGCCCCCACGAGAGCGGCGACAGCGCGATCTATTACGTGAGCTACACCATGACCGGTGCGGTCATGAACTGGGCCGATACCGCCGAGCTCTACTGGAAGTTTGTGGGCGACGGCTGGTCCGCGGACTCCGATGACGTTGAGATGGAAGTGTACTTCGCAAATGCCGCTGCCGGTACGGCGGTCGTCAAGGGCGATAACTTCCGCGCATGGGGCCACGGCCCGCTGACGGGCGATGTATCGCTCGATGCGGACGAACCCATGGTCACCTATACCATTCCCTGCGTGCATCAGGGCGAATTCGCCGAGGCACGCATCGCCTTCCCTAGCGACTGGGTGCCGCAGCTTGCCGCTTCGGGCGAAGAGCGCATGTCAACGATCCTGAGCGAAGAGAAGGAATGGGCCGACGAAGCTAACGCCCGCCGCGCTCACGCTCGCATGATTGCCAATGCACTTGCCGTGCTAAGTGTTGTTGCGGCGGTGGTCTTTACCGGCACAATCGTTATGCTCAAGCTGCGCAAGCGCAAGCCCAAGCCGCTTTTCCAGGACGAATATTTCCGCGATGTGCCTTCGGCCGACCATCCCGCCGTGCTTTCGGCCCTCATGAGCTGGAACGAGGTGCCCGACCAGGCATATATCGCCACGCTCATGAAGCTCACTGACGACCGTGTGATCAAGCTGGAGCAGGCGACCGTGACCAAGGCCAAGAAGGGTCTGTTGGGGCGTGAAAAAGAAGAGCAGACGTATCGCGTGACGGTGAGTGATGCGGGCTGGAAGTCGGCCAAGGGCATTGACCACATGGTGCTCAAGGTCTTCTTTGCCGGTGCTAAGCCTGACGAGAACGGTGACCGTTCGCGCACGTTCGACGAGCTGCAGCACTACGTCAAGCAGCACGCTACACCCGTGGGTGATAAGCTCGAGGACTATCAGAACACCGTTAAGGGCAAGCTGGCCGATAGCGAGTACGTTGCCTCGGACGGCATTGTTGCAATGGTGTTTTGCCTGGTTCTTGGTATCCTGATTGCCTTTGTTCCCGTGGGATCCATTTTCTTTACCGATGGCGCACAGGCGAACATTACCGCCGCGGTTATCTCGGTGCCGATTGTGCTGGTGGGTATCGGCGTGGGCCTTACGTTTCGCCGCTTTACGCCGGAGGGCGCCGAGGTGGCGGCTCGCTGCAAGGCACTTAAGCATTGGCTCGAGGACTTCACTCGTCTAAAGGAAGCCGTCCCGGGCGATCTGGTGCTGTGGAACAAGCTGCTGGTGATGGGCGTGGCGCTGGGTGTTTCCAAGGAAGTGCTGCGTCAGCTTGCCGAGGCCGTGCCGCCCGAGGTGCGCGAGGCCGACGGCTTCTATGACAATTATCCCTGCTACTGGTGGTACTACCATCATTACGGTATCGAGTCTCCGCTCGATTCGTTCGATGACGTGTATCACGAGAGCATCCGTGAGCTGGCGTCGAGCTCCGACAGCTCGGGCGGCGGCGGAGGCGGCGGCTTCTCTGGCGGCGGAGGCGGCGGCGTCGGCGGAGGCGGCGGCGGAACGTTCTAACGGTCGTAAATCATGGGATGGGCTTTTCTCGACAGCCGTCGGGGAAGCCCATCCCCTTTTTATGCGCTACCTACGAAGACTGTCCCCAACGACTAGTCACTGGGAACGTTCCTAAATGACTAGGTATGGCTGCCGGGTTTAGGCTGTTAGGTCGAGTTCGTAGAGGAAGCTTTCGCGCGGCATGTCGTGACGGCGCTCTTCGCGGTTGGCGCGGTGCGTGGCCGTGCGCTTAAAGCCGTGCAGCTCGTAGAACTTCCACGAGCAGTTGGAGTCGGTGTACAGATGCGCCCTCGTCGCTCCAAGCGAGGACAGGTGCGAGACCGCGGCATCGAGCAGAACCGTGCCAACGCCCAGGCCATGGACGTCGCGATCCACGGCAAGCAGCGTGACCTCGTTGTCGTGCGGCAACGGGCTGCTCTCGAGCAGGCGGTTGTTGGTTCGGATGGTTGCGCGCACAAACGAGAGATACTCGGCGCAGGCATCGGGCTCAAGCTCACGCATCTGCGATAGCAGCGCGCGTTCGGTATCCATCCAATGCTCGTTGATAGTGGCGCCGGAGCTCTGTCCCGCACGCGCGAGCGAAATGCCACGCGCCTGACCGTCGATTACGGCAACCTGTGAAAACGTCGACGACGAAAGGCAATAGGCGAGGTCGCACGCGGCCTCAAGGCGGTTGTACTCATCGTTATCCGAATTGTTATGCCAAAGCTGCTGCAGAATCAGCGCGATGGCGTCGAAGTCTTCGGTATCAAACGGTCGGTAGAGAACCCGCGAGACCATGGTGCCTCTTTCTTTTGCGGATGCATATCGAGCACAATTCTACCACGCCATTGGCATCTAATTATGGTGCCCCTGTGTTCCATGAACTCACCGTGCCCGGTGCCATGCCCATCCCCTCCGCTCGCAAACTTTTTCTGCACATGCGCCCGTTGCGGGGTGCATCGATGCGCTCGATGCGCTACATTAAATCAGTATTTTCAATGCCGCTGCGCGAGCGCTGCAGATCGACGTATCACCGACTCACAGAGCACGGCGGCGTACCAGACAGGAGGACTGCATGGGATCTGATGTGAAGATCGCACGCGCGTTGATCTCGGTTACCGATAAGACGGGCGTCGTCGATTTCGCACGGACGCTGGTTGACGACTTTGGCGTCGAGATCATCTCTACGGGCGGCACGGCTCGTGCCATCGAGGACGCGGGCGTTCCCGTAACCCCCATCGAGGAGTTCACGGGCTATCCCGAGATGATGGACGGCCGCGTTAAGACCCTGCACCCCAAGGTTCACGGCGCGCTGCTGGCCCGCCGCGATTCCGAGCAGCACATGCAGGAGGCGGCTCAGCACGGCATTAAGCTGATCGACCTGGTCGTCGTCAACCTGTACGAGTTCGAGAAGACCGTCGCCAACCCCGAGGTCACCTTCGCAGACGCCATCGAGCACATCGATATCGGCGGTCCCTCCATGCTGCGCTCTGCTGCCAAGAACGCCACGAGCGTTACCGTCATTTCCGACCCGGCCGACTATGATGCCGTCCTGGCCGAGATGCACGAGACCGGTGGCTGCACCACGCTTTCCACCCGTCGTCGCCTGCAGGTGAAGGTCTACCAGACCACCGCCGCCTACGATACGGCTATCTCCCGTTGGCTTGCCGCCCAGGCAAGCGACGTGGCGGACACCTCTGCCAAGCTCGAGATCTCGCTGGAGAAGGTCGACGACCTGCGCTATGGCGAGAATCCTCAGCAGAAGGCTACGGTCTACCGCTTTGCCGAGGGCTGCGAGAACACCGCGAGCTCGCAGTTCCCGCTCGTGGGCTCCGAGCAGATCCAGGGCAAGCCGCTCAGCTACAACAACTATCTGGATGCCGACGCCGCCTGGAACCTGGTCCGCGAGTTCGACGAGCCGGCCTGCGTAATCCTCAAGCACCAGAACCCCTGCGGTTCCGCCGTTGCCGAGGACATTACGGCCGCCTACGACCGCGCCTTCGCCTGCGATCCCAAGAGCGCCTTTGGCGGCATCATCGCCTGCAACCGCGAGGTTCCCTATGAGCTGGTTGAGCACTTTGCCGATCAGAACAAGCAGTTCGTCGAGGTCATCATCGCCCCGAGCTATACCGACGAGGCGCTCGAGCGCATGGCCAAGCGCCCCAACCTGCGCGTGTTGGCGACCGGCGGCGTGGACCACGGCGCCCAGGTGGAGCTGCGCTCCATCGACGGCGGCATGCTGGTACAGGAGGTCGACCACGTGACCGAGGACCCCGCGACCTTTACGTTCCCCACCGACCGCAAGCCCACCGACGCCGAGATGGCCGAGCTCGAGTTTGCTTGGAAGGTCTGCAAGGGCGTCAAGTCCAACGCCATCCTGGTCTCCAAGGGTAAGGCCGGCATTGGCATGGGCCCGGGTCAGCCTAACCGCGTTGACTCTGCGCTACTTGCCTGCGAGCGCGCCGAGGACTTCTGCGAGCGCGAGGGCGTGGAGAAGGGCGGCTTTGCCTGTGCAAGCGACGCGTTCTTCCCGTTCCGCGACAACGTCGACGTGCTTGCTGCACACGGCGTGACCTGCATCATCCAGCCCGGCGGCTCCAAGCGCGATGATGAGAGCATCCAGGCCTGCAATGAGCATGGCATCGCGATGGTCTTTACGGGTGCCAGGCATTTTAGGCACTAGGGGCTTTCCCAAGCACCCGACCTTGCCCCTCAAACCGTCGCTTGCGTACATTTAGTACGCGGCGCTCCTCTTTCGGGGCAATCTCGGGCACTTGGAAAACCCTTAATGGGATGTTGTTCTATCCCATTAAGCTGATCGGTCGCCTGACCATATCGTCAAAATAATCTCTGCAAAAGACGGTCGCTCCGTTTGGAGGGCCGTCTTTTTGGTATAAGAGGACGGAATGACTAACACGAAAGGTACAACCATGCCCCAGATTGATGATGCCGAGCTGTTTGGCAATGCTGAGGATCAGCGTGCGTATGAGGACTTTTGCGCCAATCAGGAGGCGGTCGAGAAGTTTACGCTCGACAAGCCCGCGCTTGTCTGCCGTTGGCGCATGTCCAATAAAAAGGTGCCCATGCTCAACCGCCACATTCGCGCACTGTCCGAGCGCTTGGTGCAGGGCGAGCCGCTTACCCATAACATGCTCAGCTGGGCCAAGCAGCACGTTGAGTGGTCGCTTGCCGAGGGCGATTACACCGCACGCGACGGCGTGCTCATGCTGGTGATCGACGTCAACGGCAACGCCGCCATGACGGTGGGGGAGTACGAGCCGCTAACCGATACGTCGGCCAAGGCGCTACGTGCCCGCTCCGCCGAGGCCCGCTCCGAGGCCGACGAAACCGGCGTGGCGCCCGAGCTGCTCGCCGCCGTCGATAACGGCGAGCTTGCCTTTGTGGCGCCAGCGGACGAGTGCCTGTGCGGCACGGCGACGCTCATTGAGCAGCTGGCCCAGACCAAAGGCATCCCGGTCACGCGTGTAGACATTCCCGCGCAGCTTAAGGGCGCGTTGTTCCTGGTGAGCGACGAGCACGGCGTGGTCCCCGCAACTGAGACGGACGCCGCCGAGGCCGACGCCGCGACGGTCGCCTTCTTTGCCGACGGCTACGAAAAGCTCCGCGCCCGCCGCTAAATGATTTTTCTGGGACGGGGATTAAAAACTCATTTTGGTCTCCGTTTCCGTCGCGAGCGTGAGGCGGACAAAACGCCCCCGCTTGCGAACAGTTCTGTCACCTTGGTGCCGCGCGAGGCGCGCACCTGCGGCTCCGCGGTCATAATGGGGCAAGACAACCAAGAGGGGAGCGGAATCCATGGCGCTGATCTATATCGTTGAGGACGACGAGCCCATTCGTCGCGAGCTTGCCGACATCCTTGCCCGTGCCGGTTTTGAGGTCGAGGCCTGCGAATCGTTCGAGCATGTTTCGCGCGATATTCTCGCCGCCGCGCCCGACCTGGTGCTGCTCGACCTGACGCTTCCCGTCAAGGACGGCCAGCATATCTGCCATGAGGTTCGCCGCGAATCCGAGGTCCCCATCATCGTCCTCACCTCGCGCACGACCGAGATCGACGAGGTCATGGCCATGACGCTCGGCGCGGACGACTTTGTTCCCAAGCCCTACAGCGCCCGTGTGCTCGTGGCGCGCATCAACGCACTGCTGCGTCGCACCGCGGCGGCAGGCGAGCGCAGCACACTTGTCCACAAGGGGCTGGAGCTCGACCTCGCCCGCTCCATGGTCACCAACATGCAAACCGGCACCAGTACCGAGCTCACCAAAAACGAGCTGCGTATCCTCTCGCTGCTTCTGAGCCGTGCGGGCAAGATCGTCTCGCGCTCGGCCATCATGCAGGACCTGTGGGATTCCGATGCCTTCGTGGACGACAATACGCTCACCGTCAACATCAACCGCCTGCGCACCACGCTCGAAAAAATCGGCATCAAGGGGTATTTGACCACGCACCGCGGTCAGGGCTATTCGATCTAGGGGCCGGCTATGTCGTTTGCCAAGTTCTTTAAAGATGCGCTGCTTCCCGTCGCCGTGTGGACGTGCGGCGTGCTGTTGAGCTGCTTTGTGCTGACGGTCGCCGGCGCACCCGTTTCCATCGTGGTCGTGGCGGTCGGCGTGTCCTATATCTTTGGTATGCTCGGCATCGTGATCGAGTACGCGCGCCGTCGTCGTTTTCTGCGCCAGCTGGAGCGTGCGGCAGAGGAGCTCGAGAGTCCCGCATGGGTGCAGGAGATGGTGCAATGCCCGACCTATGCCGAGGGCGAGCTCGAGTACGAGGTCTTGCGCCGGGTGGGCAAAGCCGCTTGCGACGAGGTTGCCGAAGGCAGGCGTCAGACTGATGACTATCACGACTATATCGAGAGCTGGGTCCACGAGGCCAAGCTGCCCCTGGCAGCAGCCCATCTGATTTTGGAAAACCTGGACGGCAGCGAAGACGATCTGTCGCGTGTGGATGACCTGGGCCGCGAGCTTGCCCGCGTGGAGCGCTATATCGACCAGGCGCTGTACTATGCGCGCTCGGAAGTCGTGGAGCGCGACTACCTGATTCGCCGCTGGGATCTTAAGACCCTGGTGACGGGTGCGATCAAGGCCAACGCGCGTGAGCTTATCGCGGCGCACGTGGCCCCGGTGTGCGAGAACCTCGACTTCGAGGTTTTTACCGACGAGAAGTGGCTCGAGTTTATTCTGGGCCAGCTCATTCAGAACAGCATTAAATATGCGCGTGAGGACGGCGCGAGGATCGTGTTTTCGGGAGCGTTGTTGGACGAGGGCCTGGCAAGCGAGCGCATCGAGCTTGCCGTCGCGGATAACGGCTGCGGCGTGAGCGCGGCCGACCTGCCGCGCGTGTTCGAGAAGGGCTTTACCGGCGACAACGGCCGCACCACCAAGCGCGCAACGGGCATCGGTCTCTATCTGGTGGCGCGCCTGTGCTCCAAGATGGGCATCGACGTCACCGCGGCATCCGACTCCGGCAAAGGCTTCGTCGTAACATTCGCCTTCTCAACCAACAAGTTCCAATACTTCGAGTAACGCACACGGCAAACGCCCGTCCAAACAAAATGTGCCGCCCCAAACGGGGCGGCACGCCATTTTTCCATCAGATAACTCGTTGAAGTAAGGCTGCGAAGGCCGCGGGGCCGGGAGGGGTTTCCTAAGGGCACATCCCGCAGCCGCAACGCGGCGAGGACGTGCCCGTGGAAACCCCGCAGGCCCCGCGGCCGGTGGGAGCAACGCTACTTCACGACCAAGATGTCGCAGTCCGTATTGCGCAGCAGGAACGTCGAAATCGAACCCAGGAGCGCATACTTGATCGAGGACAGGCCGCGGGCGCCGCAGAGCACCAGGTCGGGCTTAACCACGTCGAGCATCTCGTCCTTGAGCGTCTCGCGAATGCGGCCGGCGCGAATCATGACCTCGACCTCGGGAATGTCGGGATTGGCCTTGGCCTCTTCGAGCTGCTTGGCGATGGAGTTCTTAAATGCCTCCTCTAGGCCGTTGACCAGATCGACTGGATATGAACCGGCGCTCTCGAGTGCCGTGGAATCGATAACGTGGCCGATAATCAGCTTGGCGCCGTTGTTCGCGGCGACCTTGATGGCGCGTGCGAGCACAAAATCCTGCTGCTCAGTACCGTCGAGTGAAACAAATACCTTGGTGTAGCCCTCGTTCATGGTTTCCTCCTTGGTCTATCGCACGGGCGTGGGGCTCGTGCATCGGGCGGGCGCGGATGCGTGGCCGCCGGACACTTTATCTTGTTGCAGTTATACCCAAGGATTTGGGTTTGACCGCTCGCAATTCTGTGAACGGGCGAGTTTTTTGGTAAGGGTAGGCGCAGGCGCGCCGTCAACGGTTGATAATGGGACATCGCCCGCACCGTCCGCAGAACAATATCGGCGGGTGTCTAACGAGGGGGTCCCTTTGGATATCATCGAGCTTCTAAAATCTGCCTTCATGGGCCTGGTCGAGGGCATCACCGAATGGCTGCCTGTTTCGTCGACCGGTCACATGATCTTGGTGGACGAGTTCGTCAAGATGAACGTGAGCGAGACGTTCTGGAATATGTTCCTGGTCGTGATTCAGCTTGGCGCCATTTTGGCTGTCTGCGTCCTGTTCTTCTACGACCTCAACCCGTTTTCTCCCAGCAAGGGCAAGGAGGGTCGTCGCGACACCTGGGTACTGTGGGGCAAGATTGTGCTCGGCTGTATTCCCGCTGCGGCGATCGGTCTGCCGCTTAACGACTGGATGGAGGAGCATTTCTATAATGCTCCCGTCGTGGCGCTGGCGCTCATTGTGTACGGCGTGCTGTTTATTGTGATCGAGAACTGGCGCGCGAACAAGCGCGACCAGGCTGCTCTTGCCGGTTCGTTTGGTTCGCGTGCCGTGGTGGCGGGCGGACGCCCCGCTGGTGCGCATTTTGCCACTCCCGCTGCGGCTGCCGCTTCAGACGATGACGATAACCTGGACTTTGGCTCCATCACTACGCTCGAGGATCTGAGCTGGAAGACCGCGCTGGGTATCGGTTGCTTCCAAGTGCTTTCGCTGATTCCGGGCACATCGCGCTCCGGCTCCACGATCATCGGCGGCCTGCTGCTGGGCTGCACGCGCTCGGTGGCGTCTAAGTTCACGTTCTTCCTGGCCATTCCCGTCATGTTTGGTGCGAGTGCGCTCAAGCTGGTCAAGTACTTTATTAAGGGCGGCACGTTCGGCACCAACGAAATCGCCATCCTGGGCGTGGGCTGCGTCGTCGCCTTTGTGGTGTCGCTCATTGCCATCAAGTGGCTTATGGGCTTCGTGCGGCGTCACGACTTTAAGTGCTTCGGCGTCTACCGCATCATCCTGGGCATCGTGGTTCTCGCGTACTTCTTTGTCCTGGAGCCGATGCTCGGCCTCTAACTTAGTTGACGCTGCGCGACGGCCAGGGCGACAACTTGTCATTCAAAGGGGGTGGCATGACCAAAAGGTCTATGCCGCCCTCTTTTCATGCCAATTTGTTCGCCCTGGCCGCCGCTCGCTACCGTGGCCATGACATCGGCGGTTCCGTGATTGTCAATAGATTGGTGCAAAGCAACCTGACCCCATTGCGCCAAATCCGCTGGGGCGGGTCTGACGGTGGCGCACGGAGTCGTGGTGTGATTTGCGTCGGTGTCCGCGCGGCTCGGTATACTGGTACGGCTCAAACTATGGCGCTGCCCGCAGGCGCGCCGTCCGTCAGATGAGGAGTCGCCCATGACCCAGCCCCTGCCCTGGGAAAAGAACGCCGCGGTACCCGTGCCGCCCGCGCCGGAACCCGTGCCGCTCGATGCATACACCGCCCCTGCAGCGCCGGAGCCCGAGCTCGTCCCGCTCGACATCTACGACGCTCCCGCGCCGGCGCCCAAGCCCGCCAAGCCGCTCGTCGACATCGACAGCCTTAATCCCGCCCAGCGCGAGGCGGTCCTGTCCACCGAGGGTCCGTTGCTGGTGCTCGCCGGCGCCGGCTCGGGCAAGACCCGCGTCTTGACCTTCCGCATCGCACATATGCTCGGCGACCTGGGTGTTAAGCCTTGGCAGGTTCTTGCCATCACGTTTACCAACAAGGCCGCGGCCGAGATGCGCGAGCGTCTGGCGGCGCTCATTCCCAGCGGTACCCGCGGCATGTGGGTGTGCACCTTCCATGCCATGTGCGTGCGCATGCTGCGCGAGGACGCCGACCTGCTGGGCTACACCGGCCAGTTCACCATCTACGATGACGATGACTCAAAGCGCATGGTGCGCGACATTATGCAGGCGCTCGGCATCGAGCAAAAGCAGTTCCCCATCAACATGATCCGCAGCAAGATCAGCTCGGCCAAAAACGCCATGATCGGCCCCGAGGACATGCTCAAGAGCGCCGATAGCCCCAACGATAAAAAGGCCGCACAGGTCTACTTGGAGCTGGAGCGTCGCTTGCGCGCCGCCAATGCGATGGACTTCGACGACCTGCTCGTGCGCGCGCTTGAGCTGCTGCGCACCCGCCCCGAGGTGCTCGATAAGTACCAAGAGCGCTTCCGCTACATTAGCGTCGACGAGTATCAGGACACCAACCACGTCCAGTACGAAATCGCCAACCTGCTGGCCGCCAAGTACCAAAACCTCATGGTCGTGGGCGACGACGACCAGTCCATTTACAGCTGGCGTGGCGCCGACATCACCAATATCCTGGACTTTGAGAAGGATTTTAAAAACTGCAAGACCGTCAAGCTGGAGCAGAACTATCGTTCCACGGGTCATATCCTGAACGCCGCCAACGCCGTGGTACGCCACAACTCGCAGCGCAAGGACAAGCGCCTGTTTACGGCCGAGGGCGATGGCGAGAAGATCCAGGCCTTCCAGGCGAGCGACGAGCGCGACGAGGGCCGCTGGATTGCCGGCGAGATCGAGAAGCTGCATGCCAAAGGCACGAGCTACGACGACATTGCCGTGTTCTATCGCACCAACGCCCAGTCGCGTATCCTCGAAGATATGTTCCTGCGCGCGGGCGTGCCCTACAAGATCGTGGGCGGCACGCGATTCTTCGACCGTGCCGAGATCCGTGATGTCATGGCCTACCTTAAGATGATCGTGAACCCGGCCGACGAGATGAGCGTCAAGCGCGTCATCAACACACCGCGCCGTGGCATCGGCTCCACCTCGATCCAAAAAATCGAGCAGCTGGCGCGCGACAACCGCTGCTCGTTCTTCCAGGCTTGCGAGATCGCGTGCGCCGAGACCGGCATGTTTAGCGCCAAGGTGCGCAACGGCCTGTCGAGCTTTGTGTCGCTGGTGCGCGAGGGCCGCCGCATGGACGGCGAGCTCAAGGACGTCGTCGAGATGATTGTCGATAAGACGGGCTTGCTGCAGGCGTTTCGCGCCGAGGGCACCATGGAGTCCGAGAGCCGCGCCGAGAACATCCAGGAATTCCTGGGCGTCGCTGCCGAATTTGAGGAGACGCACGAGGACATCGAGGGTACGCTCGAGAGCTTGGAAGAGCTGCGCGCAGCCGGTGTTGCCGACGTGCCTGCCGGCGCCGAGCCCGAGTCCGTCGTGGTGAGCGCGCCCGCGCCCGAACCGGGGCCATCTGCCCCGGCATCCTCGTTTGAGGCACTCGTCGGCGCGCGCGATGCTGCAGGTTCCAATCCGCTCGATAGACTAGCCGCCCCGGCGCTCTCACCGCAGGATGCCCTGGCCGCCGCCATCGCGGGCAACGCGTATGCCGCGCCGGCGGAGATGCCGGCGGGTGCCGTGCATGCCGACGAGATTGAGCGCACCTACGGTCCGCTCACCTGTAAGGCGCTGCCGGCACTCATGGAGTGGCTGGCCCTGCGCTCCGACTTGGATTCCCTGGCCGGCGAGACGCATGCCATCACCATGATGACCATCCACTCCGCCAAGGGCCTGGAGTTCCCGGCGGTGTTCGTGGCCGGCATGGAGGAGGGCATCTTCCCGCACGTGCACGACTTTGGCGGCAGCGATGACCCGGGTAAGCTCGAGGAGGAGCGTCGCCTGGCCTACGTCGCCATCACGCGTGCCCGTAAGCGCCTGTTCCTGACCTATGCGGCCACGCGTCGCACCTACGGCTCGACCTCTGCCAACCCGCGCTCGCGCTTCCTCAACGAGATTCCGTTTGAGGATATCGAGTTTAGCGGTATCGGTTCTGCCGGTTTTGAAGGCACGGGCTGGGAGAAGCGCGGCGACCGTCACGGCACCTTTGGCTCGGGCATGGGCTCGGATATGTATGGCGGCAAGGTGTTTGGCTCGCATACGCGCTCGACCGGCGGTTCCGGTTCGCGCGGTGGATCGAGCTTTGACGATTTCTTTGGCGGCAGCAGCTACGGGACCGAGCGCCATCGTGGGGTCTCGCCCGACGCCGGCCGTGTTGCCTCGACCTTTGGCTCGGGCGCGCCGCGAGCCAAAAAGCCGTCGTCCAAGGTGTCCCCGACGGTGGAGCGCAAGGTCGATCGCGCCAGCGCATCGCAGGACTTTGCCGCGGGCGATACCGTGAGCCATAAGACCTTTGGCACGGGTACCGTGATCTCGGTCGCCGGAGACATGATCGAGGTTCAATTCGAAAAGACCGGTCAGACCAAAAAGCTGATGAAGGGCTTCGCGCCGATCGTCAAGCTGTCGTGATCCTGGTGGACCTGGGCGGGCGTATAGGGCAACATCGCCTGCTCGGGCAGTCCTGCGCAAGACGGAGAGCACATTAAGTGCTCTCCTTTGCGTGCGGAACTCGCGATCGATGTTGCCCTATACGCCCGCCCAGGTCCTTGGGTAACGGTGCTTGCGAACGTCGCTCTGCTCGTTCGCTTTTTGATCTGGAGAGCCGGGTGGGCTGATAAATAGATATGGCAAGGGGCTCTCCCGCACATGGACGGGAGAGCCCCTTGTTGCGTTTGGGTTGTTGGTGCGACCTACAGGTGGCTGATGATCAGTTCCATCTTGCCTTCGAGGTCGATGGAGCTGACGGTGCTCGGGGCCAGCAGGTGGCTTCCCTTGCGGACGGGGTCGCCGCAGACGGTGCCTTCGCCGTCGATGACCGACAGGCACATGAAGGGCCAGCGCTGGTCGAGGGTCTTGCTGCCGTCGACGCGCACGCGATCGACGGTGTAGCAGGGGTTGGACTCGAGCTCGGTCACGCCGTCCACCTCGGGCGCGGTCACCGTGCCGTCGGTCGGAGCCTGAGCATCAAAGTCGATGCAGTCGAGGCTCTGCTCAATGTGCAGCGGGCGCAGGTTGCCGTCAGTGCCGGGACGGTCGTAGTCGTACAGACGATACGTCACGTCGCTCGACTGCTGCGTCTCCAAAATGAGCGTGCCGGTCTTGATGGCGTGCACGGTACCGGAATCAATCTGGAAAAAGTCGCCCTTGTGAATCGGCAACACGTTGAGCATGTCGTCCCAACGTCCTTCCTCGATCATTTGTGCGGCCTCGGCGCGGTCCTTGGCACGCTGGCCGACGATGATCGTGGCGTCGGGCTCGCAGTCCAGCACATACCAACACTCGGTTTTGCCCAGGCTACCGTTCTCGTGCTCGGCAGCGTACTCGTCGTTGGGATGAATCTGGATCGAAAGGTCGTCCTTGGCGTCCAGAATCTTAATGAGCAGCGGGAACTCCTTGCCCTCGCAGTTGCCAAAGAGCTCGCGATGCTCGGCCCACAGCCACGACAGCGTGTGGCCGGCATACGGGCCCTCCGCAATCTGGCAGTCGCCGTTGGGGTGGGCCGAGATGGCCCAGCACTCACCGATGGGGCCATCGGGAATGTCGTAGCCAAATACGGTTTCGAGCTGGCGACCGCCCCAGATCTTCTCGTGGAAGATCGGCGTCAGTTTAATCAAATCGGACATATTCATACCTCATTGTGTTGCGCGGGCGCTGCGTAAAACTGTTCAAAACGAGCGCCCGCATGACTGCAAAAACCTATGCCAACGTTACGTTGTGCAACTCAAAGCGGTCGCCAACGTTGCGCGAGACCGAATACTCAAAGGCGGCGCCGCTGTCCAAAAAGCCAATCTGGGTGAGCTCGAGCAGGGGAGAGCCAGGCTTGGTGTCCAGGCGCTCGGCTTCTTCCTCGGTTGCTGCCACGGCGCGAATGGTACGGTGGAAGCTCGAAATTTTCAGCCCGCATTGCTCGCGGATGAAATGGTAGACCGATCCGTACAGGTCCTTCTTTTTCAGCCCCGGAATCAGCTCGAGGGGCATGTAGGTGTACTCGATAACGATGGGCTTCCCATCGGCCTGACGCACGCGCACGACGTGATAGGCAAAGTCATCCTCGGCAATTCCCAGCTGGGCTGCGATGTCCGCTGGTGGATTAACAATCGAGAAATCGTAGACCACCGAGGTCACCTTTTCCCCGCGGTGCTCATACGAAAAGCCCTGGGCACGGTCGTTTTTGCCCTGGAAAAACGCCTGGCCGGGAAGTCCCGCCGTGTCCTTAACGTAGGTGCCCGATCCGCGCCGGCTGGCAATAAGACCTTCCTCGGTGATTTGCTCGATAGCTCGTTTGACGGTGATTTTGGAAACGCTATAGAGCTCACAGAACTCAACGACGGTGGGAAGCTTGTCGCCCGGTTTAAGAGCGCCATCCTCGATACTTCGACGAATATCTGCAGCTATCGCCTCGTATTTGGGAATCATGGAACCTCCTTTCCGACATATATGAATACAAAAAGTAAGTATAACCCTCAACAGGGCATCCATATTACTTTTATCTAAGAAGTTCGAGAAAGAAAAAAGAAAAAGATGCTTTACTTTTAAAATTAGAGCGCTATAGTTTAAGCAACGAACGGAATCCTTCCGCACAACAGGATCGACCGTTTGGGGACGGTTTTGTTTTGGCGGGTTGGATATCGGTATGGCCGGTGCGCGCCCGCGCCGGATAACCTGCCAAAGCAAACCCGTCTCCAACCGGAAGCTCTAGAACACGAAAGCGAGGACTTTGATGGCACAGTATCAGCTGCCCAACGACTTCTTCTTTGGCGCTGCTATGTCCGGCCCGCAGACTGAGGGTCAGTGGAACCAGGGCGGCAAGCTCGAGAACCTGTGGGACACCTGGTCCATCCAGGATCTGGGTTCGTTCTACAACCGCGTTGGCTCTTACGCCGGCAATGACTTTATGGCCAAGTACCAGGAAGACCTTCGCATTTTGAAGGACTTGGGTCTGGATACCTATCGCACTTCCATCCAGTGGAGCCGTCTGCTCGATGCCGACGGCAACCTCAACGAGGAAGGTGCCGCGTGGTATCACGAGTTGTTCCGCGCCTCTCGCGAAGCCGGCTTGGAGCCGTTTGTCAACTTGTACCACTTTGACATGCCCACCTACCTCTTTAACCGTGGCGGCTGGGAGAGCCGTGAGGTTGTCGAGGCTTACGCACATTACGCCGACGTCGCCTTCCACGAGTTTGGCCAGGAGATTAAGTACTGGTTCACCTTTAACGAGCCCATCGTCGAGCCCGAGCAGCGCTATCAGGAGGGCGTGTGGTTCCCGCAGCTCCACGACTTCAACCGCGCCCGCACCGTGCAGTATCACATCTCGCTGGCGCACGCGCTGGCCGTGGCCAACTATCGTCGCGCCTATGACGAGGGCGCTATTCGCGCCGATGCCAAGATCGGCATGATCAACTGCTTTACCCCGGTCTACACCAAGGAGAACCCCAGCGAGGCGGACCTCGAGGCCGTGCGCATGACCAGCGGCATCAACAACCGCTGGTGGCTCGACCTCATCACCAAGGGCGAGCTTCCTGCCGACGTGCTCGACAGCCTGGCCGAGGGCGGCGTTAAGCTCCCGTTCCGCGCCGGCGACCAAGAGATCCTCAAGCAGGGTGTTGTCGACTGGCTAGGCTGCAACTACTACCACCCCACGCGTGTTCAGGCGCCGGCGAGCAAGGTCGACCAGTACGGCCTGCCGCACTTTGCCGACGAGTACGTATGGCCCGACGCCGTTATGAACGAGAGCCGCGGCTGGGAGATCTACCCGCAGGGCCTCTACGACTTTGGCATGGACTGCGCTAAGAACTACCCCGATCTTGAGTGGTTCGTTTCCGAGAACGGCATCGGCATCATGGACGAATACAAGAACCGTGACGCCGAAGGAACCATCCAGGATGACTACCGCGTCGACTTTGTACGTCAGCACCTGGAGTGGGTGGCCAAGGCCATCGACGAGGGCGCCAAGTGCCGCGGATACCATTATTGGGCCGTCATCGATAACTGGTCTTGGGCCAATGCCTTTAAGAATCGCTATGGCTTTGTCGAGGTCGATCTGATGGATGGCTATAAGCGCCGTCTTAAGAAGTCGGCGGCCTGGCTCAAACAGGTCGCCACGACCCACGTGGTTGATTAGCGACCGGACGAACGTCCAGACCGCGCGCCGCCGCGCGCAACACATGGCACATCTGGTGGCAGAGGGCGACAGACCACCGTGCGCATAGGAAAGGCCGGATTTGAAAGTTAGGAGCAATCATGGCCAGTGACAACGGAAAGAGCTTCCTCGACAAGTTTGCCGAGGTCTCTGCGAAGGTGGGAAACCAGGTTCACCTGCGTTCCCTGCGTGACGCCTTCGCGACCATCACGCCGCTCTATATCCTTGCGGGTATCGCGGTTCTTATTAACAACGTCGTGTTCCCTCTGTTCCCGCTCGATGCGGCGGGCCTTGCCAACCTTCAGACGTGGGGTTCGGCGATTACGCTGGGCACCCTCAACGTCTCTGCCATTATCTTGGCCGGATTGATTGGCTACAGCCTCGCTAAGAACAAGCGCTTCGATAATCCGCTTGCTTGCATGGTCGTCGCTATCTCTGCCTTCGTCATCATGATGCCGCAGCAGATCACCGCCACGCTTGCCGCCACGAGCCCACTGCTCACCGACAAGATCACCTCCGCCGAGGTCACGGGCGCCCTTTCGACTGCCAACACCGGCACCAACGGTCTGTTCTCGGCTATTATCATCGCCCTGCTTTCCGTCTCGCTCTTCATCAAGATTTCTGGCGTCGAGAAGCTCAAGGTTAAGCTGGGCGAGGGCGTGCCTCCCGCGGTCTCCAACTCCTTCAACGTCATGATTCCGATGCTGCTTAACCTCGCGGTCTTCGCTCTTGCCGCAGCCCTGCTCGCCGTGTGCGCCGGCACCGATCTGTGCACCATCATCTCCACGTGCATCTCCAACCCGCTCAAGAGCATCATGAACGCTGGTCCGTGGGCTGTTATCCTCATCTACACCCTTGCTAACCTGCTGTTCTGCGTCGGTATTCACCAGTCCACCATCTCTGGCGCTACCGTCGAGCCGATCCTGACCATGCTCATCGTCGACAACATGGCTACCTTTGCCGCCGGTGGCACCATCCAGCCCGATCACTACATGAACATGCAGATCGTTAACAGCTTCGCCCTCATCGGCGGCTCGGGCTGCACCCTCATGCTCCTGCTCGACACGCTCCTGTTCTCCAAAAACAAGGCTTCCGAGACCGTTTCCAAGATGGCTATCCTGCCTGGTCTGTTCAACATCAACGAGCCGGTTATCTACGGTTACCCCATCGTGTACAACCTGCCGCTCATGATCCCGTTTGTCCTCCTTCCCGACCTGTTCATCGGCATCACCTATGGCCTTACCTGCGCAGGCATCATCAGCCCCTGCATCGCCCAGGTGCCCTGGACCATGCCTCCCGTCATCAATGCCCTGCTCGCTACGGGCTTTGACTGGCGCGCTGGCGTGTGGCAGGCTATCGAGATTGTCATTGGCATGGCCGTCTACCTGCCCTTTATGAAGATTTCCGAGAAGGCAATCGCCAAGCAGGAGGCTCTCGCCGAGTAGAACGCCTAACGTTCGTCCCTTTCACCTTTGCGGGCGCCGGTACGCGGTGCCGGTGCCCGCGGCTCTCTCCCTTGCGTAAAGATACAGGGGAGCGGGCACAATAGCCGCAAGGAATACAACCAGTTGTCGTCTGCGCGCCGCGCAGTTATAAGGAGGAAACCATGAAGAAGATCATGCTCTGCTGCAATGCCGGCATGTCCACGAGCCTGCTGGTCCAGAAGATGCAGGCCGAGGTTGCAAACCGTGGTCTGGATATTGAGGTCGAGGCTCGTCCCATGAACGAGGCCCACGATCACCTGGACGAGTGCGACATGTTGCTGCTTGGTCCGCAGATCGGCTACACCAAGGGCGATTTTGAGAAGGAGGCCGCCGGTCGTTTTCCGGTCGAGGTCATCAACATGGTCGACTACGGCCGCATGAACGCTGCCGGCATCATCGACCACTGCGTCAGCGTGATGGGCTAGGTGCTCCGCATGGAGGATATGAACGAACTGCAGATGACCTGCTTCGAGATCATCAGCTACGTCGGTACCGCCAAGAGCATGTACATCAATGCCGTGCAAAAGGCCAAGGAGGGCGATTTTGACGCCGCCGAGGAGCTTATCAAGCAGGGCGACGAGGCCTATAACGGTGGCCACGATGTTCACATGGGGCTTCTGAAGAAGGAGGCCAACGGCGAGCGTAACGGCGAGGCCCCGTTGATTCTGCTGCATGCCGAGGACCAGATGGCCGGTACCGAGACCATGCGCGTCATGGCGACGGAGCTCATCGAGATTCACAAGCAGCTGCAGGTACTTCAGGCCTAGTCGGCGTTATCGCCGCGACGGACCGTGCGGTCCAACAGACAACATAGTCCCTTTGACGGGCGCCGGGAGCCTCCGCCTCCCGGCGCCTTTATTTTTGGGGATGGTCTTGCGCGGCCTGTTGGGCAGCCAATTGCGTTACCCCAGATAAAACCTGCCAAAACAAACCTGTCCCTTTTTGGTAGGTTTTGCCTTGAGAGCGGTACCATACAGGCAATGTTTAAACGAGAAAGGTGGGCTCCCATGGAACCTAAGCAGTACTACATCGGCATCGACGTCGGCGGCACTTCGGTTAAGGAGGGCCTGTTCGACGAGGACGGCAACCTGCTTGCCAAGGCCAGCGTGCCCACGCCTCCTATCGTTGACGCCGCGGGCTTTGCCGCGGTGACCGAGGCTATCGACCAGGTGGTCGCCAAGGCACAGATTCCGCGTGCCTTTGTGGCGGGCATTGGCCTGGCCGTTCCGTGTCCCATCCCGGCGTCGGGCGATGCCAAGGTCAAGGCCAACATTGCCATTAACCTGCCCGAGCTGAGGGTCGCCATTCAGAAGCACTGCCCCGATGCGGTCGTTAAGTATGAGAACGATGCCAACGCCGCTGCCATGGGCGAGGCCTGGCTCGGTTCTGCCAAGGGCGTGCAGAACGTGGTGATGGTCACCATCGGTACCGGCGTGGGCGGCGGCGTTATCGTTAACGGCGACGTGGTATCGGGCGTTGTGGGCGCCGGCGGCGAGATTGGCCACATGTGCCTGAACCCGGCCGAGGAGCGCACCTGCGGCTGTGGCGGCCATGGCCATCTGGAGCAGTATTCCAGCGCCACCGGCGTGGTGAGCAACTACCTTGCCGAGTGCAAGAAGGCGGGCGTCGAGCCCATTGAGCTCACCGGCCCCTCCGATTCCAAGGACGTGTTCCAGGCCTGCCGCGAGGGCGACAAGCTCGCGCTGGCCGCAGCCGACACCATGGCCGACTACCTTGGCCGCGCCCTGGCGCTTATCGCCAACGTGGTCGACCCCGAGATGTTCCTGATCGGTGGCGGCGCGTCCGCTTCGGCCGATGTTTATCTCGACAAGGTTCGCGAGCACTTTAAGCAGTACGCGCTCTCTGCCTCGCGCGAGACGCCCATTAAGGTCGCTTCGCTCGGAAACGACGCCGGCATCATCGGTGCCGCCTACGTAGCCCTGCGCGCCGCCGGTAAATAGCTGGTGCAAGGGGGTCAGGTTACTTTGCACCAACACGGTGCAAAAGGGACAGTCTTGGCCCCCATGCCTGCCCCAAAATATGCCGTGACCCTTCCGTCTGCGAAGGCTCGGCATCGGCGTGCTACCATAGCTACGTCCAAGTACACATATCAAGTGGAGGATATCCATGGCAAACGTTCTTGTCTTTGGTCACCAGAACCCCGATAACGACGCCATCATGAGCGCCGTCGTCCTGTCCCAGCTGCTCAACCAGGTTGAGTATGCCGGCAACACCTACGAGGCCTGCGCCCTTGGTCAGCTTCCGGCCGAGTCCGCCATGCTGCTCGCCGACGCCGGCATCGCCGAGCCCCGCGTGATCGAGTCCGTCGAGGCCGGTCAGCTCGTCGTCCTCACCGACCACAACGAGTCTGCCCAGTCCGTCGCCGGCCTTAAGGACGCCACGGTCTTTGGCGTTGTCGATCATCACCGCATCGGCGACTTCGAGACCGCCGGCCCGCTGCACTACATCTGCCTGCCCTGGGGCTCCAGCTGCACCATCGTCACCAAGCTCGCCGGCGTGCTCGGCGTTGAGCTTTCCGACGTCCAGGCTAAGCTGCTGCTCTCGGCCATGATGACCGACACGCTCATGCTCAAGAGCCCCACCACCACCGATGTCGACCGCGCCGTCGCCGCCAAGCTCGGCGAGCAGGTGGGCGTCGACCCGGTCAAGTTTGGCATGGAGGTCTTCCTCACCCGTCCGTCCGGCTCCTTTACCGCTGCCGAGATGGTCGGCAACGACATCAAGATGTTCGAGCCCGCCGGCAAGAAGCTGCTCATCGGCCAGTACGAGACTGTCGACAAGACCCGCGCACTCGGCATGATCGACGAGATTCGCGAGGCCATGCGCGCCTACGCTGCCGAGAAGGGCGCTGACGGCATTGTCCTGTGCATCACCGACATCATGGAGGAGGGCTCGCAGGTCCTGCTCGAGGGCGAGACCGAGGCCGCTCAGAAGGGCCTGGGCATTGCCGACGAGCACGACGGCGTCTGGATGCCGGGCGTCCTCTCCCGTAAGAAGCAGGTCGCTGCCCCCATCATGGCCGCCTGCTAGGTTTAGTTGACCAAACGCCACGACCGGATCGCGGACGCCCCGCGCTCCGGTCGTTTTTTGTGCACGGCTCCGCGTCGTCTCTTGGACAGGCGTGCCCGTGCCGTTGAGCAAATAATGTTCAACCTGTGGTTCCGCTTTTCGGCCACGCCTGCGTGCTTGTCGTGCAGGGTAGGCTAGATGCAAGCGTAATACGTTAGAGCGCGGCGCCGCCACTTGGGCGGGCCGTGCTTTTTTAAGACGGGAGCTTTCCCGCGAAAGGAGCCGCCCATGGCAGCAACTGAGCAGCTGTTCAACGTTCGTGAGCGCAAGCGCTTTGAACGTCACGACATCTGGGAGCGCATCGCCGAGAACGGTACGATTTCCGCCGCCGTCATGGTCTTCGCCGCCATCGCCGCCGTCATTTGCGCCAACACCGATGCCTACGAGGCCATCCATCACTTTTTGGAGACCCCGCTGTATGTGGGCCTGGGCAACCTTACGGCCGGTCTCACCGTTGAGCTTTTCGTCAACGACTTCCTCATGGCGATTTTCTTTTTGTTGGTGGGCATTGAGCTTAAGTACGAGATGACGGTCGGCGAGCTCAAGAATCCACGTCAGGCCATGCTTCCCATGCTGGCGGCCGTGGGCGGCGTCGTCGTTCCCGCCTGCATCTACCTGATCTTTAACCATGCCGGCGCCCGCAACGGTTGGGCCATCCCCATGGCAACCGATATTGCCTTTGCGCTAGGCGTGCTGTCGCTTTTGGGCAATCGCGTGCCCAACGGCGTGCGCGTGTTCTTCTCGACGCTCGCCATCGCCGACGACCTCATTTCCATCGCCGCCATCGCCATCTTCTACGGTCAGAGCCCCAATCCGTTTTGGTTGGGCGCCGCCGCGCTTGTGACCTGCGCGCTCGTGTGGCTCAACAAGACGCAGCATTACCGCCTTGCCCCGTATTCGGTGCTGGGTCTGCTGTTGTGGTTCTGCATGTTCAAGAGCGGCGTGCACGCTACGCTCGCCGGCGTCATCCTGGCCTTTACCATTCCGGCCAAGTGCGGCGTCAAGCTCGATAGCCTCACCGATTGGCTGGGCGAGTGCCTGCCGCTGCTCGATGACCGCTACGACGACGAGGCACACATCTTGGGCCAGCATGACTTTACCGTCTCGACCACCAGGGTCGAGCGCGTCATGCACCGCGTGACCCCGCCGCTCATCCGCATGGAGCGTCTGATCTCCACGCCGGTCAACTTTGTGATCCTGCCGATCTTTGCGTTCGTGAACGCACAGGTTCGCCTGGTGGGCGTGGACATGAGCACACTGCTTACCGATCCGGTGACCCTCGGTGTGTACTTTGGCATGCTGCTGGGCAAGCCGATCGGCATCTTTGGCATGACGTTCGCCCTGGTTAAGTTTAGGGTCTGCGAGCTGCCGCACAATGTCAACTGGCACATGATTGCCGGTGTGGGCATTCTGGGCGGTATCGGCTTCACCATGTCGATCCTCATCAGCGGCCTTGCCTTCCCGACGGTCCAGTTTGAGGTTCTGGCTGCCAAGGCCGCCATCCTTGCCGGTTCGGTCACCGCGGCCGTGCTTGGCATGATCTACATGAGTGTGGTCTGCAAACACCCCGCGCCCAAGGACGAGTAGGCGCGTAAAAAATTGGGGCCGGGCATGCCCCGGATGCCCTCGTGTGCAAAAAACGCCGTTTGTGAGTACTGTCACAAACGGCGTTTCATTTTACGCACTAAAAATAATGGACAACTACATGCTGCTTGTACGTTAACGAGTAGCCGGTAGATTAGAAAATGACAATAAGGTCCTTAAAAAGAGGGCGAACGAGGCCAAAAAGGGCTGTTTTTGCCAAAAATCGCTGCCACTAAAAAAGTAACAGTACTCATATTTGCGCTTTTTTGAACACAAGCCCTAAAACAAGCCTCGCCAAGGTCGGGAAGCGGGCTAAATCGCCGGCCTCGAGGCTTATTCCACCGTTCCGTAGACGGCGCCCCAGCCGTGGGCGGCCAAGGCGGAGTTGAGCTGGTCGCAAAGTGACTGGCGGTCGTAATAGCCGGGCGGTAGCAGGTTGACGATTTCCATGAGATCGGGCGCCAGGTCCAAGATTTCGGCTTGTACGATCAGATCCAGGCGGTCGATGGCGTGGCGGTCGTAAAACAGTCCGTCGACCAGGCGCTGCAGGTCGCCGAATTCCTCGGCCTGAAACGATCCGTACTCCATAGTGCCTCCTTGGGCGCCCCACGCCGGCATGCGCGGCGATTCGTAAATCATTGCGATGAACTTAATCTATCACGGCTTCATGCCGTTGCGGCGGTGGCGGTCTATACTTAGACGAACTGCAACGTCCCGCTTCGCGAAAGGTCGCACCCATGCAGACGATCTACCAGAAGATGGAAACCACCGAACTCGATGCCGCCGTCGAGGCGCTCAAAGCCGAGGTCGCCGAGGTCAAGGCCAAGGGCCTGGCGCTCGACATGGCCCGCGGCAAGCCGTCGCCCTCCCAGGTGGACATCTCTCGACCCATGCTCGATATCCTCAATGCCGATGCCGATCTGCACGACGGCAACGTCGACTGCTCCAACTACGGCTGTTTTGAGGGCATTCCCTCGGCGCGCAAGCTGGCAGGGGAGTTCTTGGGCTGCCCCGCCGAGCAGACGCTCGTACTGGGTTCGTCGAGCCTTTTGATCGAGCATGACATCGCCGGCATGTTCTGGCGCTGCGGCTCGTGCGGCAGCGAGCCCTG
Source organism: Collinsella sp. (assembly GCA_036297525.1). GTDB lineage: Bacteria > Actinomycetota > Coriobacteriia > Coriobacteriales > Coriobacteriaceae > Collinsella. Next base: position 24,001 of record JAXJKV010000054.1, read on the forward strand.
GGAGGCTTACGAGGCCGCGCATGACGGCAAGAAGGTCAAGTTCCTGTGCCCCGTTCCCGGCTACGACCGCCATTTTGGCATCACCGCCGACCTGGGTATCGAGAATGTCCCCGTCGCGATGACTGACAACGGCCCCGACATGGACGAGATCGAGCGCCTCGTTGCCGCCGACGATTCCATCAAGGGTATCTGGTGCGTGCCCAAGTATTCCAACCCCACGGGCATCACCTTTAGCGAGGACACCGTGCGCCGCCTGGTCGAGATGCCCACGGCTGCACCCGATTTCCGCATCTTCTGGGACAACGCCTACTGCGTGCACGACCTGTACGACGAGACCGACGAGCTCGCCAACATCTTTGACCTCGCCCGCGCGGCGGGCACCGAGGACCGCGTGGTGGCCTTTGCCTCGACGTCCAAGATCACCTTCCCGGGCGCCGGCATCGGCTTTATCGGTGCGAGTCCCGCGGTCATCGCCGAGTTCTCCAAGCGCCTGAAGGCCGGCCTCATCAGCGCCGACAAGCTCAACCAGCTGCGTCACGTGCGTTTCCTTCCCACCATCGAGGCGGTCAAGGAGCACATGAAAAAGCATGCTGAGTTCCTGCGTCCGCGCTTTGAGGCCGTCGAGCGCAAGCTCACCGAAGGCCTGGGCGACACGGGCTGTGCTACCTGGACGCACCCCCGCGGCGGCTACTTTGTAAGCTTCGATGGTCCCGAGGGCTCGGCCCAAAAGGTCGCCGCGCTTTGCGCCGACCTGGGCGTCAAGCTCACACCGGCCGGTGCTACCTGGCCTTACGGCAAGGATCCGCGCGACACTAACATCCGCATCGCGCCGAGCTATCCCACGGTCGAGGACCTGGAGGCCGCGCTCGATGTGCTGGTGCTGGCTGTGAAGCTGGTCGCTGCCGAGCTTGCGCGTGCCGAGCGCGCCTAACGCACGGCTTCCCGTACTATCCGCACTTTCGATACGTAAAGGAGCGTATACATGGATTTGGGTATTTCCACCAACCCCACGCCAGAGCTCTACACCATTAAGGTAACCGGCGAGATCGATATCTCTAACGCCGATAGCCTGCGCAACGCCATCGACCTGGCGCTCGAGCAGCCCACTGAGGCCGTTGAGCTCGATTTTGCCCAGGTGAGCTACATCGATTCGACGGGCATTGGCGTGCTCGTGGGCGCCGCGCACCACGCGGTCGACCACGGCAAGCGCTTTAGCTGCACCAATGTGCAGCCCCAGGTGATGCGCGTGGTTCAGCTGTTGGGTGTCGACCAGGAGATTTCGATCACCGCTGCATAATCTTTGTCCCCAAAAGGGCGTGTCGTTTGGCATATGTTTGTGATGCGCTCGGACGTTTTGGCGTCCGGGCGCTATACTTGACCGAATGAATAGACGAGTTCCGGCCGAATGGCGCGGTGCGGGCTCGACTCACATCGAGCCTTGGAGGTATGTGTGTTTGGTATTGGAGAGGGTGAGCTCGCGATCATCGTGGTCTTCGGCTTTTTGCTGTTTGGCCCGGATAAGCTCCCGCAGATGGGCCGCACAATCGGCCGTGCCATCCGTCAGTTCCGCGAGACGCAGGAAAAGATGACGGCCGTTGTTCAGTCCGAGATTATCGATCCGGTAAGCGAGGCCGCGTCGGCCCCGGTCAAGCCCAAGAAGGCTGCCGTCGATGACGATTCCGATGCGGACGAGGGTGCCGTCGAGACGGCTGCGCCCGCAAAGAAGGAGACTTTTGCCGAGCGTCGTGCCCGCCTTGCCGCCGAGAAGGCTGCGAGCGAGGGTGCCACCGAGGGCGAAGGCGCTGCTGATGAGGCCGAGAGCGCCGAGTCCGCCAAGGCTGAGCCTGCCGCTGCCGTCGCCGAGCCCGAGCCTGCTGCAGAGCCGGAGCCCGAGCCCGAGCCGGCAGAGCCCACGACGGCTGATCTCTACGCCCGTCGTCCCCGCAAGCGCAAGGCCGTCGTCGACCAGCTCGCCCGCGAGCTCGAGGCCGAGGACGACGCCGCTGCCGCCGACGCCCCGAAGGGAGGCGATGAGTAATGCCTATCGGACCTGCGCGCATGCCGCTCTTCGATCACCTGGGAGAGCTCCGTCGCCGCCTGACCATCGTGGTCGTGTCGGTGTTTGCCGCCGCCATCGTGCTGTATTTCGCCACGCCTGTGGTGCTCGACATCTTGGAAGACCCCATCCGCTCTTTTGTGCCGGACGGTAAGTTCTACATCACCACCACGCTCGGCGGCTTTGGCCTGCGCTTCTCGCTGGCCATCAAGATGGCCGTGGTCATGTGCACGCCCATGATCATCTGGCAGATTCTGGCATTTTTCCTGCCGGCGCTTCGCCCTAACGAGCGCAAGTGGGTCGTGCCCACGGTGCTCGCCTCGACGGTGCTGTTCTTCCTGGGCGCAATCTTTTGCTACCTCATCATCATTCCTGCGGGCTTTGAGTGGCTCATCGGCGAAACCTCGGCCGTCGCCACGGCGCTGCCCGATCTGGAGAACTACGTCAACATGGAGCTGCTCTTTATGATCGGCTTTGGTGTGGCGTTTGAGCTACCGCTCATCATCTTTTACCTGTCCGTCTTCCATATCGTGTCCTACGCGGCCTTCCGCAGTGCCTGGCGTTTCGTGTACGTTGGCCTGCTTGTGGGCTCGGCTGTGATTACGCCCGACGGCTCGCCCGTTACGCTGGGCCTCATGTATGGCGCCCTGCTCTCGCTCTACGAGATTTCGCTTGCCATCGCCCGTGTGGTCATTACCGCGCGCGAGGGCAAGGAGGGCCTGTTCGTGAGTCGTCTGGACCTGTTCTCGGACGACGAGGACGACGAGGAGTAAATCGGTATGCACGAGGTTGGCATTGTCAACGGCATACTCGATACAGTGATTCGCGCGGCGCGTGGGGCGGGGGCCTCGCGCGCCGTTTTGGTAACGCTGCGTATCGGGGATATGACCGAGATCGTGCGCGAAGCACTCGACTTTGCGTGGGAGACATTTCGCGACGAGGACCCGCTCACGCGCGGCTGCGAGCTTGCCGTGGAGGAGGTCCATCCACAAAGCGAGTGTCTGGACTGCGGCGAGGTCTTCGAGCACGACCGCTTCCATTGCCGCTGTCCCCAGTGTGGCGGCGCCAACGTGCGTCTGCTGCACGGCCGCGAGCTCGACATCGCCAGTATCGAGGTCGAAACTCCCGACAATTAACCAGCCTGCCATTTGGGGACGGGGTATAAAGGGGCCAAAGTAAGGAGTGCCGAGTATGGCCGAGAAAACGATTGATATTGCATCGCCGATTCTGTCGCGCAATGAGCGCCTGGCAGATCAGCTACGTCAGCGATTTAATGAGACAAACACCTACGTGATCAATGTGCTGTCGAGTCCCGGCTCGGGTAAGACAACCACGATTCTGGGCACCAACGAGCGCCTGCGCGACAAGGCCGGCCTGCGCTGCGCCGTCATCGAGGGCGATATCGCCTCGGATGTCGACGCCATTACCATGAAGGAAGCCGGCATGCCCGCCATCCAGATCAACACGGGCGGCCTGTGCCACCTCGAGGGCAACATGATCATGGAGGCCGTTGACGCGTTCGACCAGGCGGTGGGCCTTCAAAACATCGATGTCATCTTTATCGAAAACGTGGGCAACTTGGTCTGCCCGGTCGACTTTGACCTGGGCGAGAACCTGTCCATCATGATTCTCTCGGTGCCCGAGGGCGACGACAAGCCTATCAAGTACCCGGGCATCTTCCAGCACGCCGGCGCACAGCTGCTCAACAAGGTCGACGTGGCTCCGGCTTTCGATTTTGACATGGATAGGTATACTAAGACACTCGATGACCTCAATCCGCAGGCGCCGCGGTTTGCCGTGAGCGCGCGCAAGGGTGAGGGCATGGATGCCTGGTGCGATTGGCTCATCGGGCAGATTGAGCAAGCAAGGGCGTAAGTCGGCCGCCATACGGGCGGGCGTAGCCGCAGAGATACGAGATAGGAGCCTCTTTTGAAGCTCATCATCGCCGAGAAAAACGACGCCGCGCGTCAGATCGCCGAGCGTCTGTCCACGGGTAAGCCCAAAAAGGACAAGGTGTACAACACCGCCATCTACCGTTTTGAGTGGAAGGGCGAGGAGTGCGTGACGATCGGCCTTGCCGGTCACATCCTCGCGCCCGATTTTTGTGACAGCGTGCTGTTCGATAAAAAGCTGGGCTGGTATTCGGTCACCGAGGACGGCGAGATGCTGCCGGCCGACATACCCGATGGCCTGGCTCGTCCGCCTTACGATACCAAGCGCAAGCCGTTTCTTGCCGATGGCATCTCCATCAAGGGCTGGAAGCTCGAGAGCCTGCCTTACCTCACCTGGGCGCCCGTCATTAAGCTACCGGCCGAGAAGGAACTCATTCGTTCGCTCAAGAACCTCGCTAAAAAGTCTGACAGCGTCATTATCGCCACGGACTTCGATCGCGAGGGCGAGCTAATCGGTTCGGACGCCCTCAACAAGGTGCGCGAGGTGGCGCCGGACTTGCCGGTTGCCCGTGCCCAGTACTCTTCGTTTACCAAGGCCGAGATCACGCAGGCCTTCGATAATCTCGTCTCGCTCGACCAGAATCTGGCCGACGCCGGCGAGAGCCGCCAGCACATCGACCTCATTTGGGGTGCGGTGCTCACGCGCTACCTGACGCTCGCCAAGTTTGGCGGCTTTGGTAACGTGCGCTCTGCCGGCCGTGTGCAGACGCCGACGCTTGCCCTGGTGGTCGAGCGCGAGCGCGAGCGCATGGCGTTTGTGCCCGAGGACTATTGGCAGATCCGTGGCATGGGCGCCGCGCAGGGTGCTGCCGAGGACGACCGCTTTAAGATTGCGCACAAGACGGCACGCTTTACCGACAAGGATGCTGCCGAGACAGCGTACGGCCACGTTGACGGCGCTACGACGGCGACCGTTGCCGCGGTGACCAAGCGCTCGCGTAAGCAGCAGCCGCCCACGCCGTTTGCGACCACCTCGCTGCAGGCTGCCGCCGCGGCCGAGGGCATCTCGCCTGCGCGTACGATGCGCATCGCCGAGTCCCTCTACATGGCCGGTCTCATCAGCTATCCGCGTGTCGACAACACCGTGTACCCTGCGACGCTCGATCTGGGCGCCGTGGTGAGCGACCTGGCAAAGATCAATCCGGCGCTGGCGCCCGTATGCAAAAAGGTGCTCGCCGGTCCCATGAAGCCCACGCGCGGCAAGGTCGAGACCACCGACCACCCGCCTATCTATCCTACGGGCGAGGGCGACCCGTCCGCGCTCGATGGCGGCCAGCGCAAGCTCTACGACCTCATCGCCCGCCGCTTCCTGGCGACGCTCATGGGGCCTGCGACCATCGAGAACACCAAGCTCGAGCTCGATGTGAACGGCGAGCCGTTCGTGGCTTCGGGCGATGTGCTCGTGACCCCCGGTTTCCGCGAGGCATACCCGTACGGCCTTAAGCGCGACGAGCAGATGCCGCCGCTGGAGCAGGGCGATACGGTCGACGTGTTCGACATTAAGCTCGAGGCCAAGCAGACCGAGCCGCCCGCGCGCTACAGCCAGGGCAAGCTCGTGCAGGAGATGGAAAAGCGCGGCCTGGGTACCAAGTCCACGCGCGCGAGCATCATCGAGCGCCTGTACGCCGTGCGCTATCTCAAAAACGATCCCGTTGAGCCAAGCCAGCTGGGCATTGCCATCATTGACGCGCTGTCGCAGTTTGCCCCGCGCATCACGAGCCCCGATATGACCAGTGAGCTCGACGGCGACATGACTCGCGTGGAGCGCGGCGAGGACACCGAAGAGCATGTCGTGACGCACTCGCGCGCGCTGCTGGCCGGTGTGCTCGACGAGCTGCTCAAGCATACGCAGGAGCTGGGAGACGCCATCAGCGACGCCGTCACGGCCGATGCGCGCGTGGGTGCCTGCCCCAAGTGCGGCAAGGACTTGGTTATGAAGACGAGCGCCAAGACCCGCGGCAGCTTTATCGGCTGCATGGGCTGGCCCGACTGCGACGTGACCTATCCGGTGCCGAGCGGCGTCAAGGTGAGCCCGCTCGAGGGCGAGGCGGCCGTGTGCCCCGAATGCGGTGCACCGCGCATTAAGTGCCAGCCGTTCCGCCAGAAGGCCTTCGAGATCTGCGTGAACCCCACATGCCCCACTAACTACGAGCCCGACCTTAAGGTGGGCGAGTGCAAGGTGTGCGCCGAGGCCGGACGCCATGGTGATCTGATTGCACACAAGAGCGAGAAGAGCGGCAAGCGCTTTATCCGCTGCACCAACTACGATGACTGCGGCGTGAGCTATCCGCTGCCGGCGCGCGGCAAGCTCGAGGCGACGGGCGAGACCTGCCCCGAGTGCGGCGCCCCCATCGTGGTGGTCAACACGGCGCGCGGTCCGTGGCGTATCTGCGTCAACATGGATTGCCCGACCAAGGAGAAGAAGCCCGCCCGCGGCCGCAAGACTGCGACCAAGGCGACCACGGCGAAGAAAACCACGGCAGCAAAAAAAACGACCGCTAAGAAAGCCACTGCCGCCAAGAAGACGACCGCGAAAAAGACGACCACCAAGAAGGCTGCCGCCGACAAGTAACCGACCACATATAGACGCGGCGGGGCCGGGCGCGCAAATGCAAATGCGAGCCCGGCCCCACTTCTAAGTTGCGGTGAAATAGGGACTGTTTTTGCTGGCAAAAGGGGGTGCGGACAGAAAGTTGGACCGTGAAGCGGTCCGGACTGGAGGTTCGCATGTACAGCAGGGAGAAGGTCGAGCTCTTCCTCCTGGCGACGGAGGACGGCATGGGGCCGACCGCCGCCGCGAAGTTCGCGGGGGTCT
>JAXJKV010000055.1:0-98910 GCA_036297525.1 Collinsella sp.
AGACCCCCGCGAACTTCGCGGCGGCGGTCGGCCCCATGCCGTCCTCCGTCGCCAGGAGGAAGAGCTCGACCTTCTCCCTGCTGTACATGCGAACCTCCAGTCCGGACCGCTTCACGGTCCAACTTTCTGTCCGCACCCCCGAATCAGTCGTCTCCTTCTTGGGAACGGTGATCGTCACACGCGCCACGCCCGAGGTCTTGGTATCGTAACGGACCTTTTCACCGTTCTTGGTAACGGTGACATCGGAAGGCTTGGACGTGGTGATCTCGATCGAGGACTCGGGCGTGTACTCCTGCTCAAAGGGGCCAGTCGCTTGGGCGCCATAGACCGACTTGCCGTCGACCTTGACCTCAATCCACGCGGTCTTTCCCTTGGCAACGGAGACTTTGACCTTCGTGACCTCGTTCTCTTCCTTCTTGGCCGTTGTCTTGGTAGCGTCCGAGTCAGTCGACTCATCCGTCGCCTCATCGGTGTCTTCGTCCTCGTCGACCGTTTCGGTCTTCTTAGAAGACTTCTTGGTCGTCGTCTTGGTAGCAGTGGGCGTCTCGGGCGTGGTCTCGGGCGCCGAAGATGCGCAGCCGCGCAGAAGCACCACGATGAGCACAATCAACAGCAGCGCAACGGCACCGATGCCGGCGTAGACGATACGCGGATCGAGCCCGTTGTTTTGAGGAGTACGTGATCCGCCGCGTCCACGATTGGAACTGCTGCGGCCGCCTCCCTGAGGCATACGACCACGATTGCTATCGGAACGGCCGCGATAGCCACCCTGGCCCTGAAGGCTGCGCTGACCCGAGCGGGGCGCAAGTTCACCGCGGCCTTGATAGCCACGCTGGCCCGAACGCGGAGCCGAAGAGCGCTGCCCATACGGCTGTGATTGAGAGCGAAGACGCGGCGTCACCTGCGTGGTATCGGCATCCGCATAGCCACCGCGAGAGCGTCCCGTAGAGGCACCACGGTAACCGCGATCGGAATAGCCGCCATCGCCGTAGCCGGCACGAGGGTCACGCGCCACGCCTCGGGCAGCGGGAAGTGCACGGTCCTCGGGCATCGGCGTACTGCGGAACCGGTCACGCTGTGAGCGAATCTCCTCGCCCGAACCCGTCTCGGTAATATAACCGGCCTGCTGAGGACGCTGTCCATAGCGGGTCGAACGACCGCCCTGAACCATCAGGAAGCGCCCGTTATCGACCGAGGAACGCGAATTGACGTAGCCGGCGGCGTCCTGAAAACGACCGCCCTGCTGCGACGTCTCGCGTTCGTATGCCATCAGATCGTCAAAGTAGGCATTGACGACCTCGCGCGGATTGAGGCCCAAAAAGCGAGCATAGCTCGAAATCATGCCCTGCGCATAGCCGCGCGGCGGCATCGAAGCAAAGTTACCGGTCTCGAAAAACTCGATGATCTGCGGCCTGATTTTGATGGTGTTGGCGACTTGCTGAATGGAAAGGCCCATTCGGCGACGCTGCTCAAGCAGCATGTCACCAAAGCGTGCAGCCATCAGAATCCTCCAAACTCACGATCTTCACGTGCCATCTCGGCGTCGACAGACTCCAGCGCGGCAAGCCCCTCCTCGTCCAACAGGACCTCGCGCGGCTTGGAACCGTCGGGCGGGCCGACGACACCCTTTTCTTCCAGCATATCCATAATACGCCCGGCACGCGCATAGCCAACCTTCAGACGACGTTGCAGGCCAGATGTGGAGCCAAGCTGCGATTCCACCACAATATGGGCGGCTTCCCAAATGAGCGGATCATCGTCTTGCGGCTCGGCGACTCCGGTACGGACAATGCCGCCGCCACCCGCCATGGACATGGAAGCGGGCGCCACGGCAGACAGGATCTCCTCGTGGTAGTCGGGCTCGCTCTGCGACTTGACAAACTCGACAATCTCGTTGATTTCGTCGTCCGAGACAAAGCAGCCCTGGATACGGCGAGGCTTGCCCCAGTCGACCTTGGAGAACAGCATGTCGCCCAAACCGGTAAGCTTTTCGGCACCCATCTGGTCGATAATGACGCGCGAGTCGATGCCCGTGGCGACGTTAAAGGCGATGCGGTTGGTGATGTTGGCCTTGATGAGGCCCGTCACCACGTTGGAGCTGGGGCGCTGCGTAGCCACGATAAGGTGAATACCGGCGGCGCGGCCCAGCTGTGCAATACGCACGATCGAGGCCTCGACATCCTTACCGGCGACCATCATCAGGTCCGAGAGCTCGTCAATGATGATGACCAGGTAGGGCATCTTTTGCGGCGGGTTGTCGTAATGCTCAAACTCGCCGGCGGCCTGCTTTTCGTTGTAGGTCGAGATCTTACGCACGTTGAGACGCTCGAAGACCTTCAGGCGACGCTCCATCTCGGACACGGCCCATTGCAGAGCGCTCGCGGCCTGCTTGGGCTCGGTCACTACAGGCACGTAAAGATGCGGCAGACCGTTATAGCCCGCAAGCTCGACGCGCTTGGGGTCGACCATGATCAGGCGAACGTCCTCGGGAAGGGCGCGCATGAGCAAGGTCGTGATGATGGAGTTGATCATGACCGACTTACCGGAACCCGTGGTACCGGCGATCAGCAGGTGGGGCATCTTGGCAAGGTCGGCGACGACCGGCGTACCCTCGGCATCTCGACCGATGGCGAGCTCGAGCGGACCGCCCTTCACATAGGGAAGCACGTCGCCCAAGTTGACGTTCTGGCGCTTGCGATTGGGGATCTCGATACCCACAAGCGAGGTGCCGGGGATCGGGGCAAAGATACGCACCGACTGGGCAGCAAGCGATAGCGCGATATCGTCCTCGAGGCTCGAAATCTTGCTCACGCGCTCGCCCTCGCCAGGTTGCAGCTTAAAGGTCGTCACCGTGGGGCCGGCGATCCAGCCGACCACGCGGGCACTACGACCAAACTCCAGCAAGGTGGACTGAAGCGACTCGGCAGTCTGTTCCAGCTCCTTGTCAGAAGACGCGGAGGAAGCCGACTGCGGGTTGGCATGCAGAATCTCAAGTGGCGGAAGTTTGAGGCCGTCCTCTTCTTCGCCCTCGTTATCTGCGGCGCCGCCGTCCGCTCCCCCATCGCTAGCCGCAGCCGATTCGACAGCACTCAAGGCAGGCGCATCGACAACCTTGGGATGCTTCAAGAAGTCGGGAATCTGAGGTGCTGCCGAGACGGGATTCACGGCAAACGGCGGCTCGGACTCATCGATCTTATCGGGGTCGTCTTCCATCGAAAGCTGGCCGGTTACCTGGTCGCGCTTGGCATGGCGACGCGGCAGCAAAGTTGTCTTTGCGGTCTCAATCGGAGCCTCGTCGTCCTCGTCATCGCCCTCAGTGAGCTCAATCTCGCTCTCGGACCAAGACGGGTCGGGCTCACTCGTATTGAGCTTAGGCGCAGCCTTGCCCTTCTTGGCATGGCGGCGCGGCAGCAGCGTCGTCTTAGCGCGCTCGGCCTCCACGGCATCGGACACGTCGACAAACGGATCTTCGTCCTCGTCGTCATCGTCCAAAACCGGGTCCACATCGTTGCCCATGACCGTGGTCACGGCAGCATCGGAGCCCTTTTGACGAAGAATGCTCAGGTGCGGACGGGCAACACCGGGCACCGACAGGGCCTCGTCGTCACCCCACGGGCTGGCGTTAACATCGGCACGACGGCGCTCGGCAAAATCGGCCGCACGGTCGCGAGCAGAGCGCAGCACGCCGCCCACCGAAAAGCCGATGATGACAAAACCAACGACGGCCAGACCCAACAGGACCACCATCGCGATAGGCTTACCCAGGGCATTCTGCAGCGCACTCGCAATAAACGCACCGATGTAGCCACCCGAGGCGGACAGATTTTGCGGCGTGAACATAAGGTCGCACGAGTCGCTCGTACCCGGCACCATCAGCGAAAGAATGGAAACAACGGCGATAAAGACCACGGCGCCGCCCGCAACAGAGCGCACGTTGAGCGGCGAGTCCTCGCCTAAAAAGAGCGTGGCGGCAAACAGCAAAATGACGATCGGCAACACGTAGGCACCCAGACCAAAGCCCAGGTGGTAGAAACCGGCAACCGCAGCCGTCACGGGCGCTGTTGCCGGAGAAATCACGGCAATGAAGGACGCAATCGCCAAAACGGCAATAACCACGCCGGCGATATCGCGATTGGCTGAGGGCTCAACCAAGGGCTCAAAATCGTCGAAGTCCGCCTCGTGGCCCTTATTAGCACGCAGATGGGAACCGGCACCCTTAGCAGATGCCGGTTGGTTATTGGCCTTATTGCCTTTGGCGTTTTGTGCAGATCCGCGCGCCAAACTAAACCTCCATGACGACCGGGATGATCATCGGACGGGTGCGTGTACGGCTCCAGATAAAGTTAGAGAGCGAATCGCGCACGGCCTTGCGAATGGCATCGGAACCGCTGCTCGTGAAGCTGAACTTGCCTTTCTCAATCGTCTTCATGATGGACGCGGAGGCATCATCGGAGAACTGGTCGTCGATGGCAAACGAAACGCCACGGCCCGAGAACTCGATGGCTTCGATCTTCTTGTGCTTGAGCGAGACGATGGCAACAGCGGTAACCATACCGTCGTTGGCGAGCTTCTGGCGATCGCGCAGGACGATGGGGTCAGTATCGCCGATGCGAAGACCGTCGACGTAGACAATGCCGGACTCGACGGGCGTACCGCGCTTGACGATACCGCCACGCATCTCGAGCGTATCGCCGTTGTCGAGGATAAAGATATGGTCGTCCTTGATGCCCATCTTTCGAGCAAGCTGGGCATGGGCGCGCAAATGCACAGCCTCGCCATGAACCGGCATAAAGTAGGTGGGCTTAGCCATGGCCATCAGGAGCTTGAGCTCCTCCTGGCTGCCGTGACCCGAGACGTGGACGAGGGCGCGGTTCTTGTCCCACACGTCGCAGCCGAGCTTAGCCAAGCTGTTGACGACCTGCTGGACTGCCTTCTCGTTGCCGGGAACGGGCGTAGCCGAAAGGATGACGGTATCGCCCTCGTGGATGGAGAGCGTCTTGTGCTCGCCATTGGCCATGCGGGACAGGGCCGACAGCGGCTCACCCTGCGAACCGGTGCACATGACGACGATCTTGTCGTCGGGCAGGTTATCAATGTCGAAGGCATCGATGATATCGGCATCGTCGATGTTGAGGTAGCCCAGCTCACGCGCCACGCGGGTGTTAGTGAGCATGGAGCGACCGGTCACAACGACCTTACGGCCGCACTTGCGGGCAGCATCGCAGATCTGCTGCAAACGATGGATGTGGCTCGAGAACGACGCGACGAACACGCGGCCCGGAGCATTTTTGATGGCGTGCAGCAGGTTGGGACCAACCTCGGCCTCGGACTTGGTAAAGCCGGGAACCGTGGCGTTGGTGGAGTCGGAAAGCAGCAGGTCGATACCCTGCTTGGCAAAGCGGCTGATAGCGGCATAGTCGGGCGTGACGCCGTCGATGGGCGTCTGGTCGAGCTTAAAGTCGCCGGTGTGCATAACGGTACCCTGGTTGGTGCGGATGAACACGCCCAGAGCGCCGGGAATGGAGTGCGTCATCGAGAAGAAGTCGAGCGAGATGCCGCCGAGGTTGACATGGCTGCCGCCCTTGACCTCGCGGAACTTGGGTGCGCGGATGCGGAACTCAGAAAGCTTGCCCTCGATAAAGCCAAGCGTCAGCTTGCTCGAGAAGATGGGCACCTTATTGTTGAGGTCCTGCAGCAGATACGGAAGCGAACCGGTGTGGTCCTCGTGGCCGTGGGTGACGACGATACCTCGGAGCTTCTCCTCGTTCTCCAGAACATAGGTGTAGTCGGGAAGCACCAGGTCGATACCGGGCTGGGAGTCGTCAGGGAACATGAGACCGGCGTCGACGAGCACCATGTCGTCGCCGCACTCGAAGACCGTCATGTTCTTACCGATGCCGTCAAGGCCGCCGAGCGGGATGATCTTCAAGGGAGATGATTTTTTAGCTGCCATAGGTTAGTGTGGTTTCCTTTCTTCGAAACGGGTCTGGAACAACCGACGGGGCGCTTCTGGCAAACCGACCGTCGGGAACGTACAAACATGCATCACAGAGTCGATGCAGTAACTAAAATATGATACCCATTTGCACGAGCACAGACCACCCATGCATCAAAGCCCCATCTGGACCTGTATATCCCGCCGGTTTCCCGTGGGGCGGGCACTGATGAAGTTTCCTGCTCTACAGTCCTGCTCACGACGGAGGCCACATTAAGTGGCCTCCTGTTCGTGCGGAACTCGCGATAAACTTCATCAGTGCCCGCCCCACGGGAAACCTGCCAATAAGGGATAGGTTTGTTTTAGTAGGTTTTATCTGCGGGAATGCCGAGGCTATGATCCAATTGCCTCGTTGTAGGCATTCAGCTGGCCTTGCCAGAGCTTGCGATCGTTGTCGGTAATCTCTCGAATGATATGAGCTGGATTGCCGCCGATGATGACGTGGCTTGGAACGTCTTTAACAACAACTGAACCTGAGGCTATGACCACATCGTCTCCGATTGATACGCCCGGATTGATAATCACCCCGCCGCCCATCCAGACGTTGTTGCCGATTACGACAGGCTTAGCATACTCGAGGTCTAGATTGCGCACATCGGCGTCAATTGGATGCCCAGCAGTAAATATACTCACATGGGGTCCTAGAAAGACGTTGTCGCCAAAGGTCACGTAATTTTCGTCCAGAATCGTCAAACCGGTATTCGCATAGAAATGGTTACCAAACGAAACCCTGTCGCCGTGATCAAAATAAACGGGAGCCGTTAAGACCATATCGTCCGGAGCAACGCGAAAACACTTCCTTAGTTCCTCAAAGGCGCTCGAATCAGCCCAATACTCCGACTCATTAAACAACTTCTGAGCCGCATGCACCCTACTAAACGAATGGTCGTTAACCCGATAGGGGCTATAGAGCTCCCCGGCAATCATGCGGTCCCATTCAACCTTATTTGTCATGCCAACCCCCTAGGCTAAGCGTTAGATGCGAAAAAGTATATCAACTAAGAACAGAAGACCAGCAAGCTACCAACAGCGTTAACCAGCCCTTTTGCTTGCGCCCGGGAGGGACTCATATGAAGTTTGTCGCGAGTTCCGCACGCAAAGGAAAGCACTTAATGTGCTTTCCGTCTTGCGCAGGACTGTAGAGCAGGAAACTTCATATGCGGCCCTCCCGGGCGCAAGCAAAAGGGCGACCCCTGTACGGAGTCGCCCTTGTTGAGCTGCTTATGTTTAGCTGTTACTCGGCGTCGTGGTGGCGGCGGGGCTTGCGGCCTCCGTTGTCGCCGGGACGGCGCGGACGGTCGCTGCGCTCGGAGCGCTCGCGACGCGGACGCTCACGGCGCTGGAAGTGCTCGCCGTCGCCCTCGGAGGCACCCTCGGTACGAGCCGGGGCCTCGGGCTTATCAAGACGATCGAGCGAGATCTTGCCGCGATCGTCGACCTCGATGACGACGACCTTGACCTCGTCGCCCACGTTGAGGACGTCCTCGACCTTCTCCACGCGGCCCTTGGCGACGCGGGAGATGTGCAGCAGGCCGTCCTTACCGGGCAGCAGGTTGACGAACGCGCCGAAGGGCTGGATGGAGACCACACGACCGGTGTACTCCTCGCCCGGCTCGGGAACCTTGATGATGAGCTTGATGCGCTCAACGGCCTGGTCGACGGACTCGCCGGTGCCGCCGACAAAGACGGTGCCGTCCTCCTGGATGTCGACCGAGGCGCCGGTCTCGTCCTGGATGCCGCGGATGACCTTACCGCCGGAACCGATGACGTCGCGGATCTTGTCGGTCGGAACCTGGATGGAAACGATGCGCGGAGCGGTGCTGCGCGTGGTGTGGCGCGGCTCGGGAATCACATCGAGCATCTTCTGCAGGATGAAGGCGCGACCCTCCTTGGCCTGTTGCAGAGCGCGGGCCAGGATGTCGAAAGTGAGGCCGGTGGCCTTGTTGTCCATCTGCAGGGCGGTGATGCCCTCGGTGGTGCCGGTGACCTTAAAGTCCATGTCGCCCAGGAAGTCCTCGAGACCCTGGATGTCGGACAGGACCACGGTCTTGCCCTCCTCCTGGATCAGGCCCATGGCGATACCGGAGACCGGGCGCTTAATGGGCACGCCGCCGTCCATAAGGGCGAGCGTGGAGCCGCAGGTCGAAGCCATCGAAGAGGAGCCGTTGGACTCCATGACCTCGGAGACCACGCGGATGGCGTAGGGGAACTCGTTCTCGTCGGGAAGCACCGGAAGCAGAGCGCGCTCGGCTAGATTGCCGTGGCCGATCTCGCGGCGCTTGGGGCTGCCCATGCGGCCGGTCTCACCGGTGCAGAACGGCGGGAAGTTGTAGTGGTGCATGTAGCGCTTGCCCTCGGTGGGCTCGATGGTATCCAGACGCTGGCCCTCGTTGAGCATGCCGAGCGACAGGACGGAAAGCACCTGGGTCTGGCCGCGCTGGAACAGGCCGGAGCCGTGAACGAGCGGCAGGTAGTTGTCCTTCACCATGATGGGACGGATCTCATCGGCGGCACGACCGTCGACGCGCTCGCCGGTCTCAACGACCATGGTGCGCATGGCCTTCTTCTCGAGCTTCTTGAGCGCCACGGGGATCTCGCGCTCCCAAGCGGCCTGCTCCTCCTCGGTGAACTCGGCGCGGATGGACTCCTTCAGAGCCTCGACCTTACCGATACGGGAGAGCTTGTCGGCGTCGCGAAGGGCGGCTGCCATCTCGTCGTAGTGGGCGAAGATGCGCTCCTGGACCTCCTCGACGGGCTGGTCGAGCGGGTACTCCTTCTTGACGATGGGGCCGTTAACCTGCTCCCACTCGGCGACGAACTCGTCCTGAGTCTGGCAGAAAGCGGCAAGGGCCTCCTGGCCAAACTTCATGGCGGCGAGCATGTCGTCCTCGGAGATCTCCTCGGCGCCGGCCTCGACCATCGAGATGAAGTCGGCGGATCCGCCCAGCTCCAGGTCCAGATCCGAGTTCTCGCGCTCCTCGTAGGTGGGGTTGACGATAAACTCGCCGGTCTCCACGTTGCGGCCGATGCGCACGCAAGCAAGCGGGCCCTCGAAGGGCACGCCGCCGAGCGTCATGGCCAGGGAAGCACCCATGACGTTGATGACGTCAAAGGGGTTGACCTGGTCGGCGACAAGCGAGGTGGCGACGATGTGCACCTCATTGCGGAAGCCGTCCGGGAAGCTCGGGCGAATCGGACGGTCGATCATGCGCGCGGTGAGCGTGGCCTTCTCGCTGGGACGGCCCTCACGCTTGAGGTAGCCACCCGGGATGCGGCCGGCTGCGTACATCTTCTCGTTGAAGTCGACGGTCAGCGGGAAGAAGTCGTAGTTCTTGCGCTCCTTGGAGACGACCACGGTGTCGAGCATCGTGGTGTCGCCCTGCTTGACCAGGCAGGCGCCGGTGGCCTGCTTGGCAAGCTCGCCTGACTCAAAGGTGTAGGTCTTGCCGTACAGCTCAAAGGTCTTGGATACGAGTGTCATTGTTCTCCTTTACCCCACAGGCCCCTTGCCTGCGGGCTTCTCATGTGACGCGGGCCCCCTGCCCCCGCCACGCTTCAGAGCGTGATTGTTCACGCCCTTACACAAAAAGAGCGCCCCGCTGCGCAGGACGCTCTTAGCATGTACAAATCCGTTACTGGATGTTGTCGCGGATGCCCAGAGCCTTGATGAGCTCACGGTACTCGACGATGTCGTTCTTCTTGATGTAGGAGAGAAGACGACGACGACGGCCGACGAGCATGAGCAGGCCACGACGGGTGTGGAAGTCCTTCTGGTGGGACTTCATGTGCTCGGTCAGCTCCTTGATGCGCTCGCTCAGGATGGCGACCTGAACCTTGGGGTTGCCGGTGTCGACCGGGGTGTTACCGAACTGGGCAGTCAGCTCCGCCTTGCGCTCTTTGGAAACAGTCATTGTTACACCTTTCGTTTTACGTCGCCCGCGGGCGACTCGATTCGCCTCGGACTGGGAAGCCGCCGGTGGAGCGAGCAACCAAGGTCGAGGTACCAACAGGTCGGTATGTTACCACAAGCAGCCTGTGCCTGCGCATCATCACCGACCCAACATGAATTCCATCGCACGGAGCCGCTGATCGGTGTGCGTCGCAGCCCAAACATGCGAAAGCCCGAGCAGGAATGCCGCCGTATGCGGGTCGATTCGCTCGGCCATGAGCGCATCGAAGGTCATGGACATGAGGGCGCGCAGCCATGCGGTCTCACCGGTCGACACCAGTTCGGCACCTGGAACGCTCGACGCGCACGACCCGCACATGAGACCGCCCGCCTGGGCTGAAAAATACGACAGCATGGGGTCTCCGCACAGCACACAGGCCGAAAAATCGGGACGATAGCCAACGTGCGATAGCAGCTTAAAGACATATGCCGCCACAAGTAGGTCCATATGCGCCGTGTCGATCCCGCTGCCCGCCAGGGTAAGCGCTCGCTGCGTAATGGCAAAGGTAAACGGGTCCTCGGCGTCCTCGAACGAGCACACGCGCGCGACCTCGGCGATCGCGCTTGCGGCGCAGGTCGTCTCGTAATCGGGCGCAGCGCCGAGCGGCGCCTCCATAAGCTCGGCCTGGGAAACCACGTCGAGCGACCGTCCATGCGCGAGCAGCATATCAACGGTACAGAACAGCTCGCAGCGCGCAGCCAGGCGCCCGCCGGGTTTGCGGGCGCCCTTTGCCACGGCACGAACCTGCCGACCCTGCTCATCAAGCATCGTCAAGATCAGGTCCGTCTCTTTGAGCTTGGTCTTATCGAGGACGAGCACCTTCGTACGATATGTCCGGGAGCCTGCCATGCGCGCCGCGCGCCCTTAGTCCTCGGCGTTATAGCCAAAGCGGCGAATCTGGGCCTCGTCGTCACGCCAGCCGGCCTTGACCTTCACGTCCAGCTCCAAAAAGACCTGCGTGCCAAAAATGCGCTCAAGATCGCGACGGGCGTCGATACCGATATGCTTGATCATCTCGCCGCCCTTACCGATGATGATGCCCTTTTGGCCCTCGCGCTCGACGTAAATGGTGGCGTGCACGCGCAGTACCTTCTTGGTCTGCTCGAGCGCATCGCAAATCACGCCAACGGAGTGCGGGATCTCATCACGGGTGCGGCGCAAGACCTTCTCGCGCACAAACTCGGCAACGAGCGTCTCATCGGAAGCGTCGGTACCCATGTCCTCGGGGAACCAACGCGGACCCTCAGGCAAAAAGTGCGCAACGGTCTCGATAAATGCATCGACGTTGAAGTTCTTGACCGACGACGTCACGATCTCGTCGTCATATTCCATGAGTTCGTGGGCTGCCTTAAGCTGCTCCATGACCTGTGCGGGGTCGGCCTCATCGGCCTTGGTGAGCACCAGGACCTTCTTGGAACGAGCGCATCTGACGCGCTCGGCAACCCAGGCGTCTCCCCTGCCGATCGGTTTGGTGGCATCAATCAAAAACGCGACAACATCAACATCGTTCAGCTCGAACAACGCGCTCTTGTTGAGCTCGGATCCCAAGCCGTCCTTGGGCTTATGAATACCGGGGGTATCGATAAAGACCAGCTGGTAGCCGGGGCGGTTGACGACGGCGCGCATGCGGCGGCGGGTCGTCTGGGCCACCGGCGAGGTGATGGCGACCTTTTTGCCATAGCAGGCATTAAGCAGCGTAGACTTGCCAGCGTTGGGACGACCGACCAGGGCCACAAAGCCGCTGCGGAAACCGGGCTCAACGTCACCAAAGCCCGCGAGGTTGTCGTCCTCGTCGCACAGGGCGTCGAGTTCCTCGTCGCTCATACCCTCAAACGGGTCGAACTCCTCGACATCCTCGAGCTCCTCGGTATCCACCGCGTCCAGGGACTCGTCGTCCAAAATCTCATCGGTAGGCTGCATATTGTCGGACATAGGAATCCCTTTCTAAATAAAGTCGAGCGCGTGGGCAAATACCAGTACGCCCACAATCGCGGCGGTGATGGAAAGAACGTATACAGAGGCGGCGGCGATGTCCTTCGCACGCTTGGCCAGCGGATGGAGCTCCTGGGTCGCTAGGTCGACGATCGCCTCCATAGCGGTGTTGCACAGCTCGCCGTGAATCACCAGGCCACAACAGATGATAATCGTGGCCCACTCGGCAATGTCGAGCCCCACGATACAGCCGGCAATGACAGTGCACACGCCCGCCACGAGCATGACCTTAATGTTGCGCTCGGTCTTGACGGCGGTGACGAAGCCCTCCATGGCGTAGGAAAACGACTTTAAGAAGGACGGATGGTCCTTGTTCGATCCGGGAATCATAGACGGCTCCTAGTCGTGGGCGTGGTTGGTGATGGGGCCGACGTGGACTAGCTTAGGGTCCTCGCCGCGCTCGAGCGCCAGATCGCGCAGGATGGCGTCCTCGCGGGCCTCCATGACCTCGGCCTCGTCGTCCTCGATGTGGTCATAGCCCAGCAGGTGCAGCATGCCGTGAACGAGCATCAGACGGCACTCGTCAGCGGGGCTATTGCCAAAACCGGGGGCCTGACGGGCAATAACCTGCGGGGCCAAGATAATATCGCCGAGCTCGAGCGTCTCATCGGCGGGAATGTCATCGTCAAAGGCCGAATCGCACTCAAACGAGAGTACATCGGTGGTGCGATCGATACCGCGCCACTCGTGGTTGAGCTCGTGCATCTCGTCCTCGTCGACATACGAAAGGGAAATCTCGACTTCACGCTCAACGCCCTCGGCGGCAAGCACGACCTCGCAGATGTGCTCCACCTCCTGCGCATCGAGCAGCGTATCGAGCTCGGCATCGTTGCTGATCAATACACTCAACGGGACTCCTTTCGGTCGCGCGGGCGCTGCTCGCGCACGTCATCATAAGTGTCGTATGCCTCGACGATACGTCCCACCAAGGCATGGCGCACCACGTCGGCGCGCTCGAGGTGCGAAAATGCGACATCGTCGACACGGCCCAAAATCTGCTCAACGTCGGCAAGACCGCCACGACGACCCACCAGGTCGCGCTGGCTCAGGTCGCCGGTAATCACAAACTTGGAGTTAAAGCCCAAGCGCGTCAGGAACATCTTCATCTGCTCAGGCGTGGTATTTTGCGCCTCGTCGAGCACCACGAAGGCATCGCTCAGCGTGCGGCCGCGCATGTAGGCAAGCGGGGCGATCTCGATCACGCCACGCTCCATAAGCTCATCGGTGCGCTCGCGATCCATCATGTCAAAAAGGGCGTCGTAGAGCGGACGCATGTAGGGATCGATCTTTTCCTCAAGGGTACCGGGCAAAAAGCCCAAGTTCTCCCCCGCCTCGACAACCGGACGCGTCAAGATCAGCCGGCCCACCTCGTGGCGCTTGAGCGCGGCAACGGCGAGCGCCATGGCCAGATAGGTCTTACCGGTGCCGGCAGGACCCAGGCCAAACGTGATGGTATGCGTGCGGATGGCATCCACATAGCGCTTTTGGCCCAGCGTCTTGGGGCGAATGGCACGGCCGCGATACGAAAGCAGCACGTCATCGCGAAGCGACGTAGCCTCGTGCTCACCGTCGCGCAAGACGGCCAGGCAGCGAGAGACATCGTCGGCAGACAGTGTGCGCCCGGCGGCCGCCTCGCGAAAAGCATGCTCGAAAAAGCGCGCCACGAGCTCAACCTCATCCGGGTCACCGCCCACGGCGATGCTGTCACCACGGGCAACCACGTGGGCGCGAACCAGGCCCTCGAGCGTGCGCAGAACGCCGTCACCAGCGCCCAGCACACGAGAGGGGTCAATTCCCTCGGGAACGGTAAGTCTAATCTTCGAGGCTTCCATGAACCTCCCTGCGTGCATGGACCAAGCCGGAATCATCGACTCCGATGATAGCAACATCGAGCAGGCACGGGGCCGTGAGTCCACGGGTATCGTCAAGGCGGGCATGATGGAAGGAGCCGAGCGTCAGGTTGTCGCCATACTCGAGCACGGCACGCTCGACGGAGCCCACGCGGCGACGGGCGTCGGCAACGGCGAGCTCCTGGGCCGCCGCGCGCATGCGACGGCTGCGCTCAGCCATGACCTCGGGCGCCACCTGGTCGGGCATATCGGCCGCCAAGGTGCCGGGGCGCTTGCTGTAGCGGAACACGTGCATACGCGAGAAGCCCACGCGACGGCAGAGCGCCAGCGACTCCTCAAACTCCTCGTCCGTCTCGCCGGGAAAACCGACGATGACATCGCACGAAAGCGAAGCCTGCGGCAAAATCTCGCGAATCATACGCACCGTGCCCTCGAAGGACTCAGCGCTATAGGGACGGCCCATACGATGCAGGGTCGCCGTGCAACCGGACTGCACGGGCAGGTGCAAAAACGGGGCGATACGCTGCGGATAGCGAGCCATGACCTTCAGCAGGCGCTCGGAGATATCCATGGGTTCCACCGAAGAAATGCGCACATGGGGAATCGAGGTGCGCTCCATGATGGTCTCGAGCAGCTCGTCGATCTCCACGTGTTCGTCGGTCGCGCTCTTGCCGTCGTAGGCACCGAGGTTCACGCCCGTCAGCACGACCTCGGGCACGCCGGCCTCCTGGGCCTCGAGCACCTGCTCGAGCACAGACTCGACAGGCACGGAGCGCTCGGGGCCGCGCGCCTTCCACACGATGCAGTAGGTGCAGCGGTGATTGCATCCGTCTTGGATCTTTACGCCCAGGCGGGAGCGCCCAAGCGCATCGACCACATCGCTATCGCTGCAAGCGGCGACGCTGTCGGATTCAACGCCTAGCACTTCGCAAACGCGGTCGGCAACATCGATCTTGGACGGCTCGGCAATCACGCGGTCCGAAAGCTCCAGCAGCTCCTCGGGATGCAAATTGACAACGCATCCGGTCACGATCACATAGGGTTCGTTTGGATGGGCCAGAGCATGGCGAACGGCCTTACGGGTCTTGGCCTCGGCCTCGCCCGTAACGGCACAGGTGTTAATGACGATCAGCTCTGCATCCTGGGGCTCCACCATCGCAAAGCCCAGGCGCATAAGATCGGCAGTGATACGGTCGGATTCAACCCGGTTGACACGGCAACCGAGGTTGACGACGGAAATATGGGGTGCGAGCACGCGGGCTCCTTAATCGAGGATGTCATCGAGAGCACTCTTGATACGGTCGGTCACCGACTTCTTACCAGAAGCAACGTCATCGCCCATCTCATCGGCAAAAGCACGGAGCAGCTCGCGCTGCTTATTGGAAAGATTGGTGGGAACGACCACGCGCAGTTGCACGATCAGGCGGCCACGCGAACCGCCACCGCCAATGCGCGGCATGCCGTAATTATTGACGCTCACGGTATCACCGTACTGGGCGCCGGCGGGAACCGTCACCTTAACGACCTCGTCGGGCATAATGCCCTCGACCTCGATCTCGCAGCCAAGCGCAGCCTGCGCAATCGAGATATCACTCACCAGGTACAGGTCGTCACCGTTGCGCTTAAAGCGCTCATGGTCGGCAACGCGCACGTTGACAATCAGGTCGCCCGAAGGCTCGCCGCGAAGGCCGGCCTCGCCAAAGCCGCTCACACGCAGCTGGCGACCGGTCGAAACGCCGGCGGGAATATCGATGTCAATCTTTTCATGCGAAGGCGTGCGGCCCTGACCGTCGCAGGTCTCGCAGGGATGGTCGATAACCGTGCCCTCGCCATGGCAGTCAGGGCAAGGCGAGGAAGACTGAACCTGGCCCAGGAACGAACGCTGAACCGTCGTGACGTAGCCCGTACCGTGGCAGCGGCCGCACTGCTTTTCCTGTGCGCCCTCTGCCCTACCGGTGCCATTGCAGTCCTCGCAAGGAGCAAGGCGGTCATAGCTGATCGTCTTTTTGCAGCCGAGTGCCGCCTCCTCGAGCGTCACCGAAAGGGAGATGGCCATATCGCGACCCCGGCGGCGCTCGCGACGGCTGCGGGCGCCACCGCCGGCACCGCCGCCAAAGAACGACGAGAACAAGTCGTCCATGCCCATGCCACCAAAGATATCGTTGATATCGACGTAGCCTGAACCACCAGGGCCGTCGGCAGTGCCGTAACGGTCGTAGTTAGCACGCTTCTGCTCATCGGAAAGAACGGAATATGCCTCGTTAAGCTCTTTAAACTTGGCCTCGGCCTCGGGGTCGTCCGAAACGTCCGGGTGTACGGTACGGGCCTTCTTTAGAAACGCGCGCTTAATCGTCCGCGCGTCGGCATCCCTGTCGACGCCAAGTACCTCGTAGTAATCCCTATTTTCCGACACGACCGAATCCTTCCGACTTTCATTATTGTCACAGTGCGTCCTATACCCAAGCAGGGCCGGCCGCAAACAGAGGGTTTGATGTTATTGCATTTGGTACGGCGAAAGCATGGCCCGTTGCGAGCAGCTCGCGAACCAAACCGACACGAGCGCGAACATGAAGCCGTTGGCAAAACCGTTGGCAAACTGCATCGCACCGCGCTTCCACCACAGCAAGCTGCGATGAAGCACGCCGTCCGAAAGCACCATGAACAGGCCCATGGTAAACGGAATAAAGCACATCACGGCAAAGGCAGAGAACACGCCCGAGATGGCCGAGAGTACCAAAAACGGCGCCACGATGCCCATCAGGTAAAAACCGGTACGAGCTTTGCCTTCCAAGCGCTCGGCCTCAACATGGGCGCGGCCCACCAGGTCGCCGCCCGCGGCACCGTTGGTGCCAGCATGACCCATGCCGCTAATGCGGACCTCGTCGCCATCGTGCGTGCCGGCAGGAAACTCAATCGTCTGCTCGGAGGTTACGCGAGTACGACCGCTGCCACCGCAATCAGGGCAGGGGTCTGCCACGACCTTACCGGAACCGCCGCACTCGGGGCAGACCGACTGGAACGTGCCCGCACCAAACAGGAAGGACAGGTCGACGTCGATGTGGCCGCGGCCGCCACAGCTTGGGCAGGTATGGGCATGCTCGGAGGAGACAGAACCCGAGCCGCCGCAGTGACCACAGGTATCGAAGCGCGTATAGCGGACGGTCTTGCGGGCACCGCCCTTGGCCTCCTTGGCGTCCAGTTTGATATCGACGACCACGTTGGCGCCGTTCTCGGGATTGTAGGCAGCCTGGCCGCGACGCTGCTGGCCCCAGGCGCCACCAAAGGGAAAGCCGCCCTCAAAGGGATTGCCATAGCCCGTGCTGCCGGCGTAGCCGCCACCATAGGGCGAAGCTGTAGGAGCACCGGCAAAGGGATTGCTAGAACGCATGGCGTCGTAGCGCGCACGTTTTTGCTCATCCGAAAGCACGGCGTAGGCCTCGGAAACCTCTTTAAACTTTTCCTCGGCATCCGGCTCTTTGTTGACGTCCGGATGGAGCTTGCGGGCCTTTTGCTGGAAGGCCTTCTGTATATCACGCGAGGTAGCGTCCTTGGAGACACCCAGAATCTCGTAATAATCTTTTTCGTTCATCGTCGCCATGCGCGGCAACCTCCTGCTCACAGCAGCGTATATATTCCGGTAATTCTACCCGAGCGGCCTAAGCTAGATCCCAAAACAGCTCGAACAGAACATTTCCATCGAGCCAGCCCAGGTGTGTCGGTGCTAAACGAGCTCGAACATGGCCCGCGACGACATCTGCCGAAGTGAAGGGTCCCTCATGGACCCCGAGCGTCTCGGGCACCCAAGTGGCAAGACCTAATTCGAGCGCGCGATCGCAAGCGGCTGTCAGCCCATCGGCCGGGATGACACGAGCCGCGCGAACCAACAGGTCGGACGCGACACCGCGCGTCATGCGACAAGCAAGCATCAGGTCTTCGGCCGCAGCCTCGCGCTGCGAGAGATATTCGGCCTCGAACGCCGTCGCGTCATCGTCACGTTGCACCAGACGCACGCGGTACGCATCGCCTCGAGAAGATACACCGGGGAACAAACCTGCAAGACGGTCGAAATCCTCGGCGTCGAGCATGCCCGCGGCAGAACGACCCAGGCCCAGGTAGCCCCGTCCGGTCCAGTAGGCAATGTTATGGGCGCACTCATGGCCGTCGAGCGCGTAACTCGCCACCTCATACGGGTGATAGCCGGCGGCACCCAGGAGCTCGCGTGCCACGTCCATGCATGCGGCCTGAAAATCCTCATCAGGCTCGAGCGACTCGTCACGGCACGCCATGCGATAAAGGGGCGTCCCCTCCTCGAGCGTGAGCGGGTAGACCGACACATGATGCGGAGCCGCCGCCAGCACGCCAACGAGCGTGCGATTCCAACTCGTTGCGGTTTGCCCGGGAAGTCCGCACATAAGGTCGCACGACACATCAAGCCCAGCGTTCTTGACCGTCGCGATGGCGGCGAGCGCCCGATCGGCATCGTGAATACGGCCGATAGCAGCCAGCTCGGTATTGTCGAGGGTTTGCACGCCCAGAGAGATGCGCGTGACACCCGCCTCGGCAAGCGCGGTGGCGAGCTCAGCGGTCAGGGACTCAGGATTGGCTTCGCAAGTAAATTCAACGGGTTTGCACCACATGGAGATACGACGGGCAAGTTCCACCAGGCGCTCCCCAGCAAGTGACGGCGTGCCGCCGCCAGTATAGACCGTGCGGACCTGCGCAAGCGCCCCGGCGTCGCCAAAGGAATCGAGGCGCGCATACAACTGCTCAAAATACGAATCGAGCGCGGCATCCAAATCACACGCAGCAAAGCTGCGCGAGTCAAAGTCGCAGTACCGGCACTTTTGGGCGCAAAACGGCACGTGCACGTACAGCGCGGTAACGGCCACCGTTAGGCCTCCAGCGGATGAGCAGGCACCGACTCGCCGGCGGCAAGCGCGGCCTCGCAGGCCACCACGTCGCGCTCGATATCATCGACCAGCGCCATAAACTCCTCGTACGTAGAGCAACGCACCACCTGAGCGCGCCAGGCGGCGGCATGGGGCATGCCCTTTAAGTACCAGCTTGCGTACGTGCGAGCACGCGACATGAGCGGCAGAAGCTCATGCGTCAACGTCAGGTGCTCGCGCAGAGCCTCCAGGCGCTCGACCGAGGAGCGAGAAGGAACCGGCGTGCCATCGAGTGCAAGGGCTCGGGCATCGCCGAACACCCACGGATTGCCGTAGATGCCGCGCGCGATAAACACCGCGCTGGCACCCGAGCCGTGCAGATGCTCAGCAGCCTCCTCGGCCGAGAACACATCGCCCGAACCAATCACGGGAATCTCGACAGCGTCGGCAACCTCATCGACGACCGACCAGTCGGCCTGGCCCGTGTAGAGCTGCGTGGCGCAACGACCATGCACGGCGACTGCGGCAGCCCCTGCGCCCTCAAGCATCTGGGCAAATGTCGCGGCATTGCGGTCCTCGGCATAAAAGCCCTTGCGGATCTTGACGGTCACGGGCACGTGCGCCGCGCCCACCGTGGCCTCGACGATCTTCTCCGCCAGGTCGGGCGTGCGCATGAGCGCCGAACCCTCGCCCTTGGTAACGACCTTGCGGGCGGGGCATGCCATATTGATATCGATGAGCGACAGGCGGTCGCCAACGCGCTCCTCGACGGCGGCGACGGCGCTCGCAAACTGATCAGGTTTGGAGCCAAAGAGCTGCACACAAATCTGCTGTTCCTCGTCGGCCGGCAGCACCAGGCGCCACGTTTTGTTGCTGGCATAGGCAAGGCCTGCCACGCTCACCATCTCGCTGTAGGCAAGGTTGGCACCGCGGCGGCGGCACATGATGCGGTAGGCGGGGTCGGTCACGCCCGCCATGGGAGCCATAAGGAACGGCTGCTCGGCATAGGCACCCAGCAGCCGCTTGCTGTATTCAGAAAGCGCCATGGACCTACTCGTCCACCTTGAGGATCGCCATAAACGCCTCCTGCGGGACCTCGACCGAGCCGATGGCCTTCATGCGCTTCTTGCCCTCTTTCTGCTTCTCGAGCAGTTTGCGCTTACGCGAGATATCGCCGCCGTAGCACTTGGCAAGAACGTCCTTGCGACGCGCCTTGACGGTGGAACGGGCGATGATCTTGTTGCCGATAGTACCCTGGATAGGCACCTCGAACAGCTGGCGCGGGATGATCTCCTTGAGCTTGTCGCACAAGCCACGGGCCAGGCCATATGCCTTGTCCTTATGGACGATAAACGAAAGCGCGTCCACCTCGTCGCCCGAAAGCAAAATATCGAGCTTCACGAGCTCGGAGGGACGGTACTCGTTGAACTCGTAGTCGAGCGAGGCATAGCCCTTGGTGCGGCTCTTGAGCTGATCGAAGAAGTCCAAGATGAGCTCGGCGAGCGGCATATCGAAGCGCATCTCGACCGATTTGCTCGTCAGGTGGATCATGTCGGTTGTGACGCCGCGGTGCTCGATGGCGAGCTGCATGACGGCACCCGTGTACTCAGGCGGGCAGATGATCTTTGCCTTGAGGTAGGGTTCCTCGATACGATCGATGCGTGTGGCCTCGGGAAGGTCCTGCGGACTGCGGACATCGATCAATTCGCCGTCGGTCTTGTAGACGTGATAATCAACCGAGGGACTCGTGGCAATGAGGTCCAGGTTGAACTCGCGCTCCAGGCGTTCCTTGACGACTTCCATGTGCAGCAGGCCCAGGAAGCCCACGCGGAAGCCGAAGCCGAGCGCCACCGAGGTCTCGGGCTCCCACACCAACGACGGGTCGTTGACGTGCAGTTTATCGAGCGCGTCACGCAGGTTCTCGTAGTCCTTGTTGTCGATCGGGAACAGGCCCGTATAGACCATGGGCTTGGCCTCGCGATAACCGGGAAGCGGCTCGGGGCAGGGGTTCGACGCCCACGTAAGGGTATCGCCCACGCGAACGGCCTCGGGATCCTTCAAGCCCGTGACCACATATCCGACCTCGCCGACCGTCAGCGCGTCGACCGGGGTCTCGGCAGGACGCTTGACGCCCACGCCGTCGACCAAAAAGTCGCCCTTGGCTTGCATCATAAGCAAGGTATCGCCCTTTTTGATGGAGCCGTCAAAGACGCGTACCGTGGCAACGACGCCGCGGTACTCATCGAAGTACGAATCCAGAATAAGCGCCTTGAGCGGTGCATTCGCATCGCCCTTGGGAGGCGAAATCAAAAAGACGATGGACTCCAACAGGTCATGGATGCCCTCGCCGGTCTTGCCCGACACGCATACGGCATCGTCAGCCGGGATGGCCAAGTCGTCCTCAATCTCAGTCTTGACCTCGTCGGAATGTGCGGAGGGCAGATCGATCTTGTTGATGGCGGGCACGATGTCCAGATTGGCATTCATGGCGAGCGTCGCGTTGGAGACGGTCTGAGCTTCGACGCCCTGGGTGGCGTCGACGACCAGCACCGCGCCCTCGCAGGCGGCCAGCGAACGCGAGACCTCGTAGGTAAAGTCCACGTGGCCCGGTGTGTCGATTAGGTTGAACTGATACGTCTCACCGTCGTCGGCATCATAGGAAACGCGGACGGCATTGGACTTAATCGTGATGCCGCGCTCGCGCTCGATGTCCATCGTGTCGAGCAGCTGCGACTCCATGTCACGCTCGTCGACGGTATGGGTGAGCTCGAGGATGCGGTCACTGATCGTGGACTTGCCATGATCGATGTGCGCAACAATTGAGAAGTTGCGGATGTGGGAAATGTCAATTGAAGTATTCATGCGGACTATCTTACCCGAGCGGTACAAAAAATGGAGCCTGTTCCATAAAACAGGCTCCATTTATGCGCGTAATCTGTGTGGTGTGAAATTTACAACTTAGGCGTTGATGCTGTTCACGAGCTTGGCAAGACCGGACTTGCGGTTGGAAGCCTGGTTCTTGTGGATAACATGCTTGGCGGCAGCCATGTCGAGACGCTTGGTGACGGTCTTGAGGGCAGCCTGGGCCTTCTCGGCGTCGCCCTCGGCGACGGCGGACTGGACGTGCTTGGTCAGCGTCTTGAGCTCGGACTTGACAGCCTTGTTACGCATGCGAGCTGCCTCATTGGTGCGGATACGCTTCTTCTGAGACTTGATGTTTGCCACTTCTGGAGTTCCTTTCGAGTTCCTTGCAAAAAATGTATGACACCTCTGAGACACGGTGAGGTCATGCAAGCGCCTACTATAGCACGCTCCCCTTCAAAGGGATAGAACGAATTTGTCAAATAGGCAGGTATCAACACGATTTTCTCAAGATGTTCGTAATCCAGAGCAAAAGTGCGGTCTCCGAATCGGCCGAGCCCTTGAGCGCGAGCTCCACATCGACAGCCCCCTCGAAGGCTGCGACGAGTTCTGCCATCGAAAAGCGACGTGCCCAGGTCAGGTGATTCTTGACCTGCCAGGACTGGAGTTTGAGCGTTGCGGCCAGCTCACGACCCTGTCCGCGCGCATCGAGCGCCTTGGCCACGATAAGCTCGCGGATGCGCCCGCACAGCAATGTGTACGTCCACACGTAGCTCTTGGCGGGCATTAGATTGAAGAGCTCGAGCGAACGGCGCATGTCACGGGCCGAGACCGCATTGAGAAAGTCCCAGGGTTGAACCTCGGCCGTACGTACAATCCAGCACTCAACGTCGGCAAGCTCAATCTGGGGCGCCTCGACCATCTGGGCAAGCTTAGCCAAGTCGTTATCGAGCATGCGAGTGTTTTCACCCGAACGCGAGACGAGCTCCTCGGCGGCCGCCGTCGAGATCGACTTGCCGTGCTGCGTCGCCATCTGTTGCACGCGGCGCGGTAACTCCCAGCGCTTGGTGCCGGAGCAATCGATCACGGCCTTCTTGTCGATTTTGGCGATCGCCTTATACAGGCGCGTGTTCTTGGCAAGCGAGTCGGCGATGATGAGGCAGACCGTCGTGGGGCTGGGACTCGCCAGATAGTCGACAAGCGGCTCCGAGACCGCCTTGGCGAGTTTTGAGCAGCCATCAAGGATTACCAAGCGAAACTCGCTGCCCATCGGAAAGGTGTTAAGCGATCCGATAATGGACTCGATATCGGGGTCCTTGGTCATGTCGCGCTCGTCGAGGTTGAACTCGACCATTCCCGACTTTTCCAGACGCGCCTTCATACGCGAGACGGCGTGATCGCGCTTGACGCCGTCGGTACCGACGATCAGATATGCCGGCAGCAGACCGGTTTCGGACATTACGCTCCCCTCCCGCAGGCCTTCGTATTCGTTCCGTGCCATTCTAGCCCAGGGGCCCACCACACGCCAACGACGTCGTCACGGTCGCTGGCATCGCATCGCAAAGCCCTTTGCGGTCGGGCTGATGGTGATATCACCGTG
This sequence comes from Collinsella sp., assembly GCA_036297525.1. GTDB lineage: Bacteria > Actinomycetota > Coriobacteriia > Coriobacteriales > Coriobacteriaceae > Collinsella. Next base: position 23,139 of record JAXJKV010000055.1, read on the forward strand.
TTCGATGGTGCATGCGAACGCACCGCCCGCTTCCTGAACGGCATCGATGCAGGCATCCGACGGATGACCGTATCGATTCCCCTTGCCGGCGCTCGCGAGGGAAAGCTCGGGTCTCAGGACGTCCAGCAACTCACCATCGACTGAAACCTTGGAGCCGTGATGCCCAAGTTTAAGGACATCGATATCCCCCACCTCCTGCACGAATTCCCGTTCTTGGTCGAGCTCGGCATCACCAGTGAGGAGCATACGCAGGCTCTTGCCTTCCTGAACATAAGAGAGTAGCAGGACAAGCGAGTCCTCATTTCCCTCGCCATCTACGGACTCGAACGGCCACATCACGCGGGCACAAAATGAGCCGATGTCGACCGTATCCCCACGGCGCACCTGCCGATACTCAACGCCAGGTCGATGCAATACCTCGGCAGGAGCATCCTCCAACGCATCCGCCGCCACGGCAATCGTTCCGACCGAAAACTGTTCGAGCACGGCAGGTAGACCACCCCAGTGATCCTCATCCCAATGCGTCACAAAGACGGCATCGATATGGTGCACGTTATTGCGAACCAACGCCGCTACCACGCGCTCATCGAGCCCGCAGTCGACGAGTGCTAATGCGTCGCCTTGGCGGATAAGAATCGCATCCGCCTGGCCCACATCGAGCACCGTCACCGAAGGCGGAGCGAATCGATCCCAGTAGACGTACGGAATCGCAGCCAAGAGCACCAGGCATGAAAGCCCCACCGCCATAGGACGTGCACGGGGACGCGGCCACCAGACCAACAGAACCGCCAGCAAACACGGCACTAGGTAAATCCACATGCTATCGGGCGGCACACTCACAGATGCACCAGGCACGGCGGCAAACAGCTGCTCGAAGAACAGTGCGCAACGGGAGGCAACCATGGGCACAACGAGCGCCCAAATCCGCAACGGTTCCACGAGCGAAAAGGGAACCAGCACGATCGACACAGCGAGCAGTACGCTCACCACCGGACCGATGACTGCATTTGCCAGCGGAGCAATGAGCGAGAACGTACCAAAGGCAGGAATGGTAATGGGAAGTGTCGCCAGTTGCGAGCAAAGCGTGACCGAAAGCATGCTGGCAACGCCCGATAGCACACCCAGCTCACCCAAAGCGTAGGTCGCATAGGGGCAAAAGCACAGAATGGCTGAGATGCTGGCACACGAGAGCTGAAAGCCCATCTCGAACAGCACCGTCGGCCGCAGTAGCACAAAGATGGACATGGTTACGAAGAGTGCCGATGCGCTGTGCCGGCGACGCCCCGCGCCGTTTACGACAAGCGTCGCGAACACCATGCAGCACGCGCGCACGGCCGAGGGAGACGCGCCCGTAAAGGCAGTGTAGCCCACAAGCGCCATCGCCAATATCGCCCGCTGAGGACCACGTGAGCACCGAGTCTTTTGCAATACACCCTCGATTACAAACCCCACGATAGCCAAATGGCTGCCCGAGACGGCGATAAGATGCGCCGTTCCCGTTACCGAAAACCAGTCGCCCGCCGGCTGGGCGCGCAGTTCGGCCGAACGACCGCAGACGACACCGGCTATGAGTGCACGCGCCGGGTCGGTCGCAGGCGCGATGGACGCAAGCAGCCCATTTCGCAGCCGAAGCAGCGGTCCCAGAGAGCCCTCATCGGCCGACACAATCCGAACGACTTTAACCTTGCGCACCTCGCCTCGGAGCACGCGCGATCGTCCATACGCATCGTTCTCAAAACGTGAAACGCGACCGATAACACGCACGTGCGCCCCGACCTTGAGCTCGCGGTCGCACGATAGGCGAACCGTTGCCAAGTTCTTACCGTCCGCGCGTGCCTCGCAGGTATAGGAATACACGTCGTCGTTTATGGATGGATCGCCCTGCACGATAAACTCGAGGCCGCTTGCCGCTCGACCGTCGAGCGCCTTCGAGGCGCTGAGCGCACCCACAGCCCACCACGCCGAGACGACCGCTCCCGCCACGAGACCGACGGACGCGGCATACAACCACCGCTTCCAAGGGGCAAGCCGCGCACAAGATTGAGCCAGCACAACGAACACCGCCGCCGCAACGGGAATGGCCCATAGCAGCCCGACCGCCGGCGCCCGCTCCCTCAGCAGCGCATCAGCGGCCACGTTGAGCACCAAGGCGCAGCTCATGCACATGCCGGCACACAAGGCCATCGTCCACGGAAGCAGGGGCCGCGGAGGCATCACACGCTCGCGCTCCGTCGCACTCATACGCAGATGCAATCTTTGATTTTGGCAAGCTTCTTCTCGCCGATTCCCGACACACGCATCAGATCGTCAACCGAGGCAAAAGCACCGTTCTTTGTCCGTTCATCGATAATCGACTGGGCCATGGAGGGACCGATGCCCGAGAGCGTCTGCAGCTCTGCCGCGCTTGCCGTATTGATGTTCACGAGCCCCGACGAAGTCCCCGCGCCAGAAACCGTGGCAGCGCCGCCTTCGGCCCCGCCAGCCGCCAAAGCCGTCTGCTGCTCCCCCACTGTCGGCACATAGATCTTTTGTCCATCCGTGACTTTCGACGCACGGTTAAGCCCCGTCACATCCGCCTCTGCCGTTAGTCCTCCGGCGGCATCAATCGCCTGGGACACCCGCGCCCCATCTTTGAGCCGGTAAACGCCGGGCCTTGCAACGGCACCATCTACATCGACGTACACCTCTGTTTCGGCAGACGCCTTAGACGAAGATCCTTCGGATTCATCGTCCGAAAGATCGCCGGAACCCGGCTCCACCGATGAACCCGAGTCCTCAACCCGCTCAAACGACACATTGCCGGAGCGGTCGCCAAAGCTCGCCATCGCCAAGCCGCTCGCCATCGCAATGACGACGAGCATCGCCATGACTGCTGCCTTATGCCCGAGCAACTTGCCCGCCCAGTGGTCCATTCGCTTGACCCGTTCGTGTTGTTCGCGCTGCGCCATAGCAAAACCTCCCAACACCATCGTGTCAGGAAAGGAACCCCGCAACAGCCACGCTCCAAAACCGGTTTTAGCGGTCAAACCAAAAACCGACCAAAACCTTGCACAAATCTGTCCATTTATTCAGGCACACGTCAGCAAATGAACACTTAGCCGCAAAATGCCCAGATAGCAAAAGACCGACGATGCAGACGCATCGTCGGTCTATGCACAAATTTACTCGTGATCTTGGTAAATCTCACGCGGAGCAAGCTCCGAATGTTTACGTTTTAAGGTCTTAGGGGCCTTATACGTGTTGCTTTCGAAGTCGATGTACTCGGTCTGCTTGAGCAGGCGCTCGATCATCTCCTCGTGATCGAACAACTCCCAGGCCTCATGCACGGCATCGAGTTTAGCGTGCGTCTCGGGACGGCGCGGCATAAACAGCGTGCAGCAGTCGGGAGCGGCCTCAGTCGAAATATCGAACGTACCGATCTCCTCGGCGCGCGCGATGATCTCCTGCTTGTCGGACCCGATGAGCGGACGGAACACGGGGATCTTCACGGCCTCGTTGACAGCCATGATATTCTCAAGCGTTTGGGAGGCAACCTGTCCAAGCGATTCGCCCGTCACGATGGCCTTGGCGCCCTCGATGTGTGCAATGCGTTCGGCAACCGAATACATAATGCGGCGATACATGATCACGCGCAGGTTGCTGGGACAGGTGACCGAAATCTCACGCTGGCAGTCGCCAAACGGCACCACGTACAGGCGGCCGATCTGGACACCCGGCTCAAGCGCACGGATGATGTCCTGCACCAAATACTCGCTCGTATCGGGCGTCTGCGGACGGCCAGAGAAATGCACCGGCACGCACACCGCGCCGCGACGCGCGAGCATCCAGGTCGCCACCGGAGAATCGATACCCGACGACAGCAGCGTCACGACCTTGCCGGCAGAACCAACCGGCAGACCGCCCACGCCGCGCTCGGAGCGCGCGTACACATAAACGCTACCCTGGACCACCAGTACGTGCACCATCGCGTCGGGGTCGTGCATTTGAACCTTTTTATCGGGGAAGGCCTCACACAGCACCTCGCCCACCTGACGATTGATGTCAATCGAGGTGAGCTCATAGTCGGTATTGGAGCGCTTGGCGTGCACCTTAAACGAATCGAAGGAACCAAACTCGCGCAGCGCCTTCACGGCGGCGGCACAGTACTCCTGAGGGTCGCGATTGGTGTGATACGCCAAAGACACGCGAGCAACGCCGGGAACGGTGCGAATGACACGCGCCGCCTCGTCGGCCTGATGCTCGTTAAAGGTCACGAGGATATAACCGGAAATTCGAGACACGGCATTCACGGAAAAGGCGGCCAAGGCCGCCTTGATGTTATCCATGAGGATATGCTCAAAATGTGCGCGGTTCTTACCCTTCAGTCCAACCTCGTGATAGTGGACCAGGCAGACGCGAGCCGCCATTTAGGCTTCAGCAACCTTGTGGCCGAGCGCCTTCTCGTAACGGGCCTCGTCGTAAGAGATGTCGCCGTCGACAATCTCGTCCATAGCCATCGAGATGGTATCGGCACCGGAAAGCCCGATGGTGATGTCATCGACATCCTGGACGGCAAGCACGCGATTGTGCTGACCACGCAGCATGCTATTGATGTCGCAGGCGCGCTTGGAGGCAAGCGAAGCGAGCAGGAAGCGGTTGTGATCGGTCTTCTCCAGAAGATCGTCAATGCAAGGCTTTACAACGGACACGGACCTCAGATCCTTTCATGCATATCGAGAACGCGAACGAGCTCATCGGTCGCGCGGTCGAGATCGTCATTTACCACGACGTCGTCGTAGCGGTCGGCAAGGGCAAGCTCATCGGCGGCGTTTGCCATACGCAGCTCGATTGTCTCGGGCGTCTCGGTACCGCGACCGACTAGACGCTCGCGGAGCACCTCAAGCGAAGGCGGCTTGATAAAGATCAACACGGCCTCGGGGAAACGCTCCTTCACCTGCAGGGCACCCTGGACATCGATCTCCAGAATCAGAGACGCGCCCGAGGCGAGCTTGGATGTGACCTCGCTCACCAACGTGCCGTAGCAGTTACCGTGGACCTCGGCCCACTCAACAAACTCGCCGTTTGCCACGCGGCGGTCGAACTCCTCGCGCGTCAGAAAAAAGTAGTTGACGCCGTCGACCTCACCTTTGCGTGGTGCTCGCGTGGTAGCCGAAACCGTCAGGCCCAGGTTCGAGCGGCGCTCGCGCACACGAGTGACGAGCGTACCCTTGCCTGCGCCTGACGGTCCAGAAATCACAAAGAGCTTGGAATCCTGAGCGCTCACTTATTTGGTCAGCTGCTCGAGGAGCTGCTCGCGCTGACGGACGCCGAGGCCCTGGACGCGACGGGTAGCGGAGATACCGAGCTCCTCCATGATCTTGGCGGCCTTGGCCTTGCCATAACCAGGGAGAGACTCGATGAGGGTGGAAACCTTCATGCGGGAAGCGATGGGGTCATCGGAGTTGAGCACGGACTCAAGGGACTTCTCGCCCTTCTTGATCTGCTCGCGAAGCTCAGCGCGGGCGTGACGTGCGGCAGCAGCCTTCTCAAGAGCCTGCTTGCGCTGCTCATCGGTAAGCTGAGGGAGTGCCATTCGTACCTCCAAGTAGTTGGGTTATATCTGATTCAATAATTGGCATTTTAGCACGTAGAACGTACAAAATGCCCAATCGCGGCTCCATAGGTTAGACGATACCCGCAAAAAGTGCAATATACTGCGCCCAAAGTTAAGCCCCTGACCTGCGATTCCACACAAAGGATGGGAAAGTTTACGCAGGCACAGGGGCTATTTTGTGCTAATGAAACCCAAAAGTGGTGACTTAGGGGAATCTTTTACGCGACGTTTTCGACCAGCTCAGCGACGATGGCGTCAAAGGCGGCAACCGGATCGTCGGCACCGGTGATGGGACGGCCCACCACAATGTGGCTTGCGCCACGCTCGATAGCCTGGGAAGGCGTCGCCACGCGGGACTGGTCACCTAAGGCGGCACCCACCGGACGCACACCCGGAGTCACGATCAGGGCATCAGGGCCCAGCAGCTCACGCATGTCGTGAGCCTCCATCGGCGAGCACACGATGCCATCGATGCCGTTGGCCTGAGCGAGCTTTGCCAGGCGGGCGGCCTCCTCGGCCACGGGCGACTCGACGCCGATCTCGCTCAAGGCATCCTGATTCATGCTCGTGAGCACGGTGATGGCGACGAGCTTGGCGCGGTCCTCGCGCGCCTCCTCGGCACCCTCGCGGCAGGCAGCGAGCATGGCGCCCGAACCCAAGCCGTGAACCGAGAGCAGGTCGGCACCGGCAAGCGAGGCCGAACGGGCAGCACCGCGAACCTGATGCGGAATATCATGGAACTTAAGGTCAAGGAAGACCTTAAAGCCCAGGTCCTTAAAGGTCTTGACGATCTCGGGGCCCTCAGCGTAATAGAGCGTCATGCCAACCTTGAGCCAGGCGGCATGGCCCGAAAGCTCGTGGGCGAGCTCGAGCGAACGTTCACGATCGCAGTCGAGGGCGACGATTACGCGGTCGCGGGCATCGGTCTCTAGCATTCGAAAGCACCTACCAGCTCGTTGATGTCCTTTACGCCCTGGGACTCGGCCCAGGCCTCGAGCTCATGCGCGATCTTGAGCGAAGCGCACGGATCGACGAAGTTGGCCATGCCGACCGACACGCAGGTGGCACCGGCCAGGATAAACTCAGCCGCATCCTCACCGGTCATGACACCGCCGACACCGTTGATGGGGATATCGACGGCCTGGGCAACCTCCCAGACCATGCGCACGGCGATGTGGTGGCACAGCGGGCCCGAAAGGCCGCCCTTGGGCTTGGCCACGCGGGACTTGCGGGTATGGACGTCGATGGCCATGCCCTGAATGGAGTTGATGACCGAAAGGCCGTCGGCGCCGGCAGCCTCGAGGGCCTTGGCGATCTCGGCGACGTTGACCGGCGCCATCTTCACGAACAGCGGCTTATCGGTCACCTTGCGGCAGGCAGCCATAACGGAAGAGGCGCCCTCGGGCGTGGAGCCCATGGCGGCACCGCCGGCGGCGATATTGGGGCAGCTCACGTTGATCTCGTAGCCGGCAGCCCAGGGGCACAGCTCGACATACATCTCGAGTGCGCGGACAAACTCGTCAACGGAGTGGCCGGCAACCTGACAGATGACCTGGCAGCCGTCCTTGGAGAGCTGCTCGAGCCACGGACCGGACTCGCGAGCAAAGGCGGCCACGCCGGGGTTCTGAAGGCCCACGGAGTTGATCATACCGCCGGGGATCTCGGCCATGCGGGGCGCGGGGTTACCGGGCCAGGGCTCGGCTGCGCAACCCTTGGTGGTGATGGCGCCCAGTTGGGAAACATCAAAGAAGTTCTGGAACTGCCAGCCGTAGCCAAAGGTACCGGCTGCGGTGTTGATGGGGTTTTGCATCTTGACGCCGCCGAAATCGACGGCCATGTTCACGGTACCCACTAGAAGACCACCACCTTGGAAGCATCGAACACGGGGCCGCACATGCAAGCGCCCTTCATACCGTCGACCGTCTCGACATTGCAGGTGTTGCAGGCGCCAAAGCCACAGCTCATCATGCGCTCAAGCGACACCTCGCAGTACGCACCGGCCTCGGCGGCAGCGGCGGCGACTTTCTTCATCATGACAGCGGGGCCGCAGCTGGCGACGTAATCGTAGCCGCCCTCGCCGAGCAGCTCGGCGGCAGGATCGGTGCAAAAACCGTGCGTGCCGAGCGAGCCGTCGTCGGTGCAAACGTTGACCGTGGCGCCCAGCGCGCGGAACTCATCGACACCCACGGCCTTGGAAGCGGTGCCAAAGCCCAGGCACACGTCAACATCCACGCCCTGCTCGGCAAGCATACCGGCAAGACACAGCACAGGCGGAACGCCGATGCCACCGGCGACGAGCAGGGCCTTCCTGGTGCCCTCGGGTACCATCCAGCCACGGCCACCGGGGCCCAGCAGGTTAGAGGTGGAGCCAGGGCCCATCTGGGACAAACGACGGGTATCGTCGCCCACGACGGCGTACCACAGCTCGACGGTGCCGGCCTCGGCGTCGGCGCGGTAGTAGCTCAGGGGCACGCGAAGCAGCGAGGACGCATCGCCGGGTACGGCGATGTTCACAAACTGACCGGGCTTGAGCGCGCTTGCAAGCTTGGGGGCCGAGATGACGAGCGAGAAGATGCCGTCGGCGATCTTCTGGTTCGAGACGACCTCGAAGTCGTGCATGCGTGCAGTGGAAGGTGTGGGCATAGACGCTCCAATCCCCCATGCGGTTGCATGGTCAAAACGAACAGAAAGCGCGGCACCGCAAGGGCGCCGCGCACAAAAGCGATAAGGCTATGCTAGCAGATGCAGCCGTCGGCAAGCGTCTGCTTACCGCCGACAAACACATCGGTGGCACGACCGGTGAGCGTGCGGCCGGCAAAACCGGAGTTCTCGGCGCGCGACTCGTAACCGTCCTCGCCAACCGTCCAGGTGGCGGACGCGTCGAACACGGTCAGGTCGGCAACGGAGCCCGCCTTGACCTGAACCTGGTCGAGGCCCAGGATCTCACGCGGCTTGATGGCCATGAGCTCGACCATACGGCCCATGCTCATCTTGCCCGTGTTGACCAGCTCGGTGAGTACGAGCGACAGCGAGGTCTCGAGGCCGATCATGCCAAAGGGCGCAAGCTCGAACTCGCGGGCCTTCTCCCACGGGGTGTGGGGAGCGTGATCGGTGACGATAACGTCGACGGTGCCGTCGATGACGCCCTGACGAATGGCCTCGGCATCCTCCTCGGTACGCAGCGGCGGGTTGACCTTGAGCGAAGTGTTGTAGGTCTCGTCCAGGTCGTTCTCGGTCAGGAACATGTGGTGCGGGGTGGCCTCGCAGGTAACCTGAACGCCAGCGGCCTTACCGGCACGCACGATCTCCAGACCATGGGCGGTGGAGATGTGCTGGATGTGCAGCTTGGCACCAGTCAGCTTGGCGATCTCGATGTCGCGGGCGATCTGGAGCTCCTCGCCGGCAGCCGGCCAACCCTCGAGGGCCAGACGGGTCGAGACCTTGCCCTCGTTGATCTGGCCGTGGCCGACCAGATCCTCGTCCTGGCAGTGGCTCATAAAGACCTTGCCGAACATCTTGCCGTAGTCCATGCAACGACGGAGCATGCCCGCGCCCTGCACGCCGCGACCGTCGTCGGTGAAGGCGACGGCGCCGTGGGCGACCATATCGCCCATCTCGGACATGGCCTCGCCCTTAAGACCGCGGGTCATGGCGCCCGACGGATAGACGCGGCAGTGACCGACCTCGGCAGCACGGGACTTGACGAACTCCACGACGGTGCCGTTATCGGTGACGGGATCGGTGTTGGGCATGGCGCACACGCCGGTAAAGCCGCCCTTGGCAGCTGCGCGGGTGCCGCTCTCGATGTCCTCTTTGACCTCGTAGCCGGGCTCGCGAAGGTGAACGTGCATATCCACCAGGCCAGGGACGAGGTACTTGCCGGAAAGATCGCGGACCTCGGCTCCCTCGACGGCGAGATTCTCGCCGACCTCGGCGATCTTGTCGCCGTCAATCAGGACGTCAACGACACCGTCAAGCTCGACGGACGGGTCGACGACGTGGGCATTCTTAAGAAGCAAGGCCATTATCGGCACCTCCAAGCAGCAGATACAGGATAGCCATACGCACGCAGATACCGGCGTAGACCTGCTCCAGGATGACGGAGCGTTGCGGGTGGTCGGCCATATAGGAGTCGAACTCGACACCGCGGTTGATGGGGCCCGGGTGGCAGATGATCGCGTCGGGCTTCATGAGCTTCTCGCGGTCCTTGGTCAGGCCGAAGAGCTTGTGGTACTCGCGAATCGTGGGGAACGGGGCACCCTCGAGGCGCTCCTGCTGCACGCGCAGCATGTAGACGACGTCCAGCTCGGGCAGGACGGAATCGAGGTCGCTCGTCACGTGGTCGCAGCCCAGGACCTCGGGCGCCGGCGGTAGCAGCGTGCCGGGGGCGACGGCGTAGGTCTCGCAGCCCATGATCTTAAGGGCGGGGATCAGCGAGCCGCAGACGCGGGAGTGCGCGATATCGCCGACGACGGCGACCTTCAGACCGTGGAAGTCACCCTTGTGCTCCCAGATGGTGTACAGGTCGAGCAGGGCCTGCGTGGGGTGGTTGTGCTTGCCGTCACCGGCGCAGATGACGCTCGCGGGCGAGTTCTGCGTGACGATGTAGGGAGCGCCGGCGTGCTTGTCGCGCACAACGATGCAGTCGATCTTATAGGCGTTGAGGGTCTCGACGGTATCGACGAGGCTCTCGCCCTTGACCGTGGAGGTCGAGGAGCCGCCAAAGTTGAGGCTGTCGGCCGAAAGACGCTTCTCGGCGAGCTCGAAGGAGCTACGGGTGCGCGTCGAGGGCTCGTTGAACATGTTGACGATGGTCTTGCCCTTGAGCGTGGGGACCTTCTTGATCGCACGCTCGTTAACCTCGGAGAACGCCTTGGCGGTCTCGAGGATGAGCTTGATGTCCTCTTCGGAGTACTCGGTAATGTCGATCAGGTGTTTATGGTTGAACGCCACGGTACTACTCACCTCCCAGCGGCGCGGAGCCCACGTGGGAACCCGGCGCGACGTCGTTAATCTCGACGGCGGTGTGGCCGTCGACTTCCTTCATATATAGGTGCACGTTCTCCTCATGCGACGAGGGAACGTTCTTGCCGACAAAGTCCGGCGAGATGGGGAGCTCGCGGTGGCCGCGGTCAACGAGGACAGCCAGCTCAATGCGGTTCGGACGGCCCAGGTCCATGACGGCGTCGAGAGCGGCGCGAATGGTACGGCCCGTATACAGGATGTCGTCCACCAGCACGACGCGCTTGCCGTCGACGCTAAAGGGAATGTTGGTGGCGTGGATCGCGGGAGCGAAATTGGTCGCATAGTCATCGCGGTAGAAGCTGATGTCGAGGCTGCCGAGCGGAACGTCGACGCCCTCGATCTCCTTGATCTCCTCGGCGAGCTTCTTTGCCAGAAGGTCGCCGCGCGTGACGATGCCGACCAGAGCGAGGTCTTCACAGCCCTCGTTGCGCTCGAGAATCTCGTGCGCGATGCGGGTCATCGCTCGATTGACGGCGGTCTCGTCCATGATGACCGCCTTGGGGGAAGTCGTGCCCATCGATCTCCTTCCTCACATGTCTTGACTGCTGACACAGTCAAAAAAATAGATGCCCGACCGCTTAAAGCGGACCAGACACCCACAGGAAGGGCTGCTCTTTGGGCAGCTATGTAATTCCATGTGGGTATCTCGTACCCCTTTAATGGTCATGGGATAGTGTAGCCAACCTCGAGCTTAATTGCGAGCATAAATACAGAGCAATCCGTAAACGGAGCCCAAAGCTCAATAAACCTATATATTTGTGGGACGAGCTTGAAAACGCACGCACGAGCTGGCATAATCCCCTCTGCTGCACGCAAATCGGATCTACGTCCAGGGCCGTGGCGTGAGCACTATCGCCAAAAGAGGAATATCTCTGTGTAGATTGCGCACAGGGAGCGACTTCTGTGCTATAGTTCAGGCTTGTTTGTTAACGCGACATGTTCGTTTGTCGCCCAAGGAGGGTCAGTTATGTCCAAAGTTTGCGAAGTTTGCGGTAAGCACCCCGTTGCCGGTCGCTCCATCAGCCACTCTCACCGCGTCACCAACCGTAAGTTCCGCCCCAACATCCAGCGCGTTTACGTCGTCGTCGATGGTCACCGTCGCAAGATGAACGTTTGCTCCACCTGCCTCAAGTCCGGCAAGGTTGCGCGCTCGTAAATAAGGTCTTACCAACAAGTACCTCGGACTCTCCGGGTCAAAGACCTCGCGTTCATATAGAACTTACCAAAGGCGCCCTCCCCTACGGAGGGCGCCTTTTTACACTCATTGGGGACAGACTTATATGAGGGTTTGCAGATGTCAAAGGGATCATAGCCCAGCTGGTATGCCTTGTAACTAACGGTACGCCTCGAGCGAGTCGGACGCACCTTACACGGGATTGAAATGGATGTAATCGAGTAGCTGCACCGCCTGTGTGTCCGACTCAACCGCGACCCGCGAATAGCGATTATCAAACAGATGTCCCGTTTTCCCATTGAAATACTCATGAGAGTCTGTACCCAATGAGCGGGGCGATGCAGCAGGCAGATAGTTTTAGTTAAAACGCTTCAGTTTATTGAAGCGTTTTAGTGTGCCTTTTACGGGAATCTTACCGTTCGCCGAATAATTTCTTGCTATCATGCAAGGCGTAGGGTAAATCTCCGATCGCAAGGAGACACAAATGGTGAAAAAGTCACCGGAAAACACTACTCCCGCAATTGTGGACAACGTAGAGGCGCTTGAGGCTAAGCTCGCTCAGATGCGAGAGGCCCAGGCGCTTTTTGCTACGTACACGCAGGAGCAGGTCGACAAGATCTTCTATGAGGCCGCCATGGCCGCCAACAAGGCTCGTATCCCGTTGGCGAAGATGGCCATCGAGGAGACCGGCCGCGGCGTTCTTGAGGACAAGGTCATCAAGAACCACTACGCCGCAGAGTACATCTACAACGCTTACAAGAACACCAAGACCTGTGGTGTCCTGGAGCGCGACGAGGCTTACGGCATCACCAAGATCGCCGAGCCCATCGGCATCGTGGGCGCCGTCATCCCGACGACCAACCCCACCTCCACCGCAATCTTCAAGACGCTGATCAGCCTGAAGACCCGCAACGCCATCATCATCTCCCCGCACCCGGCTGCCGCCAAGTGCACCATCGCCGCCGCCAAGCTCGTGCTTGACGCCGCCGTCAAGGCTGGTGCCCCCGAGGGCATCATCGGCTGGGTCGATGTCCCCTCCATCGAGCTGACCAACATGGTCATGCGCGACGTCGACATCATCCTCGCCACCGGTGGCCCGGGCATGGTCAAGGCCGCCTACTCCTCGGGCAAGCCCGCCCTGGGCGTTGGCGCCGGTAACACCCCGGTCGTCATCGACGACACCGCCGACGTTCTGCTCGCAGTCAACTCCATCATCCACTCCAAGACCTTCGACAACGGCATGATCTGCGCTTCCGAGCAGTCCGTGACCGTCATCGACACCATCTACGACCAGGTCAAGGCCGAGTTCCAGAAGCGCGGCTGCTACTTCGTCAAGCAGGGTGCCGAGATGGAGGCCCTGCGTGCCGCCATGTTCAAGAACGGCGCCCTCGATCACCGCATCCCCGGCATGGCTGCCGCCAAGATCGCCGAGCTCGCCGGCATCGAGGTTCCCGCCAAGACTAAGATCCTGATCGCCGAGGTCACCTCCACCGACCCCGCCAAGGAGGAGTTCTCCCACGAGAAGCTCTCCCCGGTCCTGGCCATGTACCACGCCAAGGACTTCCAGGAGGCCGTCGACAAGGCCGAGCACCTGGTGCTCGCCGGTGGCCCGGGCCACACCGCCTCTCTGTACGTGCACCCCGCCCAGGCCGAGAAGATCAGCCTGTTCGAGCACGTCATGAAGGCCTGCCGCATCGTCATCAACACCCCGTCCTCGCACGGTGGCATCGGTGACCTGTACAACTTTGGCATGAAGCCGTCTCTGACCCTGGGCTGCGGCTCCTGGGGCGGCAACTCCGTCTCCGAGAACGTTGGGGTGAAGCACTTGATCAACGTTAAGACTGTGGCCGAGCGCCGTGAGAACATGCTGTGGTTCCGCGCTCCCGAGAAGGTCTACTTCAAGAAGGGTTCCACGCCCGTCGCCCTCGACGAGCTGGGCAACGTCATGGGCAAGAAGCGCGCCTTCATCGTTACCGACCAGTTCCTCTTCAAGAATGGCAACACCCGCGCCATCGAGGCCAAGCTCGACGAGATGGGCATCGCCCACGACTGCTTCTACGACGTCGAGCCCGATCCGTCGCTGCAGTGCGCACGTCGCGGCGCCAAGCAGATGGCTCTCTTTGAGCCGGACGTCATCATCGCCGTCGGCGGTGGCTCAGCTATGGACGCCGGCAAGATCATGTGGATGATGTACGAGCACCCCGAGTGCAAGTTTGAGGACATGGCCATGGACTTCATGGACATCCGCAAGCGTATCTTCACCTTCCCCGAGATGGGCAAGAAGGCCTACTTCGTCGCCGTCCCGACCTCCTCGGGTACCGGCTCCGAGTGCACGCCGTTCGCCATCATCACCGACAAGGAGACCGGCATCAAGTGGCCGCTCGCCGACTACGCGCTGCTCCCCAACATGGCTATCGTCGACGCCGACAACTGCATGACCGCCCCGCGCGGCCTGACCGCTGCCTCCGGCATCGACGTCATGACCCACGCCATCGAGTCCTACGTCTCCATCATGGCTTCCGACTACACCAAGGGCCTCTCCGAGCGCGCTGCCAAGCTCGTCTTTGAGAACCTGCCCTCCAGCTTCACGAACGGCGCCAAGGACCCGCACGCCCGCGAGGAGATGCACAACGCCTCCTGCATGGCCGGTATGGCCTTCGCCAACGCCTTCCTGGGCCTCAACCACTCCATGGCTCACAAGCTCGGCGCTTTCCATCACCTGCCCCACGGCATCGCTAACGCCGTCATCCTGACCCGCGTCATGCGCTACAACGCCGCCGAGGCTCCCGTCAAGATGGGTACCTTCTCCCAGTATCCTTACCCCAACGCGCTGCACAACTACGCCGAGATGGCCAAGTACTGCGGTATCGAGGGCAAGGACGACAAGGAGGTCTTCGAGAACTTCATCACGAAGCTCGAGGAGCTCAAGGACTTCATCGGTGTCAAGAAGACCATCGCCGACTACGGTGTTGACGAGCAGTACTTCCTCGACACCCTCGACGAGATGACCGAGCAGGCATTCAACGACCAGTGCACCGGCGCTAACCCGCGCTACCCGCTCATGAGCGAGATCAAGGAGCTCTACCTGGACGCCTACTACGGCCGCGAGCCCCAGGACTACGCCGTCTGCTAGTTTTTAGCACGGTTTTTTGCGGCGGGGGTGCACGGGTGTTTCACACACCCCCGCCGTCGCTTCTATCGCATCGTTGAAAGGATGCAACCATGCTGCTACCCGATTCCAAGACCGAGCTCGTCCGCCGTGGCAACAAGGTCGTTTACGACCTGGGCGACAAGATCGTCAAGGTCTTTAACGAGACCAAGCCTGTCTCCGACGTGTTCAACGAGGCTTTGAATCTTGCCCGCATCAATGAGTGCGGCATCCGCAGCCCCAAGGCTCTCGAGGTTTCCCAGCTCGAGAACGCCAACGGCTGGGCGCTCGTGACCGAGAAGGTTCCGGGCACCACCCTTGCCGAGAAGATGACTGCCGAGCCCCAGCGCTTCGGTGAGTACCTCGAGATGTTCGTCGACCTCCAGATCGAGATCCACGGCTACACCTCCCCGCTGCTCAACCGTCAGCGCGACAAGTTCGCCCGCATGATCGACAGCCTTGATCAGCTCAATGCCACCACGCGTTACAACCTTCAGGAGCGTCTGGACGGTATGACCAAGGAGTTCAAGGTCTGCCACGGCGACTTCAACCCCTCCAACGTCATCGTCGGCGACGACGGCCAGCTCTATGTGTGCGACTGGGCACACGCTACCCAGGGCTCCCCTGCTGCCGACGTTGCCACCACCTACCTGCTCTTTGCCCTCAACAGCAAGGACCAGGCCGAGGCTTATCTGGAGCTCTACTGCGACCGCGCCGACATGCCCATGCAGGTCGTGCGTCAGTGGACGAGCATCGTCGCCGCTTCCGAGCTCGCTCGTAAGCGCAACGTGAACGATGAGTTCCTGAAGAACTGGATCGACGTCGTCGATTATCAGTAATATCTGAGCGATTTATTTCGCACCGGAGGCACAAAGGAAACCCCGCAGCTCGCATGGGCTGTGGGGTTTCCTTTTAGCGATTGAGTACGCCGACAAGATAAAAGGACGGCCCCGCATCTCCCCTATCTGGAGAAATGCGGGGCCGTCCCGTATATCGAACTACAAGCGAAATCGCCGATTAACGGCGTGCCGCCTTCACAAGCTCGGCGACCTTGGCGACGACCTCGTCGATCGCCACGTCCTCGCGCTCACCCGTAGCACGGTCCTTGAGCTCGACGGTGCCGTTCTTGAGGCCACGCTTACCCAGAACGACCTGATACGGGAAGCCCATAAGGTCGTTGTCGGCAAATTTAAAGCCGGGACGCTCGTCACGGTCATCGACGACGACCTCGATACCCTCGGCGCACAGGCCATCAACGATCTGCTCGCAGACGGTAGCGCACTCCTCCTTCTTGGGGTCGAGCGGAATCACAGCAACCTCGTACGGGGCAACGGAGACCGGCCAGACGATGCCGTGCTCGTCGTTGTGCTGCTCCACGACGGCAGCGAGCGAGCGAGACACGCCAACGCCATAGCAACCCATGATAAGCGGCTTCTCCTTGCCGTCCTCGTCCATAAAGGTGGCACCCATGGCCTTGGAGTACTTGGTGCCCAGCTGGAAGACCTGGGAGACCTCGATACCGCGAGCAGCAGACAGCGGCTTGCCGCAGTGCGGGCAGGGATCGCCGGCGACGACGGTAACCAGGTCGGCCCACTCGTCGACGGTAAAGTCGCGCTCGGGGCAGGAGCCGGTAAAGTGATAGTCGACCTCGTTGGCACCGCAGGCCCACTGTTTGGACTCGCGCAGACTCTCGTCGCAGACCAGACGAATGCCCTCGGGCAGGTTAACCGGTCCGATAAAGCCCTTATGCAGCCCGTAGGTCTGGAGCTCCTCGTCGGTCATCATGCGATAGCCCTTGCCAAAGACGTGCTCGGCCTTACAGTCGTTGAGCTCGTGGTCGCCCGGAACAATGGCCACGACCGGCTTGCCCTCGGAGTCAATCAACGCCAGCGACTTGCGCGTGCCGTTCTCGGGGAAGCCGAAGAACTTGGCGACGGCCTCGATGGTGCCCATACCCGGAGTCTCGACCTTGGTGAGCGTGCCGTCGCCGGGACCCTCGGTCACAACGACCTTGGTGCTTGCGGCCTCGTCATCGGCAGCAAAGCCGCAATCGTCGCAGTACACGAGCGAGGCCTCGCCGGCGTCGGCCAGGGCCATGTACTCGACGGAAGTGTCGCCGCCGATTTCGCCGGAGTCGGCGACAACGGGCAGAGCCTTGATGTAACAGCGCTCGCAGATGTTGGCGTAAGCCTGCTTCATCTTGTCGTACTCCTCCTGCAGGCTCTCCTGCGTGGCAGAGAAGCTGTAGGCGTCCTTCATGATGAACTCGCGGCCGCGCATCAGGCCAAAGCGGGGACGGAACTCATCGCGGAACTTGTCCTGAATGTGGTACAGGTTGACGGGCAGCTGCTTATACGAGCGCAGCTCGTTGCGCACCAGGGCCGTGACGGTCTCCTCGTGCGTGGGGCCCAGCACAAACTCGCGGCCATGACGGTCGTCAAAGCGCACGAGCTCCTTGCCATAGGCATCGATGCGGCCGGACTCACGCCACAGCTCCGCATCGACCATAATGGGCATCATGAGCTCCTGGGCGCCGGCGGCGTCCATCTCGTCGCGCACGATGTTCTCGATCTTACGAATCGAGCGCCAAGCGAGCGGCAGATAGGAATACAGGCCGGCGGCCTCCTTGCGGATCATACCGGCACGAAGCAGTAGACGATGGCTTGCAAGCTCGGCGTCGGCCGGATCCTCTTTGAGCGTCGGCGCATAGAGCTTAGACATATACATTGCTCGGGTCATTTATTTCTCCTCAATAAGCTTGTCGACCTCGGCCATAAGCGCGTCGACAATTTGGTCCTCAGCTACTTTACCAATGATCTGGCCATGCGAAAAGAGCAGGGCCTGACCACGTCCGCAAGCAACGCCCAGATCGGCATCAGAAGCCTCACCGGGGCCATTAACGGCACATCCCATCACAGCGATAGAAAGCGGCGCGGAGTAGTTCTTAAGCCGCTCGGTGACCTCCTCGGCGATGGGAATGAGGTTAACCTGGCAGCGGGCGCACGTGGGGCACGAGACAATCTCGGGGCCACGGCGACGCAGGCCCAGCGACTGCAGAATACCCCAGGCAACCGGCGGCTCCTCAACCGGATCGGCCGTGAGAGAGACGCGCATGGTGTCACCAATACCCTCAGACAGCAGAATACCAAGGCCCACCGAGCTCTTAATGGTGCCCTGAAGCTTGGTACCCGCCTCGGTTACGCCCAGGTGAAGCGGAACGTGGGGAATCTCACGCGACAGGGCTCGATAGGTATCGAGCGTCGTTTGCACGCTATGGGCCTTGGCCGAAAGCACGATGTTCGTAAAGCCGCGGTCCTCAAAGTGCTTGACGAAGCGCTCGCTCGACATCACGAGCTTTTCGGGCTGCGTGAGGTCTTCGCGCTCGGCGATATCCTGCTCGAGTGAACCGGCATTGACGCCGATACGAATCGCACAGCCCGCGGCACCAGCAGCATCGATCACCGCGTCAACCTTGGCCCAATCGCCGATATTGCCGGGATTGATGCGCAGCTTGGCAGCACCGGCCTCAACGGCACCAATGGCGAGCTTATGGTTAAAGTGAATATCGGCGACGATCGGCACCGGAGACTCGGCACAGATGGTGCGGAAACCCTCAAGCGCGGCCTCAGTGGGCACGCTCACGCGCACGATATCGCAGCCAGCCTGCGCCAACGCGCACACTTGCGCAAGCGTTGCCTGGGCATCAGCGGTATCGGTGCAGGTCATGGACTGAACCACCACCGGCGCGCCACCACCGATCTGCACGCCGCCCACATATACGGGGCGCGTCAGCTCGCGCGGCAAAGGATGGGATAAAGACAATCCAAACACTCCCCTACAAAATAAATCGAAGGACGTCGGAACGAAGCATATAAACAAACAGCAGCGCAAAGAGCGCGATGCCGACATAGCTGACGATTGTCTGCACCTTGAGTGGCAGCTCGCGACCGGCGACCATTTGGATGATCTCGATAACCAGCTTTCCCCCGTCGAGCGGGGGGATGGGCAGCAAGTTCATAAAACCCAGCGAGAACGAAATGAGCGCGGCAAACGACAAGAACGTTACGGGGCCGGCAGCAGCAGCCTGTGAGGACATAACGCTAATACCCACGATCGAAGAAGACTGATCGAGAATCTCCATCGTATGCTGCGGCTGGAGCAGGCGCATCACGCCCTCCGCGGTCTGCACGACATAGGAGAATGACAGACGCGCCGAGGTGATGGGGTCCAAACGGACTACCTCCGTAGAAGCATACACACCTAACCGCTCGTCCTCTTTGAGCGCAACCGTGGTCGAATGCTGCTTGCCGTTACGCTCGTACTCGATGGCGATATCGTCCTTACCGGCGGCCTTGCCGATAGCATCGTAAACGTTCATCCATGTGGAGCACGATACACCGTCAACCGAAAGGATCGCATCACCAGCCTCGATACCCGCCTTGGCGGCAATAGACCCCTCGTCAACCTGACCGATCACGTTGGTATCGATCGGCACGGTGACACCCGCAATGGAATAGATGCTCATAAGCAGCAAAAAACCCGTCAGGATATTGACGAGAATGCCCGCGAGCAGCATAAAGGCGCGCTTGAGAAAGCCCTGGCCAAGATAAGTGTGCGAGCGCTCTTGCGCCAAGAAATCAGCCTCGCCGCACGGCAGCTCCCACACATCGCCCTCGGCAGTCGCATGCTCTCGATCGAACCGGCGGCCGTCAAAGGTGGTGTAGCCCGCCGCGTCTCGCGGCAGCGTCTGATACTTGGTGGGATAGTAGCTCGGCGAGGGTTTCTCCCCTTCCTCATACCAGGGAGCGATGGAGCCCCAGCCCAGCAACAGAGCACAAGCCTCGAGCACATCCTCCTCGGAAAGCTCGAGCTCGACAGCAAGGTCGGCCACGGTCACGCGACCATGACGGTAGATAGCCGCGAGCACGCGATCGGCGCAGGAGACATCGGTCGGATCCATACCGCAGATGGCAGCGTAGCCACCCAGCAGCAGCGGGGTCACGCCAAACTTGGTTCCAATGCGACGCGACGTGTAATGGATGTCAAAGCGGCACGGCAGGCCCAAAAAGAACTCGGTCACACGGACGCCGCAGGCACGCGCCGCCAAAAAGTGGCCGCCCTCGTGCAAAAACACGAGGACGGAAAGCATCAGCAGGCCCCAAAAGACCGATGAGAGAACGCTCAGAACAGTATCCATAAAACGAAAAAGCAATCCTTATGGGTTAGGAACGGGTTGCGGCGAGTACCTGCGCAGCCTTTTCACGCGCCCACGCATCGATGTCGCGAAGCTGCTCAAACGAATCGACCGCCTGCATATCGTGGGCATCCATGCAGGATTCCACAATGCGATCGATATCGGTAAAGCTGCAGCCATCGTGCAGGAAGGCATCGACGGCGACCTCGTTGGCGGCATTGAGCACGCACGGCATGGTGCCACCCGTCTTGCCGGCACGCTCGGCCAGTGCCAGACAGCGGAAGGTATCCATGTCGGCAGCATCAAACGTGAGCTGCCCCAGCTCGCGGAAATCGATACGAGGCGCCGGGGTATCCCAACGCTCGGGATACGAGAACGCGAACTGGATGGGAATACGCATGTCGGAAGCACCGAGATGCGCCATCACGGAGCCGTCGGCAAACTCGACCATAGAGTGAATCTTGGACTGACGCTGCACGACCACGTTAATGAAATCGAGGTCGCAGTTAAACAGATGCATGGCCTCAATGCGCTCCAGGCCCTTATTCATGAGGGTGGCGGAGTCGATGGTGATCTTAGCACCCATGGCCCACGTGGGATGTGCGAGGGCATCGGCACGCGTCACGCGATCTAGCTCGTCGCGCGCGCGGCCAAAGAACGGACCGCCCGAGCAGGTGAGCCAAATACAATGAGCCTCGCGCGGGTTCTCCCCCAGATAGCACTGGTAGATGGCGGAGTGCTCAGAGTCGACTGGAATAAGCTGGCCCGGTTGCGCCAACGGCATAAGCAAGTCGCCACCGACGACGAGGGACTCCTTGTTGGCAAGGGCAAGACGCTTATTCGAGGTCAAGGCCGCATGGCTCGCCTCGAGACCGGCGGCACCCACAATAGCGACAAGCACGCAGTCGACATCGTCGCGACGCGCGAGCTCGCAAACCGCCTGCGCGCCAACGCCGAGCTTCGTTCCCTCGGGCAACTCCTGCAGCACGACGTCATCGCCATGAGCGACATCGGCCACGGCAACCGCCGGAACCGAGAACTCGCGGGCAGCGGCAACGAGCTCGGAGGTACTGGAGTTAACGGATAGCGCCGTCACCTGCAGGCGATCGGCATGCTGACGGCACACATCGAGCGCCTGGGTGCCGATAGAGCCCGTACAGCCCAGGATGGCAACACGGAGACGTCCATCGGAGCCATACGTCGTCTGGAATGACATTACAGCACGCCTCCGATCATCAAAAGCAGCTGAGCGGTAATGCAGCCAAAGATAAGCGAGTCGCTACGGTCGAGCATGCCGCCATGGCCCGGGATAAGGTTGCCGGAATCCTTGACGCCCACGCCACGCTTGATGCGCGACTCGATAAGGTCGCCGATAACGCCCAAAATGGACACGACCACGCCGCACAGCAGCGCATAGGGCAGGCTGAGCTTGTAGAAGTGCGTCGCCCACAGAATGAGCCAAATCAAAACCGAGCCCAGGATGCCGCCGACAAACCCCTCCCAGCTCTTTTTGGGAGAGATCTTGGGAACCATCTTGTGCTTGCCGATACGGCTGCCCACAATGTAGGCAAACGAATCGGAGACCCAAAGGGACGCGCAAACGCCCACTGAAAGCAGGGCGCCGGCAAAACCGGGCACGGCATCGCGCAGCAGCACGATAGCCGACAGCATAAAGCCAGTGTAGATGGGACCCATGAGCGTCACGGCCACATCAGAGATGCGGGTACGCGGCGACCAGACATACCAAATGCCCACAGCGAGCATCAGGGCAAAAAGCAGGGCATTCAGCAACATCGAATCGCCCAACGCCGACAGCGGAAAGAGTACGGCGGCAGCGATACCCATGCGCTCGTTAGCCATCTTGCCATCGAGCCTCGTCATACGGAAAAACTCATAACAGCACAGACCGCTCATGACGGAAACAAAGATGGCAGTGGGCACGATACCCAAAACCAGGCACAGGATAAAGACAACGGCGTAGACGATACCGGCGGCGGCACGGGTAATAAAGCCCGCCAGCCACGAACCGCTGCCGCTCTTCGCTGCAGGCGCTCCCGCAGTGGCAGCTTTACGCGCAGGCGTCTTGGGAGCAGATGCCTTGGGACGATCGGACACGATTAAGCCTCCTCGGTCTTGCTCAGTCCACCAAACCTACGGTCACGGCCCTGATAGGCCAAAATGGCGTCGACAAGGCCCCAACGATCAAAGTCGGGCCAATAGGTATCGGTGACGTAGAACTCTGAATAAGCCACCTGCCACAGCAGATAGTTCGAAAGGCGCAGCTCACCAGAGGTGCGAATCACAAGCTCAGGATCGGGAAGACCGGCGGTATAGAGGTGGGAAGCCACCATGTCGTCATCAATTGCGCCAGGATCGATCTTACCGGCGGCAGCGTCGAGTGCGATTTGACGGACAGCGCGGGTAATCTCGGCACGCGCGCCGTAGTTGACGGCAAGCGCCAGCGTCATGCCGGTGTGATCGGCGCACTCGGCAAGACCGCGTTCAAAAACGTCACGGGTTTTCTTGGGCAGCGCGGAAATGTCACCCAAAAAGACAACGCGCACGTTTTCGCGCTTCAGAAGCGGCAGCTCGTCGATGAACGTCTTGGCAAACAGGTGCATCAAGACGTTGACCTCATGCTGCGGGCGGTTCCAGTTTTCGGTAGAAAACGCATAGGCCGAAAGCACGTCGACGCCCAGACGCACGCAGGCGGTAATAATCTCACGAAGGGAGACGATACCCGCCTTGTGGCCCTCGGTGCGTGC
This sequence comes from Collinsella sp., assembly GCA_036297525.1. Lineage (GTDB taxonomy): Bacteria > Actinomycetota > Coriobacteriia > Coriobacteriales > Coriobacteriaceae > Collinsella. Next base: position 46,038 of record JAXJKV010000055.1, read on the forward strand.
AAGACCGCGCGATGTGGCCCAACGACCGTTGCCGTCCATGATGCACGAGATATGGTGCGGAATGTTATTGAGGTCAAGGTCGGAAAAACCGACGCCCGCGGGGGCGTCGGCAAAGTACTCGACCAGTTTATGCTCGTCGTATTGCACCTTAGATCTCCATGACCTCGGCTTCTTTTTCCTTCAGAAGCTCCTCGACCTTGGCGACATACTCATCAGTGTGCTTCTGGACCTTAGCCTGCTCGCGACGGACATCGTCCTCGGTGAGCTCCTCATCGCGCTCGAGCTTGTTGTTGAAGTCGCGACGGATGTTACGGATAGACACCTTGGCCTGCTCGGCGTACTCACGGCACTCCTTGACGAGCTCGCGACGGCGCTCCTCGGTGGGAGCCGGGAACGGCAGACGAACGACGGTGCCATCGGAGTTGGGGGTAATACCCAAATCGGAAGCGCCGATGGCCTTGACGATGGCGTTGATAAGCGCCTTGTCCCACGGCTCGATGAGCAGCATGTGGGCCTCCGGGGTCTTGACGGCGGCAACCTGCGTGACCGGCGTGGGAACACCGTAATAATCGACGGTGATGTCGGACAGAATGTTGGCATTGGCGCGGCCGGTACGGACCTTGGAGAAGTTATGCTTGAGGGACTCGAGCGACTTGTCCATGTGGGCGGTGATGTTCTCTGCCATGCTTAATCCTCCTGATAGACGAGCGTGCCGACGGGCTCACCCGCGAGCGCGCGCTTGACGGTGTCCTCGCCATCGATGTTGAGGACCAAAATCGGCATACGGTTGTCCTGGCACAGTGCCGTAGCCGTGGAATCCATAACCTGCAGACCGCGGACGAGCACCTCATGGTAGGTGATCTTGTCAAAGCGGACGGCATCGGCGCACTTGACGGGATCCTTGTCATAGATGCCGTCGACCTTGGTGGCCTTGATCAGAATCTCGGCGCCGATCTCGCACGCACGAAGAGCCGCGGCGGTGTCGGTCGTAAAGTACGGATTGCCCGAACCGGCGGCAAAAATAACGACGTTGCCCTTGGAAAGGTGGTTGATGGCGCGACGGCGAATATAGGGCTCGCAGATCTCGTTCATCTGGATAGCGCTCATCACGCGGCAGGGAACATCGTTATGTTCGAAGGCATCCTGCAGGGCGAGCGCGTTCATAACGGTTGCCAGCATGCCCATGTAGTCGGCCTGAGCACGCTCCATGCCACCGGCAGCGCCGGCCATGCCGCGGAAAATATTGCCGCCGCCGACAACGACGCCGACCTCATGGCCAACGGCGAGTAGCTCCTTGACCTGCTTGGCAAGATGGTCGGTAACCTTGGGGTCGATGCCATATTGGCCGTCGCCCATCAGTGCTTCGCCGGAAAGCTTAAGAAGCACGCGTTTATATCGGATGTCGGACAAAGCGATCCTCCTTTAGATTGAACTCTCAACATTCTATCAAAGGCTCTAAGAAGAGCCATGAAAAAGCAGGCTGTGAGTAAAACCCACAGCCTGCTCATTACCAGCTACAAGAGCTTATTTACTCGCCACGGACCAGACGGTCAAAGGCAACGACGGTAATGGTGTCGCCGAGCTCCTTGGAGACCTGCTCAGCGTACTTCTTGATGGTGAGGGAGCTGTCCTTGATGAACTCCTGCTCGGTGAGCACGGACTGCTTGTAGAACTTCTCCAGACGGCCGACAGCCATCTTCTCCTGGATAGCCTCGGGTTTACCGGACTCGGCAGCCTGAGCCATGTAGATCTGCTTCTCGTGCTCGACGGTCTCGGCCGGAACCTGATCGCGGGTAGCGCAGATCGGGGCGACGGCGGCAACCTGAAGGGCAACGTCGTGAGCGAAGGTCTTGAAGGATTCAGCCTGAGCGGTCTCAGCCTTCTCGAAGGCGAACTCGACGAGGACGCCGATCTTACCACCCATGTGGATGTAAGAAGCGAGCGCGCCGTTCTCAGCCTTGCGGGCAGCGAAGCGGGAGATCTTCATGTTCTCGCCCATGATGTGAATCATCTCGGTGAGCTCGGAGGAAACGGTCTCCTCGCCCATCGGCTTCTCGAGCAGAGCGTCGACGTCAGCAGGCTCGGTGGTAGCGACAACCTCAGCGACCTTGGAAGCAAAGCCGGTGAACTTGGCGTTAGAGCCAACGAAGTCGGTCTCGCAGGAGAGCTCGAGCAGAGCGCCGGTCTTGCCATCCTCAGAGACGAACGCGGCGACAGCGCCCTCGTTGGTCTCACGGCCAGCCTTCTTGGCAGCCTTGGCAAGGCCGTTCTTACGCAGGACGTCGACAGCGGCGTCCATGTCGCCGTCAGCCTCGACGAGAGCCTTCTTGCACTCCATCATCGGGGAGTCGGTCATCTCGCGGAGCTGCTTGACCATAGCGGCGGTAATCTGGGCCATTGTGGTTCCTTTCAAAGAGATGAAAAAGAATTAACTAAGACTGATTTACTCGGCCTTGGGCTCAGCGGCCATCTCGGCCTCGGAGACCTGCTCCTTGCCGGAGCCAGCGAGGCAGGCGTCAGCCATGAGCTCGCACATAAGGGTGACAGCGGAGATAGCGTCATCGTTGCAGGGGATGCCGTACTCGACCTCGTCGGGATCGGAGTTGGTGTCGATCAGGGCGACGACGGGGATGTTCAGGCGCTGGGCCTCCTTAATGGCGTTCTCCTCGCGCTTGGTGTCGATGACGAAGAGAGCCTGGGGCAGACCCTTCATGTCGCGGGCGCCACCGAGGTTGGTCTGGAGCTTGGTGAGCTCCTTGCCGAGCACAGCCTGCTCCTTCTTGGGGAGCACTGCCATGCGGCCGTCCTCGACCATGGCCTCGAGCTCCTCCATGCGGTTGATGCGGGAGCGGATGGTGACGAAGTTGGTCAGCATACCGCCGAGCCAACGCTGGTTGATGTAAGGCATGTTGGCGCGCTCAGCGGCGTTCTTGACGGCCTCCTGAGCCTGCTTCTTAGTACCGACGAACAGCACGTTGCCACCCTTGGCGACGTTCTTGACGAAAGTGTAGGCCTGGTCGGCGTCGAGGATGGTCTGCTTGAGGTCGAGGATGTAGATGCCGTTGCGCTCACCGAAGATGAACGGCTTCATCTTGGGGTTCCAGCGACGGGTCTGGTGACCGAAGTGGCAGCCGGCCTCGAGCAGGGTGCGGATATTAATCTTGGTAGCCATGTTAAACCTCCTGTGGTTTGCCTCCGCGCGGGGTCATCCTCCAAAACCAACCCGGACATGTGCTACCAAAGCCCGGGCACCACGGTATGAAGTAGCCGCGCGTGCGTGATAAAAACATGTTGCCGTGAAGCAACCCGATGAATGATAGCAGGAATGCCTCTTCCTGCCAACCCGCAATCAAAACCACACACCTGAGTGCGGCGCGGGACGTCCCAGCCACTATTCGCCGCGGGGATGGGCTTGAGCCACAGCCCGCTTAAGCCGATCGGGTGTGAGATGCGTGTAGATCTGCGTCGTGGACAGGCTCGCATGACCTAGCAGCTCTTGAACCGAGCGCAGGTCCGCACCGCCCTCGAGCAAGTCGGTCGCAAAGGTATGGCGCATCGCATGCGGGGCGATGTCGGCCGGAATGCCGGCGAGCGTCGCCAGCGTATGGAACCGCCGCCGGAGCATCGCGGCGCTCATGCGATTGCCGCGCGCCGATATAAGCAGCGGATGCGGCCCGGTAGCGAGGTCGCGGCGCTTTGCCCGACCGAGCAACTCCGGCCTCCCCTCTTCAATATAGAGACGCGTCACATCGAGCGCACGACGATACAGAGGAACGATGCGCTCCTTGCTTCCCTTGCCCCACAGGCGCAGCGTGCGCTCGGACCATGAGATGGATTCCACATTGAGTGCTGCGAGCTCAGAGATACGGGCGCCGGATGCATAGAGCAGCTCGAGCATCGCTGCATCGCGCAGTCCCGCGGGCGTTGAGGTATCAGGCGTCTTGAGCAGCGCCTCGACCTGCTGGGTCGTAAGGACGCCCGGCAGGTCACGCGGCAGCTTGGGCGATGCGATCGCCGAGACCGCATCGCCCTCGACAATCCCCTCGGCAGCCATCCAGCGATAGAGCGAGCGAATGGCAGACAGATGCGCCGCAAGGGTTCGGGGAGCCACCTGCTCACGCGAAAGCTCAGCAAGATAGCGACGAATGGTGCGCACGTCGGCAGCGAAAGCATCAATATCCTCGCGCTCGCACCAGGCAGCAAAGCGCTCCAGCCTCGAGCCATAGGCCGTCACCGTGTTGGGAGAAAGCCCCTCAACGCGTGCGATATAGGCGATAAACGAGTCGACGGTGTCGTACAGGTCAAAGGCTATGACCGGTCGCCTCCAAACAAGTCGGAACGCGTGGCCAAGTAGGCATCGAGGGCCTCGAGCGCACGGTCCGCATAGGCCTGGTAGCGGTCGCGCTTGCTGCGGCGCTTACCATCCTCGAGTGGCGGCACCAGGCCAAAGTTGACATGCATGGGCTGATAGCCCACGGTGGCAGGATCGGTCGCATAGCCCACGAGCGCACCCAGGGCGCCCACACGCGGCAACTCGACGCCCGCGGCACCGATAGCCTCGGCATAGGTGTTGAGCGCCGCGAGCAAACCTGTCGCCACGGCTTCCATGTACCCCTCGGTGCCGGTGATCTGACCGGCCAGGCGCACACCGGTACCGGGCACGGCAAAGGTGCCATCGAGCACATGCGGGGCGTCGACAAAGGTATTGCGGTGCATGACACCGTAGCGGAAGAACTCAGCGTTCTCCAGGCCCGGCACCATATGGAAGACGCGCTTCTGCTCGCCAAAGGTCAAGTTGGTCTGGAAGCCCACCAGGTTATAGGCGGTCTTCTCCTTGTTCTCGGCACGCAGCTGAATCGCCGCCCAGGGGCGACGTCCGGTACGCGGGTCGGTGAGGCCGACGGGCTTCATGGCGCCAAAGCGAATGGCGTCCTTGCCGGTGCGCGCAACTTCCTCGGCAGGCTGGCAAGCCTGGAACAGATCGCCGCCCTCAAAGTCTTTGAGCACCACGCGGTCGGCCGTGGTAAGCGCCTCGATAAAGGCCTCGTACTCCTCCTTATTGAGCGGAGCGTTGAGATAGTCGCCGCCCCCCTGCTCCTCGTAGCGCGACTGCGAGAACAGCACGTCCATATCGAGCGTGGAGGCATCGACGATCGGCGCCGCCGCATCAAAGAATGCCAGGGCATCGCCACCGACGAGCTTCATAACCTCTTCACTCAGCGCCGGTGAACACAGCGGGCCCGCGGCAATGACCACGTGACCCTCGGGAATCTGCGTGACCTCGCCGTGCACGACCTCGATATTGGGACGAGCGGCAACCTCGGCCTCGACAAGCTCGGAAAACTTGACGCGGTCGACCGCCAGGGCACCGCCGGCGGGAACAGCCGCGCAATGGGCGCAATCGAGCAGGACTGAACCCATGCGCTCAAGCTCGGCCTTCAGCAAACCAGCCGCGGAATCCGGACGGGTCGACTTAAACGAATTGGAGCAGACGAGCTCTGCCAGGTGATCGGTATGGTGAGCCGGGGAGCTCACCTGGGGGCGCATCTCGCACAGCTTTACGGCAAAACCGCGATCTGCCAGCTGGATCGCGCACTCCGAACCCGCCAGACCGCCACCGATAACTGTCACCTGATCGAACTGCATCTGCAAACACCTTTCTAATTGACACGTTTTCCATTGTGACCGAAGGGTGTCTGGGCGTGAAGGGCAAACTTGGAGGGCGCATACCTTCCATCCATCATGCGCTCGATAAGACCCTCGAGTTCAAGCGAACCCAAGAGTTTGAGTACGCCGACAGCATCGAGCGAGACGAGCGCCGCGATGTCGTCGACCTTGAGCGGAGAGGCGATGAGCGCATGCATCACGGTCTGCTGCGTTGGATCCAGGTCGGCAATGCCGGGAGCATCGGGGCGCGAGTAGCGCAGGGTTCCGTAGATGCGTGAGATAGCCATCTCGATAGATTCCTCGTCGATGATGCAGCAGGCACCGTTCGCAATGAGGTAATTCGTGCCACGCGACTCGGGCGATAGGATCGACCCCGGCACGGCAAGAAGTTCGCGCCCCAAATCCATAGCAGCCTCGGCTGTGGAAAACGTCCCAGAAGGCATACCCGCCTCGGATACAAAGAGGGCTTGCGACAGGGCCGCGATCACGCGATTGCGGCGCGGAAAGGCGAACTTGCGCGGACCCATGCCCCACGGAGAGATCGACACGACCGCGCCACCCGTATCGAGCGTGCGAGTAATAAGCCCCGCGCTCGAACGCGGGTAGACCACGTCGGCGCCCGTCCCCAGCACCACGACGTGTTTGCCGCCGGCGTTGACCGCAGCCCAACCCGAGGCCTGGTCACAACCGACCGCGCCGCCCGAAACTACCGTCACTCCCGCCTCGACCGCCACCTTTGCCGCAAGCTCTGCCACGGCAAGACCATACGGCGAGGCCTTACGCGCGCCGATGATGGAGAGCGCGGGCGTCGAAAGCACCTCGGGGTTGCCACACACATAGAGCGTCTGGGGTACATCAGAAAGCTCCAAAACGGTCTCGGGATACAATGCATCACCTGGATGCAGCTCAAAGGTCCCCTCGGCCATCATTGGTCCCTCCTCCCCTGGTACATCGCCGCCTCGAGCACGTGGTCCTGCGTCACTTGCTCGCTCTCGGCGACGTCAGCGATTGTACGCGCGATACGCACCAGGCGCACGATGCCACGCCCTGTGAGATGCGTGCGTTTGGATAGGCCGAGTACGCATTTCTCGGCAGCATCATCGAGCTCGAAGGTCGAAACGACGCCGTCAATGGACCGCGTCTCGTCATCCTCGGCCTCGGCATCCGCATCGTCCATACGGGACTCGCGCCAGGCGCGAAAGGCGCGACCGCGCACAACGTAGTCACGTAACTCGGCCGACGACATGCCCTCCGCACCCTCGATAATCACTTGAGGGTCGGGACGGGTCACATCGATCATCATGTCGATACGGTCGGCCAAAGGACCGCGCAGTTTAGACCGATAGCGCTCGACCATCGCCGCCGAGCAGCGACACGGCACCTCGCGATCGCCCAAAAAGCCGCAGGGGCAGGGATTGCTCGCAGCCAGCAGCTGAAAGCGCGACGGGAAGGTAAAAGCCCCGTCGACGCGTACGATCCTCACGTAGCCGCGCTCGATGGGCTGACGCAGCGTCTGCAGCACGCCAGTGGGAAACTCGGCAAGCTCGTCCAAAAAGAGCACGCCGCCATGAGCAAGGCTGATCTCACCCGGGTGCACCGGGCGCCCGCCGCCGATAAGGCCTGCGGTCGAAATACTGTGGTGGGGACTGCGGAAGGGGCGGTGCCCCGCCAACAAGCCATCAATGTTCTCACCCAAAACCGAATGGATGCACAGTGCCTCCTGCTGATCCTCAACGGAAAGCTCGGGCAGGATGCCGGTCATACGGCGTGCGAGCATCGTCTTGCCCGATCCCGGAGACCCGATCATGAGCAAGCCGAGTTCTCCTGCCGCCGCAAGCGCCATGCCGCGTTTAGCGACTTCCTGCCCCAGCACGTCTGCATAGTCGAGCTCGGGCTCAAAGGTCGCCTCGACACCCTCGGAATCCAAGTAGTGCCGTGCGGCATCGCCCATGCCGTGAGCAAGCTGAGACAGATGGTCGATAAAGCCGCAATCTACGCCCGCGAGTGGCACATGCTGGTCGGACCTGCCGGCGATAAAAGACAGCCCCATGTCGCGAGCCAATAGCTGAAACGCCACCTCGCCCTTGACGGGAAGCACCGTACCGTCCAGACCAAGCTCACCTGCGATAAGGCAGCGATCGAGGTTGTCACGGGGAATCTGCCCATCGGCCGCTAGAACCGCGATGGCGATGGGCAGGTCAAAGCCGCTACCGGTCTTGCGGATATCGCCGGGTGCCAGGTTAACGGTAATGCCCGAGCGCGGGATCTCGAACCCGGCGGAGCGCATCGCGCAGCGAATACGACCGCGTGACTCCATCACCTCCATACTCGGAATGCCGAGCATCTGGATGCCCGGAACGCCACCGGCAAGCGAAACCTCGACCGTGACGTGAATCGCCTCGACGCCGCGGATGCAGGCCGCGTGAACGGCAAACGTCTCGAACGCCATCACGACACCTGCCAATCGAACGCGTTGTACTGATGCTCGATCTCGGCGATATGCCCGCCGCGGATGGTGACACCCACAGCATCGAAGCGAATCGCCTTGAGCGGATAATGCTCCATGAGATAGCAACTTGCGATGCGGCGGTAGCGGCGTTGCTTTTGGGCGTCCACGGCCTCCTCGGGAAAGACCCGCGTGGTGCAATCCAGCGAAACGCGTCTGGTCTTGACCTCGGCCATCACCACGACATCGTCGAGCTCATCGAGCAGCACCAGATCAGCCTCGCCCTCGGTGCAACGATAACCCTGCTCCAGCAAGGTGTAGCCGCGCTCGTTAAAGTAGTCGATGGTGATCAGCTCGCCCAGCATGCCCAGCTCGCGGGGACTGAGTCCCTTGATAAACTCGGGCGTCATCGCCCCGGAGTCGAGTTCGCCGTTTTCCCAACGCTCCTTGAGCTGCTGCGTCTTGCTCTTTTTGCTTGCGGCACTCATGGGGTCTCCTTTCCCGCACACTGCATTGCCCCGATGATGAGGGCACCTTTCATGCGGGTAAGTACCGGAAGCAAACCAAAAGCTGACCAAATGCCGTCAAAAAACGGGCCGTACGCAACAATGGTGTTGCATACGGCCCGCTACCAGCAGGTTTATAAAACCCCAGGGGTCCCTGTCTCCACAATTGACCTAGAAAAGGCGCTCAGTCTGCAGAAAGTTTCCGCAAAAGCTCACGCGGTGCAGCGGACAAAGTCCATGTTTGCGAATGGCCTCGATATGCTCGGGGCTTGCATAGCCCTTCGACTCGGCCAGATGGTACTCGGGGTACTCGGCGTCGTACTCGACCATCATCTCGTCACGCGTGACCTTGGCCATGATGGACGCCGCGGCGATACAGGCGATCTTGGCATCGCCTTTCACCACATCGCGCTCGTTAGGAACAGCGCCCAAGGGGTTGCCATCCATGAGGACGCAGTCGGGTTCAAGCCCCGTATCGGCCACGGCGCCCGTGACGGCAGCGCGAATGGCGCGGGCCATGCCCATCTCATCGATATCCTTAGGCGCGATATGGCAAAAACCGATCGCCGTCGCCACCTCGGCAATCTTCACAGAGAGCAACTCGCGGCGCGCGGGCGTGAGCTTTTTGGAATCGTTGATGCCCCAGACGCGCGGCTCCATGGGAAGGCACACGGCACACACCGTCAGGGGACCGGCCACCGATCCGCGACCCACCTCGTCGACACCAACGACCACCCCATCGCCGCCAAGCTCATGCATAAGCTCGTACATGTCATTGACGCGCTCGCGCTCGGCAAGCTCTTTGGCATGGCGTTTGAGGGCGCGTTCACAAGCCTTGATCACCTGCCGGCGCGGGTCCTCGCGATAATGCTCCACGAGGGAGGGAATCTCCTCAAACGTGGCGCTCGCCAACTCACCGGCAACCTGCGATGCCGAAACCGAGCTCGTCATGTTGGCCATACCCGGCCCTCCTTGCATGCAAATCAGATAAAAAGAAGGGCCACCCGAAGGTGACCCTTGTGTCCAAACGAGTGGACAGACGCTGCGATCTTCTTAGCGCTTCTCGGGGATGCGAGCAGCCTTGCCCACCTTGTCGCGGAGGTAGTACAACTTGGCGCGACGGACGCGACCATGACGAACGACCTCGAGCTTGGCGATCTTGGGGCTGTGAAGCGGGAAGGTACGCTCAACACCGACACCGAAGGACATCTTGCGGACGGTGAAGGTCTCGCGGGCACCGGCGCCGGCCATGCGGATGACGTCGCCCTGGAAGACCTGGATACGCTCGCGGTCGCCTTCCTTAATGCGGTAGTGAACCTTGACGTTGTCGGCGACGCGAACCTGAGGAATGTCCTCGCGGATCTGCTGACGCTCGATTGCGCGGATGTAATCCATGTGCAATTCCTTACTCTTCTAGAGGTGCCGTACCACCTTGGCCGGCACGTAGTTGAACAAACGTATTCGAGTATACACGCGCGGGTTTCTGCTGCAAGAACAATTTTTTACGCAGACAAAAAGACAAAACCAGCACATGATAACCGCCCGCCTCACGAAATGAGACGGGCGGCATGAAGGGGGCTACGCTAGGCGTCTGAACCCAAAACGTTACGCGGAGCGCTTCGCCTCGAGCTTGGCCTGGGCGGCAGCCAGGCGTGCGAGGGGCACGCGGTAGGGCGAGCAGGACACGTAGTCCACGTCGGCCACGTTAAACAGGCCCTTGATGGACTTGGGGTCGCCGCCGTGCTCGCCGCACACACCAAAGTGCATTTCGGGGTTGGTGGCTCGGCCCTTCTCGACAGCCATGCGCACCAGCTCGAGCACCGCCGAGTCGATGGTCTCGAAGGGATTGTCCTTCAAGATCTTCTTATGCATGTACAGCGGGATGAACTTAGCCTCGGCGTCGTCACGCGAGAAACCGAAGGTCGTCTGGGTGAGGTCGTTGGTGCCAAAGCAGAAGAAGTCTGCGTGATGGGCGATCTCGTCAGCGACCATGCAGGCGCGCGGCAGCTCGAGCATCGTGCCCACGGGAATATTGAGCTCGACGCCCTCTTCGTCAGAAACCTCGGCGATCACGCGTTCGATAACCTCGCGGGTCTGGACATGCTCGGCCGTGATGGAAACGAGCGGAACCATGATCTCGGGGCGCGGATCGACGCCTTCCTTGATAAGACGGGCAGCAGCCGTGGCAACGGCGCGAACCTGCATGAGCGGCAGATCGCTAAAGACGACGGACAGGCGCACACCGCGTAGGCCGAGCATCGGGTTGGACTCGACCATGCCGTCGATACGACGCAGGCGGGCGCGCAGGACGGCAAGCTCTTTCTCGCTGGCGCCAGCGGCTTCCTTCTTGGTGATGGCGACCTCGAGCTCGCGAGGATTATCCAGGAACTCATGAAGCGGCGGATCGAGCAGGCGGACGACCACATCGCGACCGGACATGGTCTTGAACATCGCCAGGAAGTCCTCGGTCTGAACCTTGAGCAGGTCGGCCAGGGCCTGCTGCTTCACGGCCTCATCGTCAGACAGGATAAAGCTCTGGATGATGTTCTTGCGGTCGCCCAGGAACATGTGCTCGGTGCGGCACAGGCCGATGGCCTCGGCGCCAAACTCGAGCGCAAGCTCGGCATCCTCGGGATTGTCGGCGTTGACGCGCACATGGTTGGCATGGCCGCCGGTCTCGTCCAGGCGAATCTCGTCGGCCCAGGACAGGATGGTGTCCAGGTCGCCGGTGAGCTCGGCGGAGACTAGGTCAACGGCGCCGTCAACGACGATACCCTGGGTGCCGTCGATGGAGATGACATCGCCCTCGCGCAGCACGCGGTCACTGCCCTCGATACGCACGACCTTCTCAGCAGCGTCGATGTGGAAGCGCTCAACGCCGCAGACGCAGGGCGTACCCATGCCGCGAGCGATAACGGCGGCATGGCTCGTCTTTCCTCCGTGGCTGGTCAGAATGCCCTCGGCGGCAACCATACCCTTCAGGTCGTCGGGGTTGGTCTCCCAACGAACCAGTATGACCTTGTGGCCCTCGTTGGCGCGCGCGACGGCGTCATCACTCGAGAACACAACCTCACCCACGGCGGCACCGGGGCTGGCGTTCAGACCGCTGGCCAGCGCCTCGTACCTCTTGGAAGCGTCAAACTGCGGGTGCAGGAGCTGGTCGAGTTGCGCGGGATCGATACGGCTCACGGCCTCTTCGCGGGTGATCAGGCCTTCCTCGACCATTTCGATGGCGATGCGCAGGGCGGCGGTGGCAGTTCGTTTACCCACGCGTGTCTGGAGCATCCAGAGCTTGCCCTGCTCGATGGTGAACTCGATATCGCACATATCGCGGTAATGGTCCTCGAGCGTCAGGAACACGCGCTCGAGCTCCTCACCTGCAGACTCGAGGCCCGGGGTGGTCTTGAGGTCGGCAATGGGCTCGGTGTTGCGGATGCCGGCGACGACGTCCTCGCCCTGGGCATTAACCAAAAAGTCACCGTAGAACTCTTTGGTGCCGTCGGCCGGATTACGCGTAAAGGCGACGCCCGTCGCAGAGGTCTCGCCCTTGTTGCCAAAGGCCATGGCCTGCACGTTGACGGCGGTGCCGAGGTCGTCGGAAATGCCATGCTGCTTGCGGTAGATGCAGGCACGCTCGTTCATCCAGCTGCCAAAGACGGCCTGGATGGCAAGGCGTAGCTGAAGCTCCGGGTCGTGCGGGAAGACGGGCTTGCCGTCAGCGACCTCGAGCTCGGGATACAGGGAGGCATCGACGTTCTCGGAGAAAATGCCCTTAAAGGTCTCGACGAGTTCCTGCAGGTCCTCAGCCGAAAGCTCGGAATCGACGCGAACGCCGGCGACCAGACGGGCCTGGGTCAGGGCGTTCTCGAACAGGTCGGCGTCAACGCCCATAACGACGTTGGAGAACATCTGAATAAAGCGGCGGTAGCTATCCCAAGCAAAACGCGGATTTTGCGTCTGGGCGATGAGCCCCTGAACGGAGTCGTCGTTGAGGCCTAAGTTGAGGACCGTGTCCATCATGCCGGGCATGGAGAACGGAGCGCCCGAACGAACCGACACGAGCAGCGGATCGGAGGCGTCGCCGAGCTTCTTGCCGCAGCGGGCCTCGAGGTCCGCCTCGGCAGCAACGATCTCATCGAGTGCGCCCTCGGGCCACACGTTGCCGGCACCGGAGTACTCGACGCAAGTCTGGCAGGTAATGGTAAAGCCACCGGGAACCGGCAGGCCGATGCGGCTCATCTCGGCAAGGTTTGCGCCCTTGCCGCCAAGCACGAAGTTCATGGACTTGTCGCCCTCAGTGACACAGGTGCCCTGGGCGTCGGTTCCAAAACGGTAAACCCTCTTGCAATCGCTCACGATACTTCCCCTTTCATGCACTTACGCGCACGACCGTGGTAACGAATCGACCCGCCAAATGCGGGCCGTGAGGGAACTATACGGCGGGTTTTGAGCGGGCTTAAGCAGAGGATGCGCGGTTTGGTAAACGTGCTAAAACTGGCGGTAAACGGTAGGTAAAGGTGGTTACCTTATGAATATACCACTGTAAGAAAGTGCAGGTCAGATGCGATATTTTTGCTAAATCGCTTTATCAAAATGCTGCTACTATTAGGCTCGACGGGCGGCGCGGCGGGCACGGGCTTCTTGGATTTCCTCCAAGTGGCTAATGATCTCGGCTGCGCTTTCCTCGATGGCCTTGCCGTCGGTACGCACCACAAAGCAGCCTAGGCGCTTCATGAGCGCACGGGCTTCCTCGAGCTCGCTGTGCACGCTCTCAGGCTCGGCATAGGAGCCGGCAACGGCACGAGCGTAGTCATCGCCCAAGCGGCTATCGCGAATTTCGGAAATCACATCGACGGTCGAAATCAGGCCGAACAGGCGCATCGGGTCGACCTCGTAAATCGACTTGGGCGGCTCCATGCCATGCGCCAGTGGGACATTGGCGACCTTGTAGCCCTGATAGGCCAAATACATCGACAGCGGCGTCTTGGACGTACGCGATACGCCCAGCAGCACGATATCGGCACCCGACAGATCGTCGCAGCCGCGCCCGTCATCGTGCTCAACGAAATACTCCATGGCCTCGATACGATGGAAATAGCGGTCATCGGTCTTGTGAATCACGCCCGCAACGCCCTTGGGCGGCACACCGATGAGCGACGACAGCACGGCGAGCGTCGGGCCGATCAGGTCGACCGAACGGATATGCAGCATGCCCAGGTAATCGAGCACACGGGCGCGAAGCGCCGGATCGACAATGGTGTGGAACACGGCAATATCGCGATGATCGGCATCGACGCGCGGACCCACAAACGACTTGACCTGCTCCACCGAGTTCACCTTGGGCAGGCGCAAGAGACGAAAAGCCCCTTCATCAAATTGCCCGGACGCCGCAAGCACCACCTCACAAGCGGTATCACCGAGCGAGTCGGAGATAACGATAACGGTGGGACGAGCGGTGACCGGGCAATCCATGCGGGGCTCCTTTTGCGCTTATGCGCAGGCTGGCTTACTTTTTGCGAGCAAGCTCACCGATGTTGGCGATGCCGGAGAACACGGCCTCGAAACGGTTGAGCAGCTTAAGGCGATTATCGCGAAGCTGCTCGTCCTTGTCCATGACCATAACCTCGTCGAAGAAGCGGTCGATGGGCGCGCGCAGAGCGGCGAGCGCGGCAAAGGCGGCCGGGTAGTCCTCGGCAGCAAGGGCGGCATCGACAGCGGTCTGGGCAGCCTCGGAGGCGTCGGCGAGCGCGAGCTCGGCCTCACCCATCAGGCTGCGGTCGTACTCCGCACCCAGCTCGGGCTTGGAGATGTGCGCGGCGCGGGCATAGGCAGTAGCCAGGTTGTCGAAGGTCTCGGCATCGTTCTTGCGGGCCTCGTCGAGGGCGGCGCAGCGGGCGAAGAAGACCGACGGCGCGATGATGTGCACTGCAGAGACGGCGGCAACGGTATCGGCCGGAATCTTCTCATCGCGGGCCATGCTCACCAGACGACCGTGGAAGAAGTCGCGAACCTGCTGGGCAACTTCGGCGGCGTCGAACTCAATGCCCTGCTCGGTGTAGAGCTCGAGGGCGAAGTCGATGAGCGACGTAGGGTCGATCGGCAGACGATCGCGCAGGATGTTGATGATGCCAATGGCGGCACGACGTAGCGCGTACGGGTCGGAAGAGCCGGTCGGAGGCTCACCGATGGCAAAGATGCCGGCGATGGTATCGAGCTTGTCGGCGCAGGCCACGATGCAGCCAGCGGTGCCCTCGGGCAGCTCGTCGCCGGCAAAGCGGGGACGATAGTGATCGCGAATGGCATGGGCGACCTCGTCGTTCTCCCCGATCGCGGTGGCGTAGTAGCCGCCCATCACGCCCTGCTGGCTCGTGAACTCGACGACGGCGTTGGACACCAGGTCGGCCTTGCACAGGTGTGCGGCGCGAGCGGCGTCGGCAGCCAGGTGTGCACCCAGGTGGGCCTCACGGGCAATCGCAAGCGCGAGCTGCTCAATACGCTCGGACTTGGCAAGCACGCTGCCGAGCTTCTCCTGGAAGGCGACCTTGGCCAGGCGCTCACGGAACTCGTCGAGGGAGATCTTCAGGTCCTCCTCGTAGAAGAACTTGGCGTCGTCCAGACGGGCGCGCACGACGCGCTCGTTGCCGTCGATCACGCGCTCGGCATTCTCGGGCTTGCTGTTGGAGACGACCACGAACTCACGTGTCAGCTTGCCTTCGCCGTCATAGATCGGGAAGTAGCGCTGATTGGTGAGCATGGACTCGCAGATAATCTCGTGCGGAACCTTGAGAAAATCCTCATCGAAGGTACCGACGAGTACCGTCGGCCACTCGCAGAGGTTGATAACCTCCTCAAAGACCTTCTTGGGCGTGTCGACATGGCAACCGGGGCGAGCGGCCTCGACCTCGGCAATGCCGGCAAGGATTGCCTCACGACGGCGCTCGGCAGAGAGCACGCCGGCGTCCTCGAGCACCTGCTCGTAGACGGCGGGACTGGCGACCACATGATCACCAGGGCCCAGCACGCGATGTCCGCGCGTGGTATTGCCGCTCGTCACATCGGCAAAGGACACGGGCACGACGTCCTCGCCCAGAAGGCAGCAGATCCAACGAACCGGGCGCACGAACGTAGCGTGCTCGTGGCCCCAGCGCTGGCTGCGGTAGTTGGGCCACTGCAGGCCGGCGATGGTCTTCTCGCACAGGGCGGTCAGGATCGGGGTGGCAGGGGCGGAAGGAATGTTCTTCTCGGCAAAGACGTACTCGCGACCGTCGGTGTCCTCGCGACGGATCAGATCCTCGGCAGCCACACCGCACTTGCGGGCGAAGCCCTGGGCGGCCTTGGTGGCGTTGCCATCGGCGTCGAACGCAATGTTAGCCGCGGGGCCGCGCTTAACCTCATGGACCTCGTCGGTCGCAGTGGCGACATTAGCCACGAGCGCAGCCAGGCGGCGCGGGCTCGAGATCACACGGACCTCGCCATGGGCCAGACCGGCATCGTCGAGGCCCTTGGCAATCATGGTGCCAAGCTGCTTGACGGCATTATTCAGCGGCGCGGAGGGCATTTCCTCCGTACCGATTTCAAACAGGAAATCCTTAGCGTCTGCCATGGCTTACGCCACCTCGCCTTCCTGGTCGGCATTCTCTTTGACTCCGGCGACCTCGGCCATGTAGGCCTCGCAGCACGCCTTGGCGACGGCGCGGACGCGCAGGATGTAGTTGGCACGCTCGACCGCGGAAAGCGCACCGCGGGCATCGAGCAGGTTAAAGGCATGGCTGCACTTCATAACGCAGTCGTATGCAGGCAGCGGCAGCCTGCGCTCCAGGCAGGAGTAGCACTCGGACTCGTAGTCGTCAAACTTCTGACGCATCATCTCGACGTTGGCGACCTCAAAATTATAGGCGCTAAACTCGCGCTCGTTCTCCAGGAACACGTCACCATAGGTCATAGGCGTACCGTCGGGCAGGTAGCTCCACACCAGGTCGTAGACGGAGTTGACGCCCTGAGCGTACATGGCGATGCGCTCCAGGCCGTAGGTGATCTCGACGGGCACGGGGTCGACCTCGATACCGCCCACCTGTTGGAAGTACGTGAACTGCGTGACCTCCATGCCGTTGAGCCAAACCTCCCAGCCAAGGCCCCAGGCGCCAAGGGTCGGGCTCTCCCAGTCGTCCTCGACAAAGCGGACGTCATGGTCGTTGGGGTCCAGGCCGATAGCGGCCAAAGAGCCCAGATAGAGCTCCTGGGCGTTGACCGGAGACGGCTTGATGAGCACCTGGAACTGATAGTAGTGCTGCATGCGGTTGGGGTTCTCGCCGTAGCGGCCGTCGGCGGGACGGCGGCAAGGCTGCGCATAGCAGGTGCGCCACTCGGCGGGACCGAGCGAGCGCAACGTGGTCGCGGTGTGGAAGGTGCCGGCGCCGACCTCGGAGTCATAGGGCTGCATAATGACGCAGCCCTGCTCGCCCCAGTACTGCTGGAGGCGCAGGATGATGTCTTGGAAGGAAAGCGATGAAGCGTTCATGCCTCTAAAATCCCCTCGTCGAAACGATTACATGGTTAGGTACTGTACTATAACGGTTTTTAGTCGATAGCGCCGATACGGTTAAGCGGCCAATAGCGCACGAGCGCCACGGCAATCAAATCAGAGCGATCGACGGGACCAAAGTAGCGCGAGTCGGCCGAGTTCTCGCGGTTGTCGCCCATCACCCACACGCACCCCTCGGGAACGGTGTAGGGATAGCTCACCTGAACGCCAGGCGCCTGGGCCGATAGCGGCCAGCTCAGACCGGTCGTGTAGTCCTCATCAATCACCTGACCGTCAACTACGACCTCGCCATCTTGCAAGTCGACCGTCTGACCGGCCATAGCGATAACACGCTTAACGAGCACATCGTGCTCGGAAGTGCCGTCAGGGTTGTGGAACACCACGATATCGCCCTGTTTGACGGGCTGTCCGAACTCAAGGCTTACCTTTTGCGCCAGGATCTGGTCGCCGATCTCGATCGTGGACTCCATGGAGCCGGTGGGCACCACAAAGGGCTCGACCACAAAGGTGCGAATCAAGAAGGTGGCAACGAGCGCAATCGCGACGACCACGACCCACTCAAACGCACTCTTCAGCACAGAATGCTGCGACGGAACCATTCTCACTCCTCGTTCTGCGAATACGAAGCGTCCAGAATCTCTTGCGCATACGCACGCTCCTTGGGCGTAAGCTGCGCTGTCTCGATCAGGTCGGGCCGCCAGCGACAGGTACGCTCGATGGCGTTCTTGCGGCGCCAGGCGTCGACCTTGGCGTGGTCGCCACTCACGAGAACTGGAGGCACACCCTCGCCGTTAAACTCAGCGGGACGGGTGTACTGCGCATACTCGAGCAGTCCGCCGTCCTCAGCGGTTGAGAACGACTCGTCGACGTTGCTCATCTCGTCGCCCAAGGCGCCGGGAATCAGTCGCACAACGGCGTCGGCCACCACCATAGCGGGCAGCTCGCCTCCCGTGAGCACATAGTCACCAATCGACAGGCGCTCGTCGGCATAGGCATACGCACGCTCGTCGACGCCCTCGTAGCGGCTACACACAAACAGCAGGCGATCGCTTTTGAGCAGGCGCTCAGCGATATGCTGCGTAAAAGGCTCACCGCAGGGGGTAAAGAATACCACCGTGGGCTTAGGACCATCAGAGCTGATGGCCTCGATGGCCTCAGCGATGGGCTCGACCTTCATAAGCATACCCTGCCCGCCGCCATACGGCTCGTCATCGACGGTGCGGTGGCGGTCGTGCGTCCAGTCACGCAGGTTATAGGCCTTAAAATCAAAAAGGCCGGCCTTGCGGGCACGGCCCAAAATCGATGTGGACATGACGGGCTCAAACATCTCGGGAAAGACCGAAAGGGTCTCAATCAGCATGTTGTCCTCCCTACTTGCCCATATCGATCAAACCGTCCATAACATGGACGGAAATGGCCCCCTGATCGGGAAGATCGAGCACCACTTGCCCAATCACGGGAATCAGCACCTCGCCGTACCGATCGCCCTCGACAACCCAAACATCGTTGGCGGGCGTCGACATGATCTCAACAATCGTTCCAAGCGAACCAAAGCGCTCGTCGACCACCTCGCGACCCATCAGGTCGTCATAGGCAGCATCGAGCGAATCGAGCTCAAAATCGTCACGATTCGCCAGCACGTAGCATCCGGAGATGCCCTCGGCGGCCGTCAAGTCGTCAATGTCCTCAAACGCGACCAGATCGCCATCGCCCGTATCGGTGACGGAT
Source organism: Collinsella sp. (assembly GCA_036297525.1). Classification (GTDB taxonomy): domain Bacteria; phylum Actinomycetota; class Coriobacteriia; order Coriobacteriales; family Coriobacteriaceae; genus Collinsella. Next base: position 64,927 of record JAXJKV010000055.1, read on the forward strand.
GTGACCGTGCAAAAGCGGTCACGCTTGAGCGCCGGCGGCGTCAAGGCAACGCGCATACCCGGCGTCAATACAGAAGGAAGCCCCCGCAGCGGTTGCGCGAGGACCTCCCCCTTCCTTCCATGCGGCTTAACCACACGGGCGATGTTTTTGTACTGGGACCTCAAGGTCCTAGCCCAGAACCTCTACCTCGACGGAAGTGTCGAGGCGAGCGGCCAGTGCACGGGCGAGCGTGCGAATGGCCTTGATGGTACGGCCACGACGGCCGATGACCTTAGCGACGTCATCCTCGGCAACCGAAACCTCAATCGTGGAGGAGTCGTCACCATCGATGACCTCAAGGCTCACGGAATCCGGGTCGTCGACGATCTGAACAACGAGATATTCGACGAGATCGGCGATGCGATCTGAGAGCATTGCCTCACCCTCGAGCTGTGCAGCGTCAACCTCAGGCACGATTTACTCCTCGGCGCCCTCAGCGGCCTCAGCGGCAGCCTTAGCGGCCTCGGCCTCTTTGGCGAGCTGCTTCTTGGACTTTTTGACGACGGTCTCGGTCTTCTCGCCCTCGTTGGCGGCCTTGACCAGAGCGGCGACAGCGTCGGTGAGCTGGGCGCCCTTGGACTGCCAGTCGGCGATCTTCTCAAGGTCCAGGTTGATGGTCTTGGGGGCGGTCATCGGGTTGTAGCGGCCAACCTCCTCGATGATACGACCGTCACGCGGGGCGCGGGAATCGGCGACGACGACACGGTAGTACGGACGCTTCTTAGCGCCGTGACGAGCAAGGCGAATCTTGACTGCCAAAGGAAACTCCTCCAACCAAGCAGCTTTAGGCTGCAACTACAAACAAACAGTTGAACATAATACGCCATCGACGCGGGCAGGTGAAGTCCGTGAGACCAACTTCTTCGGTGTAGTCGAGGGCAAATCCATATCTTAGACAAGAATTCGGGATTTGCAAGCACATACACGCACCCCACATGAGCTGCGCGGTATACTCATGACATGGAAAGACGCGAACATACATACGGTTATGAGGATGCCATGGGCGTCACGCCGCCTCCCTGGACGGGTCCGGCGGTGGGTCTGATGGACCTTGATGCGTTTTTTGCGAGCGTGGAGATGCTCGATCATCCCGAATGGCGCGGAAAGCCGCTCATCGTGGGCGGAGACGCCGATTCGCGTGGCGTCGTGTCCACGTGTTCGTATGAGGCACGTCGCTTTGGCGTGCACTCCGCCATGCCCTCAGCCGAGGCGCGGCGCTTGTGCCCGCAAGCCATTTGGACGCACGGGCACTTTGATCGCTACCGCGAGGTGAGCGCGCACGTTATGGCAATTCTCGCCGACGAGACCCCGCGCGTTGAGCGCGTATCCATCGACGAAGCCTTCATCGATATCACACCGGGTCGCTTTGCGCCCGAAGACCCGCTGCTGGTTGCGCGGCGTATAAGCGGTCGCGTGGCAGAGCTGGGAGTGACGTGCTCCATTGGCGTGGGCTGCAACAAGACGGTCGCAAAAATCGCAAGCGAGCGGGATAAGCCGTTTGGGCTGACCATCGTGCGCCCCGGAACCGAGCAGCGCTTTTTGGCCGCGCTGCCGGTATCTGCCATGAGCGGCATCGGGCGCTCGGCCGAGGAGCGACTGCGCCGCATGCGCATCTACACCCTCGGCGAGCTATCACGTGCACCGGAATCCACCTTGGCCTCTATTTTTGGCGTCAACGGCGAACGCATGCGCCAGCGTGCGCAAGGACTCGAAATCTCCGAAGTCACGAGTCTCGATGAAGAGCGCGAGGTCAAATCGGTCAGCAATGAACGCACCTTTGCGAAAGATTTGACTGAGCGTGGGGATATTGAGGCGGCGATTGCGCTGTTGGGAGAGTCAGTGGGACGCCGCCTGCGCCGTCAGGGGCTGACGGGTGCCACGGTAACGCTCAAGCTTAAGTATTCGTATGGCAGCGGGCGTACGGCACAGCGCCGGCTGCCTCATCCGACCGACGATGAGAACATCTTCGTGGCGGTTGCACTCGAACTGCTCGACAACATCTGGCAGGATGGCATGCATGTTCGCTTAGCGGGCATCGGCATGAGCGACTTCGACCACCAAGGCGGCATCCAGACTGACCTGTTCTGCGAGATCGATGACCGCGGAGCCCAATCCAGCGACCGCCGCGACCTCTCCGTCGCCATCGACGCCGTCCGAGACAAATTCGGCGACACCGCCCTTTCCTTCGGCCGCCAATCCCGCTTCAACGATTAACCGCCTTTGGGCAAAAAGAAAGCCGGGCAGCTGCGGATGGCGCAACTGACCGGCGAACAGTAGAGGGTAGCTAAAAAGCCCCGTCCCAAATGAGCTACTAGAGGAGGTCGAGGGGGAGCTGGGGAGCGTCGCCCCAGAGCTTCTCGAGGCGGTAGAACTCGCGGGCCTCGGGGGTAAAGACATGGACGACGACCGAACCGTAGTCCATGAGAATCCAGGTCTTCTGCTCGCGGCCCTCGATGGAAAACGGGTGCTCGCCGCAAGCCTCGGCGACCTTCTCCTCAATCTCGTCGACGATCGAATCAACCTGGCGGTTGTTGGTACCGGTAGCAAGGACAAAGTAGTCGCACACGTCGGAGAGCTCGGTCAGATCGAGCACCTGCACATCCTCGCCCTTCTTATCGTAGGCGGCCTGCGCGGCGGCGCGGGCGACATCCTCGGCGGCGACACCGCTGGCGGAGAGCGTCGCGGCAGTGCGGTCGGACGTGGCAACGAAACTCTTGTGCGCCACACCTTCAAGAATCTGCTCGTCGGTCATGGTCTCGTCGGCCATGGAATACCTCTTTCTAGACAGCCCGAGCTAGCGCAGCTGGGCGTAATGGTTGTAAATCGTAATAGCCGTGGGATAAAGATAACGCCCGGACTGGATCACGTAGACCAGACCCTGCGCAAAACAGGAGAAGAACAACTCGTCGAGCGAGGACTTCCCCACCATCTTGCGCAGCGCATGGGCATAATCTCCGTGGCGGTTGGGTTCGATGGCATCGGCCACAAAGACCACCATATCGAGCGGCGTCATGTCGCAGGCGCCCACGGTGTGACGGTCGACAGCCTGAAAGACCGCCGGCGACAGCTCGGGAAAAAGCTGCGGAAGCTCATAGGCGGCAACCGGGCCATGCAAAAGCGGCGTCGCGGCAGACGGAGAGCCGGCAATCTTAATGCCATAATGCAGAGCGCGCGTGACCAGCTCGTCATCGGAGAGCACCTTATCCCAGTCATGGATCAGGCCGGCGGCAGCGGCATCAAAGTGGTCGACACCGTATACCTCGGCTAGGTGCAGCGCAGTTTCGGCAACCCCGAGCGAATGCACGTAGCGCTTACGCTTATCCTTCATGCGCACATCGAGCAACTCGTGGATACGCGTCAAGAGCGCGCGCTCGTCGCCCTCAAACTGATCTTCTACCGACAACGTTCTCCCCCATCAATCAAAATCGTCTTGCCCAAGATCGGCATACAGACCGCGTTTACGGATATAGCCGAGCACGGACTCGCTCGTAAGATAGCGCACGCTCATACCGCGGGCAACCCGCTTGCGAATGTTGGTCGAGCTAATCGCCAGCGCCGGAATCTGGATATAGCGCACGTCGAATGGCAGCCCCGATTCCTTAATCCGCGCCCGGGCGGTATCGATGTCAAAGCCGGGACGTGTCGCAGCGATAAAGGTTGCCAGTTCGGCAATCTCATCAGCATTGTGCCAGGTCACAATATCGATAATCGCATCGGCGCCCGTAATAAAGTAGAGCTTTACCTGCGGCGGGTAAAAGTCGCGAAGGGCATGAAGCGTATCGGCCGTATAGGTTACGCCCGGACGGTCAATCTCGAACCGGCTCGCCAAAAAGGCCGGGTTCGCGGCGGTGGCGAGGACCGTCATGGCATAACGGTCCTCGGCAGGCGTCACCGGCTTGTCAAGCTTAAAGGCGGGAGAGCCCGCCGGCATAAAGAGCACAGCGTCCAAGTCGAGCGACTCGCGCGCCTGCTCGGCAGTCACCAGGTGCCCGTAATGAATCGGGTCGAATGTGCCGCCCATAATGCCAAGCCGAAACTCTTTGCCCTCTTTTATGGGCAGCTCGGGCAAACCGATTCCACCGCGCAGCGACATGGCTTACTCGTCCTCCGAGGTCTCGGCATCGTCCGCGGCATCCGCCGCATCGACAACCTCGACGCCCTCATCCGCAGCATCGGCCACGTCAATGGCCCCAACGGCAACGTCCTCGCCAGCGTCCTCGAGCTCCTCGTACTCCGAGAAGTCCTCAGCGCCCTCAAAGTCAAAGGCGCGCTGGCAAATGCGGACCTCGTCGCCCGCACGGCAACCGGCCTTCTCGAGCGCGTCGTCAACACCCATACGCGCAAACTTATGCTGCAGGTAGATGACAGCTTCCTCGTTTTCCCAGTCGGTCTGGATGACCATGCGCTCGATCGCGCGACCAACCACACGGAAGGCACCGGGCTCTTCCTGGACAATGCGGAACCGCTTCTCGCGCTGCAGACGGCGGCGCTCCCACTCCTCGTCGCGCAGATCGACCGGCTCATCGGAAACCGCCAACTCGGCGCGCAGCTTAGCCACCCGCTCACCTACGGCAAGCATCAACGTATTGAGACCGGCGCCCGTCACGGCGGACACGGCAAAGAACATATGTCCATCGTCGAGCGCGGCGCGCTTGAGATCGGCAATCTTGTCGGCCGTGCCCGGCGCGTCGCACTTGTTGGCGACGACGATCTGCGGACGCTCCGAAAGCTCGGCGCCATACTGCTCGAGCTCACGGTTGATGATGCGGTAATCCTCAACCGGGTCGCGATCCTCAAAACCGCCCGTCATGTCGACGACATGCATGATCAGGGCCGTACGCTCAATGTGGCGCAAGAACTGGTGACCCAAGCCCTTGCCCTCGCTCGCGCCCTCGATGAGACCAGGAACGTCGGCAACGACGTAAGAATATTCGCCGGCACGCACCATGCCGAGGTTCGGCACGAGCGTGGTAAACGGATAGTCGGCGATCTTGGGACGGGCGGCACTCATGCGCGCGATGAGCGAGGACTTACCCACCGAGGGGAAGCCCACGAGCGCGGCATCGGCCATAAGCTTCATCTCGAGCTCGATCCAGTGCTCCTCGGCCGGTTCGCCCAGCTGAGCGAACGCGGGCGCGCGGCGCACCGATGTCACAAAGTGGGTATTGCCCAGACCGCCGGCACCGCCGGGCGCCACGACGACGCGCTCGCCGTCGTGCACCAGGTCGGCAATCTCGAACATCGGGGTCTGCGTCTCGGGGTCGAGCTCGCGTACCACGGTACCCATGGGGACCTTGAGAATCAGGTCCTCGCCGCTCTTACCGTTACGACGGGCACCCTGCCCGTGCGTGCCGCGCTCGGCGCGGAAGTGATGCTTAAAGCGGTAATCGATCAACGAAGACAGCTGAGCATCGGCCTGGATGACGACATTGCCGCCACGACCGCCGTCGCCGCCATCGGGGCCGCCCTTGGGGACAAATGCCTCGCGCCTAAACGACATGCATCCGGCTCCGCCGTCGCCGCCGCACACGTTAATGCGGCTGATATCGGTGAACTGTGACAACAGAATCGCCTCCTACAAAAAAGAGGGAGACCCTTGAATTGTAAAACTCAAGTGCCTCCCACATATGTGCTCTATGAAGGGTGAATTACGCGTTCGCGAGCGGGCGTACGCTGACCCTGTGCTTGATACCCTTGTGGAACTCAACGGTACCGTCGACCAGCGCGAACAGCGTGTCGTCCTTGCCACGGCCAACGTTCTCACCCGGGTGGATGTGCGTGCCGTGCTGACGGACGAGAATCGTGCCCGTGGTTACCGTCTGGCCGGCATAGCGCTTCGTGCCAAGGCGCTGACCGCGGGAGTCACGGCCATTACGGGAGGAACCGAGTCCTTTTTTGTGTGCCATTGTGTATACCTACTCTTTCGTTACGAGTGTAATCTACTCGGCGACGGGAGCCTCGGCAACAGCCTCGGCCTCTGCCTTGACAGCCTTCTTGGCGCGGGACGTAGCCTGGACCTTCACGATCTTCAGCTTGGTGAGCTGCTGACGGTGACCCTTCAGACGACGATAGCGCTTACGCTTGTGGAACTTGAAGACCAGCTGCTTCTCGCCCTTGAACTGCTCAACGATCTGAGCGGTAACCTTGGCCTTGGCCAGCTTGTCGGGATCGGTGACGATCTTCTTACCATCGTTGAGGAAGATAACCGGCAGGGTGACCTTGTCGCCCTCATTGCCCTCGATCTTCTCGACGGTGATGACATCGTCGGTGGCGACCTTGTACTGCTTGCCGCCCGTGTTAACGATTGCGTACATGTTTACTTGCCCTTCATGCATCAGTTAGTGCAACAGCCGAATATAGTAGCAGGCGAAAATACCCCCGTCAACGAGTATGTGGAGCAAATCCACAAGTTCGCACAGGTATGGGGCTGACGAGTCGGCCCTCGTCGTCCTCGCATGCTTGATTCTGACGCTCGACATCGTAGGAGCAGATGGTCACGAGGTCTTGCATACCGGTGGAAACAATAGGTGCATCCACCCCCGGGGTCAAGCCCTGCAACAAAACATCAGCTGCAGAAAGCAAAATTTCCGGACGCATGGAGCCCTCGTTATCGGCATGGGTGTCGAGCATGAGCACTAAATGGTCCGGGCGCTCCCCCGCCGTGAACTCATAGCCCACGAGCGTGTGATCCAAATCCAAGCGCTTGCTCTTTTTGCCGCGCGCGTAGTCGATGCCATGGTCCGCGCGCAGCGTGTCGATCGCACGACGCACCTCGTCGGCGCTTACGGGCGCCTCGGGATCCAAGTGCAAATCAATGCGATACGACAAGCGCGTGAGCTGCGCCGTCAACGCCGGCGTGCGCACGTCGATGTACGCCGCCTCGATGGGTGCCAGATCGGCCGGAGAGGCCGCAGCCAGGCGCCCAAACGCCTCGTCGAGCGCCACGAACTCGGTCATAAACAGGTCATACCACTCGCAGGTCGACGACGTACCCACCGGTAGCGCCGAAGAGAAGCCCACGCGCATGTGAGGAGAGAAACCCTGCGTGACGGCATAGGGAAGTCCCGCACGGCGCACGATGCGCTCAATGGTATGGATTACTTCGAGATGGCCCAGGTACTTAAGGCGATCGCGCTTGCCATAGCGAACACGAAGCCTAAAGAGCGTGGGGTTGTCGGTCAGGCGCTCACTCATGCGCGATCACCCATCAATACATTCTTGGCGTGGAGCGTGGGGCAGATTCCGCAGCCGGTGCACGACGTGCGGGTGCAATCGGGAGTCGTGACACCCTCGAGCGAGCGACGGTACTCGCGCTCGAGGAAGCCACGCGTGCAGCCGGGACTCACATGCTCCCACGGCAGGCGCCAGTCCAACTCGTAGGGCAGGTGCACGAGCTCATTGAGGTCGATGCCGTTTTTGGCAGCAGCCTCCTTCCAGTTATCGAGCGAGAAATGCTCTACCCAGGCGTCAAAGCGAGAGCCCGCGCGCCAAGCATCGATGATGACGGGCGTCATGTCACGCCCGGCGCGGGACAGCGCGGCCTCGATGAGCGAGGTCTCGGCATCGTGGTAATGCACGCGGACGGCTCGGTTGCGAACGCTCGTGATAAGCAGCTTCTGGCGACGCTTGACGTCGTCGTAGTCGAGCTGCGGGCACCACTGGAACGGCGTGGCAGCCTTGGGGATAAACACCGAAACCGAGATGGACACCGAGATCGAGCCGCGACGAGCCTTGGGCACCACGGAACGACCGAGCTCCAGCACGTGATCGGCCAGATTGGCGATGGCCACAATGTCCTCGTCGCGCTCGCCGGGAAGGCCCATCATAAAGTAGAGCTTCATGCGGTTCCAGCCGGCCTCGAAGGCCGCCTTGGCCGCACGGTCCAGGTCCTCCTCGGTCACGTTCTTGTTAATGATGTCGCGCATGCGCTGGCTGCCGGCCTCGGGCGCGAACGTCAGGCCGCCCTTCTTTTCGCCGGCGACCGACTCGGCCATATCAACGCCAAACGAATCCAAGCGCTGCGACGGAATAGACACGCGAATACCCGTATCCTCCAGGCGATGGTTGAGCCTGCCGAGCACGTCACGAATACAGGAGTGGTCGGTCGTGGAGAGCGAGGTCAGCGACACCTCGTCATAGCCAGTCTTTTCCAGACCCTGAATCACCGACGAGACGATCTGGTCGGCCGAGCGCTCGCGCACCGGGCGATACGTCATGCCGGCCTGGCAAAAACGACAGCCGCGAGCGCAGCCGCGCAGAATCTCGATAGACAGGCGGTCGTGAACCAGCTGCGCATAGGGCACGCACGACTGCGACAGCGGATTCGTGGCGCCGAAATCCTCGACGACGCGCTTGTAGACCACGGTCGGCGCATCCTTACCCTCGCGCGGCACGGTGTAGCCATGCGGCGAGCAGGGCTCGTCGTGACGAACCTCATAGAGCGACGGCACGTAGTTGCCGGCAATGGATGCAAGCTGCTCGACAATCTGCGCGCGCGGAACTCCTTCGTCGCGCAGGCGACGATGCAGCTGGCAGGTCTCGAGCAGCGATTCCTCACCCTCGCCGATGAGGATGGCATCGAAGAAGGCCGCGTACGGCTCGGGGTTGTACACCGAGGGACCGCCGGCGATGATGATGGGGTCGTCTTCGCCTCGGTCGGCCGCTAACAGCGGAATGCCAGCGAGGTCGAGAGCCTCGAGGAAGTTCGTCACCGCCATCTCGTGCGGCACATGCAGACCGACGATATCAAACGAAGCAACGGGGGCAGCACCTTCGAGCGACAGCAGCGGAATACCCGCCTCGCGCATGGCGTCACCCATATCGGGCCACGGCACATAGCCACGCTCGCAGGAGATGCCCTCGGCCTGGTTAAGGATGTTGTAGAGGATGGCGATGCCCTGGTTGGGCAAACCAACCTCGTACACATCCGGGTAGATCAGGCAGCAACGGTAATCGGCATCGGCCTTGGAAAGCGTGCCCCACTCGTGATCGATATAGCGGCTCGGCTTCTCGACCTTGGCGAGCAGCGGCTCAATTAAATGAAAACAGTCTTGATACGGAACGCGCAACGGAAAACCCCTAAGCAGCGAGATCGGATGCGTCCTCGTAGGACGCCATAGGACGGGTAGCGCCAGCGACCGTGGTCACCAGATCGCGAACGCGGGAGAACGTGGCGGTGACCACCTCGTTGGCACGGCTGTAGTCGACATCGCGCTCGTAGAGCGAAACGAGCGCACGGCCCATGCCATAGGTGCCCGCGGCAGCAGTGAGCGCCTTGACGGCAAACCCAATATGCGGCGTCTGCTTGACGAGCGCACGGGTGACCGCGCGGATCACAAGACCGCCGGCAAGCACGCCCGCGACCTCGTAGCCGCGCTCGGGCTTAATGCCGCGCCCAAAGACGGCAGCGAGCTCAAAGAGCATGCCCACCTGCGCCAGCGCCATAACGGGATAATCGGCGCCCGGCAAAAACACCAGCGCACCGGTCGCCATATTGGTGAGCGCGCACGAGGTGATGATACGATTGGCCGCCGCGATGCGCATGAAGGCAAAGTTCGCCGCAAAAGCCGTTTCCTTGTCCGTGCGATCGAGAATCCAGCGGGCAAGCGTCTCGAGCAGATACGTCTTATCGGTTGCCGCTACCGCGCCGAGCATAGGCGTGGACTCCTCGATAAACGGCACCTCCACAGCAGACTCGGCAAGCACGCACACGGGCGCGCCGGCGATCACGAGCTCCTGCACGGCACTCTCCAAGCGGTCGGAACCGCACGAGAGCACCAATACCACATCGGTATCGGTCTTTGGAGCAATTCGCTCCTCCCCCAGACGCTCGACGCGCACAATGCCCGAGGTCGTCTGCGGCACAAAGGCATCACGCACCGTCTCGGCCAGAAAGCGCGAGGCGGACGAATCCAGATAGACCGAGACGCGCACCGGCGTATCGGAATCCTTCTTAACGGACGCGCCCATCTTAAAAGCGCGGGTCAGCTTATCTACGGGAATTTTCATAGCAAACCCCTCCAGCGGTTACGCGGCGCCCGAACGATGCCGCCATATGGATTGTACGATACCCACCGTCAGCAGCTGAATCATCATCGAAGACGAACCGAAGCTAATAAACGGTAGCGGAATACCGGTAATCGGCATCATGCCGATGCACATGCCGATATTTTCGAAGGTCTGGAACGCCCACATGCCAACGATGCCCACACACGAAAGACGCAAAAACGGGGACTCGCACTTAAAGGCGACGCGAATCGTCGAAAAGATCAACAGCACGTAGAGGCACAGGAGCATAAAGGAACCGCAAAAGCCAAAGGTCTCGGACAGGAAGGCGAAGACGAAGTCGGTGTGGAACTCAGGCAGAAAGCCGCCGGCCGACTGCGTCGCATGGCCCAAACCCTTACCAAAGAAGCCACCCGAGCCAACGGCGATAAGCGACTGCTGCAGGTTGTAGGCATCGTCCGAATCGGCATTATCGGGGTCGATAAAGACCGTCAGACGGTTCATCTGATACTGCTTGATGAGCACATCGTGGCCGAGCAACGAATCAAAGACCGAATCGAGTGCCAGGACGAGGGCCACCAGGCCCACGAGCAGGGCCAAGGTCGACAGCACCCATTCGCGGCGTGCACCGCTCATACAAATGACGATGGCGCCCGAAACCAGCACGACCAGGCCCGAGCCCAGGTCGCCCATGGCAACGACGGCCAAAAACGGAATGGACAGCATGCCGCAGAGCTTGACGTAGTCGCGAACGGTATCGATGCGACCGTTATACTGCGAGCCAAGCGTAGCAATAAAGAAGATGGTGATGAGCTTGGCAAGCTCAACCGGCTGGAACGTCAAGCCGATACCGGGAATCTTGATCCAGCCCGTCATGCCCAGACCGCCCGTATAGGACAGACCCGGAATCTTGGGCGAGAAAATCACGATCAGGTCGATGACGAGCAACGCCGTCGAGAAATTGGAAATACCGCGCAGGTCGGTTCGCCAGACCAGCACCGCCAGCACCGTGCCGATGCCAATTCCCAGCAGATGGCGCGAGAACGAAGCATCGGCCTTAAACTGCGAAGCCGACCAGATAATGATGGCACCGTAGGCGACGAGCGCCACAGTAGCCACGAGCACACCGATATGCACTTTTTGGCGAAACGTGCCACGCGAGGCCGAAAGTTGCTTGTTGACACGGTCCAGGCTGCTGCGAGAGCCGGTCTTGGTTGAACGGAACAGATCCGCCGGAGAAAAATCCATCGCAACCTCCTATCGAACCGAAGAATCGCCCGAGGCCGAAGAGGTATCGGGCTCGTCATAAATCACACCGAGCACGTCGCGCACGACATGCATCGCGGTATCTGAGCCGCCGCCGCCCTGCTCCAGGACAGTAGCGATGACATACTTGGGGTCATCGGCCGGTGCATAGGCGCAGAACCAAGCGTATTCGTCCTCGCCGCTCTTCTCGCCCGTGCCCGACTTGCCGTATACCTGCGGCGTCAGGGTGCCAAAGTGCGCCGCCAGGGACGTCGATGCCGTGTAAATCACGTCGTGCATGCCGTTGCGAACAAGAGCCAAATCCGAATCGCTGTTGATCTTGGCCTCCAGACGCTTCTTCTTGCCCTTGCCGTTGTACTTATAGGCATCGCCGTCGCCATCGCGCGACACGGCAGACAAAAACACGTGAGGCACGTACTGTTTGCCGCCGTTGGCAAGACCCATATAGGCACACGCCATCTGCAGGGGCGTCACCAGGATGTCGCCCTGGCCGATAGCAATGTTGGTCATATCGCCGGCATTCCACTTGCGGTCCTCGGCAGAAGCGTCGGTGAAGTACGACTCTTTCCACTCGGCATCGGGAATACGGCCCGCGCCTTCACTCGGCAGATCGATACCGCAAGTCTTGCCTAGGCCCCAGCGACGAAAGACATCCTGCAGGCCCTCGGGATGTTGCTCGTCATAGAAGAACGCCTTGCCCATGTCGTAGAAGACGGGGTCGCACGAGTTGGCGATACCCGACTGCAACGTCATGGTGCCGTGGCCAGAAGTCAGCCAGCAGCGCTTGCCCCAAGCCTTGCCCAGGCCCGTCCAATAGCCCGTGCAGTTGGTTGTCTGCGTTGAAGTGTAGGTTCCAAACTCAAGACCGGCCAGTGCCGAGAGCGGCTTGATGGTCGAGGCCGACATGTACTGTCCGCTAATGGCGCGGTTGATCAGCGGGTGCGAACCCTCGTCATCATTGAGCTCGGTCCACACGTCATTTGAGACGCCGCCGATAAAGACGGACGGATCGAACTTGGGCTCGCTCGCCATGCCCAGGATCTCGCCATTGTTGGGATCGAGACACACCACAGCGCCGTTGCCGGCATTGCTGTAGCCAGTGGTCTTGGCAAGCTCGATAGCGCTCGCCAGCGCCGTCTCACAGGCCTGTTGGATCTTAAGGTCGAGCGTGAGCTTAATGTCGGAGCCGGCCTTCGCGGGCACGGCGCCGGCCTGACCGGTCACATTGCCCGAGGCATCGACCTTGACGGTCTGCTCGCCACGAATGCCCTGCAGCAGGTTTTCGTAGTAGCTCTCAACGCCCGCCTGGCCCACGATATCGCCCGACTGGTACGTGATCTTGCCAGCAGAAGCATCATCATCGCCAGAGGATTTCTTATTCTGAGCCTCGAGCTGCTCGGAGGTAATGGTGCCGGTATAGCCCAAGATATGGCATGCCGTCTCGCCATATGGATACTGACGCTCAGTACGCTCGGCAATCTTGACGCCCGGGAACTCGCCGGCGTGCTCCTTGATATAGGCAACCGTGGAGCGACGGACGTCTGTCGCGATGGTATGCAGGCTCTGAGCGCCCTCTGTATTGTCCTGAATATTGCGAAGGACCGCCACGTAAGGCATTCCAAGCACGTTGGCAAGATGGCGAACCAGAACCTCATCCTCGGCAAGGTCGCGGTAGGCCACGACAGCAAGTGAGGGACGGTTCTGGACAAGCGCCACGCCATTGCGGTCGAGGATGCGGCCGCGCACAGCGGGAGTGGTAACGGTGCGCGTCTGATTGCTATTAGCCTGCTTCTCGTAATAGTCCGACGAGACCATCTGCATGCCCCACAGCTTGACGACAAGCGCCGCAAACATCGCGCCCACACCCGTGGTGAGGATGGAAAAGCGGCCCTTAAAGGCGGTCGCCGCAGTATTGCCCTCGCCCTCGGTGGCGCGCGGGGCCGTTCCATGCTGCGTATCGTAGGTAAAACGGGAATCGCCACGACGCATGATGACCAGCGCGACCACGATGGCCACAACCAGCACGATACCGGCGATAATAACCGTCATCTGGGAAGACATCTACGGGCCTCCCCTATTTGAGCTTGCGGGTCTTGGGCTTAAAGCGCATACCTGCCTGGCGTCCGCCGCGTGCGGAGAATCCATAGCCGGACTGCGGCACGACGCCAGACATCAAAAACGGAATGGCAACCAGACCCGTCAGGATCGAGGACGGCAGTGCATGGCCGAAGATCGCCACGACAAAGCTCGTCTCCAAACCCATAAACAGCAAGATGATGCTGTAGATCACATTAATGACGAGCGCGAAGGCGCCCACGGTGACGCCGCGCGCACTCGGGGTACCGCCCGTCTGACCGACGGCGCTGTGCACCAGGGCAAAGCTGCCCACTGTCAGCAGGAGCGACATAACGCCCACCGGCACGGCAGCGGACAGGTCATAAAACAAGCCGCTGCAAAAACCGCACACGACGGCACGGGTCGGGTCGCCCGAGAACACGCTTAGGCACACCAGGATAATCATGAAGTTGACGCGACCGCCCGCAATGGAGATCTGCGGTGCCAGGCCTGCCTGCAGCAGCACGCACACGATGGCGGCGATTACAAACGTGCGGGAGCTCATCCCCTGCTCGTGTAGATCCATGGACATGCCCCCTATTCGCTCGAGCCAGAATCGGTCGTCTCGGACGTGTCGGAACCGTCATCCGAACTCTCGTCCTTCGTCTTGGTCGCAGCATCGCGCGACGTTCCCTGCGGCGTGCTGTTGGCCGTGCTCACGTCCTCATCCGAGGCCGACTGTTCGTCGGTCAGCGAGGTAATGACCAGCACTTCCTCGTTGTTCTCGGCCGTGGTCTGAGCGCGCACCACAATGGTGTAGTACACGTCGTTTGCCGATTTCTCAACCGACGAGACGGTGCCGAGCGGTAAACCCTTGGGGAACACACCACCGATACCCGAGGTCACGATGATGTCTCCAACCTTAACATCGGAGTCGACGCTCACGTACTCAAGACGCAGCGTGCCGTCAGCCTGACCCTGCAACATGCCCTGGGCGCGCGTGTCCTGCACCATAGCAGACACGCCGGAGTTCTCGTCGCCAATCAGGCGCACGGTCGACGTTTTGGCCGAAACCTCGATGATCTGTCCGATAACACCGGCCGAACTCGTCACAGGCATGTTGATGGTAAGCCCGTCGGCAGAGCCCTTGTCGATGGTAACGGTCGAGGTCCAGGCATCGCCGGAGGCACCGACAATACGAGCAGCGGTCGATTTGAGGTTGTAGGTCGACTGCAGGCCGACCAGCCCCTCCAGACGCTCAGCGGTCTTTTGAGCCTCGGAGAGCTCAGCAACCTTAGAGGTCAGCTCCTCGTTTTGCTTCTTAAGCTCGTCAAGCGTGTCCTGCGACGCCGTAAGGTTAGAGAACACGTTGCCGATCGCATTGAAGGGAGTCGCCACGGCCGAGCCCACAAAGCGCACCGGCGAGGTAATCGTCGTTACGCCCGAACGCACGGCATGAATCGGTCCTGCCTCGCCCTCGCGGATGTAAAACGTGAGCAGCAACACCGAAATCAGGCTGAAAACAATCAACGGGCGCATACCCGTTGATTGTCGCTTGGTATTCAGATTTGTGGAGAAACCCGAAGATCGTGCCAAATGGAATCCACCTTTTGGAAATTAAGCATTGGTCTGGACGAAGCCGCCATCAAACGCATTGGCCTCGAGCACGCGGGCGCAGCCGTTAACAACGTTATCGAGCGCCGTAGGACTGACGTTGACCGAAACGCCGGTCTCATCGCGCAGGCGCACGTCGAGACCGCGCAGCAGCGCGCCGCCACCAGTCAGCAAAATGCCGTAGTACATAAGGTCCGAGGCAAGATCGGGAGGCGTAGCGTCGAGTGCGTCCTTGACGGCCTTGGCCATCTCGTCGAGCGGCTTGTTGAGCGCGCGACGAATCTCCTCGCTCTCGATGCGCACGGTCTTAGGCAGACCGGTGATCACGTCGCGGCCGTTGACCTCGACGTCGAGCTCGTCCTTGAGCGGCACGGCGGAGCCGACCTTGATCTTGATGTCCTCTGCCGTACGCTCGCCGATGGCCAAGTTGTAGGCATCGCGAACGTGCGTGAGGATGGCCTGATCGAACTCGTCGCCGGCAATACGGATGGACTGCGAGACGACGATGCCACCCATGGCGATAACGGCGACCTCGGTGGTACCGCCACCGATGTCGATGACCATGGAGCCGGTGGGTTCCTCGACGGGCAGGTCGGCGCCGATAGCGGCGGCCATGGGCTCTTCGATTAGATAGGCCTGGCGGGCGCCGGCCTGGATCGTGGCCTCAAAGACGGCACGCTTCTCGACCGACGTGACACCGGAGGGAACGCAGACGACAACGCGCGGACGCGGGGTCCACGGATAGCGCTTCTCGGACGCCTTGTCGATAAAGTAGCGGAGCATGGCCTCGGTAACATCGAAGTCGGCGATGACGCCGTCCTTCAGGGGACGAACGGCCACGATGTTGCCGGGCGTACGGCCGAGCATGCGCTTTGCCTCGATACCGACCGCAAGGATGCGCTCGTCGTTCTTGTCGATGGCGACAACAGAGGGCTCGCGAATGACGATGCCCTTGCCGCGCACGGAGACAAGCGTATTTGCGGTGCCGAGGTCGATGGCAAGATCGCCCGCATAGCTACCGAAGAACATATCCATCAAAGAAAACAACGCAACTCCTGATGTGTTGGATGATTGCTGGAAAACTACTAGCTCATCATACTAGCGCAAGCCCGGCACCTCACTTGCGGTGAAGCGCCGGGCAAAGCTAAATCCCATAAGGTCACTACTGGTTGTCAGCAGCCGAGAAATCCATATCGAGCGAGGAAACGGCCCAGCCGATATGGTTGTCGGAGCGCACGAATTTGACGGTGTACTCCTGCTCGCCGCCCTTGGACAGCGATGCCTTCACCTTGGCAGTCGTCTCGGTCATGGACTGATCCATGCCCTCGACAGACACGGTGGCACCCTGCGGAATCGAGGAGATGATCATCGACTTAGCGTCCTCGGACAGGCTCGAGGCCAGGCAAGACTCGGCCTTTGCGGCGTCACCATCGCCGGCAGCCTGGAACAGATCGGTAACGACAGACTCCTGAGACGGGAAGCCAAAGCCGCGCGTGTAGGCAAAGCCCAGACCGCCCGCAGCAATCAAAATGAGCAGAAGCAGCACAATGAAGACTTTGAGACCCGTGTGGCGATGGCGACGACGGACCTTGGCCTGCTTACGATCCTGACGGTCCTGCTGGACCATCTCGGACTCGGACAGTGTAAAGAAGCCGGTGTCCGAGGGATCGGGCATAAACTGACCGGTCGCGCCCGTAGGATCGAGCGGATCGACGGCAGGAGCGTCCATCGCGGGCGCCGGAGCCGTGGCCATAGCCGTCTGGGCAGACAGCGCGGCAAGCGAATCGTGCACGCGGGCAAGCTCATCGGCCTGCTCGGAGGTGAGCTGGTAGATGCCATCGGCAGTAGCGGCGTTAAAGGCGTCGAGTGCGTCGGAGGGACGGCCGGCGGCAGAAAGCGCCTGACCCATGCCGGCGTTGAGCGCGCGTGTGTCGTCACGGGGACCGGCAAAGTCGATAGCCGTACGGTAGGTCTCCACGGCATCCGCCGGACGACCGAGCTTAATGAAGCAACGACCGAGCTCGCCGAGTGCGGCGGCAGGGGCCGGATTGGCGCCGTCGATGGCGGCCTGACGGAAGGCAGTACCCGCGTTGGCATAGTCGCCCGACTGGAACAGCGCATTGCCCAGGCCCAGATAGGCCTTGAACGGCGTGGCATAGGAAGCATCCTGTGTAGCGGCAGAGAACGCCTGGGCGGCCGTCGTGTAGTCGCCCACGGCGGCGAGCGCCTTGCCGCGGTTGGTGAGCAGCGCGCCGCGCTTGCCGTAGGTGCCGTCGTTGAGGGCGGCAGCATAAGCCTCGGCGGCCTCGGCATACATGCCCAGGTGCATCAAGGCGTTGCCGCGAAGGTGATCGGCCTCGCCCATAATCTCATCGGGAGTTTTTGCCGCCCCAAGCATCTGGGCTGCAGCGGAAAAATCACCCGCGCGGTAAGCGGCGCGGCCCTGTTGGATCAGCTGGCTATTCAAGGAAGTCCCCTTTACTCGTGAACGATCTCGACATGGACGATCTCGTCGCCGGCACGCAGCTGCGAAATCACATCGAGACCCTCGACCGTGGTGCCAAAGACGGTGTAACCGGAATCGAGGTTATGCTGGGCACCCAGGCAGAAGTAGAACTGCGAACCCGCGGAATCGGGGTCCATGGAGCGTGCCATGGCAAGGGCACCATCGACATGGCTGTTGCGCGGATTGGTGGCAAACTCGCCCTTGATGCAGTAGCCGGGACCACCGGTACCGGGCATGCCGTCGGGGCCCTCAAGACCGGCAGCAACGTCGGCACCGAACATGTCGCGGGTATTGGGGTCGCCGCCCTGGATGACAAAACCGGGCACATAGCGATGGAACTTAAGGCCATCATAGAAACCCATCGTGGAAAGCTCGCAGAAGTTCGCGACATGAATGGGAGCGCCCTCACCGTCAAACTTGACCTTGATGGTACCCTTCGACGTCTCGATAACGGCGCACTCGTCGCCGGCAAGCTGATACTCGGGCGTGTAGAGCTCTTTCTTAAAACCAAACATGTGGTTCCTTCCTCGTGCGTTTAAAGCATATTTGTACGAATTGTAGCAATAAGCATGCGCTTACATCAATTGCGCACGTAGGTTATGCCGACTATGGCGAACTAATTTTAGGAACGCTGCTGCGGCTTCCAAGAACCCACATTGGCATCGTACTGGTTGAGCGCGCTGTTGCCGCCCTGCGCGATGGGCGCCAGGATCTCGCTTTGGTGGGAACTCATCGACTCGCCATCGGGAATGGCCAGCGAGATATCCCAGCTCTGGCAGATCACGTCGACGCGCTCATACATCCACTCGGCAAGCTGCTTTAAGTGGGCGATGTCGTCCGCATAGACCGTATCGTTCTGTACTTTCAGGTTGTTAAGCTCAACTTGCGTCTTTTTGATCTGGTCGCGCAGGGCGTAGGCACTCTGCGACAGCTCCTGACGGGTGGACAGCGGCGTTCGGAGATAGCCGTTGTTAAAGGAATCGATGACCTCGCCGATCTGGTCCTCGTCACCGTAGGACACGATGGTCTGATACAGACCGTCAAGCCTGGTATAGAGCTGATCATCGGTGAGCACGGTTTCTTCCTGGACCACCTCGGCAGAATCGTCCTGCTTGGTATCGTCCTCAGTCGCCTCGCCCTTTTGGCGCGTGGGGAAGGTGGTTTGTGCAGCTTGGCCAAACTGGTCGTAGAAGCCAGGCATGACACCCATGGGATCGGTCGTCACGAACCAATAGGCACCGCCACAAACGACAGCAAGGACCGCGATGACGATGAGCGGCTTGGGGATATGACGCTTGTGCTTGTGATAGGCGTCCTCGTCGGGATGCACTTTGCGCTTGGGTTTTTGAGCATCGTCATGCAGGGAAACGGGCGTGGGAATATCGACCTTGGGGATACCGAAATCCTTATCGAAAGCTGGCAGCACGCAGGTCTCATTGGGGTCGGCGGCGTCCGAAAGCACCGCAGCGGCAGAGGCCGGCGCATGCGGCACCTCGGTATCGATCTGCTCTTGCGTTAGGCGCGGAAAGCCCGCCGTGCGGCCCGCTGCCAGGTCGGATGCTGCCGCGTCCTTGGAGAGGATGCCCGGAGCGGGGCGTCCGCATTTGGGGCACGTACGATCATGCGGGGAAAGACGGGCACCGCAGCCCTCACAAAACACGAACTCGGTGTGCTCGGGACCGTCGCCCGGACCCACATAGGCGTTGCAGTAGGGGCAGAACGAGGCGCCGTCCTCGATAGTCTTAAGGCAATGCGGGCAGATCACGGCATCCTCTTTTCGAAGCAATTCAAACAATCGAGGTTAGAGCATAACATCGCCACGGCCCCACAGGAACAAGGCACCAATTCAACATCGCCAGGGCGCGTAGCTACTTCTTCTTTTTGCTTGGCATCGAGACTTTGATGCCTTGGGCGGACTTGGTCACGCGAGAGCGCTTGGCTCCGGTACTCTTCTTTTTCTTGGGCTGGGCCTGGGCCACGCCCTCGAGTGCGCGGGCCTCGGCCTCGCGAACGATGCGGTCTTCGCGGCGCTGCGCCATGTCGGCGGCGAAGCGCTTGGCAAAACGCTCGGCCGTCGAACCCGTCGAGCTCACCTTGCCGCCACCGCGACCCAAGCGGACGCGCACACCGCGGCCAAAACCAGTTGCGGCATGACGACGCGGCTTGAGCGAATCCATCATCGTGGCGAGCTTAAAGAACACCGAGCAGGTAAAGACCACGATGACAGCCAAGATAACCATCTGGCCCATCGACAGGTTGGCAATAGACAGAAGCTCCGGGAATCCGATAACGCCCACCAGGATGCCGGCGACTACAAACACAAAAAGCACCACACGTAGGGGCGTGAGAGGCTGCGAGATGCGCCAGATCAGGCTGACGCTCGCCGCGCACGACGTAAGCAGGCACATCGTAGACAGCGTGAGTTGGCTAAAGCCAAACACGCGCGCCACAAAGATATCGAGCGCCGCAGCCAAAATGACCGCAATCGACGCCGGCAGTGCACGCTTGAGTACGTTCGTCAAAAACGCACCCTTCACGCGAGCATTGTTGGGCTCAAGGCCCAACACAAAGCCCGGCGCGCCGATGCAGAAGAAGTTGATGAGTGTCATCTGGATGGGCTCGAAGGGGTACGGCGGCAGCGCGATGCACAGCGCCGCCAGGCCCATCGAGAACAGCGTCTTGGTCAGGAACAGCGACGCCGAGCGCTGCAGGTTGTTGATGGAGCGACGGCCCTCGGCCACCACGGCGGGCATCGAGGCAAAGTCGTTGTCGACGAGTACGATCTCGGCCACGTTGCGCGCGGCATCGGAGCCGGCCGCCATGGCGACGGAGCAGTCGGCCTCCTTGAGCGCCAGCACGTCGTTGACGCCGTCGCCCGTCATGGCCACGGTGTGCTCGCGGCGCTTGAGCGCCTGCACGAGCTCGCGCTTCTGCTGCGGGGTCACACGACCAAAGACATGGTAGCGGTCCACTGCGGCATCGAGCTTGGCCGGCGTATCGAGCGTCGTGGCGTCCACATAAGCGTCCGCCCCCGGCACGCCCACCACGCGCGCGATCGACGACACCGTACGCGGGTCGTCGCCACTGATCACGTTGAGGGTCACGCCCTGCTCGTTAAAGTAGCCGATGGTCTCGGCCGCCGAGGTACGAATCTCGTCGCGGATGGTCACAAAGCCCACGGGCTCGACCTCGCCCACCATATCGCCATCGGGCGTAAAGCCGTCCACGCTCGCCACCACGAGCACGCGGCAGGTATCGGCAAGCTCGGCGACACGGTTCTCGACCTGCGAAAACACACGATCAGAGAGCACAAACTGCGCTGCACCCATCACATAGGAGCCCTGTGCAAACGACGCGCCGCTCCACTTTTTGGAGGACGAGAACGGAATGACCGACAGCGGCTCAGACACCTCGACCGGGCGATCGGCGTAATAGTTGAGCAGCGCCTGGCAGGTCTCGTTGGCATCGGCCGAAGTCGCACGTGCCACGTTAGCCAGCGCAAAATCGAGCACCGTGGTATCGACGGGAACAGCCGCCTCGTCCGAGTCCACGCCAAAGCCAACACCCTCAACAGGCAGCGGGTAGGTACCCTCGACCTCCATACGACCCGAGGTAATGGTGCCCGTCTTGTCCAGGCACAGCACGTCGACGCGCGCGAGCGTCTCGATGCAGTAGAGCTGCTGCGCGAGTACCTTGCGGCGCGCCAGACGCACCGTGGCGATGGCAAGCACCGACGAGGTCAGCAGCACCAGGCCCTGCGGAATCATGCCCAAAAGAGCGCCCACCGTGGACAGCAGCGCCGACGAGGGCACACGACCGGCAAGCAGCTCGGAAAAGCACCACGAAAGCGCGCTATCGCCCGGCGTACCGGCGGCATCCCACAGCTCGCTCACACTCGAGGCAAAGAGTGCCAGGCCGAGCGGAATCATAATGAGGCTTGCGAAGCGCACGATGGCGTTAAGCGCGTTCATGATCTCGGAATTGACCTTTTTGACGTACTTGGCCTCGTTATTAATTGTGGCCACGTAGTTGTCGGCGCCGACATGGATCACGCGGGCGCGCAGCAGACCCGAGTCGATAAAGCTGCCGCTCATGAGCTCGGAACCGGGCTGTTTCTTAATAAGGTCGCTCTCGCCCGTCAGCAGGCTCTCGTTCACGAGCGCCTCGCCCGAAACCACCACGGCGTCAGCGGGAATCTGGTCGCCGCGCCCCAGGCGGATGATGTCGTCGAGCACGATCTGGTCCAGGTCGAGCTCCACCTCGGCGCCGTCGCGCACCGCGATGGCCTTCTTGGAAGTCAGCAGCGTGAGCTTATCGACCATCTTCTTGGAACGCATGGACTGGATGACGCCAATAGCGGTATTGAGGAACACCACGAACAGGAACGTCAGATTCTTAAACGAACCGGTCAAAATGACCAGGAACGCCAAGATCACGTTGATCAAATTGAACAGCGTGCAGAGGTTCTCGATGATGAGCTCTTTGACCGACTTGGTCTTGAGCTCCATGTTGCGGTTGATCTTACCGGCGGCGATGCGCTCCTCGACCTCGGCGGTCGAGAGTCCGCGCTCGATATCCGTTGCTGCCATACCACGTCCCATCACGTCGCGTCAGTATAAGAAAAACCGCCCGGACCATGCGAGGTTCGGACGGTCTTACGTTCGATGGTGCCCCATGTTGGATTCGAACCAACGGCCTTCTGCTCCGGAGGCAGACGCTCTAATCCCCTGAGCTAATAGGGCCAACGTCTGACATTATACCCAAGTGCACCACGGGCTATCAAAATAAAAGAAAAAGCTTTGCAATTCCGAGGAAGACGCGGCGCAACGGCCCACTTTAGAAGGCAAAAGCGAGTCAGATAGTATAAACTCTCATGCACCATATATACACGGCTCGCGATGCGGGCCGTTTTTGCAAGGGTTATCCATCGAGGTGAGAGGCACACCATGATTGCTATTTTAAAGCAGAGCGCCAGCGACGAGGCCGTCAGCCATATCGTCAGCTGGATTGAGAAAAAGGGCCTGAAGACCGACGTCTCGCGCGGCGAGAATGAGACGATCATCGGCCTGGTGGGCGATACGACCAAGATCGACCCGTTCCTGCTCGAGTCCATGGATGTCGTCGAGCGCGTGCAGCGCGTCTCCGAGCCGTTCAAGCGCGCCAACCGCAAGTTCCACCCCGAGGACTCCGTCATCGACTGCGGCCACGGCGTCAAGATCGGCGGCGATCAGTTCCAAGTCATCGCCGGCCCGTGCTCCGTCGAGGGCGAGAACCTCATCCGCATCGCCCGCCGCGTGAAGGCCGCCGGTGCTACGATGCTGCGCGGCGGTGCCTACAAGCCCCGCACCTCCCCCTACGCCTACCAGGGCATGGGCCCCGCCGGCCTCGACCTGCTGTGCGAGGCGTCCGCCGAGCTCGACATGCCGATCGTCACCGAGATCATGGACCCACGCGACGTGCAGGTCTTCTTGGACAAGAAGATTGACGTCATGCAGATCGGCGCCCGCAACGCCCAGAACTTCCCCCTGCTCAAGGAGGTCGGCAAGACCCGGACCCCGATTCTGCTCAAGCGCGGCATGTCCGGCACGATCGATGAGCTGCTTATGGCAGCCGAGTACATCATGAGCGAGGGCAACAACAACGTCATTCTGTGCGAGCGCGGTATCCGCACCTTCGAGACCCGCACCCGCAATACCTTCGACCTCAACGCCGTGCCGGTGCTGCACCACCTGTCGCACCTTCCCGTCGTCGCCGACCCCAGCCACGCCACCGGCTACACCCGCTACGTTGAGCCCATGGCGCTCGCCGCGACCGCCTGCGGTGCCAACGGCCTGGAGATCGAGGTCCACGACGAGCCGAGCCGCGCCTGGTCCGACGGCGCCCAGGCCCTCACCCCCGATCAGTTCGACGACACCATGCGCCGCATCCGAGCCATCCGCGAGGTCGTCTGCCAAGAGACCATGGAGTAGCCCATGGGTACGGTGAGAAACGCACGCGTTAACCAGGGCGGCCCCAAGTGTGCCGGCATCGTCGGCCTTGGCCTCATCGGCGGCAGCTTTGCCCGCGGCTATGCACAGGCGGGCGTCCGCGTGCTGGCCTGGGACCCCGATGACGATGTCATGACGGCCGCCAGCATGGGCACTATCGCCGGAGAGCTCAACGACAGGACACTCGGCGAATGCGACATCATCGTCCTGGCTTGCTACCCCGAGGCATGCATCGAGTGGCTCGAGGCGCACGCCCAGGCGCTCGCCGACGCCACCGACACCGAGGCCATCATGGGCCCCGTGGTGATCGACACGGTGGGCGTCAAGGGCATCGTGTGCGAGCGCGCCTTTGAGCTTGCCCGCGAGCACGGCTTTTACTTTGTGGGTGCGCACCCCATGGCGGGCACCCAGTTCTCGGGCTACGCTAACTCTCGTGCCGACCTGTTCCAGGGCGCCCCGCTGGTGCTCGTACCGCCCGCGGTAGACGATGCGCTCAAGCTGGAGCTTTTGGGCCAGGTGCGCGAGATGGTGCGCCCCTTGGGCTTTGGCAAGTTCAGCGTGACCAGCGCCGCCGAGCACGACCGCGTCATCGCCTTCACGAGCCAGCTTGCGCACGTGGTATCCAACGCCTACGTCAAAAGCCCCACCGCCCAGGTTCACCACGGCTTTTCAGCCGGTAGCTACCGCGATCTCACCCGCGTGGCGCACCTCAACCCGCAGATGTGGTCCGAGCTCATGATCGACGACGCCGACGCGCTCGCCTTCGAAATCGACCATCTGATCGAATCGCTCGGCGCCTACAGCCTTGCGCTTAAAAACCGCGACCAGCGCTATCTGGAGAATCTTCTTGCCGAGGGCGACCGCATTAAGCGCGCGCTCGACGACGAGGCCTCCCACTAGACCACCTATCACGCCAGGTCGAAAGGACCGAAGCTTATGGCGATTACCATCGATATCGACACCGCACGCCCCTACCAGGTGCATGTTGGCACGTTTTTGCTGGAGCAGGCGGGACCGCTCGTGCGCGCCACCGCCGGCGGCACCAAGGCCGTCATCGTGACGGACACCAACGTGGGCCCGCTCTACCAGATGCCCGTTAAGCAGAGCCTAGAGGCGTCAGGCTACGAAGTGAGCGTCTGCACCTTCGAGGCCGGCGAGGCCCATAAGCGCGCCGAAACCTATGTTGCCATTTTGGAGTTTGTGGCCGAGCACGAGCTTTCGCGCTCCGACGTGATCGTGGCACTCGGCGGCGGCGTCGTGGGCGACGTGGCGGGCTTTGTGGCCGCCACCTACATGCGCGGCTGCAAGTTTGTGCAGATCCCGACGAGCCTGCTCGCCATGGTTGATTCGTCGGTGGGCGGCAAGACCGCCATCGACCTGGCTGCCGGCAAAAATCTCGCCGGAGCCTTTTGGCAGCCGAGCGTGGTTATCGCCGACGTGGGGTGCCTGGCCACCCTCACGCTCGAGCAGTTCGCCGACGGCTGCGGCGAGGTTGTCAAGCACGCCGTGATCGCCGACCCCGAGCTCTTCGCCGAGCTGGAGAAGACCCCGCTCACGCTGGAGCTGCTCAACCGCGATGTGGCCCGCGTAGCGCTCATCATCGCCCGCAATATCGACATCAAGCGCGCCGTGGTCGTCGCCGACGAGCGCGAAACCAACCAACGCAAGCTCCTCAACTTTGGACACAGCGCCGGACACGCCGTCGAGGCCTGCGAGCACTTTGAGCTCGGACACGGCAACTGCGTGTCGATCGGCATGGGCATCATCACGCGCGCCGCAGCCCTGCACGGCGTCTGCGATGCTGCACTACCCGGTCGTATTGAGGAGCTCTGCGCTCGCCATGGCCTCAAGACCCGGTGCGAGCTTTCGGCCGACGCCATCTTTGCCGAGGCGCTGCACGACAAAAAACGTGCCGGTGACACTATCGACCTAGTGATTCCGCACGGTATTGGCCGCTGCAGCATCGACCGCACGCCGCTTTCCGCTTTCCACGAACTCATTGCCGAGGGCCTCGGCCAGAAGGGAGACGCATCCGCATGCTAGCCCGCATCACCCCGTCCCCGCTTAAGGGCACCGTTCCCGCCATCGCATCCAAGTCGATGGCGCACCGCCTCATCATCTGCGCCGCACTCGCCAACGGCGAGACGCACGTCACTTGCAACACCACCTGCGCCGATATCGAAGCCACGGTGCGCTGCCTCACGGCGCTGGGCGCCCGCATCGAGACCGTCGAGGACGGCTTCCAGGTCCATCCCACTATGAAGAGTATTGAGTTCGGCCTGCTCAAGGCACTTGCGGGCGGCACGCTCGACTGCGGCGAGAGCGGCTCCACGCTCCGCTTTATGCTGCCCGTCGCCTGCGCGCTGGGGGCAGAGGCAACCTTTGTGGGCCAGGGCCGTCTGGGCGCCCGCCCGCTCTCCCCGCTCTCCGATGAGATCATTGCCGCCGGCTGCGACCTGCAGGGTCTGGGCGGTTTTCCGCTCAAGACGAGCGGACGCATGCGCCCGGGCACCTTTGTGCTGCCGGGCAACGTGAGCTCGCAGTATATCTCCGGCCTGCTGCTGGCAGCCCCGCTGCTGGCCCAGCCCTCCTGCGTGCAGGTAACCGGCCTCATTGAGAGCCGTCCCTACATCAACCTGACGATCCAGGCCATGAAGGCCTTTGGCGTCGAGGTCAACGTCGAGCGTATTCCGGCCAAGGACGGCCAGCCCGAGGTCACGAACTTCCGCGTGAGCAGCGGCTCATACCGCACGCCCGGCAGCGTTGCTGTCGAGGGCGACTGGTCCAACGCCGCCTTTTGGCTGTGCGCCGGCGCTATCGGCGTCGACCCCATCACCGTGGAGGGCGTATCCCTGAGCTCCGCGCAGGGCGACCGCAACGTGCTCGCCGCGCTTTCGCGCTTTGGCGCCCGCATCGTGCGTTCCACCAACGCCGCCACCGTGCAGTCCGACAAGCTCGCCGGCTTTGAGATGAGCGCCCACGACATTCCCGACCTGGTACCCGTTATCTCGGCCGTGGCCTCGCTGGCACAGGGCCGCACGTTCATCCGTGACTGTGCGCGCCTGCGCATCAAGGAATCTGACCGTCTGGTCACCACCACCCGCGAGCTCACCGCGCTGGGCGCACAGGTGCGCATCGCCGGTGACGACCTCATCATCAAGGGCGTCGATGCCTTCACCGGCGGCGAGGTCGATTCGCACAACGACCACCGCATCGCCATGATGGCCGCTATCGCCGCGAGCCGCGCCACCGGCGAGGTCGTGATCCACGGCGCCGAGGCCGTCAACAAGTCCTATCCCGATTTCTTCGACCACTACCGCCTGCTGGGCGGCAAGGTCACACTCGAGGAGGAATAGCATGTCCTCGACCTTTGGCAACGTCTTACGCTTAAGCATCTTCGGCCAATCGCACTCCCCCGCTATCGGCTGCTCGCTCGATGGCATCCCGGCGGGCATCGCCGTGGACCAGGAGAAGCTTCAGGCCTTCCTAGACCGTCGCGCCCCCGGTCGCGACGAGACCGCGACCAAGCGCCGCGAGGCCGACGCCGCCCACATCATCGCCGGCGTGGTCGATGGGCACACCACCGGCGCGCCCATCGCGGCGATTATCGAGAACACTAACACACGCTCCAAGGACTACTCCGAGCTGCGCCGCAAGCCCCGTCCGGGACATGCGGACTTCCCTGCGCGCGTGAAGTATCACAACATGCACGATGTCGCTGGCGGCGGGCATTTCTCCGGCCGTCTGACGGCCCCCCTATGCATCGCCGGCGGCATCGCACTGCAGGCACTCGAGGCCCGCGGCATTCAGGTCATGGCGCACGTCGCGCAGATCGGCGGCATCTCCGACCTGCCGATGGACGATATGGTCTATCGCGAGGCCGACCGCAAGGCAATCCTTTCGAACGACTTGCCTTGCATTGACGCCGCCGCAGCCGGCCGCATGCGCGAGGAGATCCTAGCCGCGCGCGACGAACTCGACAGCATCGGCGGCATCGTGGAGTGCGGCATTTACGGGCTTCCCGCGGGCATCGGCGACCCCATGTTCGACGGCATCGAGAACCGCATCGCGCAAATCGCCTTTGGCATTCCCGCCGTAAAGGGCGTGGAGTTTGGCATGGGCTTTGCCGTTGCCGCCATGCGTGGCAGCGAGAACAACGATCCGTATCGCATCGATGCCGAGACCGGCGATATCGAGGTCGGGTCCAACAACGCCGGCGGCATCCTGGGCGGTATTTCGACCGGCGCGCCCGTCATGTGGCGCATGGCCGTAAAGCCGACGCCCTCCATTGGCCGCGAGCAACAGACCGTAGACATGGACGCCATGGAAAATGCCGAGCTCTCGGTCCACGGCCGTCACGATCCCTGCATCGTCCCCCGAGCCGTCCCCGTAGCCGAAGCAGCCGCTGCCCTCGCCATCTGGGACGCCCTCCTCGAAGACGCCGCCCAGCGCTAACTACCCACCCCTCAACATCCCCCGACACGTGAAAGGGATCTCCATGGACCTTGCTGACATCCGCCAGGCCATCGATGGCATCGACACCACGCTCCTCAACAGCTTTGTTGAGCGCATGGACATTGCCACCGAGGTCGCCAAGTCAAAAATCGAGATGGGCAAGGCCGTCTTCGACCCATCCCGTGAGCGCTCCAAGCTCAACAACCTCGCCAGCCGCGCGCCCGAGCGCTACGAGGCGCAGACCATCACCCTGTTCCGTCTCCTCATGAGCATGAGCAAGGCCGAGCAGCAGCGCTACATCAACGAGCTCAAGGGCATCACGGTGTCGCAAAAGGCCCATGCCACAGCCGCAGCCTTTAACACGCCCTTCCCTCAAACGGCCACCGTTGCCTGCCAGGGCGTCGAAGGCGCCTATAGCCAGATAGCCGCGTGCAAGCTCTTCGACGTGCCCGACATCGCGTTTTTTGAGACCTTCGAAGGCGTTATGCGCGCCGTGCGCGACGGCTTCTGCAAGTTTGGCGTGCTGCCCATCGAGAACTCCACCGCCGGCTCGGTCAACGCTGTCTACGACCTGCTCGCCCAGTTCGACTTCCATATCGTGCGCTCGCTGCGTCTCAAGATCGACCACAACTTGCTCGTCAAGCCCGGAACCAAGCTGCAGGACGTGTGCGAGGTCTACAGCCATGGTCAGGCCATCGCCCAGTGCGCCGGCTTTATCGAGGCCCACGACCTGCATGCCACCAAGTACCCCAACACGGCCATGTCGGCCGAGATGGTCGCCAACTCCGACCGCACCGATGTTGCCGCCATCGCATCGCGCAGCTGCGCGGCTCTGTATGGCCTGGAGGTGCTGGAGCCCAACATCCAGGACTCGGACAACAACTACACGCGCTTTGTCGTCATCAGCCGCGAGCCGCGTGTCTACCCCGGCGCCAACCGCACCTCGCTCATGATTACCACGGCCAACGAGCCGGGCGCCCTCTACCGCGTGCTCGAGCGCTTCTATGCGCTCAACATCAACCTCATCAAGCTCGAGAGCCGCCCCATCCCCGGGCACGACTTTGAGTTTATGTTCTACTTTGACCTGGACTGCCCCTTTGGCAGCAAGGCCCTCGACGACTTGCTCGATTCCGTCGACGACGTGTGCGAGAGCTTCACCTACTTTGGCAGCTACACGGAGGTGCTCTAGATGAACGATGTCGCCGCAGCCCGTCCCTACGGCGTGCTGGGCCGCGTACTGGGCCACAGCTACACCCCGACCATCTACAAGGAGCTCGCGGGGCTTGAGTACGTGCGCTTTGAGCGCGAGCCCGAGGATCTTGAGGCCTTTATGGCGGGCGACGAATGGGAGGGCACCAACGTGACCATCCCCTACAAGCGCGCCGTCATGGAATACCTGGACGAGCTGAGTCCGCTGGCCGAGCGCATGGGCAACGTCAACACCATCACACGCCTGCCCGACGGCCGCCTACGCGGCGACAACACTGACTACTTTGGTTTTCAGTGTCTGGTCGAGGAGTTGGGCGTAGAGGTTGCCGGTAAGAAGGTCCTCGTGCTCGGCGCCACCGGCGGCGCAGGCACCACGGCCAGCATGGTGCTCGATGACCTAGGCGCCATCGTCGTACCCGTGGGTCGCACGAGCGAGGTCAACTACGATAACATCGCGCAGCAATCCGATGCCGCGCTGCTCGTCAACTGCACGCCTGCCGGCATGTTCCCCTACTGCCCCGACGCCCCTTGCACACTCGAAGGACTTGACGCGCTCGAGGGCGTCATCGACATTGTCTACAACCCCGCCCGCACGGGACTCATGCTCGAGGCCGAGCGCCGCGGCATCCCCTGCATCGGCGGCCTGCTGATGCTCGTTGCCCAGGCCGCACAGGCCGTCGAGCGCTACACCGGCCAGGTTACCCCGCGCGAGCGCATCCTGGACGTAACGAAGCGCCTGTCTCACCGCGAGCAGAACATTGCCCTGATTGGCATGCCGGGTTCGGGCAAGACCCGCGTGGGCGAGCAGATCGCCCTGCTCACGGGTCGCGAGCACATCGACTTGGACCGCACGCTTGAGGAACGCCTCGGCATGCCCTGCGCCGACTATATCGTCGAGCGCGGCGAGGCGGCCTTCCGCGAGCAGGAGACGGCGGCGCTGGCCGACATCTCCAAGCGCAGCGGCCTGGTGCTTTCCACGGGTGGCGGCGTGGTCACGCGCGACGAGAATTGCCCGCTGCTGCACCAAAACAGCCAGGTCGTGATGCTCAACCGCAAGCTCGACGAGCTCGCCCGCAAGGGCCGCCCTATCACCGCGCGCGACGGCATCGACAAGCTCGCCGAGCAGCGCATGCCACGCTACCGCGCCTGGGCCGACTACATCATCGACTCACGCGACTGCGCCGCCAACACCGCCCAAGCCCTCCTCGACACCCTCCCACCCGCTCTCTAACAAATACCACCACAAAGGGGCAGGCACCTTTGTGGTGGTTTTCCAATCGCAAAGGAAGCAACCATGAAAGCACTCGTCATCAACGGCCCCAACCTCAACATGCTCGGCATTCGCGAGCCGGGCATCTATGGCAGCGACAACTATGACCGCTTAGTGCAGATCTGCCAGGATACGGGCGCCGCGCAGGGCTTCGACGAGGTCGAGGTCTTCCAGTCCAACCACGAGGGCAGCATCGTCGACAAGATCCAGGAGGCCTACGGCAAGGTCGACGGCATCGTCATCAACCCGGCCGCCTACACGCACACGAGCGTCGCGATCCTCGACGCACTCAAGGCCGTCGCCATCCCTGCCGTCGAGGTCCACATCAGCGCCGTCGAGACCCGCGAGGACTTCCGCCAGGTGAGCTATGCACGCCTAGCCTGCTTCGCCACCATCACCGGCGAAGGCCTCCAAGGCTACGCTCACGCGTTGGAGCTGCTGAGGGAGCGTCTCGAAAAGTAAGACTGCAACACTACTGAATAAATGATAGCGGGAAGGGCCGACTTGGTCCTCCCCGCTTTTAATTACGCCTTCTTGATCACGTACGCCAATCCAATATCGCAGGCACAGCGTACGATTGACGCGAAGAGCCACGATGCTGGCAGCGTCATAAGCAGCGGCATGGTCTGCCAAGGAATAAACCAATCGACCGCGTGGATCGCAAAGATCGCCAGACTGGCTTGTCCGCAAAACACGAGCCCTCGCTCAAAAGCCCCCAAAACCGGCACGTCTTTCAGCTTCTCCAGCGCCATGGAAACCCAGCACACGCAGTAGCTGCCAGCAAGAGCGGCAGCCGTCGCAACCACAAACCCATCCACGCGGCGGCTCGAAAGCTCAAGCCCACTCAGCGCGGCAAGGACAAGCCAAGCGACACCGGCTCCAATAAATAGCAGAGGCTTGTTCACGCTCGCCTCCAGCCCCCTTTGGCGGGCCGTATAGCCAACCCACATCAGCAAGACGATGTAGCAGCTCAAATCCAAATCGAGCGGCAGGTAAACACCAAAATAGCGAGACACGCTCAAACCGCAAAAGGCAATCGCGGCACAGACAACGCCCTGCCAAACAACCCCAATCCTGCGGCGATCAAACAGCCGCACGAGCGCATTAAACAGCAAGCGCGACGTAAACAGCGCCGCCAAAAACCATGCCATGCCAACGGCGGTAACGCAAAGCCCAGGCACATCAACGCCCGAGGCAAACACAAGCGTCTTAAGCCCCGCAACCAGCGTACCGATTGTCAAAGGAGCGCCGCTCATCAAGAACGTCGGCACCTGCCACGCCAGTGCAAGAACCACATACGGCACCAGCAGGCGAGACACCGAACCACTCAGCAGCTCGCGCCACGGCTTCGGCCTAAACGTATACCCGGCAAGAATAAAGAACACCGGCATGTGAAACGAGAAGATCGCGTGCCGCAAGGGAGAGGGATTTGGAACGGTGTGCCCCACAATGACCAGAATAATTGCAATCCCCTTTGCAATATCGATCCAGTCGAGCCTTTTGCTTCCCATAGCGAACCCTTCAAAACCGCAGCACATAAGATGAAAAAAGCCCAGACCACCTAGCGGCCCGGTCTTAATAAACGATGGTGCTCCATGGCGGATTCGAACCGTCGACCTTGGGATTAGAAGTCCCCTGCTCTATCCAACTGAGCTAATGGAGCAAATAACCGCACGCCTAAGCAAGCGCAAGCCTGTCGGGCGCAAATAATTATAACCTAGTTGAACTGCTCGCGGTACGCCTTGCAGACCTCATCAACAGGGCCGTCCATGCGAAGGTCACCCTTCTCAATCCAAACGGCACGCTGGCAGATGCGCTCAACCTGCTCCATGGAGTGCGAAACGAACAGAACCGTCACGTCGCCGCTCTGGATAAAGTGCTGAATGCGGTCCTCGCACTTCCGCTGGAAGAACACGTCACCGACGGACAGCGTCTCGTCAACGATCAGAATATCGGGCTCGGTAATCGTCGCGATTGCAAAGGCGATACGCGCCACCATGCCCGAGGAGAAGTTCTTAAGCGGCATATCGACAAAGTTCTGCAGCTCAGCGAACTCGATAATGCCGTCAAAGTTGGCATCGATGAACTCCTTGGTATAGCCGAGCAGGGCGCCGTTCAGATAGATGTTCTCGCGGGCGGTCAGCTCGGGGTCAAAGCCGGCGCCAAGCTCAATCAGCGGCGCGATGTTACCGTGCACCTTAACGCTGCCCTCACTGGGCTCAAGCACGCCAGCGATGATCTTGAGCATCGTAGACTTGCCGGAACCATTGGTGCCGACCAGACCCACGACCTCGCCACGATGAATATCAAACGAGATATGCTTAAGGGCCCGAAACTCCTCAAAGAACAGCTCGTGCTTGGCAAGCTTAATGAAGTACTCCTTGAGGTTCGTCAATGACTCAGACGCCATGTTAAAGATCATGGTAACGTCGTCGACCTCGACAGCCAGAGGCTGCTCGCTGTAATCAACAACAGATTCAGTCATCACAGCACTCCTTAGATGTAGAGGATGAACTTGCGCTCGGACTTATGGAACACGGTGTAGCCAATAACAAGCGCAAGAACCGCCCAAGCAACGCACATACCAAACGTCATAAGCGAGGGCGTAGTCTGGAACAGGAAGATATCACGCATAAACTGCAGATAGTTGTACATGGGGTTCGCATACACCAAGATCCGAACGATATGCGGCATCTTCACAACAAAGTCGGTCGTCCAGAAAATAGGCGTGATGTAAGTCCAAGCCGTAATGACAACGCTCCACAGATGCATAACGTCGCGGAAGAAGACCGTAAGGGCCGAGAGCATCATGCCCAGACCCATGCAGAAGCACATAAGCAGCAGCAGGCAGACCGGCAGCAGAATCAGATGCCAAGAAGGCATAACGCGGAACCACAGCATAACGATGGCAACGGCGACCAGCGAGAAGGCAAAGTTAACCAGCGAGAAGAGCACCTTCTGTACTGGGAAGACCCAGCGGTGCACCTTAACCTTCTTGAGCAGCGGAGCAGCACCCACGATCGACGTCAGGGCCTGGTTCGTGGACTCGGACATGACGGCAAAGGTGACGTTACCAACGATTAAGTACAGCGGGTACATCTCGGGCGTAATTGAGCCGTTGCGGCCCTGGGCAAAAATTGTCGAGAACACGATGGCCATGACGATCATCATCAGCAGCGGGTTGAGCACCGACCATGCGACGCCCAGAACGCTACGGCGATACTTGATCTTAAAATCCTTGGTAACGAGCTGACGAAGGATAAACGCGTCCTTCTCAAATTCGTTCTTAGCAAACGTCGCAGGCAGACTGCGAGTTTCTTGT
Source organism: Collinsella sp. (assembly GCA_036297525.1). Taxonomy (GTDB): domain Bacteria; phylum Actinomycetota; class Coriobacteriia; order Coriobacteriales; family Coriobacteriaceae; genus Collinsella. The sequence continues at coordinate 98,655 of JAXJKV010000055.1, forward strand.
TGCTTTGTCTGATCCGACACGGATGCAACTCCTTTACTCGTAATCGTTGACAAACGAACAGTATAGACCCGACGGCCATGCAAACGATTCGCGCAACAAAACTGGAGAACTAACCCACATCTTAGGATGCTGTTAGCGCCGGGCGATTTTAGCCGCTAATAGTCAAACGATTTTGACCAATCCCGGTCACCGAATAATGGCCACCGTGCCTCCCCGCCGCCACTACGCTGGTGGTGCCAACACGCCGGCGTTAGGA
>JAXJKV010000056.1:0-13144 GCA_036297525.1 Collinsella sp.
GCTCTTGACAGCGGATTGGGTCATATGAGCGAGCGGGCCGCATTTGAGACAAGGTGACGTGAAACGAAAGGGCGCTGACCTTCTGGTCGCGCCTTTGAAATTGAACGGCAGATTGGCCAAACGGCGGGCTCGCAGCGTCGACCGGTCCGCCGTTCGTTAGAACGGCGGAACCCATGGGGCTCGCAGCGTCGAGGGGTTCCGGCGTTTGGTAAAACGGCGGAACAAGATTAGTGCTCGATCCAACAACGTAAAGTTTCGCCGGCCTGCAGGTGACGCAGATTCTCCGCGGCAATGTCGACGACGTTGTTGAGGGTGGCGGCTAGATGGAACCAGCCAGAGACGTGCGGTGTGATGAGCATGTTGGGCGCATCCCACAGCGGGCTTGTCGCGGGCAGGGGCTCGGGGTCGGTGACGTCGACCGCGGCGCCGGCGAGATGTCCCGACTCCAAGGCGGCAACCAAGTCGTCGGCGACCACAAGGTCGCCGCGGCCGCCGTTGGCAAAGAAGGCGCCCGACTTCATCGCGGCGAAGAACTCGGCGTTCGCCAGGCCGCGGGTCTCGGGTGTGCTCGGCATAAAGGATGCGACGATGTCTGCCTCTGCCAGGCACTCAGGTAGGGCGTCCATGCCGTCCATGTCCTCAAACACAATGGGGTAGACGAGTGGATGGCGCTTGATGCCGCGGACGTGCGCGCCCATGTTGCGGCAGAGCGTGGCAAAGTGGCCGCCAATGTCGCCCGCGCCCAGCACCAGCACGTTGGCATTTTTGAGCGAGGTAACCGGCCCCAAATCCTCCCAGCGATGCTCGCGCTGCAAGTCGTGATAGCCGGGCAGGCGCTTCATCATGGAAAGGACCATGGCAAACATGTGCTCGCTCACGGCCTGGCCGTAGGCGCCGATCGAGCAAGACAGCTTGGCTTCAGCCGGCACGGTGCCGGCGGCCAAGTAATCGTCATAGCCGGCGGTCTGCAATTGCAACAGCTGGAGATGCTCGCATGCGGTAAGCAAGGCAGGGTCGATGTTGCCCAAGATTACGTCGGCGTTGGCGACCTGCTCACGCGTGATGGCGTCGGAGCTCGTGTAGATAAAGTCCTCGCCCGGAGCACTCGACTCAAGAATTGCGCGATGGCGGTCGTTGACGGGCAGCAAAACCAGGATGTTCACAAGCAGTCATCTCCGCTCAGCCTGCCAAAAAGGGACAGGTTTATTTTGGCAGGTTTTATCAGGCAAAACGTTCAAATAAAACGCCGGATGCAAAGCGGGTTTGCCCGTCAGCATCCGGCGCATCTGCGGCTACCAGCTCAGCAGCTCGTAGCCGTCCTCGGTCACTACGAGCTGTACCTCGCACTGGGCCGAGTCGCTGCCGTCCTTGGTGCGCACACACCAGCCATCGCCCTTGCTGATCTTGATGTCGGGCGCTCCGGCGTTGACCATGGGCTCGATGGTAAAGACCATGCCCGGGGCCATAATGGTGTCCACATCGGGCGCCTCGGTGGTAAAGCCTACAAACGGGTCCTCGTGGAACTCCTTGCCAATGCCGTGTCCGCCGTACTCGCGCACCACGCTAAAGCCGGCGTCCTCGACCGTCTTTTGCACGGCCTCGGCCATAACGGACAACGGCAGCCATGGCTTGACGGCTGCCAGACCCGCCTCCACGCTGGCGCGGGTGACGTCGACCAGGCGCTGGCGCTCGGCAGAGACCTCGCCGATGCAGAACATGCGGCTCGAATCACTAAAGTAGCCGTCCAAAATCGTGGAGCAGTCCACGTTGATGATGTCGCCCTCGTGCAGCACGTCCGTATCGCAGGGGATGCCGTGGCAGACGACGTCGTTGATCGAGGTACACACGCTCTTGGGATAGCCCTCGTAGTTGAGATCGGCCGGCGTGCCACCGTGCTCGACGGTGTAGTCGTAGATCATCTGGTCGATCTGGTTGGTGGTCATGCCCGCGGCGATGTGTTCGCCTACGTAATCGAGCACGCCCACGTTGATGGCGGCCGAGCGCTTGATGCCCTCGATATCGGCGGGCGTCTTGTAGAGCGTGCGGGGCAGAACCTCCCAGCCCTCTTCCCACAAGCGCTCGAGGCGCTCATCAAAGGCGCTATGGCATTTCTTATATTTTTTGCCGCTGCCGCACCAGCAGGCGTCGTTGCGGCCGGGCACGGGTCCATTGTCAAACATGGCTAACTTCCTTTCATTCGCAGCTAGTATAGCCCACCCACGCGTCCATAAAAGTTGCGGTGATATAGTTCCGATTTAAGCGGTTTAACAGCATAAATAGGAACTATATCACCGCAACTGATGGAGCGGGATGGCAGGCACTAGCTGCTGCGTGGTTTTGCTAGTAGCTCACCTGGCAGGGAATGCCGAGGGCGCGCACGCGCGCGGCAATGGCGTCGAGGGCCTCGGGTGCTGCTTTGGCAAGGCCTGCGACCGGTGTCTCGCGCGCCACCGTGTAGATGGTCGCCTCCTGCGGACGAATGCGCTCGAGCACCGCGAGCCAGGGGGCGACGTACTCCTCGCCGGTGTTGTCGATGGGCTTGCCCTGATACTCACCGGTCAAAAAGATCGTCTGGATAATAACGTGACCGTCAAAGCTTGCGAACGTCTCGATCTGGTGCTCGACGTCGTAGGGGCCAACGGGCTGGTCGAGCAGCTGGATAAATGCCGGGTCGACGGTATCGAGCTTAAGAATGTTGTCATCGACCATCATGAGCGCGTCGTGCACCTCGGGGCGGTCGGCGCGCGTGCCGTTGGAGAGCACGGCGATCTTGGAGTTTGGGGCAAGCTCGTCGCGCAGCGCGACGGCGCCGGCGATGGCCTGCGGAAACTCCGGTGCGGCGGTGGGCTCGCCGTTGCCTGCGAAGGTGATCACATCGGGGAGCTCGCCCTCGGCTGCCATCTCGCGCAGCTTTGCCTCGAGCGCGTCGAGTACCCCGGCAGCTGTGTTGTACGGCTCATGGCAGGGGCGCTCGGCGTTGAGGCCGTTTTCGCAGTAAATACAGTCGAACGTGCAGATTTTGCCGCTGGCCGGCATCATGTTGACGCCGAGCGAGAGACCAAGGCGACGGCTGCGAACGGGCCCAAAGATGGGGCTGGCATTCAGAAACGTAGACATAGGCATATGCTCCTCAAGACAATTGTGCCTAAGCATAGCATCGGCTCCAAAGCAGGGTGCGGGCTCTTGCTTTACAAGTTTCGTTTTTTCACGTCGCTCATTATGCCGTGTCATGAAAAGCCTCGGGTCGGGTAAAGTTAATCTGTTAACAAGGCGTAAAGCAATGCAGGTCTATCCAGCCGTACTGACGCGCAACTGGATGGGCGTTGATGATGGGGGCACAACATGGATTTTACGGTCGAGAATGCGGGCACCACGATTGCCTGTCGCGAATATGCCGGCCCGGATGTGTCGCCTGATACTCCTGCCTTGGTGTGCGTGCACGGCGCTTGTGTCGACGGCACATTTTTTGACGGTATCGCTTGTGAGCTCAGTCGCAACTACCGCGTAATTGCCTACGACCGCCGCGGCTGTGGCGGCAGCAGCGAAGCGGCAGACGGCAGCTATGATCTTGCCGCTCAGGCCGCCGACCTGCAGGCCGCGATCGAACACGTTGGCGCTCCGACAAATGTGCTTGCGCACAGCGCCGGTACGTTGGTGGCGCTGGAGCTTCTTCGCACCGAACCCCATCTCGTCGCCCGTGCGATTCTGCATGAGCCGGCTGTGTCGGCCGAAGGCGTCGGCATGGGCGCAGCTCCGATTTTGCTCGATATGATTGCGGCTGGAAAGGTTTCAAGGGCGCTTCGGCTTTTCTTGGGAGCTCTCGGCGACTTGGACCCCGAGGCTCCTGGGACGACCGAAGCGGAAGCCAAGCATGCCCTGCGCAATGGTCGTTGCTTTATGGCTAATGAATACGGAACAAATATGACATATGCTCCCGACTGGGAGCGCGCCCGCGAATCAAAGGCGGTGTCGGCTGTGTTTTTGGGCGAGCTTTCGGTCGGTACGCCCCGCGAGGCTGGTACGCGAGCGGCTGCCGAATATCTCGATTGCCCCCTTGTGACGATCCCGGGCGCGCATAACGGTTTGCGCGATCGCCCCGTTACGGCGGCAAACGCCGTTCGCGATGTCTTGGAGCGTTAGCACGCTCGATGACCTGCGGGGAGGGGGACTGTTAGCGTTTCGTCATTGTTAACGAATGCGCCAATAACCACGCGCCCGCGGCTCCATTACCACCGTTTGCCAGGTCATAAAAATGTAACAGCATTCATGTGCTTACCTGCATCGGCAAGGTGTTACCCTTGTAGCATTTGGAACCCACCGCTACCATGCGAAACTATCGAAAGGGCCCCATATGCTCAATAATCACGAGGTCAATCTAACCGACGAGGAGGCTGCCGCTGAGGTCGCCCGCGTCGCGAAGACCTACCCCGTGGTGCGTTTGCTGTCGGCCGATCAGATTAAGAGCGAGCCTAACTGCCTGCTCGCCGGCGATTGCTGCCCTTGTCTGCGTCAGTCGAGTCTTGAGGCTTTGGCAGACTCCGATGAGGTGTCGGAGCAACTGCTCAACGATGGTGTTGAGTACCGCGCTCATCTGCGCCCTCTGAAGGTCGAGGGCGAGCCTCACGTCCTGCTGATGGTGCGTCCGATCGATGAGCAAGAGGCTGCAGAAGAGGACCTTGTCTATACCGACGTGCTGACGAGCGTACACAATCGCCGATATTACGAGGAAAAGCTCCGAAGCGCCCGCATGAATGCCGGCGTTGCGATGATCGACCTTGATGATTTTAGGGCCTTCAACGATACGTGTGGCCGTCATGCCGGCGACCTTGCACTCGGTGCTGTGGCGACAGCCATACGCAGCGGAATTCGTTCGACTGACGAGCTTGTGCGCTATGGCTGCGACAAGTTTGTGGTCGTCATGCCCAATATTCCCTCCGATGACTTCACCCGTCGCCTGCATCAGGTGTCCGATGCCGTTCATGCCACGATTGTTCCGGGTCATGAGTACGCGAGCTTGACGGCATGTGTTGGTGGCGTTCGCATTCATGGCGAGACGGTCGATGAGGGCGTTGGCCGTGCTGTCCAGTTACTGAGCCGCGCTAAGGCAAAAGCCGGCACGGTCGTGACTGATGCCGATTCCATCGAGGCCTTCCAAAGCGAAAAGCCTTTGGTGCTTATTGTCGATGACTCCGAGATGAACCGAGCCATTCTCAACGAGATGCTCAAGGATGAGTATTGCATCCTCGAGGCTGATAACGGTCGCGCGGCGCTCGACATGGTCGATCGCTATGGCGATGAGTTGTCGCTCGTGCTGCTGGACATTGTCATGCCGGGCATAAGTGGCTTTGAGGTGCTGGCCGATCTGTCGCGCCGATCGGGTATCGATAATCTGCCTGTCATCATGATTTCGAGCGAAGATTCCGATGATGCGGTTCTGCGCGCGTACGAGCTGGGCGCCTCGGACTATATCAACCGCCCGTTTGACTCCCGTGTCGTGCGCCGCCGTGTAAGCAACACCATCCGCCTATACGCCAAACAGCGCCGCCTGACGAACCTGCTGTCCCAGCAGTACAACGAGCGCGTCAAGAACAGTCGCATGCTCATCGACATCATGGCCGGCGTCATGGAGCTTCGCAACGGCGAGAGCGGCAGGCACGTTACGAACATCGAAAAGCTGACCGAGCTGCTGCTCGGCTGTCTGGTCCAGCGTAGCGGCGCGATCTCCCTCGACAATGAGGAGCGCTCCACGATTGCCCTGGCTTCGGCGCTGCACGATATCGGCAAGATGTCGATTGACGATGCGATTCTCAACAAACCCGGACGCCTTACGCCCGAGGAGTTCGAGATTATGAAGACGCATACCACGATCGGCGCCGACATGTTGCTTGAGCTGGGTAGCCATCACGCCGGCAATGCGCTTATGGAATATGCGTACCAGATTGCGCGTTGGCATCACGAGCGCTGGGACGGCAAGGGTTATCCCGATGGCCTTAAGGGCTACGAAATTCCCATTGCCGCACAGGTGGTTTCGGTGGCCGACGTGTACGATGCCCTGACGAGCGTGCGCGTGCACAAGGACGCTATCCCGCACGAGGAAGCGATCAAGATGATTCTGGACGGTAAGTGCGGCACCTTTAACCCGTTGCTGCTCGACTGTTTGCTCGAGGTGCAAGACCAAATTGCCGAGACATTGGCACGCCCCGCCGATGTCGTCGCGTTTCCCACGATTTAGTTTGACCAAAGGAGTTTTTAATCCATGATTTCCATGCGTGAGGCGTATGAGAAGATCGGCGCTAATTATGATGACGCGTGTGCTCGGCTGATGGGCGGGGAAATGCTTGCCCGCTTTGCCCTCAAGTTTTTAGATGACGAGAGCATGGACAAGCTGGAGGCTGCCATGGCGGCGGGAGACGCCGAGGAAGCGTTTATGGCAGCGCACACGCTCAAGGGCGTGAGCCAGAACCTGGGATTCGATAATCTGTACGAGCCGGCGGTCGTGGTGACCGAGGCGCTGCGCGGCGCCGATGCCGTTGACGGCGCTCGCGAGGGAATGCATGCGCTGCAGCAGCAATATGCGGCTACGATGTCGGCCCTGCGCGAGGCGCCCGAGTAAGAGGTTGTGAGCCTTGATGACTATGAGAGTGGATAATCTCCCGTTTTAGGCCCGGTGGTGGCCTCAAAGTGGGAGATTATCCACTCTCGTTCGATACGTGTCCAAAAATCCACTCTCACCCCTTCTGATTAGTGAATGGCCTATGCGCACTGGCGGGGCTTTCCGCATGCAATCCATATCGTTGTTCGATAAACTATTCGGATAACGATAGATTCGATGAGGGTGAGTGTATGTCCAACAGCGTTCAGCGTATGGCCAAGGCGGGCGAGACTGTAAGGAAGCTTGGCTTTTGCATGGCGGTCGTTTTTGCGGGAATGCTCGTCGCTTTCGCCGCGTTGGTTGTTTACGTGATCTGGTATGCGGTTGCAAACGCTGCTTCTGTCGATTCTTTCGGTGTTGTGACGCTTCTCAATGGCGGGTGCATCGTTATCCCAAGCGGACTGTGCATGGCGCTTGCCATGGGTATTTCGCTTGTCGTTTTGTGCGGAATCAGCCGCGACATTTCGCGGGGCGTATCGCCCTTTACCAGGGCGCATGTGCGGCTTATCCGTGTTCTCGCGCTTGCCTTTGCTGTTAACGCCGCGGTTTCGCTTGTTGGTGCCTATGGATCGGTCAATCTCACCATTGGCGGACTGGAGCTTTACATCGTGCCTCATTCCTTTGTTATTGAGATTTGCCAAGGCGCTACCTTTGATGCGGGGTCGTTTATCGGCGCAGTTGTCTGTCTGTTTATCTCGGCGATTTGGAGTTATGCCTCGCTGCTCCAGGAGCAGTCTGACGAGCTTGTGTAGGAGGAAACATGAGCTATCTCATCATCGAGCTTGAGACGCAGCTGCTTAAGACCGGAAAGACCAGCTCTGATCTGATTCGTGCCACGGGGCATACTCCGGCTAATATTTCTAAGCTAAGAAACGGAAAAATTAAAGCTATTCGTCTTAAGACGCTTCTTGAAATCTGTGATGAGCTTGATTGTCAACCGGGAGATATTATTCAGCGCGTGAGCGAGAAAGAGCTCGAGGAACTTATTGTCGAGCGCGCGAAGAATGCCGTGAGGCAGATGCGGGATGGCAGAGGCAATGAGGCGTCGCTTCCGACATCGGTCTTCGCTGTAGATTTGAGCGACGAGTAGCATAAAAAGAACAACTATAACGAAATATCAGTGTAGCGGAACCCGTGTCTAACACGGGTTCTTTGTTTATTAATTATCTTGACAAATATAAGTTATCGGCAAACAATAACATCAAGAACGAACGATAAAAGAAAGGAGGAACGATATGAGCTGGATTGTAAAGCCGAGTTATGTGGACCCCGGTGGTGGGTGCAACGGTTACTGCAAGGCATTCTGTGGAGCACGCGTCTGCGTCAATAACTGCAGCAAAAACTTGTGTGTTGTTAATTTCTAGCAGTTGCAGCTGCTGCCAGGCGACAGTCTGGCAGCAGCGGTTTTGTTATCAAGCAGAATAGGAGGCCAATGAGCGCATCAGCGATAAAGCTATCAAAGGTGTCAAAGCGCTATGGAAAACGGCGTGTGTTGCATGACGTTTCCTTCGAGGTGAATCAGTCTGAACTTTGCGCCCTTGTTGGTGCAAACGGGGCGGGCAAAAGCACGCTTATTAAAATAGTGCTGGGCCTCTGTGAGCCATCGTCGGGGAGCGTGGAGCTCTTTGGAGGCAAGTCGAAAAAAGAGCTGAGCCTGATGCGGACGCGTGTCGGCTATGTGCCAGATTCCAGCGGAGCATACCAATCCCTCAGTGCGGTGGAGAATCTTCGGATCCGATGTGCGGAATGGGGACTCGATGAGACACGTGAGGTTCCTCGCGTCTTGGGCCTAGTCGGGCTGGACGTCGATGAGAAAAAGAGCGTGAGCAGTTTTTCTCTGGGAATGAAACGGCGACTGGATATAGCTACGGCTTTGTTGGGCGACACCGACGTACTAATTTTCGATGAGCCGGCAAATGGGTTGGACCCGCTGGGCATCGAGAGTATATGGGCCCTTATCGGCCGATTGAATCGAGAACAGGGTAAGACCATGCTCATCTCTAGCCATGATTTGGATGAGTTGGCATCGGTTGCAACAAGTTGCGTGTTTATTCATGACGGTGAACTGCTGAAAAAGGAATCGATGGATGTCATAAGGGATGAGGCGTCGTCCCTAAAAGAATATTACAGGCGCTTGATGAACGCGGTCTCGCTATGAAGCGGGCGATCCATCCCATAAAGGCAGATATGATGCGTCTACACAGGATGTTTCCGGCGCAGTTTGGTCTTACGCTTATGTTGGCGTGCGGTCTTCTCTTCGGTGTTTTTCTAAATAACGGAGCAACGTTGCTAGGCTTTGGCTATGGCGTTTGTGGGGAGGATATTGGTTTCCTCTGGAATGCAATCGATCCTTCTGCGCCTGATGAGTCCCTTGCGCGCAGCGCTTTTGCCGGTACATCCCTGTTCGTTCCACTCATCGTTTGTTTGGTGCTTTTACAGGAGCATGGCTATAAAGAGGGATACCGAATTTCTTCAGCAAGAGGTCTCGCCCGCTTTAATGGGGCTCTGGCACATGTGCTTTCGTCTGCTTTAATAGTCGGTGCAGCTTATAGCGCACTTTGCCTTCTTTTGTTTGCAATAGCCATAATGCGTGGGGGGCAAAACTACACGCACGGCATGCTGGCTGCATTTTTGCCTGCGATGATAATCAACGCCGTATTGGTGATATCGGTTGCGTTGGAGACGATGACCATCTATCGGATTACAGGCAGCGCTGTATTGAGCGGGGCTGTAATAATAATTGGATTTGTCATGAGCTTGACGCTCTACGGAACCTTCCTTCAGGCACCTATACCATCCTTGCGATGGATCTTCCTCCTTCCGGGGCCGTACCTTGGAGCCGGATGTGCCCTTGGGTATAGCGATATGGGGCAGCTGACGCTTCTGGGATATGGCGTGGCAGCTGGCTGTCTATCGGTATTGATTTACGCTCTCGTGACCTGTCGTGTCGGAGGTGTGCTCAATGGCTCGTCAGATTAAAAGGTTCCTCCATTCAGAATTGAAGCATGTAAGCGAATGGACGTACGTCTTAATCCTGGCAATTTATGCGTGTATGGTGATATTGCAGCTTAATTCTTTCCCGATGTGGTTCTGTAGCCTCCGCGAGGGCAGTTTCTTGGGCTTTTTCCCAGACCCGACGCTTAAACTGTCGGCAGAGGACGCCCTTCTATTTGGTAATGCAGAGGTTTTTCGCGGCTTGCTGTTCAATGTGGCCCCGTTGGCTCATGCATTGTTCTTTCCGCTTGTCGCGCCTTGCGTTGTCCCACGCTTTGTCAGTTCGAGCTTTGTCGAGGAACCGTGGGGGCTGTCGGAGGCTCGGGGAGGGAAGCGGGCGTGCGTTACCGTTGCGCGAGCGATGCTGTCTTCTTTCGCCCTATTGGGCGCGTTTATCCTGTCAAGTGTCGTTTTGTACTGTCTTAACTGCGCAATCGTTTTGGATGCTCAACAGTATTTCAACCTGAATATGTTTTGCGATCGACTTCTTCTGACGAGTGCGGTCTGCCTTGCATACGTGGTCTCTTGCGTGATCGTTGTTTCCTATTTTGGATCCGGCTTCGGTCCTATTGGCATGCTGTTGCTTGTCAACGTCGTAACGATCTACATACAGCTCGGGGCCAATTCCATGCTTCCGCTTCCAGCCTCGATGCTCATGTGGATTTGTGGCGTGACCCCGTTGGGGAATAGTCAATGCATTTCGATTCTAATTGACTGCCTAATAAACGTAGCAAGCGTTTTTGCCATCTGCTTTACCGTCGACCGATTGCGGTCGAGATTTCTTTGATTGTTTGTGAGGGATAAACATATGAGACCGTCTCAATACAACCTGATTGAAACCCGTGGCGAAAGGACGCTGGTGATGAATGCGAAGACCGGTGCGATCCTTTCGTTAGATAAGCAGCATGCAGAAAGAATGTGCCGCATGGTATCGGGAAGCGAATGGGAGCCAGATGAATTGCGCGAAGCGTTGCTTCAAGGAGGAATGCTGTTAGAAGATGATCGTGACGAAAAGGAGGAAATGAAGGCGATAGGCCGTCTTGTTCGGTTTTCTGATCGCTCTCTCGGCATGACGATAGCCCCGACATTGGAGTGCAACTTCTGTTGCCCATACTGTTATGATGTTAGCGTCGGATTATTTTAGCCAAATATAGTCGGCCGAGATTGACCAATCCCGGCCGACCCATTTTAGCCAACACGCCCGCATCTATGACTTTCCTATCGCATTCCTACATCCCCTCGGGCTGGATCCCCCTCACCTTCACCGCCTGGGGGACGGCCTCCACCGAGTAGGTGTCAAGCTCCCTGCCGCGGTAGCTCGGGCCCCGCATCACGAACACCGACGCCTTGTCGAACAGCCTGTCGAGGGCGCAGAGGAGCGTGTCGTCGCCCGTGAAGAACTCATCCCACCCGCTCGGGGCGATGTTGCTCGTGAGGACCATCGCGTTCGGCCCCTCCTTCTCGTAGCGCCTGTCGACGACATCGAAGAACAGGTCGGTGCACGGCCTGTCGTAGACGCATCTTCCCACCTCGTCAACGATGAGGCACGACGGCTTGACGAGCGAGGAGACGACCCGCGAGGTGTTTCCCCGCTGGACGGCCTTCTGGAACCTGTCCCTGAGCTCGGTCGCCTTTATGTAGTAGGTCTTGAGCCCCCGCATGCAGCACTCGCGCCCGTAGGCCTGCGCGAGGTGCGTCTTCCCTATGCCGCCGGGCCCGACGAAGGCGACGTTGCGGTGCGCGTAGAGGTCGGCCAGCGACGGGAGCTTGCCCAGCGCGGCCGCGTCCCGGCCCTGGATCCTGGAGAAGTCGAAGCCCTCGAAGGTCTTGGGCTCGCGCCTGGGCAGCCTGCTCAGCCTCAGCAGCGTCTCGATGGAGGCGAGCCTCCTCTTCTCCGCAAGGTAGGAGAAGGTGGCTGCCACGGCGGCCATCTCCCCGTCGCCGAGGTCGAGGTCCGAGGCGAGGGTCGCGAGCTCCTCCGCCCCGACGGCGATCCCGAGCCTCGACGCGGCGTCGCTCGCGAGCTCGTAGGGGCTCGCCCCCGCGCCCGCCATCATTCGGCCCTCCCGAAGTCGAACCTCTCGAAACCGGGTTTCGTCCTGGGCGGGGCGATTTGCTCGACCACGGTCCCCACCGGCTGGGTCGGCAGCTCCTCGGGCTGCGCCGGCGATGTCTCCCACTGCCCCTCGCACCAGCTGTCGGCGCCGGTGCCGACGGCGTGGGCGACGAGCTCGCGGGAGAGGTCGTCGCTGTATATGTGCACCACGCGCCCCTCCCGGTTCACCCTGCACTCGCGGCGGACGTACCAGTAGGGCACGCCGTAGCGGTGCCCCTCGAAGCTCACGAAGCCGTCGAAGGAGATCTTCCGGCGCGGGCACAGGTACCGCTCGACCTCGGCCGTGACCTCGAGCGGCCTGGTGTTCGCCGAGCACGCCGCCTCGTGCTCGCGCATCGGGACGCATGCCGCCGCGCGCCGCCAGCGGCCTCCCTGCTCGGCGCACCAGAGGGCGGCCTCCCGGTTGAGGGCGTCAAGGTCGGTAAAGGACCTTCCCGCGAGGAAGTTCCCCTTCACGAAGCGGACGAGCCTCTCCACCTTGCCCTTCGTATAGGGGTGGCGCGGCCTGCACAACCTGGTGCGGAAGCCGACGACGCCCATGAACTCGGCGTAGTCGGCCTGCCAGACGGGCCGGCCGTCGGCATCGCGGCGGACGACCACGCTCTTCATGTTGTCGGTGAGCACGGTCGCGGGCACGCCCAGCGCCGAGAACGCGTGCAGCATCCCGATGAGGAGGTTCTCCTGGCGCGCGTTCGGGAAGAACTCGACGTGGGCGCCCCCGCAATGGTGGCAGACCATGGCGAAGCAGGCGATCCGCGCCCGCTCCCCGCCAGGGCGCTCGACCGCGACGAAGCCCCAGTCCATCTGGTAGGCCTCTCCGGGCGCCGTCCTGAAGCGCTGGCCGCGGCAGCCCTGCGGGGCCGCCTGCCGCCTCTTCGCGGGCACGAGGTCCCGGTGCGCGGCGATGTAGGTCTTCACCGTTGTGAGGCCGCCGGCGTAGCCCTGGCCGAGCAGCCGCTCGAATATCACCTGCGAGTTGGTGACGCCCTTCCGCAGGAGGTCGTCCACCAGGCCGGTGTGGCCGGCGAGCACGCCCGGCGCGGCCCTCCTCCCGCTGTTCCCGTGGGGCAGGGCCCTGAACCCGTGGGCCCTGACCGTCCTCGCGCGGGAGCGGGTGAGCCCCGTCCTCCTGCAGAACTCAGCGAGGTTGCATGCCTGCGGGTCGAACCCGTCGCCCTCCTCCGCGGCCATCTCCCGGAGCGCCGCGTCTATAATCTCCTGTAGGTCATCGTGTCTCTCGTTCACCTCAATGGTCCTCCTAACGCCGGCGTGTTGGCACCACCAGCGTAGTGGCGGCGGGGAGGCACGGTGGCCATTATTCGGTGACCGGGATTGGTCAAAATCGTTTGACTATTAGCGGCTAAAATCGCCCGGCGCTAACA
>JAXJKV010000057.1:0-39047 GCA_036297525.1 Collinsella sp.
GAACACGGCGTCGTAGCCCTCGTCGGCGACCTTGTCGGCGAGCGCGGTCATCTTCTTGCCGGTCTCGTAGAGCGCCTTGCCGTCCTCGAGATAGCCCTCCTGGTCGAAATGCATGATCTCGATCTTCTCGGTTTCCTTCATTTGTCTCTCCTTTCTGGGGTTGTTTCCACATCCCCCATGCCAACGGGCATCAAAACCCGCTTACATTCCGTAACACTCGGCCGCTTTGGCCTTAAGCGCATTGACTGACTCTTCGTAGCCCTCTGCCTTGACCTCCATTTGCTTGGAGACGGCATCAAGATACGGGTGCACGTCCCATGACTTCAGACGCTCGGCTATCATGGCCGCAATCGTCTGGAAGAACACAAGATTGGGAATTGCGCTGAGCAGCGGAGCCACCTGAGGCACCGCAACCTCGTGAGCCCTACCCTTGGGATGGTCCGTGAGCAGCACCGTTTTTGTCGTAACGTTCGATAGCGCATCAGCGATATTCGCAAGACGCTCCGACCCCTGCGGATCGTCGACGATAAACACCAGATAGCCCGGAACGATCTGCATCTCGGGACCGTGGACGAACTCCTCGCCTTCGTGATGCATGGCAGGAATCTTGATGGTCTCGCTCAGCTTGAGGGCCGCCTCTTCGGCAACGCCATAGTTGGGGCCGTTGCCGACGACCATGGCGGGCGTGTGCTCAGAAAGCTCGAGCATGTGGTCTTGGACATATGCCTCGGCGGTCTTGCACATCACGGCATTGGCCTGGATGGCCTCGCGCAGGTCGTCAAGACGCTGGGCAACGCCCTTGGCGTCAATCGTTCCGCGCGCCTGACCGCCGTAAATACCAAAGAGCACCAGGTACTCAACGAGCACCTCGACGCCCAGAGTCACAAAGTCCACCGACTCGACGCCCACACCGTAGTCAAGAACGATGTCAGCGTGTTCCTTGATGGGTGCCTCGACGTTTGCCGTGAGCGCAACTGCAGCCATATCGTGTGCGCGCATGTAATCGAGCGCCGCAATCGTATTGGTCGAATAGCCACTCTGCGAAACGGCAATGTTGAGCGCATGCTGCGGATAGGTGTGTTCAAAATCAACGAAGGCCTCGGGCGTCACAACGGACACCTGCATTTGCAGGGCATCTTGCAGGTAATCGCGGGCGCAATCGGCGGCATGGCGCGACGAACCCGAAGCAACGATGCGCAGCGCGTCAAAAGAACCGGACTGGAAAATATCAACGAGCTGCGCTACCAGCTCAGACGAACGCTCGAGGTTCTCCCCCATACGCACATGGGCAAGCTGAACGTAATCGAGCATCTTCATCGTCTCACCTCGTAACAAATCATTAGTATTTGATACCAATCACAGTTACAGGTTACGGCTTTTTGATACCTCTTTGTCGATTAATTTATCCCCATCGGCGAACGGTCGATTTTGAGCCCTGTAAGGTTGTATATACAGCTGACCCAACGATCAAAACTGGTTAGTTTCCCAGCCGTTATTCACAAAATACCAGCTAGTACGTATAGGTGTAGCCGCCCGTATCGCCACGATTGAAGGACTTTACATACTCGATAGCCTGACCGCTCGCGTCATAGCTCACGCATTCCAAAAGCAAAACAAGATCGCCCTGTTCCAGTCCAAGGAGGCCGGCATCTCGTGCGCCCAGCGCTTCGATATCGAGCTTTTCCTGTGCCATGACTGGCTTTCGGCCCAGCATCTCATAGGTCTCGTACAAACTGAAGACCGACACGTCAATATCTTCGATGGTTGGGAACAGCAGGCAGGGAATCAGCGCCGTCTCAATCGATACGGGGCTACCGTTTATACAGTTCAGGCGTCGAACGGAATAGAGCAGGTCGTCCTCGGCGATGCCAAACAGGTCGGCGTAATATGGCCCCGCATAACGCTTGGAACGCGCGAGAATACGGACGGACGGCTCGCCGCCCGAAGCACGGACCGATTCACGGAAACCGACCGTGCGTTCAAAAAAAGCAGGTACTTTCTGCGCCACAAAGGCACCTTTTCCCCGAACACGGCGAATCTGCCCGCGCCGAACCAGCTCATCGACAGCGCTTCGGATGGTCAAGCGTGTCGTACCAAATTCCTCGGCGAGGTCTTTTTCGGACGGAATCATGGAACCCGTGGGATATATACCGCGCTCGATACGTTCCTCGATGCGGCGTCGAATGCGCATATAAACCGGGGTGGCATCTACTGTTTCAGCCATTGTTCACCTGCCACGCTCCTCATGCCGTTCTCTTCGCCGTTATCGGCAAAGCGGAACTTTGTGGGCAAAATCACCGATTTGCAATGCTCCACAAAACGCATGTCCTTATCAAATTCGATCGAGCTCTCATAGAACACCGGCGTTCCCTCTTCTTGCTGGAGCAGCTCGGCCTCTTCGACGTTCAAACGCGAGATGGAGATATGCTCACGTCCATGCTCAACACGCACGCCACCTTCTTTGAGCAAGACATCGTAAAGGCTCTCGCACTCAAAATCGTGCTCGGTAAGCGATGGGCACAGGGACAGGTTAACGTGAGCCGTCTCGATTGACGCCGGCTCGCCCTCAATTAGTCGAACGCGCTGCATGCGTAGCAAAGGAGCGCCTACAGACACCCCAAGCCTGTCGGCAAGCGCCTCATCCGCCTCGATGGTCCCGGTGGAAACCAGACGAGAAGAGGAGTGCAGGCCGGCAGTCCGCACAGCATCGGAAAAGTTATACGTTTCCTGGAAGATGTTCAGCGGCTTGGGAGGGCACACATACGTACCCGATCCGCGACGGCTCTCGAGCGTTCCACACGAGATGAGCCGCGTGATGCCGGCGCGCAACGCCGTACGCGAAACGCCGATCTCTTCGCACAGCACGCGCTCGGCCGGCAGGCGATCGCCGCCGGCAAGCTGGTGGTGCTGGATATACCAAAGAATTCCCTCAACAGCACGATCTTTGGGGGGAATTGCATAAGATTCGCCTGCCATTGCACAGACTCCTCATTCAGAAACGTATGCCGCCAAAATTAGACCAGCCCTCCCATGGCATCAAATTCGGCCTTGATCTTCTCGGCAACATTCCGATACGACTTATATAGACTTGAATCGCGTTTGACTTCGTCGGTCATAACGGGAATCTCTAATTTGGAAACCTCGTCTTTTCCCGTCTGAACCGCCACAACAACGCCCATACCAAGACACATATTACGCTTGGCAGCGTTTATTTTCGCCGCCTTGGCAGGATTTGCCAGGATACGCTGGGCAAATTCCTGTTTTGAAACCACTTCCTCGGCCTCCGGATCGCCCGCCTCGGCCACTTCGCACTGCAACACGTCCGTATAGTCAAAAATCTTCGGCTCGCCGCCGCGCTGATGCACGGCCCACTTGCGACGCGTGGCATCCTGGTAGATAGCCGGCAAAAACGTAAACCGCGGCGGGTCCAAAATCGTATCCGTGATGGTAAACACATCGGGATCAAAGGCATCCTGCGGGTTTTTCTTCTTGAACAGCCCCATATCAGCCTCCCGTACTAGCATTAAACAACTCAAGCCGAATATAGCACCAATTTCAAGCTCATGCTTTAGTAGATCGGTGCGCGGCGTCTATGGCTCGCCCAGCGGAAGAACATACGGACGAGGGCCGGGGTGGGGTGCTTGGTTTTGGAAGTGGGCTTCGCGAACTTCCAAAACCAAGCACCCCACCCCGGCAATGTAGTCTTGGCTGACCATAGTTAGATGCACAGTTTCCAAGGCAGCGTAAGCAAAATCCCCATTACATAAAAAAGAATCGGCCCCCGCATATCGAAACAGTCGAGAGGGCCGCCTCCGGGCGGGTTGCCTTGGTCTGAGAAGTTCGCGAAGCCCACTTCTCAGACCAAGGCAACCCGCCTGGAGGCGGCCCCAGCGCGAGACCGTCCCGGATGCCTACCTACTCGTTGTCGCCTGCGGTCATCTGCGTTGCGGAGAGCGCGCCGTCGGCAGCAGTTGCGGCTGCGGCGTCGGGCCAGACCCAGTCGGTGAAGGCCGGGTGATCGTAGCCCTCATCGCACGCGAACTCAAAGGCCTCGGTGCGGAATGCCTCCCACTCGTCAATCTGCTCGGCAAACTTATCGGCGTCAACCATGCGCAGCACGTCGGCGGCCAGTGCCCAACGGTCCATGTTGTTCAGGCGCAGCATGTCGAACGGCGTTGTCGTGGAGCCTTTCTCCTCGTAGCCGTGGACGCGGAAGGCGTCGTGGCCGGGTCGGTTCCAAATCAGACGGCGAATCGTGCCAGCATAGGCGTGGAATGCAAAGAGTACGGGCTTATCGCCGCAGCCAAACAGCTCAGTCCAGCGCTCATCGCTGATGGCTTGGTCGTTCTCGCAGACGTTCTGGATCTTGAGCAGATCGACCACGTTGACGAACCGCACCTTAATGCCCAGCTCACGCAGCATGTCGGTTGCAGCCAGAGCCTCGAGCGTCGACACGTCGCCGCACGCGGCAACCACGGCGTCAGCCTCGGCGAGCGAGTCGGCGGTCGATGCCCACTCCCAAGTCGCAACGCCCTCGGCGAGCTCGGCGCGGGCCTCGTCGACCGTCTGGAAAGTGGGGGCGGGCTGCTTGCCGCAGAAGATAGCGTTGACGCAGTCGGTGGACTGGTAAACACGCTCGGCCACAGCAAGCGCCATGTTGGCGTCAGCCGGATAGTAAGCATTCACGATATGCGTGTCGTTGGCCTTGTTGAGCAGCAGGTCGATAAAGCCGGGATCCTGGTGAGAGAAACCGTTGTGGTCCTGGCGCCAGACATGGCTCGACAGCAAAATGTTGAGGCCGCTGATGGGGGCACGCCACGGAATCTCGCGCTTGGTGGCCTCGAGCCACTTGCAGTGCTGGTTGACCATGGAATCGACCACGTGGACAAAGCTCTCGTAGGAGCTCCACACGCCGGAGCGGCCGGTGAGCACGTAGGCCTCGAGGAAGCCCTCGCACTGGTGCTCGGACAGCTGCTCGACAACCTTACCGGAACCTGCCAGCAGCTCGTCGTTGGCCTCGTCCTCGTAGAAGCCGGCGTCCCACTGCTTCTTAGTCACCTTGTAGGCATCCTGCAGGCGGTTGGAAGCGGTCTCGTCGGGACCAAAGATGCGGAAGTCGTCCATGTTATTTGCCAGGACGTCGGCGGTGTACTCACCAAAGACGCGGGCGGCCTCGGTGGAGCCCCAGCCATGACCATTAGTTGCGACGGGGACCTCGTGGGCATGAATATCGGGCAGCTCGAGCTCGCGGCGCACCTTGCCGCCGTTCGCGTTGGGGTTGGCGCCGATGCGCAGCTCGCCGGTCGGCATAAAGGCCGTCACCTCGGGGCGCACCTGACCCTCGGGCGTAAAGAGCTCCTCGGGCTTGTAGGAGCGCAGCCACTCGCGCAGCACGCGGAAGTGCTCGTGGGTGTCTTTGGCGCTCGCGAGCGGCACCTGATGGGCGCGCCAGGAGTCCTCGGTCTTCTTGCCGTCAATCTGCTTGGGGCAGGTCCAACCTTTGGGCGTACGGAACACGATCATGGGATAGGCCGGGCGGACCACGGTCTCGCCCGCGGCAGCTTGGGCCTGTGCGGCGGCCTTGATGTCGCAGATCTCGTCAAAGACCTGCTCGAACAGGGCGGCGAAACGCTCGTGAATGCTCGCATGGCTCTCGTCGTCAAAGCCGGCGACAAAGAAATGCGGTTTATAGCCCATGCCCTCAAAGAACTTGGTGAGCTCTTCGTCGGACACGCGGGCGAGGATGGTGGGGTTGGCGATCTTGTAGCCGTTGAGGTGCAGGATCGGCAGAACGATACCGTCGGTTGCCGGATTCACGAGCTTGTTGGACTGCCAAGAGGTCGCGAGCGGACCGGTCTCGGACTCGCCGTCGCCCACCACGGCCACGGCCAGCAGGCTCGGGTTGTCCATGACGGCGCCGTAGGCGTGGCTGAGCGTGTAGCCGAGCTCGCCGCCCTCGTGGATGGAACCGGGCGTCTCGGGCGCAAAGTGACTCGGGATGCCGCCGGGATAGGAGAACTGGCGGAAGAACTTCTGTAGGCCGGCCTCGTCATTGGTGATGTCGGGGCGAATCTCGCGGTAAGTACCGTCGAGCAGCGACTGAGCAGTACCGGCGGGGCCACCGTGACCAGGGCCCATCAAGAAGATAGCATTCTGGTTGTGATCGGCGATGAGGCGGTTGACATGACCGAACAGGAAGTTGATGCCGGGCGTGGTGCCCCAGTGACCGACCAGGCGGTGCTTAACGTCCGGGCGACCAAAGTCGCGCACCTCACCGGTTTTCTCGTCGACAAAGTCGGTGCGCATCAGCGGGTTGGAGCGAAGGTAGATCTGGCCGACGGACAGGTAGTTCGATGCGCGCCAATACAGATCGACACCCTCGAGCTCGGAAGCCGGCACCTCGTGTCTCAGCTTTTGCCATGGCGTTCCCAGAGTTTTAGCCATTGTTTATGTCCCTTCGCTGCATGGTCACCCTCCGATATGGCGACCTTTCGTTGGGACAAGTATATTTGCTAAAACGTTTTATCAGTATGAAAAAACGTTTTATCATTCCGGTTCGCCATTAACCTGACAAAACCAGACATTGGCCTGCGACATTATTTGTCACAAGTTCTTCATATTCCTGATATGCAAATCGACAAACGCGTTTAGTTGTGTTTTGTAACCTTGAGCACGCTGTCCTTCACGATGAGCACAGGCTCCAGGACGACTTCATCGGCACGCTTGCCGCCCTTACCGGCCAAGCGTTTTGCCATACAGCTAAAGGCATGCTCGGCCAGCACGCTCGGATCTTGCTCGATCGCGGTCAGTGCCGGCTCAAACAGCACATCAGCAGCCGAGTTGTCGTAGCTCACCACCGAGATATCGCCCGGAATGCTCTTCCCCATCTCATGTAGGCGCTTGAGCAGGCCGAGAGCAATGTTGTCCGAGCTTGCGAACACGGCGGTGGCATCGGTCGCAAGCACCGCCTCCGAGGCCTCGTAGGCACTCGGAATGTAATACTCGCTCTCAAACTCAAGAAGTGCATCAATGGGCAGCCCCGCCTCACGAAGCGCGCGCTCATAGCCGGCAAGTCGCTTGCGACCCGTATTGGAACGGCGCGCGTTAACCAGGCAGGCAATACGACAGTGACCCTGCTCAATCAAATAGCGGGTAGCCATGTAGCCGCCCATCTCGTGGTCGAACATCACCTTGTCGCACTCGAGTCCCTCAATGGCACGGTCAACCATTACCGCCGGGATGGGCAGATGGCTGACTTCTTCGCGCAAAGCGCGGTCGTCCGAGAATTCGTCGCCCACGACCAAAAACACACCATCGACGCCGCGCGTCACCAGCTGGCGCAGGAGCTCTAGATCGTCCTCGGCGCTTCCGCCCGAGCTGGTAATAAAAAGCGCGTAGCCGTCCTCGCGGCAGCGCTTTTCCAGGCTGCCAGCGAGCGAGGCAAAAAAACGGCTCTCGATGTTGGGAACGATAAGGCCCAGCGTGCGCGACTCGCGCATGACCAGGCTGCGCGCAATCTGGTTGGGAACATAGTGGTTGCGCGCCGCGACCTCTTTGATGCGCTTGCGGTTTTCTTCCGAGATGCGACAAGGCCGATTGTTGAGAACAAGCGAGACCGACGAGGGGGAAAGCCCCACCTCCTGGGCAATCTGCTTGAGAGTAGCTTTGTTTCCCATCTCGCTCCTTCCGAGTATTCGCGCAATCTCTTGAAAGTATAGCGACCGTCCCTCCACCTCGATGATAAACACTTTACCAATCCGGTAGACGGCTGTTTTATCGCCGCGATTGGTGCAAAGTAACCTGGCCCCTTTGCACCATGTGGTGCGTTGGGGCCAGGTTACTTTGCACCAAATCCATCTGGGTGGGGTATATTGCATTCGATTGATGAAAACGACCACCATAAGGCGGATATTCGTATGCACGAAAATGACTTTTTTAACGAGGACCTGCTCTGCGCGCTTGCCGGTGTTGCCGGTGAGGACAACGTGCTCATGAGCGAGCCCATGCGCGAGCACACCACGTTTAAGATCGGCGGCCCGGCCGATGTCTTTGTCACGCCCGATACCGAGCAGGGACTCGTCGCCACGCTTGACACCTGCTATCGCTGCGATCTGCCGCTCACCATCGTGGGCAACGGCTCCGATCTGCTCGTCGGCGACAAGGGTATCCGCGGCGTCGTCGTGGCGCTGGGCGAGGGCCTCTCCGACATCACCGTCGATGGCACGCACGTTACGGCAGCCGCCGGTGCGCTGCTTTCCGATGTCGCTGCCGCGGCAGCCGAGGCCGGCCTTACCGGCATGGAGCCCATCTCGGGCATTCCCGGATCGGTCGGCGGCGCCTGCTACATGAACGCCGGTGCCTACGGTGCCTGCATGGCCGATGTGCTAGAGTCCGTGCGCGTCTACAAACCCGCTCGCCAGCTCGACGACGGCACCCGTGGCAGCGGCAACATCATCGAGTTCGATGTCGACGAGCTTAACCTGGGCTATCGCAAGAGCCGCATCGCCGACGACGGCTTCATCGTACTTTCGGCCACTTTCAATCTCGCCCCGGGCAACGCCGCGATGATCAAGGCCGATATGGACGACTACCGCCAGCGCCGCGAGGACAAGCAGCCGCTCGACATGCCGAGTGCCGGCTCCACCTTCAAACGCCCCGAGGGCCACTTTGCCGGCAAACTCATCATGGATGCCGGCCTGCGCGGCCATGCTGTCGGCGGCGCGCAGGTAAGCGAAAAGCACTGCGGCTTCATCGTCAACGCCGACCACGCCACCGCCGCCGATGTCGACGAACTCATCCGCGGCATCCAAGCCAAAGTCAAAGAGCAGTTCGACGTAGACCTCGAACCCGAAGTCCACCGAGTAGGCGAATTCCTTTAACAAAGAAGACCCCGAAAGGGGCCTTCACCATATTTATTCAGACAACCCAGTCCGGTATGCCTCGCCCCCAGTCCCGGACCAACTTGCTTCAAACCGCAGCTACGACAGCGCAATACCGCCAAGCCAGCCCCAACGCACGCCAGAGCCAGTGCCATAGAAGCTAATAAACGAATCAAGCGACTTAGACGTAATGGCACCCTCGTTGCTCATAACGATGCCGCCGCCAACGTAGATACCCACATGACCGTAGATAAGGCCCGGAGCACCCGTGCCGCTGTGCGAGGAATCGGCCACGATCATGCCCACCTGTAGCGCCGAGCGGTCGGAGCTATAGCACCAGGCGTTGAACATGTCACACGCGTTGCCGCCAAAATAGCCCACGCCGGCGTTACGGAAGACATTGGTAACCCACGCCGCGCACCAGTTCTGACCCGGCGAAGGCGTGGAGTAGCACGCGTTGACGACGGCCTGCTGTTTGCCCGAGCCGGCATTCTGTTGCGGGGTTCCGGGCGCATACGATCCGCCACCCGAGCTTGAACCACCCGAGTAGGAATTGTTCTTGTTCGCGGCGGCAGCGGCAGCGGCGGCCTTCCTAGCGGCCTCCTCGGCCTGGGCGGCAGCGAGGATCTCGGAATCACGCTGAGCCATGAGCTCCTTGACGTCGTCGGATAGACCATTCAGCACGGTCTGGACCTCTTGCTGCTTGGCCTGCATATCCTGCATCTGAGCCGTCTGCTGGTCCTTGAGTTTCTCCAGGTCGGCCTTTTGTGCTTCGAGCTCGGTCTTCTGTGCGTCGAGCTCAGCCTGAATCGTCTGGATATCCTCGATGGCATCGCGGTCGCTCTTGTTGATCTTCTCAACGTAATGCGCGTTGGCGACGAGTTCCTCAAACGAGCCAGAGGCCAGCAGCAGCGACAGGATGTTCGTGCCGCCGGACTTGTAGCTGGCGGCCACGCGATCGGAAAGGTCGTTGCGCTTCTTCTTGAGCTCGGCCTTCTTTTCATCGATCTGGGCCTGCGTGTCGTCAATCTTGCCCTGGACATTCTCGATGTCGTTGAGGGTCTGGGCATTCTTGTTGGCCAGCGCCGCATACTCATTTGCGATGCTGTCGAGCTGGGCCTGAACCTCGTCGAGCTGGGCCTGGGCGGCATTCAGTTTATCGGTGGTTTCTTTGGAAGCCTCTGCCGCATGGGCGCGAGTGGGCAGACCAAAAAGAACTGCCGCAGAAGCAGCGCCGAACAGGGCCTTGAGGGCAGTGCGACGCGAGAGCTCCTGGGAAAGGATGGAATCGCTGTTTGGTGACATATGTACTCCGTTACATGCTTATTTATATGTCGCTCAACTCATACATATTAGCGTACATATGGCGCGTCCCAACGATTTCCACGAACGGCAGGAAACTGCAAGGTCAGCGGCTCGTAAGCAAATGCCAAAGATCAGGTTATGCGTACGCGAGCTCTGTTATGAGTACGCTAGCATAATCCTCTGCTTTTTCCCGCCGCGTACGTTCTTGGTACAACTGCCTGCGCTATACTCCCCTGAAGAAGTGTTCCTGATTCGATAGGAGACCACATGTCCAAAGCACTCGACCCCAAAGACACCTGCGTCCTCGTTACCGGTGGCGCCGGCTTTATCGGCTCGCACACCGTCGTTCAGCTGCTCGAGGGTGGCTACCAGGTCGTCATCGTCGATGATCTCTCCAACTCCAGCGCCGTCGCCGTCGACCGCGTCAAGACCATCGTGGGCGACGAGGCCGCCAAGAACCTCACCTTCTACGAGGCCAACGTGCTCGACCACGATGCGATGAACAAGATCTTCGATACCCATCAGATCGACCGCGTCATCCACTTTGCCGGCTTTAAGGCCGTCGGCGAGTCGGTGAGCAAGCCCGTCGAGTACTACCACAACAACATCGAGAACACCCTGGTGCTCATCGACGTCATGCGCAACCATGGCTGCAAGTCCATCATCTTCTCGAGCTCCTCGACCGTCTACGGCGACCCGGACAACCCGCCCGTCACCGAGGAGGATCCTAAGAAGCCCGCGACCAACCCCTATGGTTGGACCAAGTGGATGATCGAGCAGATCCTTATGGACGTCCACACTGCCGACCCCGAGTGGGACGTCGTGCTGCTCCGTTACTTCAACCCCATCGGCGCTCATCCGTCGGGCCTGATCGGCGAGGATCCCAAGGGCATCCCCAACAACCTGGTGCCCTATGTCGCCCAGGTCGCCGTGGGCAAGCTCGAGGCCGTTCAGGTCTTTGGCAACGACTACCCCACCCCCGACGGCACCGGCGTGCGCGACTACATCCACGTGTGCGATCTGGCCTCTGGTCACGTTGCCGCCCTTAACTGGATGAACGGCAAAACCGGCGTCGAGATCTTTAACCTGGGCACCGGCACCGGCACCTCGGTACTCGAGGTCGTCGCCGCCTTCTCCAAGGCTTGTGGCAAGGAGCTGCCCTACGTGATCCGCGAGCGCCGCGCCGGCGACATCGCTGCCAACTGGTGCGATGCCTCCAAGGCCGAGCGCATGATGGGCTGGAAGGCCCAGTACGACATCGCGGACATGTGCCGAGATAGCTGGAACTGGCAGAGCCACAACCCCAACGGCTTCGCCGACGCCGAGTAGCAAAAACCTACATACCGCTCTTGCCC
Source organism: Collinsella sp. (assembly GCA_036297525.1). Lineage (GTDB taxonomy): Bacteria > Actinomycetota > Coriobacteriia > Coriobacteriales > Coriobacteriaceae > Collinsella. The sequence goes on from JAXJKV010000057.1 coordinate 11,540, forward strand.
CGATCTCACGTTGTGAGGTCGGGGCTTTTTCATGGCATGTAACCATTCGCCGAAAATCGACCAACTTTTTTATCTTGCCTGTACATGTTTAAACAACATGTTTTACAATAGGCGTATCGGATCAGAACATCGGAGGCGGACTGCACATCCATCGGCAGGCCGACCCCACAACAAGAAGGTTGGTGAGCGCATTCATGGAGCGTGCAAGCGGCGTCCTCATGCCCGTCTCATCTCTGCCCGGACCATACGGAATCGGCGGCTTTGGCTGGAATGCCTACGACTTCGTCGATTTTCTCGCCTCGTGCAAACAACATTACTGGCAGATTCTGCCCCTTACGACGACCAGCTATGGCGATTCGCCCTATCAGTCGTTCTCGGCCCGCGCTGGCAACCCCAACTTTATCGACTTTGCCGAGCTTATCGAGGCAGGGTATCTGGAGCAGCGCGATATCGATGGCGTGTATCTGGGATCCGACCCCAGCAATGTCGACTACGGTGCTATCTTTGGCGGCCGCCGTCAGATTCTCGACCGCGCCGCTGAGCGCTTTGCCGCCGACAAGCCGGCCGATTTCGATGACTTTATCCAGGCCAACGAGGACTGGCTCATCCCCTACTGTGAGTTCATGACCGTCAAAGAGGAGTGCGGTCTCAAGGCGTTTTGGGAGTGGCCCGCGGAACTCCGCACCCGCGGCGAAGCTTCCGCCAAGGTCTGTGCCGACCATCCGGCGCGTATGCTCTACCACCAGATGACGCAGTACTTCTTCGATCGCCAGTGGAGCCGCCTCAAGGCCTATGCCAACGAGCGCGACATTCTCATCATCGGCGACCTGCCCATCTATGTCTCGCGTGACTCCGTCGAGATGTGGGCGACGCCTGAGCTCTTTAAGATCGACACCGCCGGCAATCCCGTGAGCGTCGCTGGCACGCCGCCCGACCAGTTCTCGGCCACCGGCCAGTACTGGGGCAACCCCATCTACGACTGGGACGCCATGGAGTCCGACGGCTTCTCCTGGTGGGAGGGCCGCATTCGCGCCGCCCTCGACATGTACGACGTCATCCGCCTGGATCACTTCCGCGGCTTCGAGGCCTATTGGGAGGTGCCGTTCTCCTCGCCCGATTCGTCCTACGGTTCGTGGACGCAGGGTCCCGGCCTCAAGTTCTTCAAGACGCTCGAGGAAAAGCTCGGCACGCTGCCCATCATCGCCGAGGACCTGGGCTTCCTCACCCCCGGCGTCATCGACATGCGCGACAACTCGGGCTTCCCCGGCATGAAGATCCTGCAGTTTGCCTTTGAGGGCACCAACTCGTACTACCTGCCGCATAACTACATCGCCAACACCGTCGCCTATGTGGGCACCCACGATAACGAGACGGCGCGCGGTTGGTTTGAGGGAACGGCCACCCCGCGTCAGCGCGAGCAGGCGGCCCTGTACACCCATCAGCAGGCCGGCGAACCCATGGCAGATGCACTCAATCGCACCATCGCCGCCAGCGTGAGCGACACGTGCATCTACACCATGCAGGACCTGCTCAACTTGGGCAACGAGGCGCGCATCAACACCCCTGCCACGCTGGGCGGCAACTGGACCTGGCGCATGCTCGACGGCGCCATCACCCGCGAGCTCGAGCACAAACTCACCGACTGGACCGAGACCTACTTCCGCATCCCGTCGGAAGCCGAAATCGAGCTTCCTCAATAGGAGCTACCGCGCCCGGCCCCTCCCCACCGTGCGGACGCGCTTGCTTTTCCCGCGCGAGGCCACCCCAATCCCCTCGCGCGGGCTTCTTATGAATTGCAGACATGAAACAACCCATCACAGGAGAAAACATGCCCCAAATTAACCTCATGGAACTCGCAGAGCAGTCTTTTGGCACCTCGCTCGAGCAGCTCGACGACCGTCGCATTTACAAGCTGCTGGTCAAACTCGTGCAGGAGCGCTCCGCTGCCTGCCCGCTCAACAACAGCAAGAAAAAGCTCTATTACATTTCCGCCGAATTTTTGATCGGCAAGCTGCTCATCAACAACATGATCGACCTCGGCATCTACGACGAGGTTAAGGACCAGCTCACCGCCGCAGGCCACGACCTCAACAAGATCGAGGAATTCGAGGTCGAGCCGTCGCTCGGCAACGGTGGCCTGGGTCGCCTGGCCGCGTGCTTCCTGGATTCCATCGCCACGCTGGGCTTGACCGGCGATGGCGTGGGCCTCAACTATCACTACGGTCTGTTCCGTCAGCGCTTTGTCGACAACCAGCAGAAGGCCGTCCCCGACGAGTGGCTCGGTGAGCAGGACATCCTAGTCGACGATGGCCGCTCCTACACCGTCGAGTTCGGCGATTTTGCCGTTACCTCTAAGCTCGTCAACATCGATGTGCCCGGTTACGGCCAGCCCACCAAGAACCGCCTGCGCCTGTTCGACCTGGCGAGCGTCGACGACGGCCTGGTCCCCGGCAGCTCCATCGACTTCGACAAGACCGAGATCGCCAAGAACCTCACCTTGTTCCTCTACCCCGACGATTCCGACGAGCAGGGCCGCCTACTTCGCATCTATCAGGAGTACTTCATGGTGAGCAACGCCGCCCAGCTCCTGATCGACGAGGCCGTCGAGCGCGGCAGCAACCTGCATGATCTGGCCGATTACGCCGTTGTCCAGATCAACGACACGCACCCCACCATGGTCATCCCCGAGCTCATTCGCTTGCTCACCACTGAGCATGGCATCGAGTTTGACGAGGCCGTGACCATCGTACGCTCCATGGTCGCTTACACTAACCACACGATTCTTGCCGAGGCGCTCGAGAAGTGGCCGCTCACCAGCCTGCGGAAGGTCTCCCCTGCCATCGCCGACATTATCGTCAAGCTCGATGAGATCGCGAAGGCCGAGCACGATGACCCGCGCGTCGCCATCATCGACGAGCACGACACCGTCCACATGGCCCACATGGACATCCACTTTGGCTTCTCCATCAACGGCGTAGCCGCCCTCCACACCAAGATCCTGGAGGACACCGAGCTTCATCCGTTCTACGAAATCTATCCCGAGAAGTTCTCCAACAAGACCAACGGCATCACCTTCCGCCGCTGGATCCATGGGGCCAACCCCGCGCTCGCCAGCCTGCTCGACGATGTGATCGGCACCGACTGGCGCAGCACCGGCGATCTGAGCAAACTCGCTAAGTTCGCCGACGACAAGGACGTTCTTGAGCGCCTGGCCGCCACCAAGGTCGAGGCCAAGGCCATCATGCGCCAGTTCATGGCGCTCGAGCAGGGCGTGACCATTCCCTCCAACGCCATCATCGACGTCCAGGTCAAGCGCATCCACGAGTACAAGCGCCAGCAGATGCTCGCGCTCTACATCATCTGGAAGTACCTCGATATCAAGAACGGCAACAGACCTAAACACCCCGTCACCATCATCTTTGGCGGCAAGGCGGCGCCTGCCTACACTATCGCGCAGGACATCATCCATCTGATCCTGACGCTGTCGCAGTGGATTGCAAACGACCCCGACGTGGCTCCCTACCTGCAGGTTGTCATGATCGAGAACTACAACGTCACCGCCGCCGAGCGCGTGATCCCCGCCGCTGACATCTCCGAGCAGATTAGCCTGGCCTCCAAGGAGGCGAGCGGCACCTCCAACATGAAGTTCATGCTCAACGGCGCCCTAACCCTGTGCACGCTCGACGGCGCCAACGTGGAGATTGCCGAGCTCGTGGGCGACGAGAACATCTATACCTTTGGTGTCTCGTCCAAACAGGTCGAGCAGCTCTATGCCGACGGCACCTATGACGCCGGTGTGCTCTACCGCAAGCCCGGCATTAAACTGCTGGTGGACTTCATCACCAACCCGGCCTTTATGGCGACCGGCAATGCCGAGCGCCTGCAGCGCCTGCACGACGACATTAAGGGCAAGGACTGGTTTATGGCCCTGCTCGACATTGAGGAGTACATCCAGACCAAGGAGCGCGTGCTGGCCGACTACGAGGACCAGGACGCCTGGATGCGCAAGGCGCTCATCAATATCGCCAACGCCGGCACTTTCTCGTCCGACCGCACCATCTCCCAGTACAACGACGAGATCTGGCACCTGAACTAATTTCGCCTCCCTTACCCATCCTCTTGAGATACGGAGTCGTGGCAACACGACTCCGTTTTTTGTGCCCGCACGTTACTCTGTGACCCGACTCGACCAAACAATCTCGATCTGTAACAACTACTCAACCAAAACGGTCCCAGCTGTTACAGATTGAGACATACCGGCCCCTCCCCTTGGGTTTATCTCAATCTGTAACATCTAACGTCCGAAATCAGCCTCACCCGTTACAGATCGAGACAAACGACCGGTCAGACAGCCCCAACACAAAGAAAGGCTCCCCTCTCGCCCAGTGGACGGGAGGGGAGCCTTATATGTGACCGCGGCAAAAGGATGGCAATACCGCAGTCGCCCAAAGGGAGGGCCTGGATGCACCGGGCCTAGATAAGGTTCTTGCCAGAAACCTTATCGAAGAGGTGGGTCGCGTTCTTCTCGAACTTGAACCAGATGGTGTCGCCAGCCTTGAGCGCGCCCTTGGCCTCGAGGTCGACGACGGGGATAATCAGGACAAACTGGCCGTCGGGAGCGGTCACGTGGACATGCTCGGTCGAGCCCATGAGCTCGGTCACCTCGACGGTACCCTGGAGCGCGCCCTCCTCGCCCTTGTCGGCAAGCAGGATCTGCTCGGGACGCACGCCGGCCGTGATCTCCTTCACGTCGCCGCCGTCCCAGTTGAGGGCAAGCTGAACGCAAGTCTCGGGGGCGAGCGCCACGTTCATATCCTCGGTCTTGACGGTAAAGCCGTTGCCCGAGCGCACCAGCTGGGCATCGAAGAAGTTCATCTGCGGCACGCCGATAAAGCCGGCAACGAAGATGTTCGCGGGATGATTGAAGACCTCCTGCGGGGTGGCGATCTGCTGGACGACGCCGTCCTTCATGACCACGATACGGTCACCGAGGGTCATAGCCTCGGTCTGGTCGTGAGTAACATAAATGAACGTGCCCTTGATCTCGTGGCGCAGCTTAATGAGCTCGGCACGCATCTGGTTACGAAGCTTGGCGTCCAGGTTGGACAGCGGCTCGTCCATCAGGAAGACCTTGGGGTCACGCACGATGGCGCGGCCGATAGCGACACGCTGGCGCTGGCCGCCGGAGAGCGCCTTGGGCTTACGGTCGAGGTACTCGGTAATGCCCAGAATCTCGGCAGCAGAGCGAACCTTGCGGTCGATCTCGTCCTTGGGAACCTTCTTGAGCTCAAGCGTAAACGCCATGTTCTCGTACACCGTCATATTGGGGTACAGAGCATAGCTCTGGAACACCATGGCGATGTCGCGGTCCTTGGGTGCCACGTCGTTGACGCGCTTGCCATCGATGAGCACATCGCCCGAGGTGATGTCCTCCAGGCCGGCGACCATGCGCATCGTCGTGGACTTGCCGCAGCCAGAGGGGCCAACGAGGACGACGAACTCCTGGTCGTGAACGGTGAGGTTGAAGTCCTCTACAGCGAGCACACCGTCCTCGGTAACCTTGAGGTTGTGCTTCTTCTCCTCGGTCTTCTTCTTTTTGCCAAAGAAGCCCTTCTTTTTGGACTCGGTGTTGGGATACACCTTCTGAACATGCTTGAGAACGATCTCGGCCATGTCTTTACCTTTCGATATGCGGCGCCATGTTGAGGGCGCCGCAGAAACTTGCAAAACAGTTACGGCATCAGCCCTTGACGGCACCTGCCACCACACCGTCGATGATGTACTTCTGGCAGAGGATGTACATGATGACGATGGGGATAACGACCATCATGATGCAGGCCATCATGGGGCCGAGCTCGACGTGGCCGTAGCCGCCGCGGAAGTACTGGATCAAGATAGGAATGGTCTTGTACTTGGTGGAGTCGAGCGTAAGGTAGGGCAGCAGATAGTCGTTCCAGACCCACATGGTCTCGAGGATGCCGACCGAAAGATAGGTGGGCTTCATGATGGGAAGGACGATCTTAAAGAACACCTGGACCGGGTTGCAGCCATCAATCATGGCCGCCTCCTCGATCTCGAGCGGGATGTTCTTTACAAAACCGGCGAACATAAAGACCGCCAGGCCCGCGCCAAAGCCGAGGTAGATAAAGCAGATGTTGAACGGCGTGTTGAAGCCGATGCGGTCCGCCAAATTGGACAGCGTGAACATGAGCATCTGGAAGGGCACGACCATCGAGAAGACGAACAGGTAATAGAAGAAGTTCGAGATCTTGCTGTTGACGCGCACTACGTACCAAGCACACATGGAGCAGCACACCAGAATCAGCACGACCGACGTGACCGTGATGATGAGCGAGTACATAAATGCCGAGGCAAAGCCCTGCTCGTTAAGGGCGTGCATGTAGTTTGCGAGGCCGTTGAACGTCTCGGGCGTGAGCAGATCGAATGCCGTGGTGGTGCTGATTGCAGTTGCCTTTTTAAAGGAATTGAGCGCAATCATGAACACGGGGTAGATCCACGCGAGCGACAGAATCGTAAAGAAAATCGAGAGCGCGCGGTTGATAACCTTATCGCGTTTCATTACTGTTGCACCTCCTTGGACCTCGTGGCCTTAAGCTGAATCATGGAGATGGCTACGACCAGGATGCAGAAGATGACTGCCTTGGCCTGACCGATGCCCTGCCATGCGATGCCGGCACGCGAGTAGAACGTGTTGTAGATGTTCAGGGCGAGCATCTCGGTGGAGTGCGCGGGGGCGCCGCCGGTAAGGGCGAGGTTCTGGTCGAACAGCTTAAAGCCGTTGGTGATGGACAGGAACAGGCAGATGGTGATGGTCGGCATCAGGTTAGGGATCTTAACCTTCCAAAACGTCTGCCATGCCGTGGCACCGTCGACCTTGGCGGCCTCGATGTAGTCGGACGGAATGGACTGCAGACCAGCGATGTAGATGATCATCATGTAGCCGACCTGCTGCCACAGGGTCAGGATGATAAGGCCCCAGAAGCCAGCAGCAGAGTTAAGGGCGATGAGCTGGGCGCCCACGTTGGAGAGCAGGCAGTTGATCAGAATCTGCCAGATGTAGCCCAGCACGATGCCGCCGATCAGGTTAGGCATAAAGAAGATCGTACGGAAGATATTGGTGCCCTTGAGCGCTTTGCGGGTGAGCGCCTGCGCGATGGCGAGGGCGATCACGTTGATGAGCACCGTCGACAGGAAGGCAAACGCCACGGTAAAGAAGAACGACGTGGCAAACTGCGGATCGGACAGTGCACGCACGTAGTTCTCGATACCGACAAAGTGCGCGTTACTAATGATAATAAACTGGCAGAACGAGAGATAGAAGCCCTGGATAAAGGGGATCACGAACCCGATCATAAACGCCAGGCACGTGGGCAGCATAAAGAGCGGCCACCAGCGCTTGAGTGCTTTGCCCATAGAAGGGTCCTTTCAATATGCAGGGGGCGGGCAAACCAACGTCTGCCCGCCCCCTGTCGCTAATCAGATAGCTTGGGCAGCAACTGCTTACTCGGAAGCGGCCTTCTCGGTCTTCCAGCCATCGACGAAGGCGTTCTTGACGCCGTCCCACTTGCTGTTGTCGGCAGCGTAGGCAATCAGAGCCTGCTTGAGGTTCTTCTTCCACTCCTCGGAGGGGATGTAGACGAAGTCCCAAGCGACGGTCTTCTTGCCGTCCTTGGCCATGGCAACGGCCTGCTGCGAGAAGACGTTGGTGGTCTCCTTGGCGCTCTTGAACGGAGCGGTCAGACCCATCTTGTCGGCGATGATGCTGGTCGGGGTGTCAGCGGTGACGCACCAATACATGAAGTCCTCGGTGGCCTTCTGGGCATCCTCGGAAGCCTGGGAACTGACGCACCAGTAGTTCTCGCCGCCGGAGCACAGGCCCTGGTTCTCCTCGCCGTCAACACCGATGTAGATGGGCATCATGCCAATCTGATCGTCGGTCATGCCGGCCTTGACGAGGTCAGAGTAGGCCCAAGAGCCGTTCTGGTAGAAGACGGCCTTGCCGGTTGCGAACTCGTTGGTGGCGTCGTCGCCGGTCTTGGAAGCAAGCTGCGAAGGATCGCAGGTGGAGTCGGTGATGTACAGGTCGAAGATCTGCTTGTAGTTGTCGAGGAACTCACCCTTGATCTCGTCGTCCTCCTGGTTGTGCTCCTTCTCGAACTCGTAGTAGAGCGGCATGTTGGCAAGGTGGGTGGTGTAGCGCCAGCTGGAGGAGTCATCCATGCCGGCAGAAGTGAAGGCACCCTCAATGCCAAGCTCGTCCTTGCGGGCCTGAATGTCGTCGGCACAAGCCTTCAGCTTGTCGAAGGAGTTGATGTCCTCGGCCTTGTAGCCAGCCTTCTCGAGCAGCTGCTTGTTGTAAATAATGCCGAAGCTCTCCTGAACCCAGTCGATGCACACATCCTTGCCGTCGGACTGCAGAGCCAGGGAGTCGTCAATGAGCTCACCGCGGAGCTTGGTATCGGACAGGTCGGCGCAGTAATCCTTCCAGTTCTTAAGACCGGTGGGGCCGTTGACCTGGAACAGGGTCGGAGCGGAGCTCTTGGACATCTCGGACTTGAGCTTCTCCTCGTAGGTGTTGGAGGCGGCGGTCACGATCTTGACCTCGACGCCCTTCTCCTTCTTATAGGCCTTGGCGATTTCCTTCCACTCCTTGTCGACCTCGGGCTTGAATTGGAGGAAGTAGACCTCGGCAGCGTCACCAGAAGCAGAGGAGCCGGAGCCGGCAGAACCGCCGCAACCCACGAGACCCAGACCAAGAACCGCAGCCGCGGAACCAGCGAAGCCCAGGAACTGCCTTCTGCTCATTTCGTTCTTCATTACAATCCATCCTTTCACACCGTGGCGGCACCCTTTGCCGCCGCCTTCGGAGATTGCCTCGGGGACTTTGCCCCTTTTTCTGATTTGTACGATACGCTATTTGACTAGTTGTTTGAACAAGTATTACTAGAGCGGTAGAAAAACTTCGGTGAACGGTAATTTCAACTTGATACTTGACAAGTTTTGTATAAACAATTATTTGTTATCGAATGCAGAGAAAACGCCCGGTCAAGCCGATGCATCGTCGGTTTGACCGGGCGTTTTCTCTTTGAGGGCATGAGCCTCGTCAGGCTGCGAGCTAGCCGGCTATCGCTTGGAGTTGACGCGGTAGTGGAAGATCTCTGGATGCGTGCGGGCGTGCGTAACCTCGAACAAGATGCCATCCGAGGTGTATGACTGGCTCTCCATGACGGCAACGCAGTTGTATTTGCCAAGGTCCAAGTAGCTGCAGTCCTCATCGTTGGCAAGCTCGACGCTCACTGTACGGCGACTCGCCATCACCTTGACGCCGCGTTTGTGCTCCAGATAGTCGTAAATTGACTTTGCGGCGATCTCGGGCGTCAGACCCTTGGCGATCGACTCCAAAAAGTAACCATGGTCTACTTGGCGCGCATTGCCGTTAAGGCTTCGGACACGCACCACGCGAATCAACTCCTCGCCCACCTTAAAGCCCAGGCGACGAGAGAGCTGCTCGGTGCAAATCAAATGCTCAAAGGACTTAACGTCCGTCGATGCAACGGCATTGTTGCGCTTTGCAAATTCGCCAAACGACTCAACTTCCTCGAGTGCGCCCAACATGTCGGTTTCGCCCTTAAGCCAAATAACGCGCACGCCCTTGCCGTGTATGGGCTGCACAAACATCCCGTCGGCCAGCATGCTCAAAGCGCGGCGGACGGTATTGCGCGTGCAGCCAAATTCCGCGGTCAGCTCGGCTTCGGTTGGCAGCATCTCCTGAAACGCATAGGTCCCATTAATGATGCGCGAGCGTATTTCTCGGTAGATTCCTTCGTATATTGCTTTTGGCATTGTTTCACCTCTACATTATTTATTTCCGGCTAGGCACGATAGCATTTCTTAAAGTTGTTTAAACCGAATATCGGTAAAGCGACAGGATTTAACCGTTGACGGTTTCTGTCGTGCCCAAATCGGTTTCGCTCAAAACTGCCGGCACGACAATCGTCTGGTCCTCTACAATGAATCCATTGTTTAAACGTTTCCCCACGCGCAACGCGCCTCGATATTCGGAAGGCAGAACATGCTGCAAAAAATCCAACGCTTTGGCGGGGCAATGTTCGCTCCCGCCATGCTGTTTTCTATATCGGGCCTCATGGTCGGCGTCTCCGCTCTCGCAACGACTGCGGACATCGTCGGCGATCTAGCCGTATACGGAACCCCTTGGTACGTTTTTTGGGCCATCATCCAGCGCGGCTCATGGACGGTCTTTAAACGCCTCCCGCTCCTTTTTGCCGTAGCGCTGCCTATCGGTCTTGCCCAAAAGCAACCGGCTCGTTGCTGCCTCGAGGCTCTCGTGGCCTATTTTGCCTATTGCTTCTTTTTGAGCGAGATCATTAAGCTGAGCGGAGACAACCTTGGGCTTAAGTACCCGTCGTCTTTGACCCCCGCCAACGGTATCACCGTCATCGACGGCATCAAGACGCTCGACACCGGCATTATCGGCCCGCTGGTGGTATCGGCAACCGTCGTCGCCATCCATGACCGCTTCTACGATGCCAAGGTTCCCGATTGGCTCGGCACCTTCTCGGGCTCCTCGCTGGTCTACCTCATCAGCTTTTTTGCCGTGTTTGCCCTTGCCGCTATCTCGGCCGCCATCGTGCCCTCCGTATACGCAATGACCGAAACGCTGCGCCATGCACTTACGAGCGTCGGCCCCTTTGGCGTGGGCATCTTTGTGTTTTTGGAGCGAGCGCTCGAGCCCATGGGGCTGCACCACCTGCTCTACATGCCGATCTACTACGACAACCTGGTCATTAACGACGGCATCTACGCCACGTGGAGCAGCTTGCTCCCCATCCTCTCCCATAGCACGCGCCCCCTTAATGAGCTTGCGCCGTGGGCCGGTTTTACCGCCACCGGCTGGGTCAAGCTCTTTGGCCTTCCCGCCATCGCAGCCGCGTTCTACTCCACCGCAAAACCAGAGCGCCGCGCCGGCCTCAGGGTCATCCTTGTTCCCGCCATCATCGCCTCGGTGGTTTGCGGCGTTACCGAGCCACTCGAGTTTCTCTTTATGTTCACCCACCCCGGGCTCTTTTTTCTCTACGCCGTCTTATCGTCTTGCCTTGCCACAACCATGAATCTCTTTGGCATCGTCGGCATCTTCTCGGGCGGCCTCATGGAGATGGCAGCCTTCAACTTTATTCCGCTCATGCGCACGCATGCCGGTGCCTATCTTTTGGCACTCGGTATCGGCCTTGCCTTTAGCCTCATCTTTTTTGTGAGTTTTCGAGCACTCATCTTGGTCTATGACCTTAAGACACCGGGCCGCGAGGATCATGTCGCCAATCGCGCGGCAATCGATCATTTAACGGGAAGCGGCTTTGCCAAAGAGCAATCTCCCAATGACGAGGTCGATAGTCGATCCGATCAAGATCACGTCCTCGCTGAGCGGGCAATTCAGCTTTTAGGTGGCGTTGGCAATATTGTGGGCGCAACCAACTGCGCCACGCGCCTGCGCGTCGAGGTCGCAGACCCTTCCATCGTTGCAGATAACGCGTCGTTTGTCGCGGTGGGCGCCAAGGGCCTCATCATTACGGGCAAGACCGCCCAGGTGATTATCGGCATCTCCGTTCCCCGCGTTAAAGAGCATTTTGACCAGATCATGGGCCTCGAGCCGGAATTTGTGCCCACCACCTCGGCCTCCCCTGCCGCCAGCGCAGCCCATAAGCGCGGTGATATCTGCTTCTTCGATATCGACGGAACGCTCGCCTGGCAAGACCCCAGGCTCGCCCAAGACCTTCCCGAAGACGAGCGGGACCTCTCCCCCTATCCCAACGAGGCGGTTTCGCAGGCAATCCGCGAGTTTGTCGCCAACGGCAACATGGCCTTCATCTGCACAGGGCGCACCCTCAGCTGCATCCACCCCAAACTTCTTGAGCTGCCCTGGACCGGCATCGTCTGTCTTGCGGGCGGTTACGCCGAGATCGACGGACACGCAATTCGCGATCTGTCGATGACACCCAGCATGCTGCAGCATCTTGCCCCCTATCTTGAGCAATCGGGCGAGGTCATCCGCTTTGAGGGCCTCAACGGCGTCGTGCGCATGAGTGCCGATGCCCCCGATGCCCCCGGATACGCGCGCACCCTGGGCGACGCAGTCACGCAGCTGCAACATTACAGTGTCTACAAGATCTTGATGTCTACATCGCTCGCCAACCACATCGCTCAAGATAAGGCACTTGAGCCGCTGCTGTGCTTTAACGAGCTCGAACTCGAGGTAACCGAAATCTCGCCCCGCGAATGCACGAAGCGCGGGGGCATCCAGTCTGTACTCGACGCCCTCGATCCCCACCACGGAACCGTATACGGCATCGGCGACGCCAGCAATGACATCTCGCTGATGAACGCCGTCGATGTCGGTATCGCAATGGGCAACGCACCAGACTATCTCAAGGATAAGGCCGATTACGTGACCGACACCGTCGATCACGACGGTGTCGTTGCGGCGCTCGAGCATTTTAGGCTGATTTAGGCACACTCCATCAAACGCACGCCCGTTGTCCTAAATCGCCAAAACTGCCGCGCCAAACGCCCTGATATGGCAATATGTTGTCTGCATATTGCATCAATGCAACCTCAGAAAGAATGCGAGAACCCGTGTCCAGTCCGTTTACCAGCTTTTTAGCCCAGCACTTTGACCAGATTAACGACTATCTGGCCACGTTCTTTGACGGACAGGCGACCTCTGCCGATATCGAGCGCTACCTGTACGCGCCGCTCTCGGCTTTTACGGCCAACGCCGGCAAGCGCCACCGCCCGCTTATCTGCATGCTCGCCGCAACCGCAGTGGGCGGCAGCTTTGAGAGCGCCCGCAGCGCCGCGGCAGCTATCGAGCATTTCCAGTCGGGCGCGCTGATCCACGACGACATCGCCGACAACGGACAGCTTCGTCGAGGCAAGCCCTGTATGCACCTTACCGAGGGCACGGGCCTTGCCATCAATTGTGGCGACCTGGCGCTCACCATGGTCACCAAGACGGTTCTCGACGACCCTACGCTGGAGTCCGACGTGAAGCTGCGTGTGCTCCACGAGCTTACCGAGATGATCGTCCGCACCATCGAGGGTCAAGCACTCGACCTGGGTTGGGTCCGTGACGGGCGCTTTGATATCTCGGTTGATGACTACCTGGACATGGCGACGCACAAGACCGCGTTTTACAGCGGAGCCACGCCGCTTGCCGCCGGAGCCATTATCGGCGGCGGCAGCGATGAGCAAATCGAAGCGCTGCGCGCCTTTGGCCTACACACAGGCCTTGCCTTTCAGATTCAGGACGACCTGCTCAACCTTGTCGGCACTAAGGAAGCCGCCAACAAGGACTTCCGCACCGACATCACCGAGGGCAAGCGCACGCTTGTCGCCGTACACGCCCTCTCTGATGAGCGCCACCACGACGAAGTCGAGGCGATTCTTTCCTCGGGCACCGATGATCCCGCGCAGCTCGCACGCGCCGTGGAGATCTTCCAGGAGACCGGCTCTATCGATTACGCCCACACTTACGCGCTCGACCTGACCGCTAAGGCCAAAGCGGCCATCGAGAACGTTGAGCTTGATCCGCACGCACGCGAGCTGTTCCTCTCCATGGCAGATTTCTTTGTGGAGCGCCTTAACTAACGGGTGTTATAAAACCTGTCAGCAGCGTATTTAGGCACAACTTGCTACACTGTTGAGTGCATGTTTATGCATCCCTTTGCGTTGTCTATCCGACAGACGCTCAAATAGTACGAATGGTACGCCGAAAGGGGTTCGTTCATGGAACCTATTACAACGGGCATGCAGGGAGCAGCCGTCGAGGACGTGCAGTCTCGTCTCCTGCAGCTCGGCTACACGATTGATGCCGCCGAAGTCACCGACAAGTACTTTGGAGCCACCACTGAGCAGGCCGTCAGCACCTTCAGGCTCGACAGCGGCCTTGCTGCCGGTCATGCCGTCGATATCCCCTGTTGGAGCGCCCTTGTAGACGCTTCGTATAAGCTGGGCGACCGCACCCTCTATCTGCGCATGCCCAATTTCCATGGCACCGATGTGCAGGCCCTGCAGCGCGCTCTCAACGTTTTGGGCTTTGCCTGTGGCGAAGACGACGGCTACTTTGGTCCGCATACCGAGGCCGCCCTGCAGCAGTTCCAGGAAAATGTCGGCCTGTTTGCCGACGGCATGGCCTTCCAGGACACCTACGCCTACATCAACCGCCTGCACCATGTGTGGGAGGGCAAGCCCTCGGTCACCGAAGCCGAGTCCCGCATCGGTTTTGCTCGCGCCGCCAACGTGCTCGAGCGCTTCCAGATTGCCGTTATCGGCGAGGACCCCATCGCGCGCAGTGTTGCGTCGCGCATGTGGAATATCGCCACGGCAACGACCGACAACAGCGGCATGATGCTCTGCGACTCCGAGGTCCCAACCGACGTTGACCTGGTGCTCGAGATCGCAAGCGACGAGCTGCCCGCAGATGCAGCGCCGCGCGCCACGATTGCCCTCGCCGAGTGCCACAACCTGGCCCAGCGCATCCGCACTGCCAATGTCGCCGCGCAGCAGAAGCCGGCTCGCATTCGCATTGAGCTCACGGGCATGACGCGCTACAACGGCACTTTCACGGCCAGCGACGCGCAGACACTCGCCGTACGCCTGCTCGATGGTGTTTGCGATGCCCTCGCAGATTAGGTAAACTAAACGAGTTGCTTTTGGGCAACACCACACATTGGGACGTAGTTCAACGGTAGAACTCCGGTTTTTGGTGCCGGCTGTTGGGGGTTCGAATCCCTCCGTCCCAGCCCTTAAGAACACAGCGCTCCAGGCCCTTATGAACCTGGAGCGCTTTCTTGTGGGCAAGCGGAGGGATTCGAACCCGCAAGGGTGCGGAGCTGAGGAAACGCGAAGCGTTTTCCAGCGCAGCACGCAAGGAGCGAAGCGACGCAGCGGGGCGCGGCCGCCGAAAAGGCGGACGTGGAATCCCTCCGTCCCACAGCCGGCACTTGGGGACGTTCCTAAAGTGCCGGCACTAAAGGAACGTCTCCAAGTGCCGGCCTCCCAAAAATCTACCTTTAAAAGACAGGCGCCCCAGGCCCATAAGGACCAAGAGCGCCTTTCATCTAGAAAATATCAGCCCAGTTCCGAAAAGCGAGCCGCCTGCGACAACCAAGTAGCCGCAGGCCCCGGGAGAGCGGGGACACCGGCTTAGGTTTATCGCGAGTTCCGCACGAACAGGAGGCCACTTAATGTGGCCTCCGTCGTGAGCAGGACTGTAGAGCAGGAAACCTAAGCCGGTGTCCCCGCTCTCCCGGGGCCGAACGCCCTAGTTGTTGAGCATGCGGTCGAAGCTTCCCGAGTCGCCATCCCGATAGTCTGCGGTCATCAGAATCTCCTGCGGAATGCGCCCGCCCTCGCGCAGCACGTTGCGGAACTGCACGCGCGTGACCATGGGCAGATCCTTGATCGTCGCCGCCAGGTTCTGCGGCACGCCCTGGTTGGCAGCCGCGGGCTCGCACTCGCCGCCGGCCTTCACGCGACGCTTATGCTCGGCGAGCATAGCGCGGTACATGCCGGCATGCAGGCGAATCTCAACCACATTGGCATTGCGAGCCTGCTCGACGATGCGCGCGCCCTCGCGATCGATGTCGCCTACGTAGTAGACGTAGTTAAAGCGATAGCCAATCTCGGCCAGATAATCGTCCAGGGCATGCGAGACGCTCGCCTTGCATCCGCCGCCAAAAATCACGCCGCCCACCTTGATGCCAAAGAGCTTGGCGTGCTTGCGGCCACGCAGCAGCTTGACGATCTCGTCGTAGGTGTCCAGGTTCTCGACCATAATGAACGGCTTGTCGGCGCCCAGCGTAAAGAAGCCCGTAAAGTGCACGGGGCGATTGGGGGCGACCTTGATCGCCTGCATGCTGATGCCCTTTTCGGTCATACGCCTGATCAAGCGCTCACCGTGCTTGCCGTCAAAAGCCTTCTCGTCGTTAAAGATCTGGTAGGCACGCTGGCGGCGCGAGGCAACCGGCGTATCGGCACCTCGGTTCTGCTCGATCCAAGCCTGGATGATTGCGATTTCCTCGGCAATCTTGCGGTTGGACATCTCGTTGTGCTGAGTGCGCTGCGGAGCCTTTTTGCCGTCCTTGCCCTCGACCTTTACGATCTGTGTCTGCTGCTCCTTGATCTTAGAGAGCGCCGTAGGCGTAGGGACAACTTTGAGCAGCTGCCTGCCTAAAACGCGGGCAAGGGCAAACGCCGAGACCTCGCCGTGGACTGCCGACTTGGGCTGCTGGGCAGCAGTATCTGCTGCGGTAGACTCCGGCTTCTTCTGAGACTTGCGCTTAGAATCGCCTTGGGAATTGCGCTCGCGCTTCGGCATAGGCGCCTGCTTCTGCGGACGATCGGACTTGCTCTCCTTCGCCGGCTGGCGCTTAGGCTGCCCCGAAGAAACCTCGACCTTCGCATCCTCGTCCTGCGGCGTGGTCTTCTCGGCTGCAGTCTCGGCATGGGAACTGCGGCCCCCACGATGGCGACGGCGGCGAGGCTTGCTCGACGCGCCCTGCTCCGCCTGCTCATCAGTAGGCTGCTGGCCCCTAGCCTCGGCATCAACCTCAAGCTGCGGCTCAGCAGGCTTCTGTTCGCGAGCCGCCGGCTCAACGACCTTCTCGTCCTGGGTGGTCGAAACCGACTCGCCCTTCCCCTGATGCTTTACGGGATACGCGCGTCCCGCAAAACCGCGGCCGGGACGACACGAACTCGGAGCCTTCTTGGCAGACTCCTCAACATCGTCTGCAACCTCAGAAGACTCTTCAACCTCACGCGCGGCATCCTGCTGTGCAGCCTTAAAGTGAGCACCGCGACGGCGCTTGGGCTCTTGGGCCTCCACGGGCTTTTGCTCCTTCGTGGGCTTCTGCGACTCGGCAGCAACCTCGGTCTCAACAGCCTCGGCATCCGTCTCGCCCTTTTGAGCAACGGCGCGACGGAAGCGCTCCTGCTGGGCGCGGCGCTGCGCATCGCGCTTGCCACCCCCACCAAAACCGCCGCGTCCTGCCTTGGCCGTAAAGGCACGCACGACGTTCTCATCGAGCAACTCATCGGTATCGACATGCTCACGCGGAGCAGTTTCTTCCACAGCAGGCACGTCAGCGGAATCCTCGACGACAAAATCCTCGACGGACTCGGCAGGCTGCTCCTGGGCATCGCGGATCTCGGCATTGATGGTATAGAACGCCGGGCGCCCGTTAATGCCGCTACCCTCGATCTTGGTCACGATATTTGCCGCGATAAGCTCATCGCGCATCGCCTTGGTGTCACATTCCTTATCGACGGAGCGGAAAATCTGCGCCAGCGCACTCGACTTAATCTTGAGCGCCTTGCGGCAGAGCAGGTCGTAGGCAACCAGCTTGGCACGCTCGGCAGAAAGCGACGTCTGGCTGCTCAGACGTTCAGCCAGGGCATCGACATTATTTTGGTTATCGGAATATACCGTCTTGGCCACGGGGCCCCTTTCATATGTACACATATACGTCTATATGGTACAACGCACGCCCTTATCCACGCAAAACATCTGCGAGAACACTCGAGCGTCACCAGCTTTTGCATGAAAAAAGGACCGAGCCCGCGAAGTCGCGGACCCGGTCTTTCCGAGTCATATAGATGTGACGTTCAACTCGTCAGGTCGACTAAGCCTTGGCGGCCTCGGCGTCGGCAGGAGCCTCAGCGGCAGCGGCGCGGCCGTACTCGGCCTTGCCCATCTCGGACCACTCGGGCTCCTCGTCGGGCATGGAACCGGCCTCCTTGCCGAAGAGCTCCTTGAGGCAGTTGACGGCGACGATGAGGCCCAGGACCATCAGCAGGACGGCGAAGACAAGCTGCAGGCCCTTGGTGGCGGCGACGGAGACGGCGGCCGTGGTGGCGGTAGCCGGGATGGTGCCGAAGAAGCCGTAAGCCTGGACAGCGGCCATGCAGCCCATGGCGCTCTGGACTAGCGAGGTGAAGGTGCAGCAGAGCAGGAAGACGACGGGCACGTAGAGCATCCAGCCCTTGCGGCCGGTACACTTGCAGAACACGGCGAGGGTGATCATGGTCATGCCGCCGAGCAGCTGGTTGGAAGCACCAAAGAGCGGCCAGATGTTGGCATAGCCACCAAAAGCGAGGGCGAGACCGGGAAGCAGGGTAACGACCGTGGCGAACCAGGGGTTGCCGAGGACCTTCATGTAGCCGGCCTTGGACTCGATGGCCAGGGCATCGTTGGTCTGGGCAAAGAACTCGGAGAACGAAGTGCGGGCGATGCGGGCGACGGCGTCGAGCGAGGTCAGGGCCAGAGCGGAGACGTTCATGGTCATAAAGACGGTAGCGAGCGTGCCGTCAACACCGAAGGCCTGCATACCGCGGGAGATGCCAGCGGCGAAGATCTGGAACGGGGTGGAAGCGACACCGGCGTTGAGGGCGCCGGTACCGGCGGTATTCATGTCGGAGAACATGATGCCGGCGACGATGATGGCAAGGATGCCGACGAAGGACTCGACGATCATGGCGCCGTAACCGACCTTGACGGCGTCCTGCTCCTTCTCGACCTGCTTAGAAGAGGTGCCGGAAGAAACGAGGCTGTGGAAACCGGAGAGAGCACCGCAAGCGACGGAGACGAACAGGACCGGGAACATCATGCCGGAGGCAGTGGAGAAGCCGGTGAAGACCGGAGCGGTGATAGTGGCCTGACCGTTGACGCCCAGGACGACGATGCCGAGGACAGCGCAGACGATCATGACGATCATCATGATGGAAGTGAGGTAGTCACGCGGGGTCTTGAGCATCTGGATGGGCATAGCGCCAGCGAAGACCAGGTAGACCATGACGACGGCGAACCACTGGAACTTATCCAGGTAGACCGGGAACTGCATACCGACGGCGAACATGAGAACCATGAGGACCACGCCGGTGACGAACTCGGCAGCACCGGTGAGGTTGAACTTCTTCTGGGCCCAACCAAAGGCGATAGCGACGAAGGTGAACAGGATGGAGATGGTACCAGCGCAGCCGGCGGCATAGGACTTGGTGAAGTCGATGGCACCGGTAGCAGCACCAGAAGCGTCAACGGCCGGGGTGAACATGAACGTCTTGCAGACCATGTCGGTGAAAGCGGCGATGACGATGATGCAGAACAGCCAGCAGAACAGCAGGAACAGGCGACGGCCGGTCTTGCCGATGTACTTCTCGATGAGCTGAGCGAGCGACTTGCCGTTGTTCTTCATCGAAGCGTACAGGGCACCAAAGTCGTGGACGGCACCAAAGAAGATGCCGCCGACGAGGACCCAGAGCACGACGGGCAGCCAGCCAAAGGCCATGGCGACGATCGTACCCGTGACAGGGCCAGCACCGCAGATCGAGCTGAACTGGTGCGAGAACGCGGTGAAGGCGGAGACGGGCGAGAAGCTGTTGCCGTCCTTCATGCGCTTGGCCGGCGTGAGGGCATCCTTGTCAACGCCCCACTTGTTGGCCAGCCAGCGGCCATAGCCCAGATAGCCGCAGGCGAGCACCGCCGCGGCCACAACCATGAGCAAAACTCCGTTCATTACATTTCCTCCTCTAAAAAGAACTTCCCAGACATAAAAAATGAGGGCCGTCGGTTGCGCTCGACGGCCCCCATCTTCATCAGCCGCCCGTTATCGTACGGGCTAGCTGTATGTGCTAACCCGCATCAGATAATTACTACGCTGATAATGTTTAGCTGATGCGTGAACATGTCTAAGAAATCCTCTTCAATCATGATGTGAACGATCCGTGCGTGTTCACATCCCCCAGTGGTTGAAAAGGAGTATGAAACTTTAGTTACCTAAAGTCAACGCAAACATGTAATGAATTTTCAACTTTTTTTGAATTTCTCGGTATAAAACGCCACTGACCTTGGACTTTACTCAACGACAGTTTTTGCTTGAGAGATGCTCCTCGGAGGCGGGGCGGGCGCCTGCCGCCATATATGAACTTTCCTGCTCGGACAGTCCTGCTCACGACGGAGGCCACATTAAGTGGCCTCCTGTTCGTGCGGAACTCGCGATAAAGTTCATATATGGCGGCAGGCGCCCGCCCCGCCTCCGAGGAGCTCCCATCCCAAATGTGCGGAGCAAAGCTCCGCACACCAACTTTTTCTTTCAGCTAAAGAACGCCGGAAATTCGACGCTGGATTGTTAACCTTGCTGGGCGTTGTCGACGCCAAACCAGCTCAGAAGCTATATCGATACAGAAAGGTCCCCGGCCGGAGGGGCCGGATATAAGGTTTATCGCGAGTTCCGCACGCAAAGAAGGCCACTTAATGTGGCCTTCGTCTTGCGCAGGACTGTAGAGCAGGAAACCTTATATCCGGCCCCTCCGGTCGGGGACCGCGCCTTTGCGACTACAGCGTCATGTTCGGATCGGCGTCGACGTCGAACGGCGAGATTTCACCTCGGTCGAATTTACGGCGGGCGACCTCCGCGATCATGGCAGCGTTATCGGTGCATGCCGAAAGCGGCGGCACCGTCACGCGAATACCCTGACGCCCAAGCTTCTTAATCATCATCTCGCGCAGATGCGGGTTAGCCGAGACGCCGCCGCCGATGCAATACTCCTTGCATCCGGTGGCATGCAGCGCGTTCTTAGCCTTCTTGTACTGCACGTCAAAGACCGCCGCCTCGAACGAAGCCGCCAGGTCGGACAGGTGGATCGTTCGGCCGGCTTTGGTCTCCTGCTCGATGTAGAGCGTCACAGCGGTTTTAAGGCCCGAAAGCGAGAAGCGGTAGTCCCCCCTGCTGTTAAGCGCACGGGGGAAATCGATCGCCTTGGGGTTGCCCGTCTCGGCCAGCTTAGAGATGATGGGGCCACCGGGATAGCCCAGACCCAACGCCTTGGCTACCTTGTCGAAGGCCTCGCCCACAGCGTCGTCGAGCGTCTCACCGAGCACCTCGTAGTCGCCCCACGCCTTCACGTGCACGAGCATGGTGTGCCCGCCCGAGACAAGCGTAAAGATAAACGGCGGCTTGAGGTCGGGCTGCGCCAACAGGTTGGCAAACAGGTGCCCTTCCAGATGGTTGACGCACACGAGCGGCTTGCCGGCAGCATAGGCGAAGCCCTTGGCGAAGGCGACACCCACCACCAGAGCGCCCACCAGGCCCGGACCCTGCGTCACGCCCACGGCGGCAAGCTCTTTCGGCGTGATCGCTCCACCCGTCAAGCCAAGCGACGCCGCGGCATCTTCAAGCGCCGCATCCACGACGCCCACAATCACCTCGACGTGCTTGCGCGAGGCGATCTCGGGTACCACGCCGCCAAAGCGGGCATGAAAATCAATCTGTGTCGACACCTGGTTGGCCAGTATATTGCCGTCCGCATCGATAATCGCCACGGCCGTCTCGTCACAGGAGCTCTCGATGGCAAGCACCAGGCGACGGCGCTCGATTTCGGCACGTTCCTCGGCAGTGCGCTCAGGTACGGGCAGTGGCCATACGCGCTGCTCGGCCGCCGTCGGCTCGGGCGAGGCGTTGTCGACCGGAAGCACTAGGGGCAGCGGTGCCGTCATGACGATGGCGTCTTTGCCGGCACCGTAGTAGCCGCGGCGGCGACCTGCCTCGGTAAAGCCCAGAGCGACATAGAGCGCAATCGCTCCCTCGTTACCGTCCTCAACCTCGAGTGAGGCCGTGGTGCAGCCGAGCATCTGGGCGTCGTAGCTCACGTGCGACAGCAGCTTGCGGGCGATACCCTCGCGGCGATGAGCCGAATCGACGGCGACGTCCAGAATCTGCACATCACCGTCTACAACCATGCCGCCGGCGAGGCCCAACAACCTGCCATCGTCGTGTGCCACCCACCAACTACGCGGAGCCGCAACGCCCTCGCCCAGCTCGGACAGGAACATGCCCGGCGTCCATGCCTCGTGTCCGGCTCCTTCAAAGCAGGCGGTCTCCAGCGCGCTCGCGCCCTCGGCATCCGCCGCGCCCATGGGGCGGAATTGCAGATGACGTCCGGCGAGCTCGTCGGCAACACCTGTCACCTCGCTCTGTGTGCTCTCGGCAAGGCCCAGGCGCTTGCGCTCGTTTTCCTCGGCGTCCGAAAGGCGCGTATAGATTGGCAAGACGCGAGCCGGATCGCCATCGCCTGCGGCGTGCGCCATCAGCAGGCCCTCGCCCGAGGGCCACCACAGGTCTCGCTCCACGCAGCGCGCCGTCTCGTCCTCACCCAGCAGCTTGCCATAACGCACGAGACCGTCACCAGTCAGCTGAACCTGATCCCAGTCCGCGGCCTGGCGCCACTCATCAAGCGCCACGGCGGCCTTGACAACACGCTCGCGCTCAAACAGACGCTCGGGGCCTTCGTCCCCCAGCACATACAGCGCCGGGTACACCTCGCCGCGCATAGCATCGGCCAAGATACCAAGCTTGCCGCGCACGCCAGCCTTCCACGCCGTCCAAGCGCAGGCGTCGAGCGTCGACACGCCCAGCAGCGGAACATTGGCACCACGCGCGAGGCCCTTGGCAGTGGAGATGCCGATGCGCACACCCGTAAAGGACCCCGGGCCGCGGCCGACCACATAGCAACCAACATCGCTGCGATCCAGACCGGCTTGAGCCAGCACGCCATCAACGGTATTCACGAGCTCAACGTTGGCGTGACGGCGACACATGTGGTCGCCACTCACGAGCTTCGTCTCGCCCGTCTGCCCATCAATCCAGCTTGCCGCGCAGGCAAGCATGTCGGTCGAGGTATCGAGCGCCACCACCAGCGCGTTGTCGTTATGCAAGCTCATCTTGTACAGCCCTATCAATCAAATGGGAAAGCTCCATTGCGCGGTCACCGTGCGCCTCAAGCGTTATCGTTCGCACATCGCTGTCGCCCTCATCACGCTTGAGCGTCACCGAAAGATACTCATCCGTCAGCTCGTCCTGGAATTGTTCGCCCCATTCCAGCAGGCAAGCACCCTCATAGCCCAGCACATCGAAAATGCCCGTATCCTCGAGCTCGTAGGCATGCTCCAGGCGGTATAGATCAAAGTGAAACAGCGGAATACGACCTTGATCGTGAACGGCCATGAGCGCAAACGTAGGGCTCGTAACCATATGCCCATCGCCCAGCCCGCGCGAGACGCCCTTGGTAAAGTGAGTTTTGCCCACTCCCAGGCCACCGGTCAGGATGAGCACATCGCCGTCCTCAAGGCACGGTGCAATTAGCTCGCCAAAGTACTCCGTATCGGCAGCGCAAGTCGTTTTGTAAGTACCTACCCCCAGGCGCTCCAGGGACATATATGCTCCTTATTATTCCGAGGCGTCCTCTGGTGCGGGATGTCGCTCCAGATAGTCGCCCAGCATCTTAAAGTCTTCCTCCAGCAGCTCCTGCCACGCCGGATTGCGCAGCGCTGCTGCCGGATGGAACGTGGGCATTACTACAAAATGCCCCATCTGGTGGAACCTGCCGCGCAGCTTAGTAATGCCAATCTCGGTCTTAAGCACAAAGTGCGTCGCGGGGTTGCCGAGCGTCACGATAATATCGGGCCAGATGCTTCGAATCTGCTCACGCAAAAACGGCGAGCAAGCCAGCACTTCCTCGGGACGCGGATTGCGGTTTCCCGGCGGGCGGCACTTAAGCACGTTGGCAATGTAGACGTCTTCGCGTTTGAGGCCCGCCAGCGACAAAATGCCGTTGAGGTCCTCGCCTGCCGCCCCCACAAAGGGCTCGCCCTGCAAATCCTCATTGCGGCCCGGCGCCTCACCAATAAACATCACGCGAGCGCGGGGGTTTCCCACGCCAAACACGATATTGTGACGCGACTGGTAGAGCTGGCAGAGGTGGCAATCGCCCAGAACGGCCTCAATTTCCTCGAGTGCGACCTCACGTGGTGCCTGATGGGTATGGCCGGGGATGTGCATGACGCCCATAGCGGCTCCTACACGTAGACCTTGTCGAGACGCATGCCAAAGCCGCAGGCGACCTCGTAGTTAATCGTTCCGCGCAGTCGGGCCATCTCGTCCATAGTGATCTCGGCATCGCCATCGCGGCCGACAATGATCATCTCGTCACCATACTCGGCCTCGGGAATCTCGTGTGCCGGGTTGGACTGAATGGCGACCATAAACTGGTCCATGCAGATATTGCCAACCTGATGCACACGCTCGCCGCGATACAGCACATCCATACGATTGGAAAGCGTACGCGATAGGCCATCGGCATAACCGATCGGCAGCGTGCAGATCTGAACGCGCGTACGCGGTACGCGGTAGGTAAAACCGTAGCCCACGCCCTCACCCATCGCAGGGTGTGCCACGCGCGTCACACGCGCATGGACGCTCATAACGGGATCAAGCTGCATCACGCGGCCACTCAGCTCGCACGGCTGCATGCCATACAAGCCAACGCCGGCGCGAATCATATCAAAATGCATCGAGGGGTCGAGCATCGAGGACGGCGTGTTGGCGCAGTGCACGATACCGCACTCAAAACCCGCACCCTTAATGGCCTGAACGGCCTCGGTAAAGCGCTGACACTGCAGCTTGTAGTCCCAGCCCGAAGGTTCATCGGCCGTGGCGAAGTGCGTAAATACGCCGTCGCACTGAATACCGCGATGGAAATTTATACCGCGGACAAAGTCGAGCACCTGCGTGTAGTGAACGCCGATACGATTCATGCCCGTCTCGATGGCGAGATGATACTTGCCCACTTTGCCCGCCGCGACGGCACATTCGCCATACGCAAGAGCAAAGTCAGACGTATAGACCGAAGGCATGATATCAAACTCGAGCAACGTCGGAATGGCCTCGATGGGCGGCTCGCTTAGGATGAGGATGGGTTTCGTAATCCCGCTCTGTCGGAGCTCAACGCCCTCGTTAACCGTCGCCACGGCAAACATGTCGGCACCGGCCGAATACATGATCTTGGCGCACTCAACAGCTCCATGACCATAAGCATCGGCCTTGACCACGCAGCACAGGCGCTGACGTGGATTCAGCAAGTTCTTATAGGCCCTCGTGTTGCGACGGAGCGCCCCGCGGTCGATCTCGACCCAGGACCAGCGCGTCAAATCGGCTTTATTCATGATTAGTCATTCGACCCTTCGTCCATGATTCCCAGATCTTCGAGCGCATCCTTTGCCGCCAGTTCCATGGCCGGACCGATCAAGTCGATAAGATCGGTCGCGATGACGCTCTTCTCACCATACTCCGTCGCCGCGGCAAAACCGGCGTAGCTGTGAAGTGCGACGGCGTACGAATACAGCAACTCCCAACGATCCATCTCGTCGCGCATGGTGGCAAGCGTGCCGGCCAAAATACCCGCGAGGACATCACCCGAACCGGCAGTTGCCAGAGAAGCCGGACCCGAGAGCGGCAGCAGCACACGCTCAACGCCACAGATAGCCGTCGTCGGCCCCTTGGCAATGACAACCAGGTTGTCGGAGCCTGCAGCCCAGACAACCTTCTGCGCGGCTGCAATCGCAGTACCAAGGTCGTTCACCTCGTCACCGGCAACCAGACGCGAAAGTTCACGATAGTGCGGCGTCATAACCAACGGCTGCTCGCGACGATACATCTCGGGATTACTATCAATACCGTCAATGGCAATCTTAGCAAGGCAGTTGAGTGCATCGGCGTCCAAGATAAGCGGCACATCAAGCTCGAGCAAGCCCGAAACCACCTGCATAGCGCCGGCAGATGTCGTCATACCGGGACCGCACAGTACACAGCTGTACTTCTTTGCAATCTCGCACACCGTCATGCGCGCAGCGGCGCCAAAGGAGCCGCGGGAATCAGACGGAATAGCAAAGACGGGAATCGAAGGAAGTGCCATGCGAATAAGATTGGCGCAGGCGTCAGGAGCCGCGACTGCCACGTAACCAGCACCCGCGCGAGCTGCAGACTTGGCCGCCATAATGGCAGCACCAGGATATTGCGCAGATCCGGCGACAATAAGCACAGAGCCACGGGAATACTTATCGATATTCGTAGGTAGTGGGGCAAAGTAATCAACTAAGTCACCGGGCTCGACAATCTCGGCGGCGTGGTCGACATCATCGATGACCTCGTCAAGACGGTCGTAAAGATTGCCGCAGATCAAATCGCCAGCATACTCAGGGCCATCAGCGCTATACAGACCAATCTTGGGCGCAATCATCGTCACCGTATGCTCGGCACGAATGCAGTCGTCATCAACAACGCCCGTCTCGGCATTCAGGCCCGAGGGAACATCAATGGATACGACACAATCGGCGCATTCATTGACCGTAGGAATCCAGATGGAGAACGGCGCACGCAGATTTCCGTGGAAACCGGTACCAAAAATGGCATCGACAACAACATCGGCCTTATCGATCAAAACCTCGAGTTCGTCACGCGAGGGGCCGACGCAAACGTGCACATCGCGGCCGGCAGTACGACGAGCAACATGACGTGCCAGAGCAGCAGGAATCTCATCCGGCTCAACCGGAGAAACGATATCCACGTCCACACCCTTATGGCTCAGGATATCGGCGGCAACCCAACCGTCGCCGCCATTATTACCAAAACCGACCAGAACGAGAACCCGATCGGGATTGAGCTTCAAGACCTCGTTGGCGGCAAACTCACCCGCTAGCTCCATAAGCTCGGCCTTCGAAGTCCCTTCGCGTTCGATGATATCCTCGAGACGAACGACTTCTTCGGTACTCAAAACCGGTTTCATCTATGCTCCTAGCGTATCTAGCGAAGCATCGCCCAGGTGCTCCGTCAATGCTGAATTCTGCAGCTGCTCAAGCTCATCTAAAACAGAGCGAGCCTCTTTAAATGTCTGCGCTACGCGTTCCTTGGTGCTCACCTTTTCTTCCTTAGGCTTAGGTCGAGCATCTTCGGTAATCGCGATGGCATTCGCAACGGCTAAGTCTCCTGTAAGCGTAATGGAAAGAGCGACCTCAACAACACCCAGCTCTTGAGCGATCTCGAGTGCACGGCCCGAAAGCAGCGCCTTCGGTTTGCCGAGTTTATCACGCGTTACCGAAACATCCTTGCGACCCACGCCTTGACTAAAACCCGTGCCGAGAGCTTTAAGCACCGCCTCGCGCGAAGCAAAGCGGCTGGCATAGTGAGCAGCGGGACGCGATGATGCATCGCAATAAGCACGCTCTTCTTCGGTAAACACACGCCGAGCAAACGACGGCGTCTTTTCAAGAATTGATTTCATGCGGGAAATCTCGACGATATCAACGCCGATACCAGCTTCAGCCATGTTCACCTCCATATCGCACAGACTAAGTTATTGTAGCCCGTTCGCAGAAGATGCGACAAACGAGGGTTATAAAACACAGCTACTATGTGAGACAAAAGCCCGCAAACGCAAAAAGGGGGAGGCCGCGAGGCCTCCCCCTTCTCAGTTCAAGCGTACGGCTCGGTGCCGTCCACCGGTCAGCGGCGCCCTGGCCTCCCACGGGCTGACCCCGCAGTACTCTCGGCGCGATGGGGCTTAGCTTCCGGGGTCGGAACGGGAC
>JAXJKV010000058.1:0-23334 GCA_036297525.1 Collinsella sp.
ACGCCGGCGTCGAAGAGCTCGACGGCCCGCCTCCTGGACTCCAGGTCGTGCTTCACCCTGAGGTCTATACTCATGGAAAACCTCCCATTTCCCGATGTCCAAGAAATGGGAGGCAGTTCACAGGCACCTTTGTGGTGGTTTCCCTTGTGGTGGTTCCAAGTGTATAGCCTTTGCAACCGGCGGTCGCTAGACAAACAGCACGTGCGCGAGCAGGGCACACACGCACACCGCTCCAAATACCAGTGCCACGATCGAGATCACGCGGTCGGCCATGTCCATGTTGGCACGATTCGTAAAGAACCGATCTTCGGCGGCGTCGACACGCGCCTCACGTACCAGCTCGGCAACCACCTCGCGGCCATCAAGCATCTTTGCATCCATGTTTGCCTCCCCGGTCTCAATCTTGTCCATCGAAAACCAACTCCGTGCAACCCGTCGGCGCCTACGGGCGTTCGTTGGGAGCCAGGCGCTGCATCTTGTTCACGGCCTTAAACTTGGTGAACAGCGGCACGTACTCAAAGCTCACGTTGGAGTTCTCCAGGCCGTACCAGCGTGCGGGCGTGCCGGCGGCGCGGCGGATGATGTACTTGAGCGTGATGGCCGTACGCTCGCTGGGCTCCACATCGCTTTCGGGCGCCAGAAGCTTACGGATCAGGACGAACTTGAACGTACCGATGTTACCCGGATCCTTGTAGACCGAGTAGTCATGCGTCTGCGGCGGCAGCTCGCCGGTGGCAGCCAGGTCCTGAACGACCTGACGCAGATAGGCATTGACGCGCTGGTTAATCTTGTAGCCCAGGTACAGATGCACGCGGAACACGTAGTCAGTGCCGAACGTCTCGACCGAATAGGCAAAGGTATGCGGCTCGTCCATGGTCTCGACATTCACGAACCACCAGGCGCGAGCGCGCTTGGGATGCTTGTCCAGAATCGAGTAGACGATATCACGGTCGATGTAGTCGGTATGGGTGTCCTTGGTCAGGTACACGATGTTGTCGCTCAGGCGCTCGTAGCGATCGTCATCGCGCAGGCGCTTGAGCTGCGGCAGGTAGCTGCGCAGCGGCAGCAGCGTAAACTGGCGCTGCTCAACAGCCGTACCGTTGTACCAGCACACCATAATGCCCATGATGAGTGCAGCCATGAGGATGGTGAAGTAGCCGCCGTGGAAGAACTTGGTGAGCGAGCTCACGAAGAAGAAGCCTTCGAGCAAAAGGAAGAAGGCTGCGAAGATCCACGGAGCAACCTTGAGCTTACGCTCCTCGTGCAGGTAGAAGAAGAGCAGCAGCGTGGTGCACATCATAGTCAGCGTAATGGCAAGGCCGTAGGCGGCTTCCATATGCGCCGAGTTCTGGAACAGCAGCACCACAATGACGCAGCCGACAAGCATGACATTGTTGACCATGGGGATGTAGAGCTGGCCCTTGGTCTCGGCAGGGTAGAAGACCTGCATGTGCGGCATGAGGTCCAGACGGCTGGCCTCGGACACCAGCGAGAATGCACCGGTGATGAGCGCCTGCGAGGCAATGATGGCCGCGACGGTGGAAAGGCCGACGGCAAACGGGCGCAGGCCCGGGGCGAGCATCTGGTAGAACGGGTTGAGATCGGCAATGCCCATGAGCTCGGGGTTGGCAGCGTTGTTCATAAGCCAAGCGCCCTGGCCCATATAGGACAGCAGCAGGCAGCACTTAACGAACGGCCAGGTAGCGTAGATATTGCCGCGGCCGACGTGGCCCATGTCGGAGTAGAGCGCCTCGGCACCGGTGGTGGCGAGGAAGCAGCTGCCCAGAATCATGATGCCCGCGTGGTTGTTGGGGCTCAACAAAAAGGCGATGCCGCGGAGCGGGTTGAGGCACAGCAGCACGGCGGGGTGCTGTAAGACAAAGAACAGACCCGTGCCGCCCAGGAATAGGAACCACAGCGTCATGATGGGGCCAAAGGCGTGACCGATCTTGGCCGTACCGATGCGCTGTACCAAGAAGAGCACGATGATGATGGCGAGCGTAATGGCGACGACGCGGCCCTGGTCATCGCCCAGCACGGCATGAACCGCCGGGATAGTGCGCAGGCCCTCGATGGCCGTGGTAACGGTAACGGCGGGCGTCAGGATGCCGTCAGCGAGCAATGCGGCGCCGCCCAGCATGGCGGGGATGATGAGCCACTTGCCGCAACGCTTGACCAGGCTGTACAGAGCAAAGATACCGCCCTCGCCGTGGTTGTCGGCGCGCAGCGAGATCAGCACGTACTTGACGGTCGTCAGCAGCGTGACCGTCCACACGACAAGGGAGAGCGCGCCGAGCACGAACTCCTCCGTGACGCTTCCGATGCCGCCGTTGCCGGCAACGAGTGCCTTGGTTACATACATGGGGCTGGTGCCGATATCGCCATACACCACGCCCAGCGTGACGAGCATCGCCGAGATGCTCACAGGAATCGCAGCGTGCGAGGCTGCCTCCTTGGCCTTTTGTTCCATAAGCCGGTTTCCTCCCAACTTTAATGTTCGAAGGGATTATAGATAATCGGCCCATGTTTGAATGGCACTGTTTTCCCAGCTAGATAAACATTTATACGGCCTTTAGGCCACCGCGGCGATATGGAATGTGACAAAGGGACGGTCCCTTTGTCACATCCGTCATTTTCCGAGCCAATTTTTGAACCACCACTCCATGGAGCGGCTCATCTCGGCCATAAAGGGACTGGTGTGCTTGCGGGTATAGATATCCGCGACGCGCTCCCCCACCTCGCGGGCGTGCGGACGGAACATCGCGTCCATCTCGTCCACCTGCGCGTCCATGGTCGCGGCATCCGCACGGCAGTAGCGCTCCTCGTGCACCAGGTTCACCACGGGGTGTGCGATCGCCGGACGCTCCTTACGGGGCGTGCCGATGATGAGCATCGATAGCGGCATGGTATAGGGCGGCAGATCGAGCAGCTCGGCGACTTCCTCGGCATTCTCGACGATATCGCCGATGTAGCAGCTCCCCAGCCCCAGGGCCTCGGCGGCAACCACGGCGTTTTGCGCAGCGATCACGGCGTCTTGGGCCGCGATGGCAAAGTCGCCCAAACCCGGCGCACGGCGGGGCGCCTTGCCCGTGCGCTCGACAAACTCGGGCTCAAAGCAGCCCACATGCTCAAACAGATCGATCCACTTGGCATAATCGACCACAAATATTAGTGCCCAGGGTGCCTTGGCGATCATGGGCTGGTGGTCGCACAGGTCGGCCAAGCGATCGAGCGTAGCCTGCTCGCGAATACTGATGATGGAATACATCATCATGGCGCCCGCCGACGGCGCGCGACTCGCCGCATGCAGAATCGCTGCACGCTGCTCGTCGGTCACCGCCACGGGACGGTCATTGTCATCGCGCGCAAAAGCGCGCGTGGACGAACGGCGCTCCAAGATGTCCAGCACCGTGTTGCCCGTAGTCTCGACCGGATAGCCGCACGTATCCACGCCCGCAGCTCCGCCGCCGCCCATGTCCGCCTTGCAAACCTGCTCGTTCATCGCCCTGCCCTCGCCATTTCTTTAAGAAGCCTTTACGTTTCCGTGTAATTCCCGTCCATTATCGCGCAGGTCGCCACTACATTGCGCCACACCGCCGCACATGCGCGTTAATATGGCTGGTTGTTGTGCGCAGCCCGCAAATGCAGTGCATATTTAGGTAACAATCGGGTAAACCCCCGCTTTCGTAGGTTTTAAGTTTGTGAGGAGTCTCAGCATGTTCGCTGCCGCCATCTCGCTCGTCGGTCTTGCGGCGACCGTCTACCTTGTTTTGCGCGAGGCCAAGGCCATTCGCGCTCAGTCGGGCACCGTTGCCAAAAGCGCTCTTGGGTGGAGCGTCGCCTTCGGCCTGTTCCAGCTCTTTTTGACCGTCTGGGGCGCTATTGGCCTCGTCGCGCAGAACGAGCCGCTCGCCTTCGTGATGCTCATCCTGACCAACGCCATCCTCACCGGCTGCGCTTGGGCCAGCATCGCCCGCGACCGCATCGCCCCGCGCGTCTTTGCGTTCGCCGGGCCCGACGCCCCCGCCCCCACCGGCAAGCTCGCCCGCCTGCGCGGAGCCTTTGTGGGTAAACCGCTCGTCGCCGCCGTCCTGTGCCTGCTGCTCGCCGGCGTCTTTGCGCTGCTGGGCATGGAGGTCTCGTCCAACCACGACTTTACCTGGGTCTACCCCCTGTGCATCCTGCTCGAGTGGGCCATCATCACCACGCTCATGGTCGGCCTGTTCTTCCTGTTCCAGCGCCACGGCGCAGCCCCCGCGGTCTTGGCCTTTGCCCTCTTTGTCCTGGGCATTGCCGAGTTCTTCGTCATCACGTTTAAATCCATGCCCATCCAGCCGGGCGACCTTTCGGCCATCTCCACCGCCGCCGCGGTCGCCGGCACCGGCTACACCTTCTCGATCTCACTGTTCTGCGTGCTGTCCATGGGCTTTACCGCCATCGCCATGCTGCTGTGCGAGTACGCCGGCCTGGTGGCACCGCACCGTCAGAAGGGCGCCGCCAACGCCAAGCGCATGCTGCTCACCAATCTGCTCGTCGCCGTGCTGTGCCTGGGCGGCGTGACCGCGCACGTCACGCTTATCGACTACTACAACACCCTCGGCATCACCGTCTACACCTGGCGCCCGCTCGAGAGCTACTGGCGCGAGGGCTACCTGCCCGCTTTCATTAGCGCGGCGCAGTCCATCAAGCCGCCCAAACCCGCCGACTACTCCGTCGACGATGCCAGGGCCACGCTCAAAAAGTACGCCAAGGCCTACGACAAGTCCGACGCCGCCAAGAGTGACGAGCGCACCGCCGCAAAGGAGCAATTCGATAGCGAGAAGCCCACGGTCATCGCCATCATGAACGAGACGTTCTCGGACCTATCCATCTACCAGAACATGCGCGCTGGCTACGAGGGTCCGCAGTACTTTAAGAGCCTGTCCAACTGCCTCAGCCGCGGCAAGCTCTACGTGAGCGCCTACGGCGGCGGTACCGCCAATACCGAGTTTGAGTTTATGACCGGCAACTCCATGGCCAACCTGGGCTCGGGCGTGTACCCCTACACCATCTACAACATGGAAACGACCGGGAACCTGGCAGAGCAGTTCAAGTCGCTCGGATATTCCACCACGGCCATGCATCCCAACCACGCGACCAACTGGAACCGTGAGAACGTCTACAAGGACTTTGGCTTTGACCAGTTCCTGTCCATCAACGATTTCCAGGGCGCCGATACCCTGCGCGGCATGGTGACCGACCAGGCTACCTACGACAAGATTCTTGAGCTGCTCGACCAGAACGCCGATCCGCAGTTTATCTTCGACGTGACCATGCAGAACCACTCGGGCTACGATACGGGCCTGCTGCCGGTCGACAAGCAGATGCACCTGAACATCGACACGACCGACCTGGACGCCAAGACCGTCGAGGACGGCACGCTATCCGATGTCGATGAGTACGTCTCGTGCATCGAGCAGTCCGACCAGGCGCTGCGCTACTTCCTCAACGCCCTGAGCAAGCTCGACCGTAAGGTGGTCGTGGTGTTCTGGGGCGATCACCAGCCGTTCTTCCCGTCCAAGTTCAATGACAAGTGGTTTACCAACGAGGATGACGCCACCCACCAGGAGCGCCTGTGGCAGACCGACTACATCATCTGGGCCAACTACGACGTTGCCGGCTGCGACCAGACAAGCGAGGTCGACGACCTGTCCACCAACTACCTGTCCACGCAGCTGATGCAGCTGATCGGCGCACCGCTGACCGACTATCAGAAGGCGCACATGACGCTGCGCGAGTCGCTGCCCGCTATCAACTCCGTGGGCTACGAGGACGCCAGCCTGCGCTGGGCGCTCTCCTCCAACGTCACCGGCGACGACGCCGCCGCAGCAGCCGCCACCAAGGCGCGCGAGGATTACGCCAAGATGCAGTACTACGAGATGTTCCGCGACGGCAAGAACGTGTACACCGAGCACTTCCAGACCGAGGCCAACGAAACCGACCCCAACCTGGCACCGGGTACGACCAAGATCAAGTAGCGACTAGCTGCGAATTCATAACTGAAACGTCTGTCCGGGCGGAGGCATATAAGGTTCCCTGCTCGGACAGTCCTGCGCAAGACGGGGGCCACATTAAGTGGCCCCCTTTGCGTGCGGAACTCGCGCTGAACCTTATATGCCTCCGCCCGGACAGACGCCCTGATGTTGGGGCGTGGCTTGTCATAGGGGTATCCGCTGAACATATATAAGTTGAAGGCCACGTTATGTGGCCTTCTTTGTTTGCGGAAAGTGTGTCCCGGAATTCTTGTCTGGAATGGGATGCAGTTTCCGCTTGGGACCCGATTGGGAAAGTGTGTCCCACTATTCAGCTGGATTCCGGGATGTATTTTCCGGTTGAGGCTCGTTGGGAAAGTGCGTCCCACTTTGGGGGCTGATTCTGGGACGTGGTTTCCGGTTGGCTCTCATTGGGAAAGTTCATCCCATTTCTCGGCCTAATTATGGGACGCAGTTTCCGCTTGCGGAGTCTCCACTCAACAGAAAACCCGGGTGGCCTGTTTTTGGCTACCCGGGTTTTTGGGTTGTCGATATGTTCGACTGGCTACTAGTGGGTCTTGCGGCGCTTGATCAGCATGATGAGGGCTATCACTACGAGCGTTGCTCCCGCTGCTGCTGCGGTGGCGACTAGGGCGAATGTTTGGTCGCCGGTGTTTGCGAGGTTCTTCGCTGTGGTCGTAGTCTTGACCTTGGTGTCGGTCTTAGCTCCGTTGTCGGACTTGGGCTTGTCCGGGTTCGTCGGGGTCTCAGGAGTCTCGGGGTCCTTTGAGCCTTCGGAATCGGTTGGGCCGGCGGTGTTTACCAGCGTATGGTCCAGGAACTTCTTGGCGCCCGCACTTGCCTGTGAGAACAGGCGGCGCGTGCGGATCGGGGTGGCGTTCACCGTTGTGGGCGCCGTCTCCTCGGCCTCGATATTCACGAGCGTCGTGCCGGTGTCGAGGCCCACGTCGTTGTATCCCACGTGGCAGTAATACTGCGCACCGTCATCGTCTGCGGTCAGGTCAATCTCGAGCTTTGAGGCCGTTCCAGCCGCGAGGTTGCCATCGGCACCCACGAGCTTAAACTCTGTCTCGCCGCGGCCCTTGCGGTACCACATATAGGTCGGTGCCAGCCCTGTTTCGCTATCGTCGGCACCGAGTTGCTTCACATGGCCAATCGCCGAGAGCGTCAGGTGGCTTCCCGCCGTGCGCTCAACCGAAGAGTCGTATCCAAGATCCGACCCCTCCGCAGCATCCGCCGCAGGTCCGCTCACGGTCATCGTCATGCCATCGGGCATGGTCTTGACCGTGATGATTGCCGAGCGAATACCTGTTTCGGTCGTGGATCCATTCTTAACGGCGGCGATGGCGAATCGATACTCCGTATTGGGCTGCAGCCCATCCCACTTGAGCGAGGTCTGCGTGTTGTCGGCAATCTTCCAGCTATTGACGACCGCATCCGCCGCATTGCTCTGCAGCATGCCCACGCCGTAGCTAAAGCCACTCTTGTTTGCGAGTACATCGTCCCAGCTAAACGTAACGCTGGTCGAATCGACGGCGTTTGCCGTAAAGCCCGTCACGGCCGGCGCGTCGGGCATCTCGACGTCCTTAACGTCATAGCCCACGATCCAGAACTGGTCGGTGTCCTTGGTGCCGAGCTTGTCGCCCGAGTCTGCCTCGAACTTGTCGACATCCACCGCGTTGACGCCCAGACGCCACACAAAACCGTACTTGCCCTGCGCGGCCTCGGGCAGGTTGTCGACGGTGCCGCCGTATTCGGTCGATTCACTCGAGGAGTTACCCGTAGTAAAGCCGGCGTTGGCACCAAAGCACAGGCCGCCAAACAACTCGTGCTTTGCGAGCTTCGCGCCCATGACAACGCTGCCGTTCAGCGTCAAGCCGAGCTCGAGCTCCTGCTCCTTGCCCTCCTCGACTTCGATGGTCTGCTCAATGCTCGCCCCCGACTGCGCGGCGGCGCCGTTAAACCCATCGTGCGTGTAGGCGCGCGTTACGCCAGGCTTGCCCAGGCCAAAGGAATCCCCAACGGGAGTCTCGCCGTTGAGCGTCGTTTGATAGGTTCCGGGTTCTCCCGACCGGTTGGTCAAAAAGTAGCTAAGCGGCGTCATATTGTGCTGTTTGGCAATGCGGTCATAGGCCTCGACATTAACGACCGAGGTCTGCGCGCCGAGCGACACGGGCGCCGCCATCACGCCCTTGCCACCAGTTTCCTCATTTTCGATCTCATACTCGTAATAGACCATCGGAATCGTGTAGAGCACGGCCTTGTCACCCTCGCCGGCATGCGACTCATAGCTTACGCTTGCGCTGACCGTGCGCTCGCTCCGGTAGTCATAGCATCCCTCGGCGGCAAAATCGACTGAAGCATTCATCGCGACCAGGGGCGGACCGGTCTGCACCTCGACGGCAACGCCCAACTCGGCGCCAATGGTATAGCCCTGGGATGTCCCCGTGCCCTTTTCCTCTCCGTATGACGTGCCGCCCAACACCAGATAGCCGTATGCCTGCTCCAGATCCTCAACATAGGGCGCATCCTGCAGCACGGCAAGCACGCGCGGGTTGGTATAGACCTTGTAGCGGTCCTTGTACGTGATCTTGACGCTGTCGTTGTCGACATCGGGCAGCGCGAGCGAGATAAATGTGCCGTAGGTAGTGCCGCGACGGTTGCTCTCGCTAATCACCTGCTCCTCGCCGCGGCGCACCTTTCCGTTCTCGTCGAGCGAAAAATGCGAGGCGGTCATCCAATAGTAGTCATCGTTCTTGCGCAGGTCCTCGTCGCGGTGCTTGCCCACCACAGCGATAAAGCTCTCGTTATAGCGGTCCGAACCCGAGACGCTGCCCGCCTTGACGTCGCTGATCCACACCTGCTCTATACCCTTGTGGTCATGCTTGTTGCTGCTGTTGTATTGCTGACCGCTCATGCTCATGGTTCCGACCATGGACCCCAAGCCCTGAGCCCCGCTCTGTGCCGTGTTGCAGGCAAAGTCGCGGAACACATCGCCGCCCACGAGCACCTCGTCGACCGCCAGCTGCTCGGACAGGCCGTCAAGGTTGGCAGTGGCAAGGGCAATAGGCGCCAAGGTGCACGGATAGCGCTTATCCTGAGCGCTATCCTTCCATGCGCTGTTGGGCACATGCATCAGCCCATAGGAGGCGAGGAGCCCGTCTCTGTATTCCTTGCAATCGGAAAGCTTGAACTCGCCAGACTCCGAGTCAAAATACGCGTAGCGGTACAGCGCGCCGTACAGCCCCTTGCTGCCGTCAGAAGCGCCGTAATCAAAAGCGCTGCGTTGCCAGTCATAGCCCGCAAGAATAAGGCCCGTGACGGTTTCACCCGTCTTCTTTCCTTCTTCATCGTAGGCGGCAAACGTGCCGAACGTCGCATTCGCAGCGACCATGGTCTTGCCGTTCGCGGAGAGGGAGATTGCGCCCGCGTCGCCCAGAGCATCGACATGGACGAGCGCACCCTTGGATGCATCCCACGAAAACAGCTCGCAATGCGTCGACTTATCAATATTCTTCTTGCCGTAGGGTGCCGAGACCACGATGGCGAGGTCATCGCAAAAATCGCGATCGAGGTCGCCGGCCGCTAGCGAAACGACAGGAGCTGACTGAAGCTGCGTCCAGGAGTCGTTCCCGCCCTTGTTGTGCGTGGTGTAGTCCGCGGCGTTACCGGCATCGATCTTGACGACGCTTTGCTTCCAGTTGCCGCCCTCCAAGTCATACATGTCGACTACAGCCTTGCGCACGCCGTTCTCGTCGACATAGCAGCCCGCGTAGACA
This sequence comes from Collinsella sp., assembly GCA_036297525.1. GTDB lineage: Bacteria > Actinomycetota > Coriobacteriia > Coriobacteriales > Coriobacteriaceae > Collinsella. The sequence continues at coordinate 9,812 of JAXJKV010000058.1, forward strand.
AAAAGCTCGTCGACGCCGTCGCCATCGACATCGCCCGCCTCGACATCAAAGACGGCGTCGTGCTCTTGCAGGTAACCGGCATCCAGGTACTTAAAACGGCCTTCGTACATCATATTAGTGTTGACCGTCACCGGCAGGTGTGTGTCGAGAGTGCGCGTACGCCCGTTGCTAAACGAGTAGAGGACCAGCTCAACCTTTCCGGCGTATGACTTGCCGTCAATCGTCGTGGAGGAACTGTCGCCGTAGGCACGGAGCTCGGCAACGCGGCTCTTTTTGCCCGTGTTGGCGTCGCTGCAGAACTCAACACTCGTGGCGTGAATGCCCGAGAAACCGTTGTTGTCGTTGGCGAGTACTGTTGAGGACTCATTGTTGCTTAGGTACGACCAGGTGCCGCCACCGTAGTCGCTATGCTTGTAGAGATCGCTGTTCGTATCGAAGTTGTTGACGTTTTGCCAGAACTTTGCGGCGCCCCACACACTTCCATAGCCATCGGTGAGTTTGCTGCTGCCGCCAATGTCACCGCGCTCGACGTTCTCGAGCTTGTCGCGCAGAGTGTAGCGATTGCCATGGCTACCGTTAGCTGCCATATAGACCTCGCTGCGCGTGGCAAACGTCGTGGGGGTATCAGTGGAATAGGGGCCAACGGTATCGGCCGGAATGTCCTCGCTCGTGCCCAGACCCAGGGCTTGATAATCCTGCTCGGTCATATCGGTGATTGCGGGCGCGTCTGCCGCCTGGGCAACCTGGGGCGTGGCCGTGAAGCAGGCGACGCTCGTGGCGATCAACGCAGCAAGCGCCGCCGTCCCAACAAGCGGGATTTTCGACAGCCTACGGATACGGGGGTGTGGAACGTACATGAGGGACCTCGCTTTATTCGAGTGGAGTGGACTCATTTTTGCAAATGATACATCCGATGCCCGATATCACGTGTCTCATTTTCGCCAACGGCGTGTCTCATTTTTGAGAATCCGAGATGCCGCGGAAATCTTATCCCAGCTCAAAGGCCATTTCTGGGATGTATTTTCCGTCGAGTGCCTCATCGGGAAACTGCATCCCATTTCAAGCGTCGATTCTGGGACGCATTTTCCCCTTAGGCCCTCAACCGGAAACCGCATCCCACTTTGAGCGCAAATTCCGGGATGCATTTTCCGCTTGAGCCTCATTGGGAAACGGCGTCCCACTTTGAGGGCTGATTGTGGGATGCATTTTCCGGTTTTGCTCTCATTGGGAAAATGCATCCCGTTTCTTGACCGAATAATGGGACGCAATTTCCCGTTGGAGCGCCTTTGGGAAAGTGTGTCCCACTTCGACCGCCCAGAGTGGGATGCACTTTCCGCAAAGCACCTCAACGGGAAACTACGTCCCATTCCAAAGGCAAATTCCGGGACGCATTTTTCGAAAGCCTGCCCATCCGGAAAGCCCGTCCCACTTTGGACGCATCCGGGCACGGAACCATCGACCTATCAGGCCTCCCATCAATAAAGAGGCGTCCTCCCGGACGGCGGGGCACGAAGTTCATCGCGAGTTCCGCACGCAAAGAAGGCCACTTAATGTGGCCTTCGTCTTGCGCAGGACTGTAGAGCAGGGAACTTCGTGCCCCGACGCCCGGGAGGACGTTTCATTTAGAAAGATGGACCGACCGCCGTCAGCGATGGGAGCTACTCCCCCAGCACGGCCTTTTTGGCGGCTGCAGCCATGTTGTCCAGATCTTCCTTGGTGGGGTGATCCTTTGCGGCGACCCAGTTATCGAGCAGCAACTTAGCGCGGGCGTTGTCGGGATCTTGCTCGAGCATGGCCTCGTAGCGCTGCTTGACCGCGGGACCCATCTTGCCCTGGCACATCGCCCAGCCCGCAAGCTCGGCATCCCCAGCCAAATTGGAGGTCACGCGATCGATAATCTGCTGATAATAGCTCTGGTCGGCGCCAAAACCGCAGGTACCAAAGAGGAAAACGCGCTTGCCGTGCAGAGCGGAGAGCAGCGCGGCAACCGAAGGCGTGCACGCGCCCTTGTCGCACCAAAAACCGACGAGCACCGTGTCGGCCGCGCAGGCGCCCTGCGCCTCGAGCGCAACCTGATCTGCATCCGCATCGTCGCTCAACGCCGCGGCATGGACAAACTCAACGCCCGCAGCCTGCAGAGCGCGCTTAATCGCGCCCGAAACCATCCTGGTATTACCGCTCTTGCTGTTAACCACCAAAGAGCACGTCATAGTCACGTTGCCTCGTTTCCCCCAAAACTAAAGCCACTAATGCAATTTATTAGATGAATATCTTAGTACTAACGTGACAGATGTAAACCACCGTCTGTCGATTGGCGACGCAGACGATATCTTTGGACAGATTTCGAACAGTATGTACTTCGGATTGAAACCGCCGCAGAACGTTGCACGAATGGCCGAAAAACTGTTTCACAAAACGCCGTCAAATTGTGTCACGGAGTATCGTCAAAATGTTTCACGCGCTGGTAAAACGCTATATAACAAGATCGCTCTATGGGACAAACAAACCTGATTAATTTGCCCCACGGGCTTGCTCACTGGGCAAACTGGCTGCGGTAGAGTTCGGCGTAGAAGCCGCCTGCCGCTAGCAGCTCGTCGTGCGTACCGCGCTCGATAATCTCGCCATCGCGTATTACTAGGATGCAGTCGGCATTACGAATCGTCGACAGGCGGTGTGCCACGACAAAGCTCGTGCGGCCAGCCATGAGCTCGTCGAATGCCGCCTGCACCTGCAGCTCGGTACGCGTATCGATGCTCGACGTTGCCTCGTCCAGCAGCAGAATCGCCGGATCGGTGAGCATGACGCGCGCGATGCACAGCAGCTGTTTTTGACCCTGGCTAAACGTGCCGCCGTCCTCGCCGATCACCGTATCGTAGCCGCCTGGCAGCTGCACGATAAACTTATGCGCATGAGCACGCTTGGCAGCTTCGATAACCTGCTCGCGCGTGGCTCCCGGGCAACCGTAAGCGATGTTGTCCGCCACCGTGCCCTCGAACAGCCATGTGTCCTGCAGCACCATGCCAAAGGCGCGGCGCAGGCTTGCGCGCGTGTAGTCACGCGAAGACCGGCCATCGACCATGATGCGTCCGGCATCGATATCGTAAAACCGCAGCAGCAAATTGATGAGCGTTGTCTTTCCGCAGCCCGTGGGGCCGACCAGGGCAAAACGCATGCCGGGCTTGGCCTCGATGCAGATATCCTGCAGCAGCTTGCGGTCGGGCACATAGCTAAAGTCCACATGCTCAAACGAAACCTCGCCCTTCGGGGCGGCGAGCTCAATGGCATCCACAGCGTCGGGCTCCTGCTCGCGTGCATCGAGCAACGCGAACATGCGGCGCGCCGAGGCATACGCCGTCTGGATTTGCGTAATGACGTTGGTGACCTCGTTGAATGGCTTGGTGTACTGGTTAGCATAGGATAGAAAGATCTGAACGCCGCCCACCGTAAGCGCCGCGGGCACGCCCGTGATAACGCCCACGCAGCCGATCACAGCGACCACGGCATAGATGATGTTATTGATAAAACGCGTACCGGGGTTGGAGAGCGAACCCATAAACTGCGCGCGCTCGCCCGCGGTGTAGAGCTCGGCATTGAGGGCATCGAAGCGTTGCTGAGCGTTCGAGCCATAGGCAAAGGCGTCGACAAGCTTCTGCTCGCCCACGTACTCCTCGATATGGCCGCCAAGCTGACCCTGAATACGCTGCTGCGCCGTAAAGCTTTTGTTGGAAAGCTTGGCGATGGCGCTGGCCGCAAAGATGGAGAGCGGCGTGACGAGCACCACCACGAGCGTCATGGTCAGGTTGATGGAAAGCATAAACGCGAGCGTGCCAACGATGGTAATAACACCGGTGAAGAGCTGCGTGAAGCCCTGCAGCAGACCGTCGCCCACCTGGTCGACGTCGTTGACCACGCGGCTCATAAGGTCGCCGTGGGCGTGGCTGTCGATAAAGCTGAGCGGCATGCGGCTGAGCTTATCGCTCGCCTCCACGCGCATGTCGCGCACCGTTTCGTAGGACAGGCGGTTGACGCAATAGCCCTGCAGCCACTGGAAGGCCGCAGCACCTACGACGACAATCGCGAGCTTGGTAACGAGCGGCAGCAGCGCATCGAAGTCCACCTGCCCGGCGGCGACGATAAGGTCGATGCCCTCGCCAATGAGAATGGGCGTGTAGAGCTGCAGAATCACCGAGACGGCAGCACTCAAAAACGATGCCGCAAACGAGACGCGGTGCGGACGGACATAGCCCAGCAGGCGGCGGGTCACCGCACCCACGGGATAGCGCTCGGGATCGCCGGGCTGGCGCGGACCGTCTCCCAGGTCGTTGAGGCTATCGTTGCCGGACACGTTGGCCGTCATCGTGGCGACCGAACCGGAGGAAGTGTACGGATTCATTTAGCAGCCCTCCTTTGCGCAGACGGATGTGGGGACGGTCGGGGCGCCTGGGGCGGGCGCGGGCGCCGTACTCCCCTGCTGACCCTCGAGCTCCTCGCGGCGAAGCTGCGACTGGCAAATCTCGCGGTAGAGCTGGCAGGTCGTGTAGAGCTCATCGTGCGTGCCCAGGCCCGCAACCGAGCCGTGGTCGAGCACGCAGATCATGTCGGCGTCGCGCACGGTCGAGACGCGCTGGCTTACGATCACCGTAGTCAGCGGCAGCCCGCCCTCAGCAGCGCCACACACGCTGCGCTCGCGGATGGCATGGCGAAGCGCCGCATCAGTCTTAAAGTCAAGTGCCGAGGCGGAGTCGTCCATGATCAGGACCTGAGGCGAGCCCACCAGGGCGCGCGCGATGGTCAGGCGCTGGCGTTGGCCACCGCTAAAGTTCTTACCGCCCGCCTCGACCGGGGTATCGAGCCCCTGCGGCTTGTTGCGCACGAACTCGCTCGCCTGCGCCATGTCGAGCGCCGCCCAGAGATCCTCGTCGGTCGCAGCCTCGTCGCGCCAGGTCAGGTTGCTGCGGATGGTGCCGCTCACCAGCGACGCACGCTGTGGAACGGTCGCGACCACACGGCGCAGCTGGTCGAGCGGCCAGGTGCGCACGTCGGCGCCCATCACACTCACGCTGCCGGTGCTCGCATCGTACAGGCGCGGGATAAGCGAGACGAGCGTGGACTTGCCGCTACCCGTACCGCCGATAATGCCAAGCGTCTTGCCCAGCGGGAGCTCCAGGGTCACATCGTTGACGGCATTTGCCGCGCCCGCGCCAAAGGAGAAGCTCGCATGGCTCAAGCTCAGCGCGGGGACCGGAACAGCGCCACCCGCCAGTTCGCTCGGCTTGGGCAGCGCAACCGACTGATCGCCCTCGTCGGTGATGCTCGGCTCGCAGTTGAGCACCTCGTTGATACGCGAAGCACTCGCGCTCGCCTTGGTAAAGACCACGACCAGGTTGGCGACGTATACGATGGAGGTCAGGGTCTGCGTCATGTAGTTCACAAACGCCATGACCTGGCCCTGCGTAAGCTCGCCCACGTTGACCTGGATGCCGCCCACCCACAGGATGGCGCACACGCCCAGGTTCATCACCAAAAACGTGACGGGATTAAGGATTGACGAGAGCTTGCCCACCGCGATGGCGGTATTGGCCTGGTCATCGGCGGCTTGGGCAAAGCGCTCGCGCTCGTGATCTTCGCGTACAAAGGCGCGAACCACGCGGGCGCCCGAAAGCCCCTCGCGGCAAATGAGCGCGATGCGGTCGAGCTTTGCCTGCAGCTGCTTGTAGTACGGAATGCAGCGCGCCATGACAAACCAAAACACCAGGCCAATGGCGGGCGTGCAAATCAAAAAGATCATGCCGAGCTTAAGGTCGATGGCGAGGGCCGCGCACATAGAGCCCACCGCCAAGAAGGGCCAGCGGATGAGCATGCGCACGCCCAGCGCCACGGCAAGCTGCACCTGGTTGACGTCGTTGGTGATGCGGGTGATAAGCGACGGCGTGCCAAAGCGGTCGAGTTCGGCATAGCTCAACTTGTTGATGTGCTGGTAGAGCGCACCGCGGATATCGGTGCCCATGCCCTGCGAGGTGAGCGCCGCCATCTTTTGGCAGACGAGCGTAAACGAGATGCCGATCACAGCCATGGCGCCAAGCAGCATACCGTAGTGGACGACGGCGTTGACATCGTGTGCGCCAATACCCTTATCGATCATCTGGGCAATCACCAGCGGCGTCAGCAGGTCAAAGATCACTTCGATCAGCTTACACGCAGGGCCGATCACCATATACCGGCGAAACTTACCACCAAAACGCCTGAGCAGCTCAATCATGTATAGGCGCTCCCTATCATCATTCACACTCAATCCGAATCATGATAGTACGGTGAGCCCAAAAGAAGCGTAAACAACTCGTCATTTCTAATGGGATTCGGTTTCCAAAGAAGCGGAGAGGCGCGCACCCAGCCAGTGTCGGGTCGACCACTTGGTATACTTGCATTAGTGCTACCAAGTTAGTCGCCGACCCTTGAAATGAGGTGCCGAGATGAACGACATTCTCGCAAGAAGAGCAAGACGAGCAACTGCGGGCATCGCCCTTTCCGCGGCACTTGTCGCGGGAATCGCCCCCGCAACGGCGATAGCGGCAGAAACCAGCTCCCCCACCGCTGCAGTTGCCTTGCAGACGGAAGATGCGGCCGCCGCAAAAGAAAAAGCGTATGCAGCCATGCAGGAAGCGCTCAAAAACCTCGAGGCCGCAAAAGACGCCGCAAGTCCCGAGAAACTTGCGGAAATCGATGATGACATTGCCGCTTCTCAAGAGCTCTACGACAAGATGATGGCGGAAGCCGCCAAATCTAGTGAACCCCTTCCCGCCATGCGAGCGAACGTCGCTGCAGCCCAAGCCGATTACGACAAGGCCAGCAACCGGGTAAGCGAGCTTAAAGCAAAAGTAGAAAAGGCGCTCGCCGACAGGGATTACGAAACTGTTTTGCAGTTGCGTATGGAGGTCAAAATGGCGGATTCGGAAAGAGAATCTTGTGGATATAAGCTTGACCACCACCGACGTACGCTCGAAAGTCAGGAAGAGCAGGTTAAGATTTTCGAAGATGGAGCGGAGAAAGCAAAGGCCAACATCGACGCATGCACAGCCAAGCGAAATGCGCTCCTCAGCGATTTGAATAAGGCGCAAGCGGCCTATGACGACGCCTGCAAGGCATACGAAGAGGCAAAAGCCGCGGCAGACAAGGCCACCTCGCCCGAGGTAACGCAACCGACCGAGACAACGCCTCCCTCCGGCTCGACGCAACCGGCCGAGACGACACAGCCCGCCAGCTCACCCTCGACCGGCAAAGACACCCTACCAAGCTCCACCAAGCAGGCGAACTCGAGCAGCGGCAAGCAAGCAGATACGACCGCCGGCAAGCTCGCGAACACGGGCGATGCAGCGCCGAGCGCAATAGCACTCGCAGGAATCGCCGCCATGGGACTCGGAATAACCGCCACAGCCACACGCCGCATCAAGAACTCAAAATAGCCGACAGAGCATTCTGCCTTCACCAATTCACAAGCCCAGAGACAAAAAGAGGCCCGTTTCCCCACCTAAGGAAACGGGCCTCTTTAACTGCAAAAATTCAAGCAACAGCACCGCCGCCTCTTGAACCACGTAGCCATCAATGCCCAGACAACGCCAGCAAGCCGCATTCCGCAAGGGATAGATTAAATTAGATAAACGCGCCCTTACGGGTGATTTTTGGACGACGGGGGCCGGCCGGCGGCGAGGTGTTTAGTAGTCGAGCGATCCCGCAGGCGAAGCCGAGGACCAGCGAGACACCAAATACCTCGCCGCCGGCCGGGCCGTGTCGCGGCACCAAAAAGCGCCCGTGCGCTCGATGGATTCGGATGCCCGACAGAGGCTCCTTATGGCTGCTTCCTTCCGGACCTGACCAGATTCGGAACATGTCGTCATCCGAACCCATCGAACGCGCTAGGCGCTCGGTATATCTTACCTGCTCCCGCCCGCCAGAGCAAGGTAGCTAATTTGGGACGGAGCTTTTTTGACTACTTTTGCAGCCCGATTGCCAGAGCAGCCAATGAGTAGTCAAAATAGTCCCATCCCAAAATGACCGGCTTGGTGCCGCACCACAGAAAGGACCTATCTACTACGTTTAGGCCGCAAGGGTCAACCATAGCCGGCTTTTTCGAAAATCGGCAAGCTTTCTACCTGCGGTTTTGTTTTTGCAAATTCCGGGATGGTCGAGGGTGGCCGGTTTAACGTAGTAGATGGCCGCATTTCGTGGCAAACGGTCCGACCAAAGACCCAAGGCAGCCAACCTCGAATGGCCATTCTCGAAGTTTCGGTGGAATAGTTCCTGTTTTTGCTGTCTGAGCCGCCAAACAGGAACTAATCCACCGCAACTTATAAAGAGATAGGTTTTAGATACGGCCAAGGTCGTAGGATCGAGCGGCTGCTTCGCCAGCGCAGATAAGGTTGGTGGTGGCTTCCTGCGGATTAAGCGCTTGCTCCAGGTCCATGGGTTTGCGGCAAATCGGCAAAACCAAGTCAATACCCCGCTCACACACCCCATCCAGGTTGTCAGCGCGACCGCCCACGACAGCGATCACCGGTTTGCCACACCGCTTGGCACGGCGCGCCACGCCCACCGGCGCCTTACCGGCGGCGGATTGCTCATCCATATTGCCCTCGCCTGTAATGACCAGGTCGACATCGCGCACGTGCTCGTCAAACCCCACGAGATCGAGCACCGTCTCCACACCCGAGCGTAGCTCCGCGCCGAGCGCCAGCAACGCCGCGCCCAAGCCACCGGCAGCGCCCGCGCCGGGCACGCCAAGCACCGAGCCAAATGTCCGTGCGTTCTCGGGTGTGCGCAACAACCCCTGGGCTCGCGCCTCGAAAATTGCCGCATCGAGCAGGCGACCGTAGCCGACCATCCAGCCGTCGTATCTGCGCAGCACCTCGACATCATCCGCCGGCAGGCCCTTCTGCCCGCCAAACACCGCCAGTGCGCCGCGACGCCCTACGAGCGGATTCTCGACATCCGAAAGCACCACGACACGCATGCCATTCAGTGCCCGAAGCGCTGGCGCCAAATCAACGCTCGCCACCTGCTCAAGGCCGGCAAGACCGGGGGCGACATCGCATCCCTGATCATCGACCACGCGCGCGCCCAGCGCCTGCAGCATGCCGGCGCCACCGTCGTTGGTGGCACTGCCGCCCAGACCAATATAGAGTGTCCTTGCGCCCGTGCGAGCTGCGCGAAGCATAAGCTCGCCCACGCCATAGGTCGAAGCCGCCAACGCCGCCGACTCCGTACAACTCGAATACCCAATACCCGCCGCCTCGGCCATCTCAATTACAGCCGAGTCGCGCTCGTCGTCCACCAGCATCTGGGCAGACACGCGATCGCCCAAGGGACCTGCCACCTCGCAGGTCACAATCTCACCGCCGCACGCGTCGATGGCGTCGAGCGTTCCCTCGCCGCCATCCGCCAGCGGCAACGCGCGCACCTCGGCATCGGGCCACACACGGCGCATGCCCTCGGCAACCGCCGCCTCCGCCCGTGCACTCGACACGCTGCCCTTAAAGGAGTCGATCGCCAGCAGCACACGGCGGGGCCGGCGGCACGCAGGGCCAAAGTCAACCGCCTCAACGGCGATATCTTCGGCACACGCGAGCGCCTCGGCATGAGCGGCATGCGCCTCAAGATCGGCCCCACAACCGCCATCAGCGCCGCCTGCTCCGCGCAGACCGCCAAAATAGCTAATCAGCAGCTCACGGCATTCATCCGCCAGGACCCCAGCCGTCACGTTAAACCGATGATTCAGGCGCGAGTCGGCATTCAAATCGTATAGGGATCCCAGCGCGCCCGCCTTGGCATCGGCGGCACCGTATACGCAGCGGCCCACGCGCGCGTTGACCATGAGACCCGCGCACATGCAGCAGGGTTCGAGCGTCACGTAGACCGTGCAATCGGAAAGGCGCCAGCGACCGAGCGACCGAGCGGCAGCGCACAGGGCCGCGAACTCTGCATGAGCCGAAGGGTCCTGGTCGAGCTCGCGACGATTATGCGCCCGCGCGACGGTCTCACCCGCGCGCACCACCACAGCGCCAATGGGCACTTCGCCCACTGCCGCAGCGGCGCGCGCCTCCGCCAGCGCCTCGCGCATGAACTTCTCGTCGATTTCGGTGATCGTCATCGTTCGCCTTCCCTGTTGCAAATTCAAAACGATGCTATCATTACGACTCACGGAGAGATGGCAGAGCGGTTGAATGCGGCGGTCTTGAAAACCGTTGAGCGCGAGAGCGTTCCGGGGGTTCGAATCCCCCTCTCTCCGCCACTCCTAGTGATGCACCGGTGTCATGGTCCGCTCAAACAGTGCATCGACCACGTCGGCTATCTCAGGTCGACGCTCAAGATCGTGGCCCGATTCCCACCATATCGTGAAAAGTCGAATAATACCGCCGGCGACAAACTCAGACGTCGTCTCGAGTGACACGGGGGCCAGGGCATCCTCGGCAAGCACGTTCATCACACGCTCGCGGATGGAGCGGGCAATGCGGTCGCAAATAACGTTGGTCAACATGCCCGACATGCTGCTTGCCAAAATGTTATCCATGAGCCGCTCGTGCGCCAGAATCAAATCCATGGCATCGTCCAAAATCGCGTGCCGAAGCGCGCGCACGTCCTCGGCAGATACCGCGCCGGCCTCATCGGGCTGTTTTTGCGGCAAGCCCGACATGAGCTCATCGATATAAAAGGCAAAGTAATCGTTCTTGTCGCGAAAGTGCTTGTAGAACGTCGTGCGGCGAATCATGGCGCGGTCGCACAGCATGGCAACCGTCAGGTCCTCAAAACGATGCTCCTCGAGAAGCTCGGTAAAGGCATCGAACAGGGCGCGGTAGGTTTTCTTGATGCGAAGGTCCACTGGTATCGCCATCCTCAGAGCAAAGACAACACTCGTCAATCTGTCGCATATCTTACACCTGTACCTCGCGCGCTTTGCCCCGGTGCCGACCCCGACGAAAACACAACGCTTACCGGAAAGTTCAGCACGACAAAACGTTGCGGGTATACTAGTAGCGTTATACCAACGGCAGCTGGCGCATGCCGCCGCGGCCATTCGAAACGGAGACATCATGCTTCCCGTCATCATCGGCATCGTTGTTGTCATTGTGATTGCCTGCGCCATCGCCGGCATCTACAACAACATGGTCACCAAGCGTAACCGCATCGATAACGCCTGGCAGAACATCGATACGCAGCTGCAGCGTCGCAACGACCTGATCCCCAACCTGGTCGAAACCGTCAAGGGCTACGCCAAGCACGAGCAGGAGACGCTCTCCGCCGTGATCAGCGCGCGTAACATCGCCGTCAAGGCAACCACGCCCGAGGCCAAGATGGAAGCCGACAACGTGCTGACCGGTGCGCTGCGCCAGCTCTTCGCCGTGGCCGAGGCCTATCCCGATCTTAAGGCAAACACCAACTTTACGCAGCTGCAGGCATCGCTCGAGGATACCGAGAACAAGATTAGCTATGCACGCCAGAGCTACAACGACTGCGTGCTCAGCTACAACAACGCCATTCAAACGTTCCCGGCTGTCATCTTTGCCGGCATCTTCCAGTTTAAGGAGCGCCAGGGCTTCGAGGCCGCCGAAGCAGCCCGCCAGGCCCCGACCGTCAAGTTCTAGTAGTTTGGCAGCGCATCCTTAATCGGCCAAATGCATAAACCGCCCCGTCGAATGCATACTTCGACGGGGCGGTTTCCTTTTTCGCGAAGGTCCCCCTCTAAGCGCCGTGCATTTTTAGGAGTATTCAACATAACCAAGAGCTTCGGGCGCCACGATAAATGCCAAAGACCGCGAATATCCCTGCAAATCAAACGCTGTCAGCCCATAACCCCGCCCATCATCCGTAGAAAACATCGAGAAATCCCGATTTTTTTCCCGAGGTCGGTATGCGGGGGCCTTCGATTGCAGAATACTCGCAAAAATGCACGTCGCCACCGCCCCCACATGGCGCGAAGCAAAACAAAAGGGCGACCCTCCTTTCCGGCGCACTCCGCAGGACGCAAGAAGCCCTCGCCGCACGAAGTGCGCAGCGAGGGCTTCTTGCATGTCCGAGGACGCGCCGGGAGGGAACTTGCTCTCTGCCCGGATAGGTAAGACAAATTACGCGACGGTGTAAACCCAGTTGTGCTTGTCCTCGACAGCACCGGACTGGATGCCAGTCAGGGTCTCGCGGAGCTTCTTCATCACAGGGCCGATCTCGGTGTAGCCAGCCGGGAAGGTCACGGTCTCGTCGGCGCCGTAAACCTTGTTGTCGATCTCGCCAACCGGGGAGATAACGGCAGCGGTGCCGCACAGGCCGCACTCGACAAAGGTACCGGCCTTGACCTCGGCCCACTCGACGGGACGCTGGTCAACGGTCATGCCCAGGTCCTGAGCAACCTGAACGAGCGAACGGCGGGTGATGGAAGGCAGAATGGAGTCGGTGTGGGACTGCGGAACGACGAGGGTGCCGTCCTCCTTCACAAACAGGACGTTAGCGCCACCGGTCTCCTCGACATAGGTGCGGGACTCGGAATCGAGATACAGGTTCTCGGCATAGCCCTCGCGGTGAGCCTCCATCGTGGGCTTGAGGGACATGGCGTAGTTCAGGCCGGCCTTGATGTTGCCGGTGCCATGCGGTGCTGCACGGTCATACTCGGAAACGCGCAGCTTGACGGGCTTGAGGCCACCCTTAAAGTACGGACCGACCGGGGTCACGAGAATGCGGAACGTGTACTCAGGAGCGGGAGCCACGCCGATCACGTCACCGGAGCCGATCATAAACGGACGCACGTACAGGGTCGCGCCGGAACCGAAGGGCGGAACCCAGGCGGCGTTGGCAGAAACGACCTGCTTGACGGCCTCAACGAACTTGTCCTTGGGGAACGGGGGCATCTCGAGGCGCTGCGCAGAGTTATACATGCGCTCGGCGTTCATGTCGGGGCGGAAGCAGACGATGCTGCCGTCCTCGGCGGTGTAGGCCTTCAGGCCCTCAAAGACCTCCTGACAGTAATGGAAGATGCCGCCGCACTCGGAGACATGCAGGGTGTGGTCGGTGGTCAGGCCGCCCTCGTCCCACTCGCCGTCCTTCCAATGAGCCTCGTAGCTGTAATCGGTCTTCATGTAGCCAAAGCCGAGGCTACCCCAATCGATATCCTTCTTCTCGACAGTCATATGTCGCTCCTTACATACACAGTTGCATACTCGCGAACCCGCACGCAAGGACCGAGGCCGACCGCGTCGCAACGTCGCACGCCCGGAGCGTAGAGCCGGACGGGACACGCGAACGGCATCAAAGCCGATGGTACGTCGATTCGCATGCACGAGATTGTACTCCGCACACGCATCGGATAAAACGTTTTTCTTTAACTAACTAAAGTATTTTCATTTGACCGAATCAGAACCACCCTTAAAAAGGGTGGTTTGCTCTTAGGGTATAACCCACGGGCCCCGGGCTCGCGTCTAAAGGCGCGGGCCCGGACTTCGTCCAGGCCTAGTGCATCTTGACCCGTGGCGCGCCGGTCGAACCGG
>JAXJKV010000059.1:0-181006 GCA_036297525.1 Collinsella sp.
GAGCACGAGTGGGGCGAGAGGAGGTACTTGGACATGTCGAAGCTGGAGGAGATGGACGAGCTGAGGGGAAAGGCGGAGGGCTAGAAGAGGACGGGGCCGGAGACGGCTAAATCAATTTGCGAAAGAATCTTGACGGTACCCGTCTCCGCACCACCATCTAGGCCATCGATTAATACCGTTAATATGCTATCACGCAAAAGGGCCTCGCACGCAGGCGAAGCCCAAGGTAAAAGCTATTGTTTGCGATAGGAAAATGCGGTGACGGTCGCAGACTCTAGTGCTTGCCGCCGTGGCTGTTGAGCCAGATATTGCGGCCCAGCATAAGTGCCAGCACCAGCGCGCTCACGTAGCCCATAAAGCCAATGACCGGGATACCAAACACAACCGGCTCGATGCGCGCGTAGTACACCACCGACGAACCGATAAACAGACCGGCGATAACGATAGCCATCGACATGCGGTCGATAATCCCACCCAGCTGTCGCAGCGCCTTATCGCTGCTCATGATCTGCGTGTTCACCTTAAGCTGGCCGCGTGTGAGCATACGCGAAGCCAGGCCCAGATACTCAGCCGCCTCGAGTGAGCCCTTCGCCGCGCGATAACTGCTCGCCGCAAAGTCGCGACTCATATCGCGCACGCGCGCATAGGTGCTCTTCTCGTTTTTGATGTGTGCCTGAATGATCTGGATCATGTTGACGTCGGGCATGTACTCGGTCAGCAGGCCCTCGAGCGTCACCATGCCGCGGGCGAACATCGTCACCACGCTCGGCAGCTCAACGTCATTTTTGCGCGCGAGGTTTAACAGCGAGGTCAAAAACTCGCCGATATCTAGGTCCTTAAGGTCAAGGCCCGCAAAGTCAGCCACGATAAAGTCCAAATCGGACAAAAACGCTGAATGATCGAGCTCGGCCGAGTCGCCACGCGTCACGGCGAAGCGCATGAGCGAATCCTTGAGCTTGGGCACGTCGCCCTCGGCCACGGCGAAAATCATGTCCTTGACGATACCGCGGTCGTGGCTCGACATGCGTCCGACCATACCCAAGTCGATAAAGTAAACGATGCCGTCCTTGAGGATGATGTTTCCCGCATGCGGGTCAGCATGGAAAAAGCCGTCATCGAGCACCTGCGTCGAGTAGTCCTCGACGATTGCGGCACCGATCTTTTCCAAGTCATAGCCCTCGGCCACCAAGCGTTCAGGATCGGCGATCGAAATGCCGTCGACGTAGTCCATAACCACCACGTGTTCGGTGCACAGGTCCAGATAGGATTTAGGGCACGTCACGCCATGAACGCTCTTATGGAACTCGTAGAAGTCGTTGAGGTTTTTGGCCTCGGCCAAAAAGTTGGTCTCCTCGCGAAACGAGGTCCACAGCTCCTCGACCACGCCGTGCAGGTCAACGAATTGATCGGTGTTGACGAACTTGGAAACGATACGCACCACCGAGCGGATGATATCGATGTCCTGCGCCATGACCTGCTGCGCGCCGGGGCGTTGCACCTTAACGGCCACGTCCTCGCCGGTCACCAGGCGGGCGCGGTGCACCTGCGCGAGCGACGCGCTACCGAGCGGGTTGGGGTCGATGGCGTCGAACATCTGCCCCAAGCGCTGGCCGTATTCCTCTTCCAGACAGCGGAGCACTACCTCATACGGCACCGGCTCCACGTCGGAGCGCAGACGACGCAGCTCGTCGCAAAAGCGTTGCGGCAGAATCTCGGACCGGTTGGCCAGAATCTGCCCCATCTTGACGAACATGGGGCCGAGTTCCTCGAGCAGGCGGCGCAAACGAACCGGCGTGAGGTTATCCCACACGCGGTACTTTTTGACCAGGCGAACAATCTGCCCAATGCGTTCGCGACGACCCGCCGGCGTGAGCTGGTATTCCTCGTCCGGTGCCATCGCGTCGGGCTCCTCGGGCACCATATCGACAGCGCGTGGCTTCTTGCGAGCGCCCGAGACGGCAGCGTCGACCTCATCGACAACCGCCGCCTCGTTACCCAGAGGATCTAGATTGTTGTAATCGGTGGTGGAATCTGCCATCTGCGCTGCTACTCGGCCTCTTCGGTATCCTTCGCATCGTCGGCCTCAACAGACTCGACGGGCACCGAGGTCACATTATCCTCGATCGAATCGACGATGTCGCGCACATGGGCCAGGAAGGCCGTGCGCTCGGGGGCGGTCATAACGCGGACGCGGGCCAGAATGAGCTCGTCGAGTACGCGCTGTGCCGCGGTCTCGCCCTGCATGCCCAAGCGCTCAGTGAGGTCGGAGATGGTGCCACCGGCCTGCTCGAACATATCCGAAACGCTGCGGGCGATATCGGGGGTGCCGGCGTCCTTTCGGACCTGCTCACCCTTGGTATTGAGGTCGTCGAGAACCTTTTTGCCGCCCTCGACGGCAACGGCAGCGGCGCCGAAGCCCACGTTGATGGCGCCGTTAACAAGCTGATCGAATTTCATAACCATGGTTGGCTCCAATCATGACAACTGCATTGGCCTTCTTGTACCCAAGATGGGGCGAACGACACAAATCGTTTTATCGCCAGAATAGGAGTCGAGCGGGACAAAGCCTTTGACGGTGTTTGCCCCGCTCGTTCAGCGCAAGACGGTTTTTACCTGATGTTGTCGTTCATCGCGAAGGAATTCTTCATGGCACAGCTCGTGGTGTAGAGCACCTTACCCAACAGGGCATCGGTCTCCACGCGCACGAGCTCGGCAAAGGCCTCGTTGGCGCGGGCGAGCTCGGCAGGCACCTCGGCCTCGAGCAGCGCGGCTACGACAGCGTCAACGTCGTGAATCTGCTTGTGGCCCATGCCGCCGACCTTCTCCTGGTAATCCTCGACCGCGCGACCACACTCATGGAAGCGAACATCGGCCAAGGCACCGATCAGGCGATTTGCCCAATAGAAATTCTCGGACGTCACGCGGGCCTGCGTGTCGGCATAGTACTCGGGCATGGTCTCGACATTGGCGTACAGCGGCACGAGCGCGTTAAACGAGTTAGAGCCAAACGCCATCCACTGCACGGCGCGATACGCCGGCTGTGCATAGGGGCGCAGCTGCAGCACGGCGAGCTGGCTGTTGCGGTTGATGCCGATGGGACGATAGGCGCCGCGCGTGGCGGGCGTGCCCTTGCTGCCGTAGCAGTCGTACTCCGTGCCCTGGTAGTGGCTCGAAAGCACGTACTTGATGTCCTCGATGGTCACCTTGCGCTCGGGCACGCGGCTCCAGGGGATGTCGTCGCTCTCGGGCGTGTAGTCGGCGTCGGGGCCGTCCCACACATCGCTGGGGTTGAGGCAGCGCTGCATGTACCAGGCGCGCGGCGTGTTGTAGACGTGGTCGCTATCGCTGTGCGAGCCAAAGGCCTCGCGCGGGTTGAAGACTGTCGCCGGACCGTCGCCCTCGACGCCCAGCGTCAGATCCAGATGCCACTCGGCCATCCAGGAGCGCAGGTCGGCGGAGCACATATGATCTGCCTGGGCGCCCTCGGCGTCGTCCAGGTCAAAGCTATCGATACCCAGCTGGTTAGGCATGGTCACATAGGCGTCATCGGGCACGCGCTTGGCGATCCAGTGGTGGCCGCCGATGGTCTCGAGCCACCAGATCTCGTCAACGTCACTAAAGGCGATGCCGTTGTTCTCGTAGGTACCGTAGCGCTCGAGCAGGTCACCCAGGATACGCACGCCATCGCGGGCAGACTTGGCGTACGGCAGCACCAGGGTCACTATATCCTCCTCACCCAGACCGCCAGGCTGCGCCGGAACATAGCCGTCCTCGCCCTCGTTGCCCTTGGCGGGCACGTAGTCCACGAGCGGATCGGCGCCGCGGACGCGCTCGTTGGTGGTAAGCGTCTCGGTTGCGGACATGCCAACGTTGAGCTCGTTGAAGCCGGCCTCGGCCCAGATGCCGTGGCCCGGGACAACATCGGGGACGCTCGTGTAGCGCATGGGGTTGTCGGGCAGCTCAACAGTCAGGTGGCTCAGGACGCTTGTGTAGACGCGCGGCTGCTCGTCGGGATGCACCACGCGCATACGTTTGGGCTCAAACACCCCGTTGGACGAGTCCTCGTTACGCGCGACCAGGGTCGACCCGTCGTAGCTTGCGTTTTTACCGACCAGAATCGTTGTGCACGGCATGCGCATCCTCCTTGAGCGAAGAAATCAAACGGCAACAGTGTATCGCTTCGGCGCAGAAAGGGCGAAACCACGGCCTCGGCAACCCCCGTGGTCAAAAAATGCCAAATATGAGTACTGTCACCAATTTAGTGGCAGCAAATTTCCCTGTAACGAGTGCCGAAAATCCCCATTTGCCCAAAAGCAAGACAACGTTATTCCCCATAAGCTCAATAAAATAGGCTTCCTAACGATAATGGATACCGTTAGGAAGCCAAAAAGACGTAAGACATATGTGACTATCTTGGCAACAGTACTCATATTTGGCATTGTTTGACCACGTGGTATATAGCTAACCCCTCTCAAACAGCCCAAAACGCCTATTTCGATGCGCGCTCCGCCGCCTCAATCACGTGTTTGGCGAGAATCGCGGTGGTCACAGCCCCCACGCCGCCCGGCACGGGCGTGATGGCGTTAACGACCGGCTCCGCAGCATCAAAATCGATGTCCCCGACCAGCTTGCCAGCGGCCTCGTCCCAATTAATGCCAACATCGATGATGGTCTCGCCCTCGCGAACCGCATCCGCGCCAATCGTGCGCGCGCGTCCAACGGCCGCAACCACAATATCAGCCGCACGGCACTCGGCAGCCAAGTCGCGCGTATGCGTATGGCACGTCGTCACTGTGGCATTGCGAGCCGTAAGCATGGCGGCAACGGGACGGCCAATCACCAGCGACCGACCAACGACCGCGACCTTGGCCCCATCCAGCTCAACGCCGTAATGGTCCAGCAACGCCAGCACAGCCTCCGCTGTGCAGGGGGCAAAGCCCTCGCCACGCCCCGAAAGCGTGGTAAGCAGCGAGGCCGGCGTCATGGAGTCAACATCCTTGGCAGGATCGAGTGCCGCGGCAACTGCATCCTCGTCAAGCCCAACGGGCAACGGACGAAACATCAGGCAGCCATGAACAGCGGGGTCGGCATTGATGTCCTCGATGGCCGCCAACAGCTCGTCCTGCGAAACATCGGCAGGAAGCAAGACGCGGCGAACCTCGATGCCGACCTTCTCGCAGCGCTTGAGGGCACCGCGCTCGTAGGACAGGTCGTCCTCGCGCTCGCCTACACGGACAATGGCCAGCGTCGGGACGATGCCCTGTTCGCGCAGTGCGGCGCAGCGAGCAACGAGCTCCTCGGTCAAAGCACGGGCAACGGGAGCACCCTTCAGCAGCTCTGCCATGGCTATCCCCTCTTCCTGGCGGCGTCGGCGGCGCGGCGCGCCAGCGCATCGGCGCGCGGCAGCCACGTATCCAGCAGCTCATCGCATGCCGCCTCAAGCTCCTCAGCGCGCGCCCGGTCTTTCATAGACGTGGTATTGGCAAAGAGCGTCAAACTCGCGCCCTGCATGGCAGCGCGGCAGAATACGGCGCCGCACGCCACATCGGACAGCAGTTGGCGCGAACCCTTATCGGCCATGTCCTCGAGCAGCGCCAGCGCACGACCGCACGCATCCATAATGCGGTACGGCGGCATGGCTGCCACGTGCAGTGCATCCTGAATCGCAGCCGGTCGAGCCGGATCATCGCGCGGAATACCGTACGCCGCCGACACTTGGCCGTACGCACGAACGTCCTCGGCGACCAGACCCACAAGTTCCTGCGCCAACTCATCCGCCTGGGCAAACGCGCGCGTCAGATCGTCTGCGCGATCGGCAAGCGCAGGGTTTGTCGCCCCATAGCGAGCAACCATCCCGCAAAGCGAGGCGCCCAGTGCACCTACAAAGGCGCTCGCGCTACCGCCGCCGGGAACCGGCTCGCGTGCGGCAAGCGCCTCGGCAAACTCTCGACATGTTTTATCCATCATCTCTTGGCTCATACGCACGCACCTTCAAGTCATATACATCGGTCGGGTGGCAACCGCCGACCGACCGCATCAATCACATAATGGTGCTAAGTCTAGCCCATAAGTACATGAGCGTCAGCGCACCTGGCCATCACGGATTTCTATGACGAACGATAGGCGTCGGCACCGCAAACATGGGACACATGGCCCACCTTTCGAGACTTCCGGACGTCAAAAACTGAGGCATATCTATATACAAGGAACCTGTTGGGGCAACGCCCACGCACGCGCGCCCCATTAAATCAACGGGCACCTCACCCCGGGGAGGGCCGACAGCATCGGCCCTCCCCTCTTTTGCGACCGCACATATTGCCACTTGTCGGCGCAATTCCAGCCCCCAGAATGGGACACATGGCCCACCCTAGCGAGCCGTCCACGCGTACAGTAAAGGCAGGTAATCCGTGGGCGGTTACAGATCGAGGAGGACACGACCATGAAAAAGAAGGCCTTTGCGATTCTCACCCTCTGCATAAGCCTCTTTGCCGCAGTTGCCCTGGTGGGCTGCGGTGGCAGCGGCGGCGCTACCGGAAGTGGCGGTGGCGGTGGAGCAGAAAAGCCAGCCGTGGATATGAGGACCGACTTCATTTGGTTTAAGGTCGAGGTCCCCGAGGGCGTCGAGATCACCGACGTCGCAGGCGACACCGCCGACAGGGCCCAGTTTAAGTTCACCGAGAGCGAGCACGCCAGCGATCGCTTCATCCCTGTCTTCGACTCTGACAAGAACGCCGACGAGCTGTTCGACTACGAGGCCAAATGGAAGGCCAACTCTGGATGGACCGAGAGCGATCCCGTTAAGTACAACGGCAAGACCTGGCGCAGTGCCTACTTCACGCACTCGGGCGGCGTGACGACCGAATACTTCACCGACGTTGACGGGGGCAGTGTGTATGTGCGTATCGACAACGTCGAGGAGCACAAGGACGCCGTCGAGACCATGATGAAGTCTCTGAAATTTGCCGACGACATCGCCGAGGCCAAGACCGAGGCCATGGACGTCAAGCTCGACGATATCGAGATCAAGCGCTAAGCGACTGGCGAGCGCAACGGAAAACACGGTCGCAGTGCAAACAAGCGACGGTACCCCAGCGCTTCGTACCCAGGGAGGGCCGGTAAACCGACCCTCCCTTTCTTATGCCTGTAGCCAACGAACGCGAGGATGCCGGACGCCGGAACCGCCCCAAATGTAGCAACAGTACGAAAACGACAAACGCCCCAACACGTCCGCCCGCCGATTTATTGTGCCGCGCAGGCAATTAAACCAGCATCTTTAAACATCTGAGCAGTATAGTGACCAAAACTATCGCATAACCGCACTCTGCGAATGGAGAAGTTATGACCGAACACCACGCCATCAGCCGCCGAGCATTTACGTTGGGCCTTGGACTCGCGGCGTTGTCGCCACTTGCAAGCCTGCCCGAAACCGCCATGCTGGGCATTAGCCCGCGGGCAGCCTTTGCGGACAGCACGGCCGGGCCAGCAGTCAGCCTCGACAATTTCGTCATTCGCCTTCGCCCCGCGGGCTATTTTCGTACCGCGAGCGTCAACGAAGACGGCAACGTCATCGGCAACGTCTGCCATCTGTTTAATGACGGCACGTCCAGCAAGCTCATCCTTGAGAACGTAACGACCAAGAATGACGATACAAACTGGTATGCTATCCGCACCTTGCTCAATTTCGAAGAGCATAAAAAGACGGGCTACAGCATTTGGTCGGTCGATGGCGACTCGGACAAAGACGGAAAGGTCATCCACGTATGGAGTGGCGAGCATGACGGCAAGCCCAGCCGCTCTTTTGCGTTCGAGCGTCAATCAAACGGAACCTATATCATCCGAGACCGCACGGTCGAGAAAGAAACCGAGAAAAAAGACATTAAGTACCTGGCAATAGAATCGAACGGCGAAGACCAGGACAACAATAAGATCTGCCATAAGAGTAAGAGCATTCCGTGGGAGCTCGAACTTATCGGTTACGACATGAAAAAGAATGATGCCACGGTTAGCAGCCTCGACTGGATCACGTACAGCAGCTACGTCGATGGGCCATGTTGGATGAAATACGTCGACGACAACAAGTTCCTCGACGAGCTGAGCATCCCGGGTACGCACGATTCGGGCACCTGTAGCGTGGACAACGACACCGAGCCCCAATCCTCGCAAGTAAAATGCCAGCAGGATTACATTCCCACGCAGTTGCTCGAAGGCATTCGCTATTTTGATATCCGGCTCGGAAAGGGCGACAACCCCGGTATCGACCACGGGGATTACTACCTGCTCAAAAAAGACGCGTACTTTATGCATCTTTCCGATGTCATAGGCTACTTCAAAACGTTTTTGAACGAAAACCCGACAGAAGCGCTCATCATGCTTGTATCACGAGGCAACGACGAGGCTACCGACGAAAGTGTTACGACGGCTTTCGCCAAGGTTTTGGACGACAACCCCAAACTGTTCTATACGTCGAGCCGAATCCCCACGCTACACGAGGTGCGCGGAAAGATCGTTCTGCTGCGTCGATTTAGGCTCGCCGGCAACAGTGTAAGCGGCCACACGTGGGGCCTCGACCTTACCGAATGGGATGACAAGATCAAGGCTCACTCCGACAGCGCCACTATGTGTCTCGTCCAAGACGCGCGGGGCTTTGAAGCCGCGGGGGAAACAGGCGATAAAGAGCCCTATTGCACCAAGGTATACGCCCAGGACAAGTACAAACTCACGGGAACCGACAAGCTCAGCTGGGTCGATAATGCGCTGAAGGAAACGTCCGGGCGCACGCGCAACGAGGTAGATGTCGAGGACGATAACAGGGCCAAGGAGAAAGTCCTGGAGCGTTGCTGGTCTATCAACTACACCAGCTGCACGGGCTTGTCGCACGGAGGCAATCCTTTTACCTCGGCACGAGTAGTCAACGAGCATCTGTATAAGAGCCCGTACATCAATCCCAGCGGCATCGAGGATACAAAGTCAGATTACCTCAAGCACATTGGCATCATCGCATCCGACTTTGTTGATGCGGCGCTGGCCCGGAGCATCTATCAGCGCAATTACGATACGGAGCACAAGCAGACGGCTTCGTGCTACCTCCCAGCCCGCATGCACATGACATATGGCGACTCGCTGAGCGACGCCTCGCTCCAGGACGGCAAGACCGTTGGCGAGGGCCATTTCCGCCTTGTCGACAGCAGCAACGTACTCAACGTAGCGGCTTCGGGGCGTGCATTTGTCATCGAATACGTTGATGTCGACGCCCTGGGCAACGAGACCGCTACAGGGCTGCGGGGCTCCGTGCCCATCGATATCGATCCACGCGCGCTGACGCCCCATTTTGAGGGACTCGAAGGCCTTAAGGCCGGCGAAGACGTGCGCGCCAAGATTGCGGCATCACTCGAGGGCAAGCTCGAAACCGATGCCTGCACGGCCCAGCTCGAGTTTATGCACGGCGCGAACGGCGCTCCGGGCACAGCAATGGCCGAGGGCGAAACATTTGCCGCAGGAACGTACTGGGTGCGCGTGAACGGTCTCTTGGGCGACGCGGCGCAGAACTACACGCTCGCCAGCGACGGAGCCGCAAGCTTTACCGTAGCGGCCTCGGACAGTGCAGGCGGCACCGGCAGCGGCACGGGTTCCAACGCAGACGGCGCTGATAAGAACGGTAAGGGCAACAAGGGCAAGGGCTCGGGCGGAAAGCTCGCCGACACGGGCGACAGCTCTGGCGTTGCCGCCGGGCTCGCTGCCGCCGCCGTGGCGACAACGGTCGCCGGCGCGGCGATGCTTGCCAGTGACGGTGAAAACAACGAGGACGTTGTCGAATAGGCAAGCCGGCCTTTTAGACACATCGACTCAATCGGGGGCGCAGAACACCGTTCTGTGCCCCCGATTTTTACCTTGGCCCGAACGCCGCTATCGGCTACATCACCATGTTCAGCGCGTTAACAAACTCCTGGGCCTTCGCACGGCTGCTCAGGCTAAAGACGCAAGCGGTCAACAGACGATTGCGCAGAAAAACATCGCGGCCTTTGATTCCATTGACGCCCGTAATGTCCTTAAGGTAGACAATCTCGGTGTGCCTGCCGCCAAAAGTGCCCTTCTTGAGCACCTCGATACGATTGGGGTAGATCTTAACGTCTTTAAAGCTACCCGAACCTTTGTCCTGGAATAGCAGCGTGTTGTTGTCCATACGCGTCACTCCCGTGGGGTTCGCTAAAACTGTCTCTATGGCCACATTTTGGTCACTTCGGGAATCCTGCACGAAGGCGCTAGACGACATTGAAATTCGAGTCCGTGCGAAGACCTTTAATGAAGTGCCCAGTACTTCCCCGCAACACAAAAACGGGGCAGTCCGCACTTCTGCGGACTGCCCCGTTCCTCTAACTATCGCATCGCAGCGCCAACCGGCTGCGCTTCCCTACTTCCCAAATAGCGCACCCAGCAGACCGCGGCGTTTGGGCTTCTCCTCTCGGTAGGAACCCTCGGCTGCGGCCGCCACCTGTCGCGGCTGCTCGCCGCCTCCACGGCGCACGATCTGGTATAGGAACGGCGATTTAACGTATTTGACCTCGATGGGCGTGGCATGCACGGTGCTCTCGCCGGACAGATGCAGGCTCGGGTTGAGCGGCGCCACGATATGCGTCTCGCGCTTGTCGCTAAACACCACCGCAGCCGCGCGGCCCGTCTGGCCATTTACAGCAATGCGCACCTGCTCGCCATCGCGGCTGTCCGTCGCCGGACGATCGACAAAGTACACCGGCACCATAACTAGGCCGTCCTTGTGCTTGCGGGCCTTGCGCGCCCAGGTGCGGATGCTCTTTTTATTGAGCCCCAGTACAGCCTCGGCGTCGTTGCCCGCAACGTCGAGCGCCAGCTTATCAATGACCACCTGGTCCTTGGTAGACGCATCGACGGAGACGACGCGAAAGTCGCCTTCCTGCATGGCGGGATCGAACGGACCGACCTTGGCAAAGTCCCACGGCTCCAAAATGCCCAGGAGGCGAACGTCCAGGTAGTTTGCCCTGGGATACGCCCAGTCGAGCACCTCGTAGTACACCAGGGTCTCCTTGCTCAGGCCCTTGACCGGGAAGGACGCCATCATGCGCAGGTCCGCCAGCGCCATGGGGAAATAGAAGAGCATCATGTCGTTTTGGATCGCATCTTCCACGTCGTGCCCGGCAAAGGCGTCGGGATACTGGCGCACCAGCTGCAGTGCGTTGGCACGTGCCTGCTGCGGCGAGATTTCGCAGGGAATGCCCTGCTCCGGCACATACTCTGCACCCACGCCCATGGTCAGACGCTTGCTGAAGGTACCGGGCTTGAGCAGGTCGGCAATGCCGATCTTGTTGCCGCAGGACGGGCACTCAAACACACGCTGCGTTGACTCGCCCTCAAAGGACGCTCCGCAGAAGGGGCAAGGAATGCTCACATGCGTAGCCTCTTGGAACTCTTGCGCCGTGCCGCG
This sequence comes from Collinsella sp., assembly GCA_036297525.1. GTDB lineage: Bacteria > Actinomycetota > Coriobacteriia > Coriobacteriales > Coriobacteriaceae > Collinsella. The sequence goes on from JAXJKV010000059.1 coordinate 11,456, forward strand.
ATCCTCCCACAGCAGATGTTCCAGGACCGACTGATTGCGCCAGTGCGAATTGAAGAAATACCAGTCCGGGTCCTCCGGGCGCTCGAGTTGCGACACATGCGTGAGCTTGAGCAGTCCATCCACCACCGTCAACGGCGTATGGCGAATGCCCAAAGCGCTCTTGGGCTCTCCGGCGTCCGCCTGCCACGGAATGACCGCACCGCAATAAGCGCACTCAAAGCTGCGCTTAGCTTGGTGTGTGTACATAGGGCCGCCGCAGTTTTGACATTTAATGGCAAACATCTCGTCCATGGAAACGTCCTCCTTTGCACAGGGGCTGTCGGCATTAAGTATGTCGATCAAACAGGCACATGCCCATACCCATGTGGCCCAAAATGGACCACCCAGGCAGACGAGAAGGCTCGCTCGTTAGCACCGGCAGACTATTGCTGCATTTTCTGAGCATCGGTGCACGGCGCCCCCGCGCGAGCTACACTATCCCCTTAAACATGATTGTGAGGACGACCGCTATGCTATTTGTAAATCGGCTGGTACATACGCTTGTTCCCGGCAGCGAGGACGAGCCGGTCGATGCATCTTGCCGCACCAACGCGGGTTTTACCGCAAGCCTCATCTGCATTGGACTCAACATCACCCTGTGCCTGGCCAAGGGCATCGCGGGCCTGCTCGCCGGCTCCGTCTCCCTCATCGCCGACGCTTTCAACAACCTCTCCGATGCCTCGAGCAACATCGTGAGCCTGCTCGGGTTCCGCCTTGCCAGCCGCCCGGCAGACGAAGGCCACCCCTATGGTCACGGCCGCTATGAGTACCTAGCCGGCCTGTTCGTCGCCGTCCTGGTTTGCGCCGTCGGCATCAACCTGATCCTCGAGTCGGTCACCAAGATCATCAAGCCTTCCCCCACCGCTTACACGTTCATTTCCCTTGCGGCACTGGCTACGTCCATGCTCGTAAAGCTCTGGATGGCCGCGTTTAACCGCACGCTGGGTAACCGCATCGATTCCGAAACGCTCATCGCCACGGCGCAGGACTCCAAAAACGACGTCATCACCTCGGGCTCGGTCTTGGTGGCGGCGCTTATTTCGCAGACGACCGGCTTTGACCTCGATGGCTGGGCAGGCCTGGGTGTGGGCATCTTCATCTGCATCAGCGGCATGGGCCTAGTGCGCGACGCCATCAGCCCATTGCTGGGGCAAGCGCCCGACCCCAAGCTCGTCCAGGCAATCCGCGATAAGATCATGTCCTATCCGCAGGTCTTGGGCACACACGACCTGATGGTGCACGACTACGGCCCCGGTCGTCAGTTTGCCAGCGCCCACGTGGAGATGCCCGGCGAGGGCGACGCATTTGAGCACCACGAGATTTTGGACACCATCGAGCACGACATCAAGCGCCAAATGGGCATCGATATCACGCTGCACTGCGACCCCATCGCCACCACCAGCGACGACCTGCGCAGCTGGGTCAAGCGCGGCGTCATGCAGATCGATCCCGCGCTCTCCATCCACGACCTGCACGAGCACGACGGGTTCGTTTCGTTTGACCTGGTGCGTCCCGACGGCTTTGACATATCCGACGAGGAGCTGCTGGAGCTCGTCACGCGCATCGTGCACGAGCGCCGACCCGATGCCTCATGCGTCGTCACGTTTGATTCGGGCTTTAGCTCGCCCGAGCGTCCGGCCGAGCAGTTGTAGCCTGCTTAACAGCTAGTTTCCCTGCGCGCCCGAGATGCCGTTTTGCAGGGCGTTCCAGGCATCCGTCGCCAAGCCGCCCAAGTTCTGCGCGGTATCGCCCAGGTTTTGTGCCGTGTCGCCCAGCTCTTGCGCCTTGTCTCCCAACTCCTGCGCCTTGTTGCTCAAGTCCTCCAGCGTATTGGAACTCGAGCTGTCCGCGCCGCCCTGGTCGCCGGACGCGTTGCCCGACGAGCCGTCCTTGTGCGTGAGCTGAATTTCGAGGTTGCCGCTGTCGTTATAGTAGGCAGAAGTAACGACCCAGTTGGCATCGACGACGGGCGTTGAGCCATCATCAGTCAGGACCACGGCATTCGAAAGATCGGCGCCGCGCGACTTGAGAAGCTTCTTGGCGTTGGACCAATACTGCCCCGGGATATCGCTCAGATCGACGGTGCTAGACGAGGCGGACTCGGTTTGCTCGGCAGCGGTATCGGCCGTTGAGCTCCCCCGCTTGTTGAGCATGCCCGACACGATGGCAAACACAACCGACAGCGCAAAGAAAATCGCCAGCACGATGAGGATCTTCTTGATCACGCTCGACGAACGCGACGGCCTCTTCTCCTCGTCTTCGCTATATTGCGGAATCGACTTGGGGTACTCGCGATACGGCTCGCGCGACTCGTAGCGAGGCTGCGCCGTGCGAGGCATATACGTCGTCTGCTGAGGCTGCGGAATGGGATTCTGCGGCAGGTTGTCATAGGGATTCGGCGTCGAGGCAGCATAAGAATCCTGCGGCGTGTAATCAAACGGATCCGGAGCTGCGTTGCCATAGGGGCCTTGCGAAGATGCAGCGTAAGAATCCTGCGCCGTGTCGCCATAGCCCATAACCCGGGTGGGCTCGGCAGAAGGCTGCGTCGCGGCGGGGTCGGCATAACCGGGGTTGGGAACAACGCGGGTCGCATCGGCGCTATCGCCAGCCTGCGCGGAACCGTAGCCGCCCATCACGGTTGTCTTGTCCTGATCCATGCAACGATTCCTTTCCGTCGCGCGTGAGCCTCAAGTTATCCATGCATTCTACCCGCGCAAAAGCCTATGATGGGCAGAGTCCGTCGGTATCTACAAGACATGCGCGGGCCTAAGGATCAAAAAGCCCCGCCGGGCCTTGTGGGCACGGCGGGGCGGACAAGCAGCTATGGACAGCAGACTTAGAACAGGCCGGTGATGTTGCCGTCGTTGTCGACGTCGATGTTCTCGGCCGCGGGCACCTTGGGCAGACCCGGCATGGTCAGAACGCTGCCGGTCAGCGCGACCACAAAGTGGGCACCGGCGGAAACCTTGAGCTCACGCACGGTGATGCGGAAGTTCTCGGGAGCGCCCAGGGCCTTGGCGTTGTCGCTAAAGCTGTACTGCGTCTTGGCGACGCACACCGGCAGGTTGCCAAAGCCGTTCTCGCGCAGCTCGGCGAGCTGGCGCTTGGCGGCCGGCGTAAAGTCAACGCCGTCGGCGCGGTAGACCTTGGTGGCAACGGCCTCGAGGGCATCAGCGACATCAGCGCCGTCCTCATAGGCAAACTTGAGCTCGCTCGGCTGCTCAATCAGACGCATGACCTCATCGGCCAGCTCGAGCGCGCCCTCGCCGCCCTTGGCCCAGACCTCGGAAAGCTTAACGTTGACGCCGAGCTTCTGGCACTCGGACTCGATGAGTGCAAGCTCAGCCTCGGTGTCCGTCGGGAAGCGGTTGATGGCGACCACGCAGGGCAGACCATAAACGTTCTGGATGTTGTCGACATGACGCAGCAAGTTGGGCATGCCAGCCTTGAGTGCCTCGAGGTTCTCCTCGTTGAGGTCGGCCTTGGCGACGCCACCGTTGTACTTAAGCGCACGAGCGGTCGCGACGACCACGACGGCGCTGGGGCGAACGCCCGTCATGCGGCACTTGATGTCGAGGAACTTCTCGGCACCCAGATCGGCACCGAAGCCGGCCTCGGTAATGGCAACATCGCCAAAGCGCATCGCCATACGCGTGGCCATAATAGAGTTGCAGCCGTGGGCAATGTTGGCGAAGGGACCGCCGTGGACAAACGCGGGCGTGCCCTCGAGCGTTTGCACCAGGTTGGGCTTAAGCGCGTCCTTAAGCAACGCGGCCATGGCACCCTGGGCCTTGAGGTCGCGGGCACGGACGGGCTCGCCGGCAAAGCTATAGCCGACGACAATCTCACCCAAGCGTTCCTTGAGGTCGTTGATGCTCGTAGACAGGCACAGGATTGCCATGACCTCGGAGGCAACGGTGATGTCGAAGCCGTCCTCGCGCGGCACACCTTGGGCCTTACCGCCAATGCCATCGATAACATGGCGCAGCTGACGGTCGTTCATGTCGACGACGCGCTTCCAGGTGATGCGCTTAACGTCAATACCGAGCTGATTGCCCTGCTGGATGTGGTTATCGAGCATGGCGGCCAGCAGGTTGTTGGCAGCACCGATGGCATGGAAGTCGCCGGTAAAGTGCAGGTTGATGTCCTCCATGGGAATGACCTGGGCCCAACCGCCGCCAGCGGCACCGCCCTTGACGCCAAAGACGGGACCGAGCGAAGGCTCACGCAGGGCCACGGTGCTCTTGATACCGCGACGACGCAGGCCATCGGCCAGACCGATGGTCGTGGTGGTCTTGCCCTCGCCCGCGGGCGTTGGGTTGATAGCGGTCACGAGGACGAGCTTGGCCTGGTGATCAGTCGGCTCGTTGAGCAGTGAATAGTCGACCTTAGCCTTGTCGAAGCCGTACGGAATAAGGTGCTTAACGTCGACGCCGGCGTTCTTGGCCACCTCGGTAATAGGCAGCGGCGTGACAGAACGTGCGATTTCGATGTCAGTAGGCATGGGCGGTCCTTTCGTTACCGAATGAGAAAAAGACCAATTCAGCATAGCACGGGCGCGCAATAGTAAAACGCCCATAACCGATGAACGGCGATATGTTTACCCGATGCCCAGCGATAGTCCAACAGCCCGCCAAAACAAAACGCCCTAAACGGTAGGTTCAATCCCCAGGTGCTCAAAGGTGCGGAGGGTTGCCTGACGGCCCTGCGGCGTACGAATCATCAATCCGCACTGCAGCAAATAGGGCTCATAGACATCCTCGAGCGTGCCCGGGTCCTCACCCACCGCGCTGGCAAGGGTCGTAAGCCCCACGGCACGACCGGAGAACGTCTTGGCGAGCGTCTCCAAAATGCGAATATCCATCCAGTCCAGACCGAGCTCGTCGATCTCGAAGAACTCGAGCGCCTGGCGACAGATATCGAGCTCGATGGGGCCGTTGCCGCGCACCTGTGCGTAATCGCGCACGCGCTTGAGCAGACGGTTGGCAAGACGTGGCGTGCCGCGCGAACGCGAGCCGATCTCGAGTGCACTGGGATGGTCGATCGTCACGCCCAGGATAGTCGCCGAGCGCGTCACAATCTGCGCGAGCTCCTCGACCGTGTAGTAATCCAGGCGATATGAAATGCCAAAGCGGTCGCGCAACGGGCCGGTCAACATGCCTGAGCGGGTCGTTGCCGCCACCAGCGTAAACTTGGGGATATCCAGGCGAATCGAGCGCGCCGCCGGACCCTTGCCAATCACGATATCGAGGGCAAAGTCCTCCATCGCGGGGTACAGGACCTCCTCGACCGAACGGTTGAGGCGGTGGATCTCGTCGATAAACAGCACATCGCCCGGCTGCAAGTTAGTAAGGATGGCCGCCAGGTCGCCCGTGCGCGCGATGGCAGGGCCACTCGTGGTCTTGATCTGAGCGCCCAGCTCGTTGGCGATAACGGTGGCCAGCGTGGTCTTGCCCAGGCCCGGAGGACCCGAGAAGATCACGTGGTCGAGCGTCTCGCCACGGCTCTGCGCCGCTTCGATCAACACGCGCAGGCTCTGCTTGATGTGCTCCTGGCCGCAGTAATCGTCCAGGCGCTGAGGGCGCAAAGTGCGGTCGACATCGAGATCCTCGGCCGTCAGCTCCGAGCCCACCATGCGCTCGCCGTGCGCCATGGATGCCGCCGGCGAGTTACCGGGCGTCGCCCACAAGTCCTGAGAGTCATCGGCTTCCCACATCACGCATCCATTCCGAGTCGCTTAAGCGCCGCGCCGAGCAGATCCTCGACACGCATATTCTGCCCATCATACCCGCTCAGGGCAACATCGGTCTCCTGCGGGCTAAAGCCCATGGAAAGGAGCGCCGCACGGGCATCATCGATCACCGAGGGAGCGGCAGCGGGCACGGGCATCGCAACCTGTCCGGGAATCACGTCGACCGGCACAAAGCCCTTATCCTTGGCAAAGGTGCTCTTGAGTTCCAGGATCAGGCGCTGAGCTGTCTTTTTGCCCACACCGGGTACCTTGGCCATGCCCTTGTCGTCCTCGGCCATCACCAGCGAATACAGCTGTCCCACGGTATAGGTGGAAAGCACGGCAAGCGCCAGGCGCGGGCCAACGCCCGAAACGGACACGAGCCGGTCGAACATCATGCGCTCATCCTTTGAGGAAAAACCGAAAAGTGTCATGGCGTCCTCGCGCACCTGCATACGCGTGTAGAGGCAGACCTCGCCACCGGGCGTCGGCAACGTGGCCGCAGTGCTGCCCGAGATGCCGAGCTCAAAGCCAACGCCCGACACATCGACGACAGCAGAGCTCATCGTGGCCTCGACAAGCGTTCCGTGGAGCTGGGAAATCATCAGTATCCGGTTCCTCTCTGTTGATAGAACTCGCCACCGGTGAGGGCGCGGGTGCGGCTGAGGTTTACGTGGCAGATGGCGCAGGCCAGGGCATCGGCGGCATGGTCGGGATGCGGGTCGTGATCGAGCTGTGTGAGTGTGCGTACCATGTAGGCGACCTGCCGCTTGTCCGCGGCGCCAGTGCCCACCACAGCCTGTTTGATCTGCATGGGCGTGTACTCGCCAATCTCGAGCGCGCATTCCGAAAGTGCGACGAGCGCAGCACCGCGGGCATGCGCCGTGGGGATGGCCGAACGAACGTTGGCGCCAAAGTAGATGCTCTCGACAGCAGCCGTGTCGGGTCGATAACGCTCAACGACATCCTTAAGGTCATGGGCGATATGCGACAGGCGCACCGCGAGCGGACTTCCGGCACTGGTCTCGATGCAGCCATAGGCACGGCAGCGAACCTCGCCACGCCGCTCCTCGATAATCCCCCAACCCGTATGAGCCAAACCGGGGTCAATGCCCAAGATAACCAAGCCGACCTCCCCTCGCCACAAGCACAGCGCAAGACAAGGCCCCGCGCATCATTCACGAACGTCTGTTCTAGAATAACACAACGCTAGCCCTATAAGTCAGCCGAGATCGAATTGTAGGTTGAGTATACGCAAGCGAGCGCCCGCCAGAGCGAGCAAGGTGCCTTGAAAGAGGAGGGCATTGACCTGGCGGTCATGTCCGACGATTGAAAGGCAGATTGCCGCTCTGGCGGGCGCGCAGCGACCTAGTTCTGAGAGAAGAACGGAAATTGTCGGGGATCAACCGGCGGATGCGGCATCGGGCCACCCTGGGGACTACCTTGCGAGCCGCCCTGACCGCCCATCATCTTATCGATGGCGTCCTGAACCTCGCCCTCGAACTTTTTCATTCCCTCGTGCAAACGACGCTGACCGTCCTCAGAGCGCAGCTCCTCCATCTGCTCGGGCGAAATACCCAGAAGCTCGCCCAGCACGCCCATCATCTCGTTTCGCACGCGCTCGCTCGTATCCTCGTCAGCAAAACGGCGCACCTCGGCGCGCGCCAGCGAATCGACCGTCATACGCTCCTTGCCGTTAAGCCCCAGGTCGGACCACGCGAGCATGTACGGCCAGGCACGCTCGGCAAACGAACGGGCCGAGACGATCGGCGCCATCGGCAACATGCGGCGGGCAGCTTCACCCTGTCGAACGAGCATCAGCAGCAGCGAGCAGGCCTCAGGCTTGCCAGCGGCCATCGGGATGTCGTCGAAAGATCGATTGCGGTCCACGTGCGCCTCGAGCGCCCCATCGACCTCACCCGGCTCAAGCCCGCCGAGCAGCTGCGCCGCGCGGTCGAGCATATCGACCGGACCGTTGAGCGTTGAGAGCGCCTGCGCCAGCACTCGCTCCATACAATCTTCCACCGCGTTGAGCGTCACGAGCTCTTGGGGCACCACGGCAGACGTGCGGTTGCGCACACGTGCCACAAACTCAAGCGTCGACAGGTACACATCGCCAAAGGGCGCGTAATCGCCCTGGTAGCCGCCGCAAAGCGCCGGCGCCGCCAGCGCGTACTCGGTTTTGGACAGCGGGCTCAGCGCCATCGCACCCAGCTCGAGCGCCGTGTCCTCCAGCATGAGGCCCAGCGTGCGCGAGCGCAGACGCTCGGCATCACCCGCCGACACGTCGCGATCGAGCACACGCGCCGCATCCGGTGCATCGCGCTCGACGGTGCGAATGTGCAAACGCTCGGCGATGGCGCGGACGGCGGCACAGCGGGCAGCCTCGGCCTCTTCCTGCGCCGGCGTAAAGATACGGTTGCGCCCCAGCACCAGGCCAATCACATTGCGCGGGCCCAGAGCGTCGACGGCCAGCGCCGCTAGCAGGGACGACGGCAAGTCACCCTCGAGTGCCACCACAGCACGCGACGCACCGTGTGCTCGGGCGTTGTCGCGCACGGCGAGCACCAGCGCCTGCCACAGCCACTCCTCGGAACGGAACTCGGGCAGTTCGTGATCTTCCAGGGCATCAAGCATCACGCCGCGCTGAATCTCCTGGACCAGCAGGCTCTCCTCAAAACACGGCGCCTGGGCCACCACGCGACCGCAGTCGTCGAGCACAAACGAACCGCCGGTATACACCGACTCGTCATAGGCGCCGACCGGCGCCATGCAGGCAAACCACACGCTGCGCTTGGATGCGATCTTGCGGTAGGCGCCGCAGCGAACGGCGGCAATGGCGGCAGTCTCGCGGTCGGTCATGTCAAACGCGTTGAATTGGAAATACGCGATGAGGTCGACGCCGGTCGGCAACATCTCGAGCTCGCGGTCCAAGTCAAAAATCACGGCGATGCGCACGCCGTCCACGTCGAACACCGGCGGCGCCCAACGCGTGTCGTTGTTCTCGCCACGCTGCAAGGCAATGCTCGAACGCGCCGGCACCACATGACCGTCCTTGAGCATCATGTAGTCGAGCAGCGGCTGGCCCTCAAACGAAACCGCCGCGGGCACGATGCAGATCATGTCAAGCTCCTGGATACGCTCGGCGACACCAGTCAAACCGGCAAGCACGTCGTGCTCAAAGTCGGCAGCGCCCACCAGGCCACCGGGCATGGCGCCCATAAAGAGCGGAGCCGGAACGCACAGCACGCGCGCCCCGCGCTCGTGGGCCAAACGAGCCTGGTCCTCGATGCGGCCGCAAATGCCCTCAATATCACCCAGGCGCATATCGATCTGTGCAAGCGCGAGCTTCATGGCCCAGCCCTTTCCGTCGTAAACCATCGAAATCGTAGTAAAAGCGCCGGCCGCATAATGCAGCCGGCGCTTGCATGTGCATATGCTAGCTATGATACCCCGAGCGGGGGCGCGCTCCTAGAATGTCGCGGACCACAGCCCGTGCAGGTTGCAGTAGGCATAGACGGTACCGGTCTTGGAGCCGCCCGCAAAAAACGTCGCGGGTTTCATGCCGGGCTCAAGGTAATGAACCTCTAAGCGGCCCTCGGCCTCAAGCGCGATCCACTCAATGTAGTGCTCGGGCAGGCTGGGGTGCTCGACCGAGCCAATGCGTGCGCGAATCACGTGACCGTCACGCTCGGTCTCGACAACAGGCACGTGCTTCTCGTGCGCCGCGTCCTCAGTGTTTGCAGTCAGTTCCGTGCAACCGGCAGGGGTCGCAACGTCGTCGCCAAGGGCGGCAATGAGCTTACCGTCGGGGTCCTTAAAGAATTTCGCCATGATGTTCTCCTTTGCTGATGTGCCAATGTTCTTGATGGTTCTTATGCCCAAAGGCAGACAAACCATCCACGGCATTGCAAATGAACACATAACGGGCGGGGACGATGGGACAGCGTGTGCCATCCGCCCTGACGGCCCCACCCGAGCGGGTTAGCGACCGTCGCCGCCGAGCAGCGCCAGAACATCCTCGCGCGTGAACAGTGCCGACGAGATGCCGTCGCCGCCGAGCACGCTGTTGACCAGGTCGCGCTTGGACTCCTGCATCTGCATAATGCGTTCCTCGATCGCGTCCTTGGCGATGAGCTTGTACACGGTCACGGCATGTTGCTGGCCAATACGGTGTGCACGGTCAGTCGCTTGGTCCTGCGCCGCCACGTTCCACCACGGGTCGTAGTGAATGACCACGTCGGCAGCCGTCAGGTTAAGGCCCACGCCACCCGCCTTGAGCGAAATCAAAAAGACCGGAACCTCGCCCGCTTGGAACTGCGCGACCATCTTGGCGCGGCTCTCCTTAGACGAAGCGCCCGTGAGCTTAAGGAAGGCGATGTCCTCCTTGGCCAGGCGCTTGCCAATGATATCGAGCATGCCCGTAAACTGGCTGAACAGCAAGATGTGATGACCGCCGTCGAGCGCGCCGTGAACGAGCTCCATACACGTATCGAGCTTAGCGCTTCCCGCCTTGTAGTCCGCATAGTGCAGATGCGGGTCGCAGCAAATCTGGCGCAGCTTGGTGAGCTCGGCAAGTACCTTGAGCTTGTCTTTCTTAAACTCCCCCGCCTCGCGGTGCTGCACTTGTTGGGCAATGCGGTCCTGGTTGGCCAGGTAGAGCTTGCGCTGCTCTCCGGTAAGTTGCGCCATCACCGTATCCTCGATCTTCTCGGGCAGGTCGGCCACCACGTCTTCCTTTACGCGACGCAGCACAAACGGCGACACGAGCGCCTGCAGACGAGCGGCGCTGTCACCCTCGGCGTGCTCGACCGGGCTTTCGAAGCGCTTGGCAAACGACTCGCGCGTGCCCAGAAGACCCGGCATCAAAAAGTCGAAGATACTCCAGAGCTCGGACAGGCGGTTTTCGATGGGCGTTCCCGTCAAGGCAAAGCGCACGCCGGCCGGCAGGCGCTTGGCGGCGCGCGCCACCTGGGTGAGCGGGTTTTTAATGTACTGGGCCTCGTCGAGCACCACGCGAGCAAAGTCCTGCTCGATGTATTCGTCGATGTCGCGGCGCATGAGGTCATACGACGTCACGACCACGTTGTGCTCGGCCACGCCAGCGATCTGCACACGGCGTTGAGCCTTGGCGCCCACAATGGCGCACACATCAAGCGAGGGGGCAAAGCGCTCCAACTCGGCAGTCCAGTTGTACACGAGTGAGGCCGGGCATACCACGAGCGTGGGCTTGGTGTCCCCCGCCTCCACGCGCGCAAGGATATGTGCGATCATCTGCAGCGTTTTGCCCAGGCCCATGTCGTCGGCCAAGATGCCGCCAAGGCCCAAGTGCTCAAGCGAGCCGAGCCACTGATAGCCGTCGACCTGGTAGCCACGCAGCGTAGCCTTGAGCGAGGCGGGCACCGTAAAGTCCATCTTGCCGAGCGTGTCCAGACGCTCGACGGTGCGGCGGAACGCGGCGTCGCGATCGGCCTCGAGCGCCGGCGTGCGCGCGAGCATGCTGTCGACAAAAAGGGTGCTCGAGGCGGGAAGCGACACGCCGTCGAGCAGGTCGACGGCATCGACGCCCAGGTCCTCGGCAAGACCAAACGCGGCACGAGCGCCCTCGTCCAGGCGAACGATGTCGCCGGATGTAAGGCGAGCGAACGTCTGGTGGCGCTTGTAGGAATCGAGGTAGATGGCAAGGTCGGCCGCTGAAAGCCCGCTCGCACCCAGTTCGACATCGAGCAGGTTGCTCTTGACGGTCGCACGCACCGAAAGCTTGGGCGCAGGACGGACCGAGATCTGGCGCAGGCGGTCGCTGAGCATGACCTCGCCCAGCTCGGACAGGGCAGACAGGCCCTCGGTCAGCAAGCGGAACAGGCGGGCGTCGTCGCGCTCCTCAAACGCCAGGCCACCCTCGTAGAAATCGAAGTACAGGGCAGCCGTGTCCATAACGCGAAACTCCGCCACCGTATCGCGGGGCGGAACGCCGGGGCGTTGCTCTTCGAAAGGACTGCCCGGAGCACCCAGGCTAAAGAGATCTGCCGACCAATCGCCGTAGGCCACCGTAATCTTGCAGGTCACAAGACCATCGTCGACGCCAATCGCCATGGCAAAGCTCGGCTCGGGCGCCACGGTATCGAGCGCGGCGGGAGCGGTCAGGTCGGTGTAGTCGCGCAAGATCGGCAGCGCCATGCGGCAGAACTCACCCACCTGGTCGGCGGCGATATGGACCGGCGTGCGGCAGGGCAACAAGTGCGATAGGAACGGCGCCGCATGTTGGGCAAACGCCGTGTCGGTACGGCGTGCTCGGCGCATATCGACCAGATAGGCTGCGTCGCTCGCGACAAAGCAATACGTATCGGCCGGAAGGCGCAAGTCATAGCTGCCTCCCGCCGCCGGTGCAATCTTGGCGGCAAGGAGCGGCGGGCACTTAGCCGGGACTTCGCCCTCCCCCTGCGGCGACGACTCGACGGCCACCTCGTAGGAGCGATGCGTCGTCGTCCCCCGCGACCAAGCGGGCTCAAAGGACATGGTCCTGCCGCGCAGCAGGTCCAGCACGGACACGACGGAATACTCGGATACCGGCAACTGACGCTCGGCGACAAAGCCGCTGCGGGCAAAGTCATACGATGCCGAGCGCGAGCTCGTAATATCGCCTAGGTAGGCGACCGTCATTGCGATAAAGTCGAGCAGCTTTGTCGACACGTCATCGAAAGCTTCGGGCACATGGGCAAACGTAAGCTTCTTGCCATAGGAGAACGTACCGCCGCGCACATAGGCATCGACCATGCCGTCGATATCCTTAACCGCGTAGGACACCGAACCGCAGCGAATGCGAAACTCGAGCGCCCAGTTAAAGCGATCGGCAAACAGCGGATTGTAGTACGGCACCAGCGAGGGCTCCAGCACCGCTTTGGGCGCATCGGGGTCAATGGTGCCGGCGAGCTTGCGACGCATGGCCACGAGCTCGTCCATGCGCGCGTCCGAAAGATCGGAAAGCGCCGCCACAAGGCTCGGGCTCGTGGGGACGGGTGCCGGGAAGGGAAAGTTGGGGTTGACCGCAGATGCGGTGGGCGCGGGGCGCGTGGGCTGCTTGGATTGTGCGGGCTCCGCCGTAAACGTACGAACCGGCGTGCGCAGCCCCTCAACAGGCTCAATGCCGCTTGCGTCCAGGTACGCCAGCGCCGTGGCGATGGCATGCTTGCACATGCCGGGGTAGCGATAGGCAGCGGGGCAATCGCAGTCGTAGTCGATCACCTCGTGCTCGTCCATGTCGAGTTCCACATGCGTCTTGTACAGGTCGCCGCGCGAGCCGCGCACCGTGCCCTCAACCGTCACGTTTTTGGAGAAGCGCGAGCCGCTGTCCTCAATCGACAGCACGGCGCCGTTGAGCATGAGCGAGCGCCCCTTCATAAAGGTACTGCTGAGCGCCGCCTCCTTACGAAGCGCCTGCACAAACGTCCCCCGCGTCATCACTTCCTCCAATCTCACCCGGGGTAGCTAATTTGGGACGGGGCTTTTTAGCTACCCCCATATGTCGGTTGAGATGCATTCCGACCCCGACTCATTCGCCGTCGGCCAAAGGGCAGCTAAAAAAGCCCCGTCCCAAATTAGCTACCCCGCCAACGCCGTCCTTAAATCACCGTCACGCGGCCTTGGTTGCCGACGATGGCCTTTGCCTCTGCTAGCAGCGGAATCGAGCGTGCATTGACCTTGGCCGGCACCTCAGCACGCAGCACGCGCCCGTCGACTTGCTCAATAAAGATCTCCACGCGGTCGCCGCCCGGGTTGGTGGTGAGCACCGTGGCCAGGCGCGCCATATTGCCCTGGCTAAATCGGCTGTTGGGCACCATGACCTCAAAGACCTTGGGCTTGTTTTTCTCCTCGCTAAGCTCCAGCGGCACAATCTCCTGCGCGATGATCTGGTCGCCGCGGTCCGAGCGCTCGAGCTTGCCCTTAATGCGCACAAACGCGTCGGACAGCTGCGCGCCGGTCTCGGGATCGACCTCGCCATACAGATACCCCTCGGCCTCCTTGTAGGTCTTGGGGAACACCACGACCGTGGCCTCGCCTTCCATGTCTTCGAGCTGCACGATGCCCATGGGGTCGCCGTTTTTGGTCACGCGCTTGGACACGCTCGAGACCATGCCGGCCCACCACAGCGCCTTGCCCTCGGGAATCTCCTGGTTGATGGTGCCACCCGTGGGGTTTTGCACCTCGTATCCGGTGTCGATCTGCGAGAACGAGAAGTCGCGCGCCTTGGCTAGCGCATACTCAAACGGGCGCAGCGGGTGGTCCGAGACATAGATGCCCAGAACCTCCTTCTCCTGGCTCAACTTAAGGTGGCGGTCCCATTCCTGGCCATCCGGATCGGGCACGCTCACCTCGAAGCCCGAGCCCTCAACGTCGCCAAACATATCGAAGAACGACGTTTGGCCGCTCGCGCGGTCCTTCTGGCGCTTTACCGCGGCATCGATGATGTTCTCGGGGTTGTTCTTGTCCACAAAGTGCATCATCTGGCGACGCGGATAGCCCGTGGAGTCGAAGGCGCCTGCCTTGATCAGCGATTCGATCACGCGACGGTTGGCCTGGCTCGAGTCCACGCGCTCGACAAAGTCGTGCAGCGTCTTAAACGGACCGCCCGCCTCGCGCTCGGCGATAATCGCCTGTGCCACGCCGGTGCCCACGCCGCGGATACCGGCCAGACCAAAGCGCACGCCTTCCTTGGTAGCCGTGAACTCGGTACCGGACTCGTTGACATCTGGCGACAGCACGGGGATGCCGTCGTGACGGCACGCCGAGACGTAGTGCACGATCTTGTCGGTCTTACCCGTATAGGACGTCAGAACGGCCGCCATGTACTCATGCGGATAGTGCGCCTTGAGCCATGCCGTCTGCATAACCAGGATGGCGTAGCCGGCGGAGTGCGACTTATTGAAGGCGTAGGACGCGAACTCAAGGACATCGTCCCAAATCTTCTGGGCGACCTCGCGCGTGTAGTTGTTCTTGATAGCGCCATTCATCCAGTGGTCGTAAGTGGTCTCGTCCGAGCCATCCTCCCAGTGGAGCACCGTCGACGTGAGCAGCTTAATCTTTTTCTTAGCCACGGGCTTACGGATACGCGAGTCCGATTCGCCCTTGGAGAAGCCGCACATCTCGACGGAGATGAGCATAACCTGCTCCTGGTAGACCATGGTGCCGTAGGTTTCGCCCAGGATGTCGTCCAGACGGTCGTCGTAGGAGACGGCCGGCTCCTTGCCGTTCATACGGTTGATGTAGGACGAGACCATGCCGGCGCCCAGCGGGCCCGGGCGGTACAGGGCGATCAATGCCACGACGTGTTTGTACTCGGTGGGCTTCATGTTCTTGATCGTGGCCGTCATGCCGGCGGACTCGACCTGGAAGACGCCGGCGGTGTGGCCGGAGCCCATGAGCTTAAAGATCTCGGGATCGTCAAAGGGAATCTCTTCCTCTTTGATGTCGATGCCGAAGTTCTTTTTGATGTTTGCCTTGGCCTTGGAGATAACCGTCAGCGTGCGCAAGCCCAAGAAGTCCATCTTGAGCAGGCCCATGTCGGCGACGGTATGGCCCTCGTACTGGGTAATCTCGACGCCGCCCTTGGTGTCGAGCTTGGTGGGCACGTGCTCGTTGACGGGATCGCGGCAGATCAGAACGGCGCACGCGTGCACGCCCTCGCCACGGGTGAGGCCCTCGATCGAGAGCGCCGTGTCGATGATGCGGCGAGCGTCGTCGTCCTTTTTATAGGCCTCGGCAAAATCGGGGTTAAACAGATCCTCTTTGCCGGGTTGTTTGTCGAGCACCTGCTTGAGCTTGACCTTGGGGTCGCTCGAGACCATCTTGGACAGGCGCTGGCCCATGTAGACCGGGTAGTCCAGGACGCGCGCGGCGTCGTTGATGGCCTGCTTGGCCTTGATGGTCGAGTAGGTGATGACGTGGGTGACCTTCTCGGGGCCGTAGAGCTGACGAACGTGCTCCACGACCTCGAGGCGTCGCTCATCGTCGAAGTCCATATCGATATCGGGCATCTCGGTACGTTGCGGGGACAGGAACCTCTCGAACATCAGGCCGTTCTCGAGCGGGTCGAACGCGGTGATGTTCATGGCGTAGGCGACGATAGCGCCGGCGGCCGAGCCACGGCCGGGGCCGACGCCGATGCCGTTGTCCTTAGCCCATTGCACGTACTCGGCAACGATCAAAAAGTAGGCGGCAAAGCCCTTGTCGCAGATGACCTTGTATTCGTACTCAAAGCGCTCTTTGATGTTGACGCCACCGATCTCGCGCGTGGCCCAGTCGTCGCCATAGTGCTGGCGCAGGCCCTTCTCGCACTCACGGCGGAACTGGCTCTCGTGCGTCTCGCCGGGATCGAGCAACGGAAAGCGCGGCAGGATGATAGAGTCCCAGTCGAGCTCGACGTAGCACTTGTCGGCGATCTCGAGCGTGTTGTCGCAGGCCTCGGGGCAATACGGGAACATCGCCCGCATCTCCTCCTCGGTCTTCATGTAAAACTCCGAGCCGGTCATGCGCATGCGGTTGGGGTCATCGACCTTGGCGTTCATGCCAATACACATGATGACGTCCTGCACGGGCGCATCCTCGCGGCGCAGGTAGTGGAAGTCGTTGGTGGCGATGACCTTGACGCCCACCTGCTTGGCGATATCAATGAGCGTGCGGTCCATCTGCTCGTCAGTCAGGCCGTTGTCGGTGGTGATGCCATGTTCCTGGATCTCGATGTAGAAGTCGCCGGGCTCGAAGGTATCACGGAAGGTCTCGGCCCACTTGATAGCGCCTTCCATGTCGCCGCGGTCGATGTATTTGGGGATGATGCCCGCGATACAGGCGCTCGTGCAGATCATGCCCTTGGCATGGCGGCGCAGGTTGTCGAGCGTCACGCGCGGCTTGTAGTAAAAGCCCTGCACGGCGGCCTCGGAGACCGTCTGCATCAGGTTGACGTAGCCTTCCTGGTCTTTGGCCAGGAGGATCATATGGTAGAGCTCGGGCTTGTGGTCGCGGGCAAGGGTCTCGTCCGGCGTAAAGTAGACCTCGCAGCCAAAGATGGGCTTGATGACCAGAGGCGGCTTGAGCTCGTCGATATTGCCCTTCTCGTCCCACATGGCCATGTCCTTCACATACTGGGCATGCTCGCGCGGGTTTTCCTCGGGGTCGGGCTCCACCAGCTCGTCGCGGCGGTCCTTTTCCAAGAAGGCCTTGTCGTGGCTCCAGGTTTTGTACTCGGGCGTGTTGTGATTGACGGCGTCGCAGGCCAGCGCCAGGTCGGGCACGCCATACATGTAGCCGTGGTCGGTAATGGCCACGGCGGGCATGCCAAGTTCAACGGCACGATTGACCATATCCTGGATACGGGTTGCGCCGTCGAGCATGGAGAAAACAGTGTGATTGTGCAGATGGACGAATGCCATGTGATGAGCTCCGATGCGGGTTCGTGTTCTGACTGAACGATTTTACCGCACGGCGCGGACGGCACCCGAACCTAGCCAAACCAACACGGCTCCTCTTGCAGTTGCGGTGAAATGCGGACTGTTTGGCGGCTTTTTTGGCCAAAACAGTCCGTATTCCACCGCAAGTTATCTGAGGGCTAGAGATTGTAGGTGACTACTTGAGGTTCGGCGGGTTCGACGAAGATGGCTGGATTCGTCTGCTCCACGCGAACGAACTTGACCGTCACCGCCTCAACGCCCGCCTTGTGCAACACGTCGGCGTAGACGCGCGCCTGCAGGGCGTGCTTCTCGAGCAGCTGTTCCGGCGTCTCATCCGGCGTGCCACCCGTCTTGTAATCAATGACCAGGGCGCGCGACGGATCGGCCGGGTCGGTGGCCAGTGCATCGATGGCGCCCTCGGCATAGGCACCGTAGCGAGCGATGTCCTCGTCCTCGCAGCCCAGCGAAAAGAACGGCACCTCGGCGCGAACGCACGGCCACGCGAGCAGGTCGGCACGAACAGCCGACTTGAGCCAGCGGTTCAGGGCAACGTCGAAGCGTTCGCGCTGCTCCGGCGTCAGGCGCCACAGACGCGCCAGTGCATCGGCGCGCGCAGCGGGCAACGCGTCGGCACCCATCTCGATGAGCCACTGGCAGGCGGCGTGGAACGCCGAGCCCAGCGCCATGGGGTTGCCGGCGGGCTCAACGACGGCCACGTTCGCATCGGCCATCTCCGAGCCATCCGACTCTGCATCATCGCCAGCCTCGTCCATGGGCACGTGCGCCTCGGCGGCACGGTCCTCGGACTCGGCATGCAGCGCCGCGGCAATTGACGAGTAGCTGTACGAATCGCGCTCCGGATACGGGCAGGTGCCCATGCGCACGCCCACCGCCTGGGGATACACGAGCTCAAACGCATCGGGCTCGGGGTCGGCAGGACCGGGAACGGCGGCGCGGGCATCTGCACCGGCACCCTCCGGCTCCGCATCGCCGCGGACAAGCCTGCCCTCGGCATCCAGCGAAGCGTTTGCCTCAAACGCCTGCTCGCCAAAGGTAAAGTCCGTGAGCGAAATGAGCTCGTAGTCGCCCGGCTGGGAGTTGTCGAACACCAGGCGGTCGCTATCGAGCTGCGGCGTGTCCAGAGCGTCGGTCGGCAAAATACGGCGCAGCACGTCGTAGGTCAGATCCGTCTCGACATCGAAGGTCGGCGCCGTCACCTTGCCACGGCTCACACCGGCATCCATCGCCAGAATGACCAGCTCGCGTGCTCGCGTCATGGCGACATAGAGCAGGCGGGCCCGCTCCTCGAGCGAGAGCTGCAGGTCGTCGTTGCGCAGGCGAGCAAATGCCTCGGCGGGAGAACCCGTCGCACAAACGTCCTCCATGAGCTCCGGCGGCAGCCACAGCGACGTGCCCTTGCCCTTAAACGCATGCTCAAACTGCTTTTTGACGTCGTCGCCCTTCACAAAGGTTCCGTCGGCGAGCTTAACGCCGTCGAAGCGTGCCGGCAGTGCCACGACCTGCGCTCCGCCATCGACGCGACCCATCTGTGCCGCACCCGAGGACTTACGCACGCCAAAGCACTCGGCGACCGCCACGACCGGATATTCCAGACCCTTGGAGGCATGCACCGTCATGATGCGTACCGCGCCGTCACCCTCCTCGTTGAGCGCGCCCGGGGCCTCCTTGCCCGCCAAGAAGCGGTCGAAGGCCAGCGCGATGGAACGCGGCGAGTTGCCGAACTCGGCCTCAGCCTCAGCCACGGCGTCGAGCGCCTTGAGCACGTTGGCGGCAATGGCCTTGCCCTCGGGGCCGCGCTGCGCCAGGCGCACAAACCAGCCGGAGGCGTTGACCACGTCGCGCGCGATGGCGGCGAACGAATCGCGGCCCGCGCGACGAAGCGCATACCGCAGCACCTCGCGGGCGCGCTTCACAAGCGGCAAGTCTTGCAAACCCGGCACGTCGGAATCGCTCATGATGCCCATGTCGATATTCCGGCGCGAGGTCTCCCCTGTCTCGCTATCGAGCTTGGTCGCCAGCGCCAGGAACTCCTGAGCGCCGAGCGCAAACATCGGCGAGGCGAGCAGCGGCATAAGGCCCCGCGCCGTATCGGCCGGATTGGCGAGCGCACAAACCAGGGCGCGCACCGTCTGCACCTCGGCTGCTTGGGCAAAGACCGAGCCGCCCGCGATGACGCAGTCGAGCCCCTGATCGCGGAAGGCCTGGGCGTAGACGTCGGCGTTGGTCATGCGGCCCAGCAGCAGTACCATGCCGCCCTGGGGCTGGCCGGCATCGGCAAGCGCGCGGAAGCGCTCGGCGATCGCACGGGCCTTGGCCTGTGTGCGCTCCTGCATACTACCGCCGGCAACAAAGAGGGCCTGGCGGCGCGAGGCGTCCGCCACCAGCGTGTCCTTGCGGCCGTCGCTCGCCTCAAGATCCAAAAAGCCCTGCATCAGGCCGCCGTCATCGCCGTCGAAGACGCGCGCCACGTAACGCAGCACCTCGTCATGGCTGCGGAAGTTGCGCACGAGTTTAACGAGTTCGCCGGCAGGGGCATCGGCCACGGCAGTCGCCTCGGACGCGGCAGACGAGCCCACCTTGCGCTCCTGGCGGCGAAACACCTCGACCTCGGCGCCACGGAAGCGGTAGATCGACTGCTGCGCATCGCCCACGGTGCACAGCG
Organism: Collinsella sp.; assembly: GCA_036297525.1. Taxonomy (GTDB): domain Bacteria; phylum Actinomycetota; class Coriobacteriia; order Coriobacteriales; family Coriobacteriaceae; genus Collinsella. The sequence goes on from JAXJKV010000059.1 coordinate 31,350, forward strand.
CGCGCTCCCCCGCGCCCGTCAGATAGCGAATCAAATCGACCTGCATCTGATCGGTATCCTGGAACTCATCGATCATGACCATCTTAAAGCGGCCCTCGTACGCAGCACAGATGGCTGGGTAATCGCGCAGGGCCTCGTAGGCCATACGCAGCAGGTCGTTATTATCGAGGGCGGACTGGGCAGCCTTCAATGCGCGATACTCGGCCTCGACGGAACGGGCCAGGCCCACCAGCGCATCGAGCGCCGGGCCACCGCAGGCAAGCACGATATTGATAAACGCATCGGCGGCCTCGGCCTTGAGCAGCTCGACCTGCTCCTTGGGGAATGCCTTGCTCGCGCGCGGCATGGTGCACGACATCATGAGTCGCGCCGCATCCTCCATGGTTTTGCCACTCGCCTCAAACGCGTCGATGGCATCGAGCGCCGTCTGCGCCTTCTCGGTCGCGGCCTTGCTTGCGCCTAGCGCCGCGCGATAGGCATCGGCGAGTGCCGAGGTATCGGCCTGGCCGCGCGCCACGCGCGCGTCGTCCATACCGCCCGGCAACTGGCTCGACAGCTCCAGCAGGTCGCGCACCAGACCCTTGATGGTCGTACCGCCGCCAAAGGAACCGCCCTCGCCCGCCATGGGATACCAGGCGTAGAGGTCCTTAAGCGAAGCGGCGAGCTCGGGCGCGGCATCGGGCGCCGTTGCGCGCCCCAACACATGCTCGACAGCCTGATCCATAAGCTCGTCGGTATCGGTGAGCACCGTGAATTCGGGATCGATGCCCAGCTCCAGCGCGTGCGCGCGCAGGATACGCGAGCACATGCCGTGAATGGTCGAGATCCAAGCGTCGTCGACGGTCAGGGCCTCTTCGTCCATACCCTCTTCGATAAGCGCGCGGCGCACACGGTCGCGGATCTCGGCCGCGGCATCTTTGGTAAAGGTAATGGCGAGCACCTGGTCCAGATGCTCAACGAACGGACCGGATTCGGGCGAGAGCGCGTAGACGATGCGGCGCGTGAGGGTAAAGGTCTTGCCCGAACCGGCGCCCGCCGAGACAAACAGCGGACGGTCGAGCGTTTTGACGATCTGCAGCTGTTGCGGCATCAAAGTCGAAAGATCCATGGTCTACACGTCCCTCCTTACAAACGTTCCTTCGTGGTTATACGAGCAGCGCGCATGCACGGCCTGAGCCGACGTCGGATCGACGGCGGCAACGTTGCCTGTCTCGAGCTCGCGCAGGCGCTCGGCGATGCCGGCCTCCACGCGATCGAGCAGGGCGTCGAAGTCCATGCTGCCCCCCTCACCGGGAAAGCCCTTCTTAAGGCCCGGGATGCGACCGTCGCCGCGCTCTTTCTCAAGCAGCTCGGCGCTCGCGGCACCGCGCAACGCTGGCTTGCCGCCCTTGGTCGAAAAGTAGAGCGCCGCGCGGGTGTCCAAATTCAGCGCCCGGCGCATGGCCTGGGCGTAGATGAGCGTTTGGGTATGTGGCGGCAACCAGCGCGGATCGTCGATGGGCGCCGTGCCCGATTCCTCGTCGCGTACCGTAGGGTCGGCGAGCTTAAACTCCTCAACGCCCGTGCGATGCTTATAGTCGATTACCACGGCGCGATTCTCGGCATCCACATCCACGCGGTCGATGCGCCCGCCAAGCGGCCAACCGGCATACTCAACTTTAAGGTCGTTAAAGGCAAACTCCAGGTAGCGCGGAGCAAAAGGAGTCAGAGCCTCGGCTTCATAGGCAAGCACACCCTCCAGCTGCGGCAAAATCTCGGCCACTTGGCGCTCCTCCACTGGAGAGAGCGGCACCAGCGGGCCCTCGGTACCGCGCTTGCCGGCGTGCTCGGCCAGGGTCTCGGCAAAGACCTCGTGCAGCAGCTCCTTCGCACGCGGCAGGTTCATGGGCGTCACGCGCTCCATGCCCTCCTGCGGAAGACGCGCATGCAAGTGCTCCAGCACGTCATGGACAAAGTTGCCCTTCTCCATGTTGCCAAAGCCCGCATCGATGGACTGGGGCTTCACGCGATACGACACGAACCAGCACAGCGGGCACGTCGAGTACGCCTCAATCTGCGAGGCGGACGTCAGACGCGGCACGAGCGGCGCGTTCTCCCCCTCGCCATCGCGGCGACGCAGGACCAGGTACGGCACAGCCGACTCACTCAAATGCTGAGGAGCCTCGCACGCAACTCGCCTACACTCGATGCCCTCGCCGGCCGCTGGATCAAAATCGGCGACAATACCGCCCTCGCCCACGCACGCAACCTTGGCGGCGCCAGCGGCCTCGGCATGTGCCCGCAACTCGGTCCACACGGCAGCCGGATAGCACTCGCGCGCCTGGCGATCGTGGGTCACGCGGGCGAGCACAACGGGACCGCGTGCCGCGTGCATCGCGCGGCCAAAGCGCACGCGCAGCAGGGCCGCAGGCTCAAGCGTCACGCCGCTGCGATCTAACTCTGCCGTCAGCGTGGCCAGCGGGCCCTCCTCATGTGAGAGCGGATAACTGTCCAGGTCGACGTCGGCAAACAGCACGGCATCGTAGCTGGCGGGGCGTAGGGCTGCCGCATCGGCAAGCGACGCAAAGCGCACCTGGGCGCGCGGCGCACGGTCGACCTCGTAGGTCTCGTAATCGTATGCGGTGCTGCGCTTGTCCACCTTGGTGCGAACGCCGTCGAGCACGGGCACGGTCGCCGCCTGCGACACGTCGAGCGCGCGGGCGTCGTTCATAAGGATGTCGATGTCATGTCGCAGTAGGGCGGTCTCCGCCTGGCGACGAGCCTGACCGTCAAGGCCTCCAAGGGCGCGATCGGGCAACGCCTCGACGACGGCGAGCATTGCCTTGAGCGCCGTCACGGGTTTGCCGCGCCACAGCGCTTGGAACACGTCCGAGACCACGCACGGCACGTTCTTAAACCAGTTATCATCACTGGCAGCCTTGCGCGTGCCCCTGACCTGGCCCTGCACGCTCTGCAGCAGGCTCTTGACGGCCGTGGTGGTCTTGCCGCGCGACAGGCGCATGTTCTTGTCGAAGGTGCGCGCGCTGGCAGCATCGGCACCCGAAAGCGGACTGTAAATCCAGTCGGTAAGCTCCGGCGCGGGCCACCACTCGGTCTTGGAGGCGGTGCCCTCGTCGGCGGCCTTCATGCGCTCAATCAGATTGGCGAGCGCCGAGAACTGCCTGCCCGCGATGGATTGGGAAAACGCCGTGAACTCGGTTGTCTCGGCCGCAATATGACGCGCCGCCAAACGGGCAGCGAGTTCACCGAACAGCTGGGGAGCCCGGGCAGACACCACGAGCACGCGCACGGGGTCCGCGGACGCCGTGACACCGCCGTCGACCGCGGCGTCCTCACACGTTTTTACCAGCTCATCGATTGCATTCACATAGGCGTGGGCGCGGGCGTGAGGGCCGGCAACCTCTACAAAGGTGGGCTGAGCGGCGGACTTGGAGGCAGTCTGGGGCGCAGCGGCGTCCTCCCCCAGCGACGCGACCTCAAACAGCACGCCACGGACATCAAGGGCGGCAGCAAGCTCCTCGCGCATCGCCGCCTGCTCGCGGGCAAGCAGCACGACGACCTCTCCCCCATTGTTCGCCACGGCAGACAGCAGCTCGAGCAGGCCGTGCGTAAACGACGTGATACCGCGCACGCATACGGCGCGGGTGCACGCCGGCAGGTTATCGGCCAGGGCGCCGGCCATAATGCCAGCTGCCTCGCAGGGCTCGACCATTTCTCGACGGTCCAAACCGGCCGCGTAGGCGCGCAAAAGCTCGAACACACGAGCCTCGGCATCGCTTTTTGGCTCAGGCTGGCAATTGTTGCCACGGCATCGCTCGGCCGTCGTCCCCGCCACACCCGGCAGCACATCGCGGGACATACGCGCGAGCATACGCACCGTGCCCTGGCTGCGCGAAAGCGGCTGCAGGTCGGCGTCGTCGAGACGCGCTACCATGTCCGAAAACAGCATCTGGCGCTGCAGGTTGTCCACAAAGCCGCGGCCATCGCCCAAAAGCTCCCACAACGAACGGAGCCACGACGAAGGGGTCTTGTAGTCAACACCCAGGGAAGCGCCGGACGCAGCGGCATCGTGACGGCACAGATCGAGCTCGGCAAACGTAGGCGCCAGCAAAACGGCACGTCCATGGCGGGCAACAAGGTCGCTCAGCAGCGCCGCCTCGGCATCGCTCAAATCCGTGCCGGCATTGGTGGTATAGATTCGAACAGGCATGGTCCTCCGCTCAAACTGTTCGCAATAATCATTTCATCCATCCTACCCGCCCACGCAGACACATTGCTACCTCAGCCCCATGTTTTGGCGCAAAGCAACCTGACTCCAACGCACCAGCCGATTGCGGGCATATAAAAACCGCTCCCGGAGGAGCGGTTTTGCGCAATTCGTTTGTTGCCGCTGGCCTACTCGCCATCCTCCAGTTTGATGAGGATCTTGCGATAGCCGCCGTACTCGCCATTAAGTGCCTTGGACACACGGCTCACCGTGGTGGACGAAGCGCCGGTACGCGCCTGAACCTCGACATAGGGCTCGCCCTCGTCCAGGTAACGCGCGACCTGCAAACGCTGCGATAGATCGCAAATCTCGCGCGGCGTGCAGATATCGGTCAAAAACGCTTGGATATCCTTCTCGTCGTCCAAAAGACTAAATGCGTGGACCAGCTGCTTGACATCAGGCTTGTCAAACATGTTCTCGATATTCATCGATCACCGCCAAACCCGCCATAAGGCATCGAAGTTGATACTGACATCGGGCATCGTTCGCCCGTTCTATGCAATAGGGCAACGCCTGTGGCTTTTGCCCGTAGCAGTGTAGCACACCACTAAACTAAAGCGACAAGACTCTCTGTCAGCGGCGCGTTTTTTAGGACGAACGCCGTTTTGAAACCGAATGCGCACGTAAGCTCCACGAATATTTGCGACAATGGGCGTCCAGACACCGCGGCGCACCCGCGCAACCATCCAGGTCGCCGCCGCAAGCCGCTTCACGCGACGCCAGCAACCCCGGCGCAAGAAAGGATTCACGCCATGCGCTTTATGCTTAACTGGCTCTTCACCTCGATCGCTATCGCGATCGCCACGTTCCTCGTTCCCGGCATCCAGCCCTTCGGTTTTGCCGAGGTCTGGGTCTGTTTCGCCTTTGTGGGACTGTTCCTGAACATCGTCGACTCGCTCGTCAAACCGTTCCTGACGGTCATCTCGCTGCCGCTCACTATTATCACGCTTGGTATTTTTCAGCTCGTAGTCAACAGCTTTATGCTCGAGCTGGCCAGCTACCTGTCGGTCAATCTGCTGGGCGCGGGCATCTCCATCGCCAGCTTTGGATCGGCCTTTATGGGCAGCATCCTGGTATCCATCATGCGCAGCATCCTCGACAGCATCGCTGAGGGCTAAAACGGCCATTCCGGCCGCGCCCGTCTCAACAGCCCAAAACAAAGGCCGCCCATCGCAAAAAATGGGCGGCCTTCTTATTTGCCAAGTCTCAAAGGGCGAGAGAATCTGCCATTTCCACCCTGTCCCCACATGGCAGTCGTGGGTTAGATGACGTAGTCGTAGCCCTCGTTGGGGGCGACGAGCGCATCGAGCGTCACGCCGTCGAGGTAGTCGTTGATGAGCTTGTCCAGGTTCTTCCACACGTCGAGCGTGGGGCACTCATCCGAACGCGAGCAGCCCTTGCAGTCGCCGTCCAGGCATGCGACCGGTGCCAGGCTGCCTTCGGTCAGGCGCAAGATCTCGCCCACCGTGTACTGCTCGGGCGGGCGCGTGAGCACGTAGCCGCCGCCCTTGCCGCGCATGCCCGAGAGCATATTGGCACGCACGAGCGTGGCCAAAATGTTCTCCAGATATTTCTCCGAAATCCCCTGACGCGCGGCGATCTCTTTGAGGGGAATGCGGCCTGCCGCCTGGTGCTCGGCCAGGTCGACCATAACACGCAGGGCATATCTGCCCTTAGTAGAAACCAACATATATAGTGCTGCCTTTCGGTCTTTTAGTCCGTTGAAATTCTAGCCGAAAAAATGGCTTTGAAAATACCCGTTCCGGTCAAGATGGTTAATCAACTTGCAATAAACTCCTATTTCCTATTGCATTACTAGGCTTTAGTGTCTAGTATGCTTCCCAACAGCTAAACGAACAACCTATAAGGTTTGTGGGTTTAGCTGCTAGACACACCGTAAAACCACACGGTATCCAGTCATTTGATCACTTTGGAGGTTCATCATGAGCAAGGTTTACACGTCCATCGATCAGCTTATCGGCCACACCCCGCTTCTGGAGCTCACTCACTTTGAGGCCGATGAGGACCTCAAGGCCCGCGTGCTCGTCAAGCTGGAATACTTCAACCCCGCCGGGTCCGTTAAAGACCGCGTCGCCAAGAACATGATTGACGAGGCCGAGAAGGCAGGCAAGCTCGTGCGCGGCGGCGACTACACCATCATCGAGCCCACGAGCGGCAACACCGGCGTCGGCATCGCCTCGGTGGCGGCGGCTCGCGGCTACAAGGTGATCATCACTATGCCCGAGACCATGTCCGTCGAGCGCCGCAAGCTTATGCAGGCATACGGCGCACAGCTCGTGCTCACCGACGGCTCCAAGGGCATGAAGGGCGCCATCGTCAAGGCCGAGGAACTGCAGAAGGAGACGCCCAACAGCATTATCGCCGGCCAGTTTGTGAACCCCGCCAACCCCGCCATCCACAAGGCCACGACCGGCCCCGAGATCTGGGATGACACCGACGGCAAGGTCGACATCTTCGTCGCCGGCGTCGGCACCGGCGGCACCGTGACCGGCGTGGGCGAGTTCCTCAAGGAGCAGAACGCCGAGATTCAGGTCGTCGCCGTCGAGCCCGCCACTTCCCCGGTGCTCTCTAAGGGCCAAGCCGGCCCGCACAAGATCCAGGGTATCGGTGCCGGCTTTGTGCCCGACGTCCTCGACACCCAGGTCTATGACGAGATCATCCCCGTCGAGAACGACGACGCCTTTGCCACCGGCCGCGCCGTGGGCCACAAGGAGGGCGTGCTCGTGGGCATTTCGTCCGGCGCCGCCGTGTGGGCCGCACTGCAGCTGGCCAAGCGCCCCGAGAACGAGGGCAAGACCATCGTGGCGCTGCTCGCCGACACCGGCGAGCGCTACCTGTCCACGGCACTCTTCCAGGACTAGAGCTTCTCGTTCTTAGAACGAGTCCAAGGCACGCCGGTCTCCCCTCTCTTCTGGCAGCCTGAGCTCATCCCAACAGGGTGTCCCACAGAACGCCCGAACTTGCTACAATGTCTGCGGCGCGGAACCAGCCTCCCGCGCCGCTTTTCTTTTTTGGCCACATGCCACCAAGGAGAACCTCCCCATGCACAACAAGCGCGTGCTCGTCGCCATGAGCGGCGGCGTCGATTCCAGCGTGACCGCGTATCTGCTCAAAAGTCAGGGTTACGAATGTGTCGGTGTCACCATGCGCCTCACCTGCCCCACGCCCGATCCCGTCACGGGCATGAGCAAAGTCAATCGCGACATCGCCGACGCGAAGGCCGTCGCCGAGCGCCTGGGGATACCCCATCGCGTGCTCGACCTGCAGCAGACATTCGACCACAGCGTTATCGAGCGCTTTGTGAACGCCTACCAGGAGGGGCTGACGCCCAATCCGTGCATTATCTGCAACCGCCACATTAAGTTTGGCGCACTGCTCGATGCGGCGCTGGACATGGGCTGCGACTACATCGCAACGGGACATTACGCCAAAACAAGCCAGGCGGCAGACGGCACCTGGCAGCTACATCGCGGCGAAGATCCCAAAAAGGACCAAAGCTACTTTTTGTATTCGCTTACGCAGGAGCGCCTGGCGCACACGATCTTTCCGCTGGCGGGCCTGGACAAAGAGCGCGACGTGCGCCGCATAGCCGCCGAGCAGGGCTTTACCAACGCCAAGAAGGCCGAAAGCGAGGACATCTGCTTTATCGCGGACGGCGACTACGCGGGCTATATCGAGCGCCGCTGCGGACATCCCGCTGCACCGGGCGACATTGTGTGGCGCGACGGCAGCGTGGTCGGGCGCCATAACGGCGCGCTGCGCTATACCATCGGCCAGCGCAAGGGCCTGGGCGTCGCGATGGCGCATCCCGTATATGTGACGGGCGTCGACGCCGCCAACAACACCGTGCATCTGGGTGAGGCCGAGGACCTGACCGCCGCTGCCCTCACGGCCAACGACTGGATCTGGAGCGCCCCTGCCGACCGCATGGAGGCGGAACTCGACCCCGGCGGCATTCGCGTGGGCGCCAAGTACCGCTACCGTCAAAAGGACCAGGCAGCGACCCTTACGCGTGACGAAGACGGGCAGATGCTGCTAACTTTTGACGAGCCGCAACGAGCCATCGCCCCCGGCCAAGCCGTCGTCGTCTATCGCGGCGACGTCGTCCTGGGCGGCGGCACGGTGAATGGCGCACTTAAGTAGCCGCTGGCTTATCGCTGCACGTGTCGAAGTACCTCAACAGCGGCACAAACCTCGATTACGCGACGTTCCAGGCCACGGCGAATGGCCTCGAGTCGACCCTCCGCCGTCGCCCATTCGCTCTGCGAAAGAATCTCGATCGCCTCATCTACAAATCCGTTGAGCCGCGATGAATCGAACCAATCGAGTGAGTCCGCAAGCGCCAGCTGGACGGAAGGGTCGGGCCCAAACGGCTTAGCAGAAAACCCAAACTCCCCAGCTGCGAGCACGGCAGTTGGTACGTTGTACCACAGGCAGTTGCCGCTATCGAACAGCGGAGCAGGCCTTATCTCCAGGGTGTCGACATTGCGGATGATGCCGAAGTTTCGCCAATGGCGGTCGCTGTTGGCCAAAAGGGCATCGCAGACAATCATCTGCGACATAGACCTTCTCACAGCGGCCTCATTGACACCACGCTTGCCGAGGTAGCAACAGTATCGATCGTATGTCGAGTTTCCCCGCTGGCTACCAAGTGCGCCCTTAACGTAAACAGCCGGAACGTATTCCTCGCGGCCGTCAAGAAAGTCGTCGCACAGACACACAGGTCCATCGAACATCCGCTCAACCGTATAAGGAACAAACTCGCCCTCCGACAGCAAGCGACGATGTAGAGCCGTTGCAACTGCCTCGTTAAAGGGACGCTGATCGTCCATCCCGCACCCTTTAGCCAAAACGCGAATGCCGTTTCGGATCATCCACGATTTAGGGAGCTCGCCCTCGGACGTGTTATCCGGATTTTTAAGACCGATGCCTTCCAGCCAACCCGAACGCTCTTCGGGCGCCGATCGCTCAAATTCGTTCTCAAAGTAATTGATGTTTTGCCATTTGAGTTCGTCGCAATCGGCCGGCCGCAGCCAATAACAATCCGAAAGTGAGAGGCCCAGGCACCGAACCGGAACCTCGATGCCACTGACAATTCCCAGTTCACGATAGCGCGAGACGAGTCCGGGGCGGACGTCAGGCACCGACCGATGCCCCCACCACGCGTTGAGCTCCCGCTTATTCACCGTTGGAGAAGAGCTCGAGCATGTGCCAAACGGCATTCGTTGCACATCGAGAACCTCAGCGATTTCGAAGGGAAACTCACGCGTCGAATCAAATGAGACATGCGCGACCTCATGGTCGGCCGACATCAGCGTAAACTTGCGCCCCACATCGGCCGCGGGACGGCGTCCTCGTTTGCGGACCTTTTGATAGGCGATCGCAGAATTGTACTCGACCATCTTCCGGCCGCCCACAATATCACACACGAGCGTCCCCGATGCGGCAAGTTGCGATATGCGGGCTTTCGTAACGCCCAACAGGCGGGCGGCATCACCCATAGATAAGTACTCAGATGTATCCATACACAGCATCACCTCGTTAAGTAATTTACGTGTTTAGTTAATAGATTACAGACATCATAATACTAAACATCCTAAAGCGAAAAAAGGCCCGAGAAATCGGGCCTTAGCGATCGGTCAGCCGAGTCGCAAGCTGCTCCCCTAGCGCTGTACGTAGGCGCGAACCAGCTCGTAGGTGTTGCGCACGCCGTCCATGTGGCTGCGCTCGTAGTTGTGGCTCGCGTACACGCCGGGGCCGATCAGGCCGTGGCGGATATCGTAGCCGGCAGAGAGCGTGGCCTCGACGTCCGAGCCGTAATGCGGGTACACGTCGATGGCGTAATCGAGCTCCAGCTCGCGCGCGATGTTGGACAGCGTGGTTACCAGGTCGTAGTTGTACGGACCGCCCGAATCCTTGGCGCAAATCGACACCATGCGCTCGGTGCAGCCCAGGTCGTCGCCCACGCAGCCCATGTCAACGCTGATCATCTCGCGCGTGTCGGCCGGCACGAAAGCACCGCCGTGGCCGACCTCCTCGTACACGGTAAAGAGCAGCGACACCTTGCGCGAAAGCGACACCTCGCCGTCAGCAACAGCGCGGGCCAGACCCAGCAGAATCGACGCCGACAGTTTGTCATCCAGGAAGCGGCTCTTGATGTAGCCGCTCTCCGTCACCGTGGTACGCGGATCCATAGCGATGATGTCGCCGGTCTGAATGCCCAGCTCAAGCACATCGTCCTTGCTGTCGACATTCTCATCGAGCAGGATTTCCATGTTCTTCTCGATGGTCTTGACCGGCTCATCGGCCACATGCACCGAAGGCTCGGTATTGAGGACCACACCCGTGTAGACATTGCCATCGCGCGTATAAACGGTGCAGTTCTCGCCATCGGCCGTAGACCACTGATGCCCGCCGAGGGTCGTGGGGCGCAGGCGACCATTGTCCTTAATGGAACGCACCATGGCGCCCAGGGTGTCGACATGGCTCGCCAGCACGAGCGGCTCGCCCTCGCCGCCAAGCTCAACCAACACGTTGCCTTTATTAGAACGCTCAGGCCCAAACCCCATATCGCGCAGGGTCTCCATCAGATAATCAGTCGCCGCACGGGTATAGCCCGTAGGCGAAGCAATCGAGGTAAGCGCCTTCAACTGGTCAGTAATATAGGAGAGCGTAGAATCAATCTTGGACACCAAAGTCACCCTTTCATATCGAATTAAACCCACAGCAACAATACCACCGCGAACCATCTTTTTACCTAGCGAGATGACCCATCGAGCTCCCCAGAGCTGCGCCCGCCACGATAACGAACCGCGGGCCCCTGCCCGTTAGCCCCACAATCTTTCCGCAGGACGGAGGAAGCCCCCGCCGCACGAAGTGCGCAGCGGGGGCTTCCGACATGTCCGAGGACGATTGTGGGGCTAACGGGCAGGGGCCCGCCGAGCCAAGTTAGGCAGCCGGGCAGATCTTCTTGAAGAGCTCGATGACGTCGTCGAGCGTCGCCTCGCGCGGGTTACCCGGGAAGCAGGCGTCGGCCATGGCGTCCTTGGCCAGGATCTCGATCTCGTCAGCCTTCATGGCCTCGCAGACATACGGAATGTTCACGTCGGCGGAAAGCTGCTTGACGGCGGCGATAGCAGCGTCGGCAGCCTCGTCGGTGCTCATGCCCGTGGTGTCAACGCCCATGGCGACGGCGACCTTGGCCAGACGCTCGGCGCAAACCGGCTTGTTGAACTCCATGGCGATCGGCAGCAGCATGGCGCAGGCGACGCCATGCGGGGTGTCGTAGTGAGCGGACAGGGTGTGAGCCATGGCGTGGTCGATACCCAGGCCAACATTGGAGAAGCCCATGCCGGCGACATACTGGCCAAGAGCCATGCCCTCGCGGCCGGAGCCGGGCTTACCGGACTTGGCCTCGGCGACAGAGTCGCGCAGGTTCTCGCTGATCAGCTTAATGGCCTCAAAGTGGAACATGTCGGAGAGCTCCCAAGCGCCCTTGGTGGTGTAGCCCTCGATGGCGTGGGTCAGAGCGTCCATGCCGGTGGAAGCAGTCAGGCCGGCGGGCATGGAAGCCATCATGTCGGGGTCGACGACGGCGACCTCGGGGGCGTCGTTGGTGTCGACACACACGAACTTGCGGACCTTCTCGGGGTCGGTGATGACGTAGTTGATGGTCACCTCAGCGGCGGTACCGGCGGTCGTCGGCACAGCGATGGTGAACACGGCGTGGTTCTTAGTCGGAGCAACGCCCTCGAGGCTGCGGACATCGGCGAACTCGGGGTTGTTGATAATGATGCCGATGGCCTTAGCGGTGTCCATGGAGGAGCCGCCACCGATGGTCACGATAGCGTCAGCCTCGGCGGCCTTGAAGGCCTCGACGCCGTCCTTGACGTTCTGGATGGTGGGGTTGGGCTTAATCTCGGAGTAGAGGCTCCAAGCAATGCCGGCGGCGTCGAGCTCGTCGGTCACCTTAGCGGTAACGCCAAACTTGACCAGATCGGGATCGGAGCAGACGAAAATCTTCTTGTAGCCGCGACGCTGGAGCTCGCCGGGGATCTCCTTGATGGCGCCGGAACCATGATAAGAAATGGTGTTGAGAACGAAACGATTAGCCATTGATAGCCTCCCATCGTGTGCGGGGCACCCATTACGCCCCACGTTATGAGTCCCATCCTAACGCTTTTGAAACGAAAAACACGTGAGAACGTCAGAATTGTTAAAGCGTTTCAACAGAAGATGAAAAATATTGCGGCAAAGGGACAGTCCCTTTGCCGCATTCGGTTACTTTCGGCAGCCCTCTTTCCAAGCCTCGGCCGCAACCTTCCAGCGAAAACGCAAGTCGCGCTCGCGGTCGATGAACATGATGGCAAACGCAACAAACAGCAGCAAGCTCGCCACGACGATGGCGTGTAGGCCCATGCGCTCAATACACCAGTTGCCCAACACGGCGCCAAACACAAAGGTCAAGATCACGCCAAAGTACAGCAGGCCGTTTTCCAAAAAGCCGCGCCTGTGGGTGATGATGTAATCGTCCACGTTTTGCAGCGCGTTGCGCAAGTTGCCGATGCACATGGTCGTAGCGATGCCGTGACCATGGATCTTGCGGAAGCTCTCGACCTGCATGCCGCAGGCAAACGAGGTGAGGCAGTTGGCGAGCAGGTTGTAACCGCCACCGGGGATAAAGCTCACGCCCAGCAAGATGACGGCTTCAAAGAACACCGTCACCTGGCGCCAGTGGATCACGCTGCCAAACCGCTCGTGAACCAGGTCGGCAAGCATAATGCCCACGGCAAACGACACCACAGGGAAGAAGTAGCGCCCCGCAAGTGCCCAGTTGCCCTCCGAGATGCTCACGCCCACCAACAAGATGTTGCCCGTCTGCGCGTTTGCGAAAACATGGTCGCGCCCAATGTACGAATACACGTCCATAAAGCCACCGGCGAGCGCCAAGATAATGCCCAGCTCAATAGACTCCGATATCTGTTTGGCACGCTGCATCGTCGTGCATCCTCCTTGTTGACGACTCTCTCGTGCGTTGGCGGAGACATAGCCGCCGTTCATACTGTAACCCATTGACAACATGGCGTGCGCGCGAGACGGGTTCTCCAACGCGCGGATACACAGTCTGGAAACAAACGGCGGGCGCGGCGCCGACACCCGAAGCCTCGTGTACTCCACCAGTCTTTTTAGCGCCGTCCCAAAAAGACTGGTTACAATTACGTGCAGTATACTAACAACGGGAGGAATCGTGGCACAAAAGCCCCAGGACGCTCAGCACAACCAGCACGGCAAGCATGCCCAGCGCGGCCAGCAGCAAAAGCGCGGCGGCAAGGTCCAGGGCGGCCACACCACGCATACCCCAGCAGCGCCCTCACGCCCCTGGCGTCCGGGCCGCGATAAGTTCCTCCCCGTCAGTCGCGCCGACATGGATGCACGTGGCTGGGACCAGTGCGACTTTGTCTACATCTGCGGTGACGCCTACGTGGACCATCCCAGCTTTGCCATGGCTATCATCAGCCGCGTCCTCGACGCGCACGGCTACAAAGTTGGCATCATCTGCCAGCCCGACTGGACCGACCCCGCCAGCATCACCGTGCTCGGCGAGCCGCGCCTGGGCTTTCTCGTCAGTGCCGGCAACATGGACTCCATGGTCAACCACTATTCGGTGACCAAGCACCGCCGCCACACCGACGCCTATACTCCCGGTGGCGAGGAGGGGCACCGTCCCAATCGCGCCGTCACGGTCTACGGCAACCTCATCCGCCAGACGTTCAAGGACGCTCCCATCATTATCGGCGGCATCGAGGCAAGCCTGCGCCGCCTGGCCCACTACGACTACTGGCAGGATAAGCTCAAGCGTTCGGTACTGCTCGACTCGGGAGCCGACATCCTCATCTACGGCATGGGCGAGCACGCGATCGTCGAGATCGCCGACGCGCTCGACGCGGGACTGCCCGTCGACCAGATCACCTATATCAACGGCACCGTTTACCGCACAGGCTCGCTCGACGAGGTCTACGACTACGACCTGCTGCCCAGCTGGGACGACCTTACCGCCGACAAGCTCAACTACGCGCGCAGCTTTAACGTGCAACAGCAGAATATGGACCCCATCACCGGACATCGTCTGGTAGAGCCCTACCCCAACAGCGTCTATGTGGTGCAGAACCCGCCGTCGGCGACGCTCACCACCGATGAGATGGACGAGGTGGCCGAGCTCCCCTACGCACGCGATTGGCATCCCGACTACGACGCGGCAGGCGGCGTGCCGGCCTTTGCCGAGATCAAGTTTTCCATTAGCTCAAACCGTGGCTGTTTTGGCGAGTGCTCGTTTTGCGCCCTCACCTTCCACCAGGGTCGCGTACTGCAGATGCGCAGCCACGATTCGATCATGCGCGAAGCCGAGCTGCTCACGCGCGACCCGGAGTTTAAGGGCTACATCAACGACGTGGGTGGACCGACGGCAAACTTTAGCCGCCCTGCCTGCGACAAACAGCTCAAGCACGGCGTGTGCAAGAACAAGCGCTGCCTGTGGCCGAGCGTGTGCAAGAACATGGTGGTCGACGAGAGCGGCTACACGCAGTTGCTGCGCGACCTGCGCCAGCTGCCGGGCGTCAAGAAGGTCTTCGTCCGCAGCGGTATCCGCTTTGACTACACCATGGCCGACGCCTCGGACGAGTTTTTGCGTGAGCTGCTGGAGCACCATGTCTCGGGCCAGCTGCGCGTGGCACCCGAGCACGTGAGCGACGCGGTGCTGTCCGTGATGGGCAAGCCGAGCCGCGCCGTCTACGACGCGTTCTGCCGTAAATTTGAACGCCTGAACCGCGAATACGGACTCAAGCAGTACGTGGTGCCGTACCTAATCTCGAGCCATCCCGGCTCGACGATGAAGGAAGCAGTGGACCTTGCCGAGGCCGTGCGCGACATGGGCTACATGCCCGAACAGGTGCAGGACTTCTACCCCACCCCGTCCACCATGTCGACGTGCATGTACTACACCGGCGTGGACCCGCGCACCATGGAGCCGATCTATGTGGCGCGCGACCCGCACGAAAAGGCCATGCAGCGCGCGCTCATCCAGTATCGCAAGCCCGAGAACTACAAGCTCGTGCGTGAGGCGTTGGAAAAAGCCGGCCGCCGCGATCTGGTTGGCTACACCAAGCATTGCCTGATTCGTCCCGTGCCCCCGCACCCGGGCGAGACATCGGCCAGCGGTGGGCATGGCACCGGCAAGAAGGGCGGCAAACCGCATGGCGGCGGCGCTGGCAAGGGACCCAAAGGCAGCAAGGGGCACGGCGGCATGTCGCGCGCACAGAACACTGCAGGTCGCAATCGCGCGGCCCAGGGACGGCAGGGCGCCAACGGGGGCGGACGTCGCAACTAGGGCAGCGGTGCGCTCGCTACGTCCATCCCACACGCGTGGCGCAGCGAGCTCATCGCCTCTACCAGCACAAAGCCGGCGATAGCGACCGTAATTGCCACGCCGAACGGCGTGTCCACAAACCACAGCAGCCCCATGAGATACGACCCGGCATTAAAGGCAAAGTGCAGCAGGATCGTGTAGCGGAGCTTTCCGGTCGTCACGAGCACCCAACCAAAGATGAGGCCGGCGGCACCCGCGTAGCAACCCTGCACCCAATTCATGTGCATAAAACCGAAGACCGCCGCCTGCAGCACGATTGCCGCGGCGATACCCCACGTGTTTGGGGCCGCCCAGGGCACCATGGCACCGTCCTGCGCGCTCGCACGACGCCGGCGCTTCCAAAGTGGACGGCACTGCGGATTAAACGCTCGGAGCGAAAACTCAAAAATAATGCCGCGCACCAGCAGCTCTTCACAAAATGGGGCGCCGAGCACCGTAGTCAGGACGGCGAGATAGCTGGTGTCGCCCATGCCTGTTTCCTCGACAAGCTCGCTGTAGTCGGCCGCGGCATCGGGCAACAGCGACAGCGCGGCGTCGGTCACGTAGCCAACAACCACCTGCAGGACCAGGCCGATCACGATAACGCAGGCGATGCGTTTCCACGCCCCACGCGCTCCCCCGCCGAGCGGGTGCTCGCTTTGCCGGCGTGCCATAAACGAACGCGGCCACAGATAACGCCACCACAGCAGCGCCATCAAAAACGATGCTGTCTGCGCGACGGCCTGAAGCAATTGAATGTCGAGGTCATCGATCGAAAAACCCATGAACACCGATGCGACGCCAAGGGCGGAAAACAAAACGACGCTCAGGGCAATATCGGCAGCGACGACGCCAAGACAGGCAAGCGCCCAAATCGTCGCATTGAGCATGCCAACCTCCTCAAAACCCGGCACTTGGGGACGTTCCTTAACTGCCGGCAGAAAAGGAACGTCCCCAAGTGCCGGCAGTTTGGGACAGTCATTGTTGATGAGAATCGGGCGCAGTGCCAAAAGCCCCGCTCGGCGAGATGTCGAACGGGAAGGTGCCGCAGCGATTGAACGCGGCGATAAACATGCGGATGGCGTTGGACGGCGTGGTGCCCACGAGCTGGGTTGCCGCCGCGAAGGCCGCCTTTTCCTCGGGCAAGACCTTCGCGACAACCGGGGTCATGTGTTCTGCCATGGCGCTTCCTTTTTGAAACGACGGTGGTGCGGATAGATACGGGCCACGCGGCTGGGCAACGGGCTGTGAAGGCAACCCGATTGGCCCGCATCCGGAGTTTGTTTCTACGGCGTTGGTATTACTTGGTATTCCTAAGTATTACCCCGCAGATAGAATACCACACCCGCCCCATGGGAACGGAGAAAAACGGATTATTTTGTTGCTGAGCAAGTATTTAGAGCGTGATGATGTCCGAGATATTGAGGGCCTGAGCGTCGACGGCATCGTGCGTGGCAAGCAACAGCATGCGGCCGTCGAGCAAGTCGAGCGCGACCTCGGCGCATGCGTCGCGCGCAGCGGTATCTAGACCGGCCAACCCCTACGGCTGGACCAAGTGGATGATCGAGCAGATGCTCACCGACCTCCACACCGCCGACCCCGAGTGGAACGTCGTGCTGCTCCGTTACTTCAACCCCATCGGCGCACACGAGAGCGGCCTCATCGGCGAGGACCCCAAGGGCATCCCCAACAACCTGCTTCCCTACGTTGCCCAGGTCGCCGTGGGCAAGCTCGAGGCCGTTCAGGTCTTTGGTGACGACTACGACACGCCCGACGGAACCGGCGTGCGCGACTACATCCACGTTGTGGACCTGGCATGCGGCCACGTCGCCGCGCTCAACTGGATGAACGGCCGCGAGGGCGTGGAGATTTTCAATCTGGGCACCGGTCAGGGCACCTCGGTGCTCGAGGTGGTCCAGGCCTTCTCCGAGGCATGCGGCCGCGACCTGCCCTACAAGATCTGCCCGCGCCGCGCCGGCGACGTTGCCGCCGTATACGGCGATGCCTCCAAGGCCGAGCGCATGATGGGCTGGAAGGCCAAGTTCAACATCAAGGACATGTGCCGCGACAGCTGGCGCTGGCAGTCCAACAACCCCGACGGCTTCGCCACCGTCAAATAGGGCTACGGAGCCTGCGGGCTCCTCAACAACGGCCCAAATCGGGGCGCGATCGAATGCGGTCGCGCCCTTTTTCTTGGTCCCGTACCGGCGGACAAGCGCATCCTCGCACGCCCCCGGGCGCACGGGCTCACATGGCGGCGCAAAGACCGATGCGCCGTGCAACAAGCGCCGGCGCCCCCCTCACGCAGATCCCACAGCCCGTTGCCAGCATGGTTCGCTATAGTTGATGCAGAACAATGCGCGCAGCCTGCCGAGCGGGCTGTCGATATCCCAGAAAGGTGCACGAGCCGTGGCTAACCCGTTTGCACAATTCCTCAAGGACCATCAGGTCGATATCAATCCGTGCATGGAGGCGTACTTCTGCGGCCGCACCGATCGCGCGGACCTCGACACCTTTCTCTACGCACCGCTGCGTGCGTTCTCGGCTAACGCGGGCAAGCGTCACAGGCCCTTGATCTGCATGCTTGCCTGCCAGGCCGTTGGCGGCACCTTTACCGACGCACTCGCCCCGGCGGCGGCCATCGAGCACTTCCAGAGCGCGGCGCTCATCCACGATGACATCGCCGACCACGGCGAGCTGCGGCGCGGCGAGCCGTGCATGCACCGCACCCAGGGCATCGGCATTGCCACCAACTGCGGAGACTTGGAGCTCACGACCGTCACCTCGATCATCTTGGCCGATGATTCCCTAAGTGCCGATCTTAAGGTACGGCTGCTTGGCGAGCTCATCGCCATGACCGAGCGGACCATCGAGGGCCAGGCGCTCGATTTGGGCTGGGTCCGCGATAACCGCTTCGATATCTCCGTTGAGGATTACCTGGCCATGGCCACGCTCAAGACCGCATATTACAGCGGAGCCACGCCCCCTGGCCTGCGGCGCCATCGTGGGCGGAGGCTCCGAGGAGCAGGTCGAGGCCCTGCGCGGCTTTGGCATGAAGACCGGTCTGGCGTTCCAGATCCAAGACGACCTGCTCAACCTCATTGGCAAGGCCGAGGCCAACAACAAGGACTTCCGCAGCGACATCACCGAGGGCAAGCGCACCCTTGTTGCCGTGCACGCGCTGAGCGATGCACGCCGCCACGATGAGCTCGTAGACCTGCTGCATGCCGGCACCACCGACCCCGCAGAGCTCCAACGGGCCGTCGACCTCTTTGAGGAAACCGGGTCCATCGAGTACGCGCGACGGTACGCGCTCGACCTCATTGCCGACGCCAAGCAGATCCTCGCCGGCATCGGGCTTGAGCCCGCGAGCCGCGAGCTCCTGTTGAACATGGCGGATTTCTTTGTGGAGCGCCTCAACTAGGCGGAGAGCAGCCAATCGTGCAAGCAAGCAACCTGAGCGCCCTTTGCCTCGAAGCTGTGCCCGACTCTGCACGCCACCACACGGCGCCCTCCAAAACCCGAAAACATGCATTAGCATTTTAGATACGCTGTTTTGCCAGGTAGAAACGCCAAGAGGCAAAAGCCCATCACTTTTCGCCGAACGCCTGTTACGTTTGCCGAAAACCACTTCACGCCGTTAGCCCCCCCCTCACCACTTTTGATATAGTTCGCTCATTCGAACGCCAAACGAGGCTTGGAGGCCACCATGGGCGACCTATTTGAATCCGTATTGAGCGCCGCGGTGCTCGCGCTCGTTGTGGGACCGCTCACGGCGTGGATCGTACGGCGCGGGGCAAAAGAGCGCAAGGCAGCACCCGACAGCCTCAACCGCTTTACCGTGCGTACCCCCAAGGCATTCCGCTTGATCCTGGCCGTATGCGCCGTTCTCTTTGAGCTCGTGATGCTCGCAGTATATGTATGGCAGGGCCTGTCCCTGGGTGCCTGGGACAGCGAGCTCATGTGGTTCGGACATGCCCTGGCGCTTGTGGGGCTGGGCATGTGGCTCTTTGCGAGCATGCCGCAGCTCGATGTCGATGGTGACTCCCTCACCATCCGCAATTTCCTGGGTCAGCGCAAAAGCACCGCGTTCTCCAAGCTTACGCATGCGGTCATGGACACGCAGATGATGCACATTGTCCTGTTCACCAACGAGGGCGCCTGGGCATCCGTGAGCCTGGAGGGAACCTGCTCGATCAATCTGCTCGCCCGCCTGGAGGAAGAGGGTATCGAGATACAGGACGGAGGTCGCCCAATCACCAAGCTGCGCCTCTGCTGGCAGGCCATCAAACCGCTCACCCTGGTCTTTTTGGGGATCGCAGCCATCACCGCGCTGGTCTTGGTATTCATGACCGTCTTTGCCGGCACGGACATGCATATGCTGTCCATCGTGCCGTTCCTGTTCGTTTTGATCGGCGTCCTGCTGCCGCTCATCATGGCCTGCATGCCCCTGCGCGGCATCCTGCGCATTGGCGCCCAGGAACGCGAGCTCGGATTCTCGTTTGCCGAGGACATGGCCGAACGTGGCGCCACGGGCACCTCGCTGGAGGACCAGGATTGGTTCATCGAGATCAGCAACATGAATGTGGTCGCATTTCGCCGCGACTACCTCGGGCGCATTGGCGCACCAGAGCACAGCGAATACGGCGATCGTTGCATAGTCGCCACCAAGGGTGGGCGAAAGCTCCGCGTGTACGGCGCCGCGACCACGCTCGCGGACCTGCGCTCCTGGTTCGAAGATGGCCCCAGGGACAAAACCGCAGCCGAAGCCGCCGAAGATGCGCTTGAGACGATAGAGCAGCGCTAGGAAGAGCGCGGCCGCAAAAGGTGCCGTTGGCGCAAATGCCTACTGAGTTTTCAGCCGGGCCCAGCTTCGGAGCTGCTCCGCAAGCTGGGCCCGGCTTTTCGGCGATCAGCACGCATCGAGGCCCCTCAGTATGCCATCTCGTAGGTGCTGCATGCGCGGTGTGAGCGGATCGAGAGAGGCATCGGACGCCAGGCGCTGAGCCTCATCGCGCGATCCATGGAGCATTTCGTATTCTGCAAGGTAAAGCTGCCAATTCGTACGGGACTGATGCACGGAGGCAGTCGTCATGCGGCTGCGCATGTAGAGCGCATCGGAGGCATCGCGCTCGGCCGGGGTTCACAGCAACACCTTCCCATCGGCCGGCGGTGTGGGGACATGGCCCATGGTATAGCTCCTTCAGCTGTAATCGATTGCGAATGGCCGGGATGCGCGCCCGCCACCACGCCCTACACGTCCGTGGGCGTGGGCGCGTAGGTGTTGCAGCCCGTGGAAGGCTGCATCGGCGCAAGCATCACCCGGCCGGTGCCGCGGTACACATTCACCAAACCTTCGCCGCCCACCGCAGAGCCGATGAGGCTTTTACCGGATCGTTCAACGCTGAATTCCAAGCTCGAGCTCCACAGCAGCGCGTAGTTGCCATCCACTTTCAGCTCGTCGTTTTCCAAATCGATAAAAACGATCTCCTGTTCCGGGCAAGGCGACTCGAGCGCCACGACACCTGATCCGTCCAAGCGCAGGTTGAACAGGCCCTCGTTGCCCGCAACGGCAGACGTAAGATTGGAACGACGCTGCAGGGAGTCCTTGATATCGGCGTCACAAGCTAGGAATAGGCCGTCATTGAGTACCACGGAGTTACCCCAGGCCGCAAGATCGACAAGCAGCAGATGCTGCCAAGTAGGCTCGCACACGACCATACCGGATCCGCGATATTCCGGCTTGATCATTGAATCCTGGGAGACCGCGCCACGGAACATCTTCCCCACCAGATCGCCTGCACCTTTTACCCCCGTATCGGCCCGGACGTCCCCCACTGTCCATTGCATGGCACCGCTCTGCAGCGTTGCGCCAGGTCCTCCCGCTAGGTTAATGATGAGCTGGCGGCGGCGCACGTCCATCTCGGCGGCAAACCACGCCGTCTGAGCAGTCCATGGCGTCGTGGACAGATCGCGCCGCCACTCGATAACTGAAAACTGACCACGTTCCGCCAACTTGCGCACGTCATCGTTGCTGTCAAAATTGCTCACTCGATAGCTCATGATGCCTCCTTGTACGAGCGGGCTATCCCGCGCCTTATATGAACAGTATCATATTCGAGGAGTGTTTCCCGCGGGCTTCCCGCCTCCCCCTCTATCGGCGAGCGGTGGCGGCAAGACGGTTAAAGCAAAGTTTCCGATTCGGTTTGTACTTACAGAATGCTTGCTAACATTAACGATTCTTTCTATTATCTTCTATAACAGTAAAGATTATTAATGTTAGGTTTTTATGGCTGGCATCACACCAATTCCCATAGCCCGGGCAAAACGTACCATCGCAACACACTTCGACTTGGCGCGCAGGCAGCAGCGCATTCCCGTCGATCTGCTTGCGCGGCGCTGCAACATGTCGATCCCCACCATCACCAAGATGCTCACGAAGGGCGACGGATCGCTCGAGACCTTTCTGCGTGTTGCCCGCGTACTTGGAATGCTTGATTCCGTCGTAGACGCAACCGATCCGCTCGTCACCCCCATCGGCCGAGCGCGCTCCGAGGAGGACACACCCAAGCGAGTGAGGAGCCTCTAATGCAGTACTTGGTTACCATGCAAATCGACGGCATGGATGTCCCCGCAGGCACGCTCTTTCAAAACATACGCAATGGGGAAGAAACCACCAGTTTTGTTTACGACCAGCAATATCTGGCACGCGAGGACGCCTTTGCGCTTGCGCCCGATGTGCCGCTGGGCGGAGGCTCTTTCCATTCTGCGGGCCTCAGATCTCTTAGGGCGCTTGAAGACTGTATGCCCGATCGCTGGGGAAGAAACTTGATGACACGCGCCGAGCGTTTGGAAGCAAAAAACGCAGGAAGAACTCCCCGAACCCTATTTGAAACAGATTTGCTCACAGGCGTGAACGATGAGACACGCCAGGGCGCTCTGCGCCTATGGGACGCAGACGGAAACGTGCTCACAGCTCCCGAGACCGGCGTTCCCCGCGAAATCGACCTTCCCCATCTGCTCAGTTCCGCCGATCGCGCCTCCCAAGATATGGATGTAGACATCCGGGACCTTCTCGATGCCGGATCGAGCCTGGGAGGAGCTCGCCCAAAAGCGTCCATGCGCGATGAGCATGGAGATCTTTGGATGGCGAAGTTCCCCAAGTCTGCGGAGGGACATCTCGAAGATGTCGGTGCATGGGAACACACATGCTTGCTCCTTATGGAGGCATGCGGAATCACAACCCCCTCGTCACGCTGCCTCCGCATAGTCAACAGGTCCGTTCTTCTAATAAAGAGATTCGATCGCAAAGGAGCGATGCGCCTGCCGTATATAAGCGGGCTCACGGCAGTCCAAGGAGAAGACGGCGGGAGCTATTCCCTATTGGAACTCGTGGAATTCTTGGAGTCCAACGGCTCCGCACCCGAAAAGGATTTACCGGAATTGTGGCTCAGGGCCCTGTTTGGCTGCGTGGTGGGAAATACCGACAATCATTTAAGAAACTTCGGATTCTTGCACTCGAATCGCGGCTGGAGACTGGCACCCGTTTTCGATGTCAATCCCACGCCAGGAGCCGAGCCCAAACGCTTTGCAACGGCTCTTGGCTTTGACGAGCAATACAGCAGCGTTCGAGAAGCCGTGGCCCTCTCTGAATACTTCCACGTTGCTCCGAGCGCCGCCAGAGCAACGTGTCGAGAACTGGCCAAGAGGCTCAGGAATTGGAGGGTCGTCGCCCGCAAAGAAGGCATCGCCGAGGCCTCCATCGAATGGATGGGCGAAGGAATCGACCGCCAACTTGCAGAATTAGCGAACTGCTAGAAGTGTCCAGCAACATGGGGAAATTGAGTGTGGTATATTTATACCACACTCAATTTGGAGGTCTCATCATGCCAACAGCAGTGCCCGTCAGAGATATGAAAGACACGGCCGCATTCAGCGCCCTTGTTGAGCGGGAACGCGATGTGACCGTAACGCGCAACGGATACGAGGCGTTTCACTGTCTGTCTGCCGAAGAGTGGGCATCTCAACGCGACGAGGTGGCTAAAGCGAAACTCCTGTCCCGCATCATGCTCGCCGAGAAGGAAATAGCAAACGGCGAATACGAAGATTACGATACGTTTGCCGCACGAATAAAGGCAGAATATGACCTATAAGCTCGTCATCACGCGCGAAGCAGAACGAGAGTACGAACAAATCGTTGCATACCTGGCCAAGACGCTCGGCAGCCGACAGGCTGCATCCCACTTCATTTCATCTTTTGCGGAAAAGATCGAACTCGTGAGACAAAGCCCCAAAAGCCATCCCCCGTCGCATCTCCCCGAGCTCGCCGCCCAGGGCTATCGCTCCATGGCCGTCATACGCTATGTCGCGCTCTTCAAAATCAAAGATGGCCATGTGTTCATCACCCACATTTTCCATCAGTCCCAAGACTACGCGTGGTTGGCCTAAACACATCAATCGAGCTCGCAGAACGTTAATGCCAGGTCCTCGCGCCCAATATCCCAAACATTAGGAAAGAATTAGCATTCGCACATGTCCAGATTGCCGTACCGTAAGAGGCTAGGAAACTCTGCGGAAGGCGAGGTGGGCTATGCCCCGCATCTTGGTGGTGGACGACGAGGAGGCAATTGCCGAGCTCATCGGTGTATACCTGCGCAACGAGGGATTTGATGTCGAGATGTTCGGCGATGGCGCCCAGGCGGCCATACGGGCACTTGACCCACATGCCGCGCCGATCGATCTGGCAATTCTCGATGTGATGCTTCCCGGGTTGGACGGCCTGGAGCTATGCCGCCGCATCCGCGCGGAGCATGCCTATCCCATCATCATGCTCACAGCCAAAGGCGAACAGGCCGACCGCGTGGCGGGCCTCACCTTCGGGGCCGACGACTACGTAGTCAAGCCGTTCCTGCCCCTTGAACTCGTCGCCCGCGTTAAAGCCCAACTCAGGCGCGCGACCATCTATAATCCCGCCGAAGCCGGCGATGCTGCCGCGAGCTCCCCAGCATCCAGGCCAAGCCTGCTGGTACGCGGCGGGCTCGTGCTCGACATCTCCGCTCACGAAGCCACCCTCAATGAACGCCCGCTCCCCCTCACGCCCACCGAGTTCTCCATCCTCCAACTGCTACTCGAAGCCAACGGGGCCGTACTCTCGGCACGAGAGCTGTATTGCGGGGTCTTTGGCGAGGGATATTACGACAAGGGATCGGGCTCTATCACCGTACACATTCGACATTTACGCGAGAAGATGGGTGATTCATTTGAGGAACCGCACTACATCAAAACCGTCTGGGGATGCGGGTACAAAATTGAACGCTGAATCTCTTCGAGACCGTCTGACATCGCTAGCCCTGGGGCTCGCGGCGGCCGTATTGGGGCTCACACTCATCCGAATCCTGTTCGGCGCGTTGTTCGATTTTATAGACACCTATATGAATGACGCCTTCATGAGCTGGTTCGCCAGCCAGGTGCTGAAGACCTTCAACCTCGATGAACTGGGGCTGATGCCCCTTGACGTGTTGAGCCCGGATGGCGTGCGCTTCATGTTTTACCAGTTGGGCTTGGGCGCCCTTGCGACCCTGGTCATTGCCGTCGCCCTCACGATGTTGATTGCGCGCCGTATGGAACGCAGGCGAACGTTGGAGGCCGTTTGCCGCCGCATCGACACCTTTATGGAGGGCGAGGCGCCGGCAGCCGATGTGTTTGGCCCCGGATTTGACGACGTCGCCCTGCGCATGACCGAGATAAAACGAACCATGCGCGATCGCGAGCAGGCGCTACGCGATGAGGCCTCCCGGAAGAACGACCTCATCACCTACCTGGCGCACGATCTCAAAACGCCGCTCACCTCGGTCGTGGGCTATCTTTCCCTGCTGGACGAGGTCCCGGATATGCCCGCAGAGCAACGCAACCGTTATACCGCCACGGCCCTGGACAAAGCCCGGCGTCTCGAACGGTTGATCAACGAATTCTTCGACATCACACGCTACAACCTGCAAAATATCGAACTCGAGATGGAGCCTGTCGACCTCTCGTTTCTTCTTGTGCAAATGCTCGATGAGTTCTATCCCCTGCTGAATGGGCACGGCAATACGGCCAAGCTTGTCGTAGACGGCACGGAGATTACGGACGAAGAGCCCGAGCCGCTCATGATCGAGGGCGATGCCATGCGCCTGGCACGCGTGTTCAACAACATCCTCAAGAACGCGATCGCCTACAGCTTGCCCAATACACCCATCGCCGTTAACGTGGATACGGCCGATGCGGAACGCGTGCGCGTGCGCATAACCGACATGGGCCTGACCGTTCCCCCGCACAAGCTGCAGTCCATTTTTGACAAGTTCTATCGCGTGGACGAAACCCGTGCGACCTCGACAGGCGGGGCAGGCCTGGGGCTCGCCATCGCGCGCGAGATCGTCCATTTGCACGGCGGGGAAATCACTGCGCAGAGCTCCGGCGGCACCACAGGCTTCACCGTCGAGCTTCCAAGGCACAACGCCTAGGCCAGGCGGAAACTCCACAGGTTGGAGCACTGCAAAAGCACGCGCTCGATGTCCCAGGTCTTTTCACTTCGGTTGCGGCTGTTGGGATCTCGCACAACAAGCCGTCCGGACTCGTCGATGCCCGCCAGCACGATAAAATGGCCGGTCGTGGTAAAGTCGCCGGGACGGACGCTCGCGATAATGGGCACACCGGCAGCAAGGGCCTCGGACACACGCCCCGCATCAGCGGGCATCTCCTCACCTACCATGCCCAACTGAGCAGCGCCGACCGTCATGAGCTCCCACGATGTCATGCCGTCCACGGTGAACCCGGCATCCTCGCTCAGTCGAGCCATTTCCACGGGACCCCGATTCGTACGCCCCGTTAACGCCACATATACCATGGCGAGGCACGTGGGCCCGCACCCGTTTTCGCCAATGGTGCCGCCGGCGTACGGCTCGGTAGCCCATGCCGGATCGATCTGATACAAATGCGGAATCGCACCGCGGCTCCACTCTCGCTTAGGCGTTGAGCGCGGGGCCGTCAGGGCATCCCATCCTGCCGCCACGGGCGCAGTCGGTCCCCCGTTGCGCCACGACGACAAGGCGATGGCGCCAATCGTCAGCATCGCAACCACGAGGGCGGCCGCGCGAATGCCGCGTCGCGGACGCCGGCCGCGCAAAGGGCCTCGATCGATGCGGCGCACACCGCGGTAAGCCGTGCGGGCGCCTCTGCCCCGCCGTTGAACGGGAAATTCCTCCGTGCGACCCGCCGGGACGCGATAGACGTCGCTCCCGCCATAATTCCCATCGCTATATGGGCGTTGACTTGCCAACATGCATTCCATAATGCCTCCCTTATCGCCGATTGCGCCCGTACGCCATCGATAGGGAGAATATGGCCCTGCCCCATAAGAGGTCTTGAATGAAATCCTAAGGTTTTGCTAAGAGCGGCAGCTGCCCCAGCCTACTGTTCCATAAAAGCCGGGACCCGATCCGTCTTGTCAAACCTAACAATCTCGTCATCGGCCTGCAGATACAGCGTTCCGTGCAGGCCGTCCTTCGAGGTGAACGTAAGATGGACGGACCCGCATTCGCCGCCCGCCTCGTCCAGCAGCACGAAGCCGTTGGGCTCGGCCGAACGCTTGAACGTGCCGTTCATAACGTCACCGTGCTCGTCGACGTGCTGCCACCGCCCCTCCTCGTCAAGAAACGCAAGCGTTGATCGGCCGGGCTGCCGCTCCTGGAACATACCGTTGATGGCAAATCCCTCGGCAAGGCCCCTCTTGATGACCGCGGTCTCGCGCGCCGACCACAGACCGAACCCCGCGCCCACCAGCGCGATTCCCAACGCAAGGGCGATCGCTCGATAGGAAACCGTCCGCTTATCCATACGAACCTCGCTCTCTGGGGAATCCCACTCCCCGGGAAGCCCCGGCCGAATTACCTATGCATGTGATGATGATGCCCCGTGTAACAGATGGGCGAGACCACATGCATATACCGGCCGCGGACGGCAGCGTTTTTGCGGCGAACGGCATGCGATCAGGCTAAAACGTGCCGCTAGCAGCCCAATGCCAGCAACAACACGGCGATCAGCGCAAAAATCGCCAGCGACGCCAGCGCCTGCATATCCTCTTTAAGTGGAGTCACCTCGGCCTCGGTGCCGTCTTCCATCATCAGCACATCGCCCAACTGATACTGCATTTGTCCTCCATGCCTCATGGTTCTTCTCCTTCCAACACTGTACCGACTGATTGCTAACAACCCGTAAACTGCGGGCAAGATTACCGTTTGTTTACCGTTGAGTCCGGTTCACACGAGACCCGACTCGCAGAGCGCTTGCGCACCACGCGCACCAAGTACGCGCCAGCAACCAGCATGAGCACCGACACCGCCACGGCCGCAACGGCCATCTCCACCTCGCCCGCTCCCAGCGCCGAGGCGGCAACGGTCGAGGTGACGATCGAGGGGATCCGCCCAAACGTTGCGATAAGCACCACGGGACCAAAACCCATGCCGGTCAGGCCTGCAAAGTAGGTAAGGAAGTCCTTGGGCGTTCCGGGGACCAGGAAAACGCAGAGCATCACGAGACCCATGCGGCGCGAATTGTGCAACCAGGAGAACCGCTCGACCAGGCTGCGGTCGAAGAACAGATCGATAAGACGCCAGCCCCAGCGGCGCACCGCCCACCAGATCACGCAGGTCGCCGCACCCGACGCCGCCAGGCACATGGCCGTGCCCTCCCAAAAGCCAAAGGCGTAACCACTTGCCAGCTCAACCGGTTCTCCCGGCAAAAAAGCCAGCAGCACCTGGACGAAGTTGATGAGGAAGAGTACGAGGCGGCTGGCGATGGCATGCTCGGCCACAAACGTGCGCACCTGCGCGGGGTCGCCCAGCCAAGCGAGCACATCGGGCAGGTATTCCCAGCACAGCGGAAGAATGAGCGAGATCGTACCCACCGCGGCGGCCATCACGGCCCAACGCATGCGACGGCGGTGCACCGCGGCCTCGGGCGCCGCATCGCGCTGCGCGGCCCTCCGGCACGCCGAGCACGTTTCCTTGCAACGGCACGTTGTACAGTCCTCGCGCGGGAACACCGTTCCCGTCATTCCGAGCGGGCGCATGGCCGCGTCCGCACCATTCATGTCAACACGCATCTCGGACACCTCCCTGGTTGCCTACAACCAGTAGTGTCCAAAACGCGTGTCAACCCTTTGTCTACGCTGGAAGATTTTCGCCAGGAGCCTTGCGCCCGCACTCAAACGTCGCCGTCACGCACGCCCCGCCGCACGGGCCGTTGGCCAGCTCGATGTCGCCGCCGTGCAGCTCGGCCAACACGCTCGACACATTCAGGCCCAAGCCAAAGTGCTCGGCCGACTTGTTTTCGCTGTAGAACGCATCGCATGCGCGGTGCAGGGCCTCAGGCGAAAAACCATCGCCATCGTCTCGCACGCGCACAATCAGACGCCGCGAATCGCCGTTGTCCCCCACGCCCAGCTCGACCACCACCCGCGCGCGGGCGTGGCCGCACGCGTTGCTCAAAAGGTTGTCGAGCACTTCCTCCACCAGGGACATATCGAGCAAGAGCGCGGCGACGGTAGCCGAGACCCCATCCATGCCCTCGACCGAGCGCACCTCGACCGCCAACTCGGGGGCCCGGGCCGCAACGACCTCGCGCGCGTGCCGCCTAAGCTCATCCTCAGCCTCACGCAAGGCGAGCGGGGCACGGTTCACCGCACGATCATCGAGCTTGCACACGCCGCTCATGGCATTGGCGTACGACTCCAAGCGGGCAACCTGCGCCCGCAAACGTTCAACCTGCTCAGATGTCACCTGTTTGCCCGCATCCACACGCATGCGGGCCAGCTCGGCCGTTCCCTTGAGCACCGTGATGGGCGTGCGCAGATCGTGGGCGAATGCCGCGTTGAGCTGGCGCCGAGACTCAGACGTGTGCCACAGGTGCCGCTGCGCCCTCAGCAGCTCGGCGCGCATGGCATCCAAGGTGGCACCCAAACGGGCCAGCTCGCGGCCGCGCACCGGCTCGATCTCAAAGTCGAGATCCTGCGAGCCAATCCGCTCGGCCGCGACAGCAAGCTCGCCCAACGGCTCGGCGATGTTGGTACGATAGAACCGGCGGAACATCACGATCGCCAGGCCGCCGTAGATCACAAAAGGCCCTACGCCCTGTACCATGTCGCTCACCGCAATGAAGGGAGAGCGCACGCCTCCGGCGAACGCGTAGTAAGCGACGTTGGAGATGCGGTCGGCCCCAAAGGCATCACGCAGGTCGATATCCGTAATCTGCTTGAAAGCCGCCACCGGATCCGCCCGCAGTGTGCGCTGCTGAGCGTCGTATTGGGCAAGGTTGTCTTGATCGAGCGCCACGACCTCCACCGCGCCGTCCTCATAGTTGGTAAACGAGGTGTCTCGGCCGGGTCCCGGATACTCCCCGTTAAGGCCCCAGTCCATCAAGCCGATCGCGCCCCGCTCGACGCCGGCCACGGTGGCATAGCTCTGGGACTGTTCAAGGTACGCACGCTGCGTCGCCGCCGCACCGGGCGTGGGGCGCCGCGCTCCCTCGTCCTCGCCCGTGGCCAAAAAGACGGCGACCCCTCGGCCCCGGGCACCGATATCTCGGTTGCGGGGCGCAGCTCGTGCGCAGCCGAGTCGTAGATATACGGACCCGAGAACAGCCAGCTATCCTCATCGATGCCCGTAACCGAACGCCGATAGACGTCCTCCACCGTCTCGGTCGCGTCGAACAGCGCCAGGCAGGCCGCCGTTGCCACAAGCATGTACACCGCCACGCAGGCGGCAAAGGTCACGCCGAGCGGGCGGGCCCTCCACCACGCGCGCGCCCGCTCGCGCAGGCTCGGCCGCTCAGCCCTCGGCGCACCGCCCTTCATCGGGCCACCCACTTATATCCCACGCCCCATACCGTCTCGATGGGGTCGGCCGCAACGCCGGCCAGCTGGAACTTTTTACGAATACGGCGGATATGCTCGCGCACGAGCGAGGCGTCGCCCGTGCCATCCCAGCCCCATACGCGCTCGTAGATGGCATCGCGGTCGAAAACCTGGCCGGTACGCTTGCTCAGCAACGCAACGATATCGAACTCCAGGCGTGTGAACTCCACCGGCACCGCTGGCTCGCCCGCGCGGCGCACCTCCACCGAACGCTTGCCGTAATCGATCGTGAGCTCCCCAAAGAAGCGCACCGCCAGATCGTCCTGGCGCGACCGCCCCTCACGGGCCATGTGCGCGGCCACGCGGCGCCCCAGTACCGGCAGGGAGAACGGCTTGAGCACATAATCGTCGGCCCCGGCGGCAAACCCGTCGAGCTGATCAACGTCCTCGATACGCGCGGTAAGAAAAATGATAGGGCAGCTCAGATGCTCGCGAATGCGACGGCACACCTCGAACCCGTCCATGCCCGGCATGTTCACATCGAGCAGGATGATGTCGAACCCGCGCGGAGCAGCGACCAATGCCTCGGAACCGCTGTTCGCGCACGTCACCTCGAACCCCTCGAGCGTGAAATACTCCGCGAGCATATCCGCGATCTCGGCCTCATCATCCACCACGAGCATCCGCATGGCGTCTCCGTCCCCCGCCGCTGTCAATCCACCCGCATTGTCTCCCAAGCCTGTCTACTTTTTGTCGACAAATGCCCCGGAATTGCGCACGGCCGTCGCGCGCTTTTTAAGATTATCAAGCCCGCACATGCAGTCCCCGCGTTCGATTGCCTCCTCGCCGCGTTCGATTGCCTCTAGGCACTCCCTTTCGTACAAAGCCTCTTCGACCGCCTGGTTAATCGTCCGCTCCAGCACCTCCTCAGAACAAAATATGTATGCAGAGGCGCCGTTTTCCGTGATACGCAGGAGCTTTTCCTTTGCGGCATCTCGAACCTCACGAGAATTGCGCTGCAGCGCACTGACAGGATATACAGCATTCTTCTCGAACACCATAGCTAGCTCCTTATTTGCTCCATATAAAAGTGCCCGCACCGGCAACTCACAGCCGGTGCGGGCACTCAAAGGTTTTGGCGGACCGCTACTTCAGCTCGGGCCAATAATCCTTGTTGGCCTCGATCATCTCATCGAGCACTTCCTTGGCAACCGTCATGGACGGAACGGTTTTGTTGAGTGTAAATGCCTGGAGGGTCTTCTCGTACGAACCCTCGATACATGCCTCGACGATCAGCTTTTCGGAATTAAGCTGCTGCATCATGAGGCCCTGCTGGAACAGGGGAATGTTGTCGCGGCTGATGACCTCGGGGCCGTTCTTGCCAATGTAGGCAGGCAGCTCGACCATAGCGTCGTAGGGCATGTTGGGGATAGCGCCCTTGTTCTCGCAAATGACCAGGAAGCGCTGCTTGGTGTCGTTCTTCAGAGCGATAGCCAGATCGGCAATCCAGTCGCCGTGGCTGCCCGCATAGAACGTGCTCTCGTCGATCTCGCCCGTCTTCTCGTAGTGGTCGATGCCGTCGAAGAGGTTCTTCTCACGCGTCTCCTCAACCTCATTCGCACGGGTGCGCTCGGGGTTGGAATGCTCGACGAACTCCTTCTGCTGCAGGTAGTAGTTCAGATACGTGTTGGGCAGGTACTCCGGGAAGCACTCCATGATCTCGTACTCGCCCTTCCAGACGTAGTACCAGCTGCCCTTGGTGTGGCGGTTCTGCTCGGGGTGTTCGTCGGTGGTCTCCTCGGGCTTCTTGGACATCAGCGAGCTCATGCCCTTGAGGTAAGAATCGGGCAGCAGGATCTCATGCTCCTTGATGTACTCGCGCAGCTGCGGGAGCACCTCCTCGCCCTTGTGACGGATCGAGGTGAACCAACCAAAGTGGTTGAGGCCAAAGTAATCGTACTCAACATCCTTCTTGTCGATATCGAGCGCGGCGCAAACCACGTCGATGATCGCGATCGGCATGTCGCAGATGTTGATGATGCGAGCATTGGGACGCAGCACGCGGCAGCCCTCGGACACGATGGCGGCAGGGTTGGAGTAGTTGAGAATCCAGTAATCCTTCTTGGCGTACTTCTCAACGTCATCGATCAGCTCGACCATGGGGAAGATGGTGCGCATGCCATAGGCAAGGCCGCCGCAACCGCAAGTCTCCTGACCAACGCAGCCGTGACGCAGGGGGATCTTCTCGTCCTGC
The DNA here is from genome assembly GCA_036297525.1 of Collinsella sp. GTDB lineage: Bacteria > Actinomycetota > Coriobacteriia > Coriobacteriales > Coriobacteriaceae > Collinsella. The sequence continues at coordinate 64,183 of JAXJKV010000059.1, forward strand.
TCGCGCATGGCATAGCCGCCCACGCGCATCTGGGCAAACACGAAGCTCGCGTCGGTAAAAGCCGTCTTTTTGTCGGTGGTCACCGTGAGCTTGATGTCCAGGCCGAGGTCCTCGTGCAAAATCCAGTCCACGAGCACGCCGATCTTGCGCTGGCGCTCCTCGTTGATGTCGTACAGACGAATCTCGTCAACGTCGAGCTCGTCCTTGCGCAGGGCGATGGACTTGACGATGCCGGGGGTAAAGGTGGATCCGCCACCACACAGAGTAATGATCATTGTTTACTGCTCCTTCTCAATTGCGTTTTCGACCTTGTCGCGCATCTCGGCAACCTTCATGCCAAAGATGATCTGGATATTGTTGCCGTTGCGGTTGATGCCGCTGTTGGGCACGTGGTTGATGAGGTTCTCATCGATGAGATCCGGGTTCTTAACGTTCACGCGGAGACGCGTAAAGCAGTTCTCGAGCTCCTCGATGTTGTCCTTGCCGCCAAGACCTGCGACCAGGTCGGCAATACCTGCATCGACGCCCTCTGCGGGAGCTGCGGCAACAGCGCCCTGCTTCACCGCGACAGACGCGGCGGCCTCGCCCTCGGCAACGGACTCGGCGAGCTCGGACTCCTCCTCGCGACCAGGCGTGTGGAGGTTGAGCTTCTTAATAAGGAAGGTGAAGAGGAAGAAGTACAGAGCGGCGTTGACGACTCCAAGCACCAGCATAACCGGCCAGTTGGTCTTGTCGACACCGAGGACCAGGTTGGAAACCACGATGTTGATGATGCCGCCTGCAGTCGAAGCGGGCACGGAGAGGACCTTGAGCAGGACCAGGAAGATACCGGAAAGAACCGAGTGAACGACAAAGAGCACGGGGGCGGCAAAGACAAAGAGGAAGTCCATGGGCTCGGTGACACAGGAGAGCACGGCGGTGATGATCAGCGGGATGATAACGGCCTTGGTCTTATCCTTGTTCCTCTTGTAAGCGGTGTAGATAAAGGCGAGACCGATGCCGATGTAAGGCCACAGGTTGTTGAAGGTATAGCTGTTGAAATACGTGCTATCGGAGAAGGGCTGGCCCGTCATTGCCATCTCGGCGACACGGATGGGATAGGCGCCGGCGATAACCTGATCGCCCAGCGTCAAGGTGCCACCCATATCGGAGAACTGGAGCGGAGTGTAGATGAGGTGATGCAGACCGGTGGGAACGAGCAGCTTGTTGAGCATACCGTAGATAAAGAGGCCGATGTTGCCGGACTCCTTAATAATGCCGGCAACGGAGGAGATGGCGCCCTGGACAGGAGGCCAAACGATGCAGAAGCCCGCGCCCATGATCCAGGAGATGATGATCATGATTAGGAACGGAAAGCGAACGCCCGAGAACATCGAAAGGGCAATGGGGAACTGCTTGTTCGAGTACTTGTTGAACACGGCACCGGTGATGCAGCCAAGAATGATGCCGCCAAACACGCCGGTATCGAGCACCTGAATGCCCATAACGGTGCTCTGGCCGGTTCCGGTAAGACCGAGCATGCCGCTCGCATCGGCAAGAGAGCCGGTGGCGTTGAGCACGATGTTGTTAGCCTGCAGGAACAGGAAGAACGACATCAGGGCGATCAGCGAAGCATGGCCCTTGTTCTTCTTTGCCATGGCGCCGGCGATGCCCACGCAGAACAGAATCGAGAGGTTGTTGATGATAAACATCAGCGACTGATAAACAACGGCGCCCACAAGCTGGAACGGACCGGAGCCCAGTACGGGGACCAAAGCGCAGATGGTCTTGTTGGTCAGAATGATGCCCACGATGAGCAGGATGCCGGCAACCGAGAGATACATCATCGGCTGGACTATCGACTTCGCGAACACCTCCAACGGCGCTTTGAAATTGAACTTCTTTTTTGCGGTCATAGCGGTACTCCCCTTCCTTTTCCGCAAATTAAGACAGATGTGCCCTGGACAAGACCGTGAGCCTTACCTTATATCAATCGATGTATGGGCACGTTATGCCTAGAGACCAGGTTCTCCAAGCAGGTTAACAATGTGATATGCGAGATAACTCTTCTCGGCATCGGTAACGACAACGTTATGGGTAGACGACAAGTGGGCAGCTATGGCGTCCGCGCACGAGAATGCGCACGGATACGCCGTTTCATCGATTCGGAACAGCGCGTCGCCATTGATTTGCCCGGCCGCAGGATCGAGCGCTCGCTGTGCGAAAAACTGCAGGTGACGAACGAAACGTTCGTAAGGCAGCGAGGTGTCATCGAGGGTCGTAGCATAGCGCTCGGAAACAATCGCAAGCACGTCGCGAACAAGCTGGACCGAGATGATGAGACGGTCGGAGCGTTGCGGCATGGTGGCGTTGACGATATGCAGCGTAATAAAACCCTGCTCTTCTTCGCTCATCTGGATGCCCATATACTCCTTGACAATCTGCAGCGCACGGCCCGCAAGCGCATACTCCTTGCGATAGAACTGCTGGATCTCGAGCAGCAACGGATTCTCGCAGGGGACGCCCTTGCGCTCGCGCTCCAAAGCAAGGCTGATATGGTCTGCAAGAGCAATGAGAATCTTGTCGTTGACATCAACATTGAGCTCTCGACGGAGCATCTGAACAATGTCCTCGGCAATCACGAGGTTGACGGTGGGGATGGACTCCAAAAGATGTGCCAAGCGGTCAATCGTACGCGAATCCTGAGAAGTGCCCTCCTGCAGCGCATAGGTCTTTTCGACCGACGCTTCATCGATAGCGTCGCCGGCATGACGGCCAAAGCAGAGGCCTCGACCGATGACAATGAGCTCGGAGCCATCGTCCGAAACGACCATTGCGACGTTATTGTTGAAAACTCGCTTGATAACCACGGTACCCACCACAAGAATTTACTCGGAAAGCCAGACGACAGGCTCTTTAACAGCAACAGGACCGGAAGCATGCTTACGAAGAGTCGATTTCTCCGAGCGCTCGCACACGATAACGAAGACCGTGGGATCGAAGCCGGCGGCGCGGACCGCGTCGAAATCGACCTCGACGAGGGGCTGGCCCGCGTCGACATGGTCACCCTGGGCAACAAGCGCATGGAAGCCCTTGCCCTCGAGTTTAACAGTGTCGATTCCGATATGCAGCATCACCTGAGCAGAGCTGTCGTCGGACATGATGCCCAGTGCATGCTCGGTCGGGAACAGTGCCGCGACGGTACCGGAGACAGGAGCGCATACCGTTCCCTCATGGGGAACCACGGCAACGCCATCGCCCACGGCACGGCTGCTAAAAGCGGGATCGTTGGTTTTTTCTAGGTGAACAAGCTCGCCGGAAACGGGAGCGAGGATTTCGAACTCGGAGGTTGCAGTCTTCTGCTCATCCGAACCGCCCATCAGGCGAGAAAAGAAACCCATGGTGACATGTCCCTTCATAAATATAGCCCAACCAAAATCAAGCGAATGCATCCATAGGGACACACCCGTTCAAAGACTTTGGTTAGGCCCACGTCCGAGGGACTCGGTAACCTTCCGCATTTCTTTTTACGGGGGTTATTGTAGGCAACAGCAAAGCAAGAATAGTCATTACGACCGGTGAGCGGTATTTTTTCTTCGATAAACGGTATTTAAGCGGCACTTAGGGACAATCCTTGTTTGGTGCATTGGGGACAGGTTACTTTGCACCAATCATGAGTTGCGGTGAAATAGGGACTGAAAAGCCGCTCAAAAGGCCAAAACAGTCCGTATTCCACCGCAACTTCAAGACGTTGGTGTATATGAACCTGTCCCCCTTGCACCAAAAAGGGCTCCGAGCAAAAACATGCCCGGAGCCCTCTGGTCGCCTCGACTTAGAGCGCGACGCGTATGTTACTTGCGCTTGCCGCCGCCGTCGCCGGGGCGACGGGAGCTGCCACCGCGCTTGCCACCACGGCTGTTGCCATAGCTGCCACGGTTATCGCGACCGCCGGCACGGCCGCCACGGGAGCCGGCCTGGTTGCCGCCACGAGCGCCACGATAGCCGCCACGGCGCTCCTCGCGGGTGTCGTCGTAGTTGCGCCAGTCATCGCGACGATCGCGGCTGGCACGCGGATCACGACGATCGCGCGACTCACCAGAGCGGCCAGCGCCGCTGCGGCCGCCATTGCCGCGAACGCCCTCGCGACGCTCACCGCCACGGCCACCGCGCTCGCCATCGCGACCGGAACGGCGGCGGTCGCCCGCACCGCGCTTGCCACCGCGCGAACCGCGGCCCTCGTCCTCGCGCTCGACACGACGACGGCCACCGCGATCATCATCCTCGCGACGGCGGCGATGCGCCTCGCCCTGGAACTGCTTGGCACGACGCTCGGCACGGTTACCGCGCGCAGGCTGCTCAGCGGCACCAGCACCAGCGCTCTCCTCGGCAGCCACCTCGCGGGCCACGCTCTCCACAGCCTCGTCCACGCGAGCCTGAACGCCCTCGCGCACGCGGGTCTTGCCGCCGCGCTTGGGACGGCTCGGACGCTCGCCGTCGCCGCGACGCTCGTCTCGACCGCGGTTGGAACGACCGGCCACATCGCCGTAATCATCGCCGTTGCGCTTGCCGTCGCGACGTGCCTGTTCAAGCTTCTTCTTGCTCTTGGACTTGCCGCGCTTGGTCTTCTTCTTCACCTTAAAGGCCGCAGGGTCGCGCTCGGGATCAACCGCTGGTGGGTTGGGACCCACATGCAGGTCACCGGCCTCGTAGATGTCGGCCGTCTTGTCCATGAGCTTCTCGATCTCGTAGAACTCGTCGACGTCCTGCTCGGTCACAAACGTAATGGCCCAGCCCAGCTCGCCGGCGCGGCCCGTACGGCCAATGCGGTGGATATAGTCGGTCGGCTCGGCCGGCACGTCAAAGTTCACGACGTAGCGCACGTCGCTAATATCGATGCCGCGGGCAAGCACGTCGGTTGCCACCAACACGTCGACGGTACCGTCGCGGAAGGCCGAAAGGGCACGCTCGCGCTGGGCCTGGCTGCGGTTGCCGTGGATTGCGGCGGCCTTGATGCCTTTGCGCTCCAGACGACGGCAGCAGCTGTCGGCGCGGTGCTTGGTTCGCATAAAGACGATGGTGCGCTCCGGGCCCTCCTTCTTGAGGAACTCGGGCAACAGGTTATTCTTGCCCTCGATGGACACCGGGAACACAAATTGGTCGACGGTATCGGCGGTCGACGTGGCGGGCGCGATCTCCACGCGAGCCGGATCGCTCACCAGGTCGGTGATCTCACCCACGGCCTCCTTGTCGAGGGTCGCCGAGAACAGCAGCGTCTGGCGCTCGGCCGGCGTCTCGCGCACAATGCGGCGGACGGCGGGCAAAAAGCCCATGTCGAGCATGCGATCGGCCTCGTCGAGCACCAGCACCTTGACCTCGTCCAGGTGGCAGGCGCCCTGCTCAATCAGGTCGACCAGACGGCCCGGCGTGGCGACCAGGATATCGCAGCCGTACTTGAGTGCCGCGGTCTGCGGCTTGTAGCTCACGCCACCCACGACGGTCACGGCGACATGGCCGGTGACGTCGGCGATCTTGCTCGCGACCTCGTCGATCTGCTGGGCAAGCTCGCGCGTGGGAGTGATGACGAGCATCACGGGGCCGCGGCCGTTGCCCTCGGGCTTCTTGGCACCGCGACGACGGTTGCGGCCGCCGCGCTCGCGCACGGGTTTGGGCGGAGCGATGTGCTCCAGATTGTTCATGGTCGGCAGCAAGAAGGCGGCCGTCTTGCCGGTGCCGGTCTGGGCGGCGGCAAGCAGGTCGCGGCCCTCGAGCACCACGGGGATCGAGCCGGCCTGCACGGGCGTCGGCGCCGTGTAGCCCAGGTTCTCGATCGCACGAAGCATCTCGTCGGAAAGCCCCAGCTCGTCAAAGGCGGGCAGACTCTCGGTAGCGGACTCGACGGCCTGGGCAGCATTGGCCTCATCGGCAGCATCGAAGGCAGCCTGGGTCATGGCCTCGCGGGTCTCGTCCAGAATCTCGGCGTCGGTGACGTCGGATACAGAATTACGCATATGTTGTTGTTCCTTATCTGCACGCGCAATGGGCACGGCATGAGGCCGCGCGGGCGTGCTTGGTAGTGCGCTAATACATACAAAAACGGGTGCGCACAGAGAGGACGTTGCTCAGCACGCTGGCGATCGCTTTGGCAGCCCTATCACGCGCCGTCCAGACGCAGCAGCCCTAAGCGATGGAGCAGATTCGCCGCCGGTTAGTATACCCGTACTCCGTATGCCCCCACGTAAACCACAGATGACGAGGCGGACGGGGCGGGTCTGGGCCGATTGTCTCAATCTGTAACAGATGCAGGGCAAAACCAGGTCCAAATGTTACAGAATAAGACAGAGGGGGATTTACGTTCATTCCAAACCAAATCTCTCGCTCTTCCTGCAATTTCGAACATGTGGCCTATAATGTTGCTTTGGTTACGCTATATATTGCGCAGCCATTTCGCAGCCATTTAATACGTCTCCCACCGGGAGCCATTAATTCCTATCGCCATATTGGCTAGGAAGCAATCAAAGGAGGTATCCGTGGCAGCAGAGACGCCTTGCTCGGTCCTCTATAACGATATTCGCTCGTTCGGCGGTCTTAAACATCTCGAGATCGCCCGAATGCTTATCAATGGAAACTCTTATCTCGGCAGTACCCTGCTCGAGAAATGCTCTTCCAACCGCTCGTATCTCACCCGTTACATCGTCCATCGCAAGCCTGACCAGTGCGCGCCCGCCATCTACAGCGACTTTACCATCACCACGCTCAACCTTTCCGCGGCAATCTGCAGCAAGCTCGGCGGCGGCGAGTCCGCCTATCAGGCAATCGCCGAGCACTATCGCGGTCCGGCCGCCAACGAAATGATGTCGGCTCTCGCCAGCCACAAGCTGGACAGCCGCCTATATGCAAATGCCCTCAATCGCATCGACAACTTTGACGGCAATGCCGTGCGCGAAAAAAGCACGCTCTTTTTGATGCTCTTTGTGGCAACGGGAGCGCTCGCCGATCCCGTTCAGGGCGTGGCCACCGTCGAGCGCTTTTGCAACAGCAAGACGGGCGGGCACTTTGGCACCACCGAAACTACCGTCGGACGTGGCTTTATGAGCAGCCTGGAACAGCCGCGCACCGTCGCCCCCAATCTCGGTCTGCTCAGAACCCATGCCGACAACTGCGCCGGCATGCAAATCCATCCCCTCACACGCGATCCGCGCGGCACCGTGATTGGTTCTTTGCCCAAAACCTCGCCCAGCATCACCGATGTAGGCGCCGACGCCTCGCGCGAGCATCTTCGCATTTGGCTCGAGGGTGAGCACTGGTACGCCCAGGGCCTTGGATCGACCAACGGCACAGTGCTCGAATCGGGCGCGCGCGACGGCGATATTGTGATTGAGCCGCCGCGCGACCAACGCGAGCCCGGCAAGATCTATCCCCCGGTGGAAATCGAAAACAGCGACAGGCTCCATCTGGGTCTCTACACGACATTCCTTGTCATTGTGGACTAGCACGGACGGCGATCGGAAGACGGTCGCCATCCGTCTTCCGTCTTCTACCTTCTGCGTCGTAAACGACAATACTCAGCGGTATACGTGAGCAGTGCGGCTATCATAGTACTTTACCGATATCCGCACTGCCCACGTATACGCGCGGCGACCCATGCCAGACAAAGGAACGCCATGGATACTACCGATAGCGCCTATGGCGACAAACTCATCCGTCTTGATACGTTCGATACCGCCGTGGCGGTCGACCCCAGCGCCGAGGACGACGCCAAGCGTCGGTTTATGACGCTTATTCTCCAGACGGCCCACCGTAACAACGGCAACATCGGGCACGTGCTGCGCGCGACCAACACGAGCGGCGAGGTCTTTGCCGTCAAGCTACTCAAGGACAATGCCATCCTTTCCGGCCAAGCCCCCGACCGCTCCGCCGAGCAATCGGCAGCGCACCTAGCCAACACAGCCGCGCTATTCGAGGAGTACCGTCATCTGTGTACTGTCTCGCACCTGCGCGGATTTCCGCGCGTCTATGGCTACGGATCGTGCGAGGATAACCCGCTCATCCTCATGGAGTGGGTCGAGGGCACCTCGCTCAAGCAGGCGCTGCCCCTGCTTCCGCACGACGCCTCGGGCGGGCTGACCACCCAGATAGTCGCCGCCGTCGGAAACGCCGTGCTTCGTGCGCTCTTGATGACCCAAGGCCTCGTGAATCCGGTCATCCATCGCGACCTGTCGCCTGCCAATATCATGTTCCGCACCACCAGCCGAACGCTCGAGCAGCAGATTGCCGATTGCTCCTTTGACCCCTGCCTCATCGACATGGGCTCCGCGACCATGGCTCTCGGCGATGACACGATCACCCGGCGCGCCGACATCTGGCGCTTTGCCACGCCCGCATACGCCGCGCCCGAGATGCTCACGCAGGATATCGAAGGCATCGCGGCCCTTCGCCGCTCGCCCGCAATCGATGTCTACGCGCTTTCGAGCATTCTGTACCAGCTCTACAGCGGTCGCAAACCGTTCGATGTGGAGTCGACGGGTGCCGCGGCAACCGGTTCGTTCTACCTCATAAAGACCAAGACCAAGCCGGCGCCGCTCGAGCCGCGATGCAGTGACGACGAGGCGCTCGTCCAAATCATCATGAAAGGCATCTCAGTCGAGCAGCGTGATCGTCCCACCGAACAGCAGATGCTCGAGGTGCTCTCGGCATACCTCACCGATGCCGAATCCGAGGGCCGCGAGGGCGCGGGCAGTGACACCGCAATTGACATCGACTCCGGTACGCACCTTAAGGTCGACGTCGCCGGCGAGCGCGCGCGAGAGATTCTGGAGCAGGCCCGGCACGATGCCATGACCCGCCGCCGGTTTATTATCGGTGGCGTTGTCGCAGCCGTTGCGGGGCTCGGCGTTATCGGGGCGGCAACCCATGGCTTTGGCATCCCCGACTACCTGGACGGCATTCGCGGTTCGCTTGACGACTACACCTGGGATCAGCTGCAGGAGATTTCGCTCAAGATTAAGGCCGCCGAGACCCGTAGCGAGGCGCGCGAGATTGCCAAGCGCTACCATCTGCTCGATAACAACGGGCATATTCCCTATCCATGTACCAAGCGTGTCACGCTCACCAACGGGCTGCAGGTCGGCGCGCAGCTTGTGGGCATCCGCCACGACGAGCTTCTAGACGGGACGGGCAAGGCCGGACTGACGTTTATGTTCGATGCCGGCATTGCCGAGCGCGATGCCACGGCCCAACCGTTGAGCGCCGGCTGGGCAGATTGCGAGCTGCGGGAATGGCTCGACGGCGACGGCCTTAAGCTGCTGCCCAACGAGTTGCGCGCACTCATTAAATCTGTCAAAAAGATCTCGAATAACGTTGGCGCTGCCAGAAGCGCATCGTGTCTGAGCGAGCTGCCCGCAACTCTTTGGCTGCCCGCCATGGTCGAGCTGTGCGGAGTGCAGCCGCCCGAGTCATTTGCCGAGGGCTTTCACTACCTGGCCGACATCTACAACGGCGAAGGCAAGGAGTACCAGCTGTTCCGCGAGCTCAAGGTAAGTCCGTATACCACGAACGAGACGTTGGTTCGCCAGTGGAAGGGCAAGGACACCTGTTGGTGGGAACGAACGGCGAGTCCTGACACATCGGAGAGCGAAGGCACACTCTATATGAACCGCGTGGGACACGACGGTGACGTCTTTACGTACGCAACGCCTGCGGAAAAGCCAAACAAGCGAACCTGCGTGATCCCCGGATTCTGTATCTAGGCGGCGGGAGTCTTGCCGTGACGGGGCCCGGCAATTGTCTCGATCTGTAACACCAGCTCGGCAGATACGGGTCTAGATGTTACAGATCGAGACAAACCCCAGCCCCGCGAGACAACATCTCAATCTGTAACAGTAAGGGGTTAAAAACCTCTCTAGATGTTACAGAACGAGACATTTGAGTTGACCGCGGACGGTCCGTCTCGATCTGTAACAGTTAGAGGTCATATTTGGTGCTAGATGTTACAGACCGAGACATTAGCTTGCCGAGAACTCCACCTCATAAATGTGACTCAAGTGCGTCGATGTTTCCTTGCCAATGTTGCGCAACAGGAGCCCTTTCGGCGGTCGTAACGTACGAATTGTCGTAGGTACCCCTTCAACGATTGGGAGAAGAAATGACAAAGTACGCACCTAAACACTCGGAAGTCTCAGGCGGCGCCAAGCCTCGCCCCACATTCTCGGGCCACAAGGCAACACGACTCGCCGTCACCGCGGCAACCACCATCGCTATGACCGGCTCGTCGCTGCTCGCGCCGTTCTCGGCATTTGCCAACGATGTGAGTGATACCACGGCACAGGACGCGATCATGTCCCCGCTTGCTGTCCACGCCGGCGAGGCGGCAGGCTCCGCAGTAAAGGCAGACGCCCAGAAGATTGCCGACTTGCAGGCTGCGATCGACGCCGCAAAGGCTGCCGAGGCAGACGCCAAATCCGACTACGACACGGTGGCTGCCCCCTATACCGAAAAGCAGGCGGCACGCGACAACGCACAAAGCACCTATGACGTCTCCGTCTCCGATAATTCGCAGGCAGAGGCCGCCGCGCGCGCCGAATATGCTCGCCAGCTCGATGAAAGCGTCAAGGCGGCCGACAGCGCCAGTGCCACGCTGAAGGATGCCCAGGAAAAGCGCGATGCAGCCAAGACCGACGCCGAGGACAAGTCGAAGGTCCTTGATGCCGCAAAGCAGGCGGCAGCTGATGCGCAGGCCAGGCTCGAGGCAGCCCAGAAGGCAGCCGCCAACGCAACGCCGGAGGAAATCAAGGTCGCCGAGCAGGCTGCCGCAGATGCGCAGGCCGCTCTGGACCAAGCAAAGGCTGCGAAGGCCACTGCCGATTCCGCGCTCGCCGACGCTCAGCAGGCTCAGAGCGCCGCGCAGAGCGCTTACGACGAAGCGGCAGGCACGCTGGCTTCCGCTCAGCAGGAAAAGAACGCCGCGGATGGTAAGGTAGTCGCGGCACAGACAGCGTATGACAGCGCACAAGCCGATTTGGCGGCCGCAAAGGCAGGCGCCGAGGGCCCGGAGTATGACGCCGCCCAGGCAAAGGTCGATGCTGCCCAAAGCGCACTCAACCAGGCGAAACAGCAGCAGGCGACTGCCGAAGCAGGCCTTTCTCAGGCAAATAGCGACGTTGAATCCAAGCAGGACGCCCTCACCGGCGCCGAAAGCGAGCTCGAAGCCAAGAAGCAGACAGTCGCAGCAGCCGAAAAAGACGTAACGGCAGCCCAGACGAAAGCCGATGCGGCGCAATCGGAGTTGACCTCGGCAAAGCAGGCACATGCTGCCGAACTGGAGAAGGCAAAGGCCGCTCAGAAACAAGTCGACCAGGCAAAAGCCGAGAAGGAGCAGGCAGACAAGGCGCTCGAAACTGCCAAGGCAAACCAGGCGGCCGCCGATCAAGCCGTTGTCGATGCACAGAAAGCATACGATACGTGCAAGGCAGCAACCGATAAGGCAACGACAGCGGAGGCGCAGAGCGTCATCGGCTTCTACCAGTTCATCGGTGCCAACGACGCTGCAAACATCATCTATAGGCAGAGCGATAAAAACCTGACGACCATTGGCGATAAAAAAGACGGCACGTCACTCGACAACGCCAAGCTATCGTTTAACAAGCTGCGCGAGATTAACGAATACCGTGCAAGCGTTGGATTGAGTGAGCTTAGGGTGACGGCCGAGCAAATGGCAATCGCTCAATCCGACTCCAATTACTCTGACAAAACGCTAGGTCACTCAGATTACGCCATTTGTGAAAATGCCGCTTGGAACTTCAGTACTAAAGAAAACATCGCGCACCAATGGGTCGATGATGAAAAGGGGATATTTGACGAGGCTGCAGCGAAAGCCGGCCTTGGCAACGTTGCCCCCAAAGATGCTTGGGATACTTTCTGGAGCCACAAAACCGAATTCGAAAAGCAAGGGGCAGACTTTGGCACCGTCGGCCATTATTTGAATATCGTACAACCTAACGCCAAAACCATGGGATACGGCATCAACTCGCGCGGAACCCTTTGGCCGTATGTGTTCGTCTTGGAGATCGACAACAATTACGGTTCGTACGAAAAAGAATACTCGATCGATGAACTCGAGAATCTCTTTGATCAGTATCAGCTGAGCCTCTCCAAAGCTAGCGAAAAGCTCGCCGCCGCAAAGACGGACCTTGAGCAAAAGCGCAGCACAGCGGCATCGAAAGCCGATGCCGTAAAGGCAGCTGAAACCCTCGTCGCTCAAAAGCAGGAAGGCATTGTTGCCGCGAATAGCGACCTTGCCGCCAAGAACGACAGCGTAGCAAGTGCCGCCGCCGCTGTTGCCCTAGCAAAGCAGAATCTCGCCAAGGCAAACGGAAAAGTTGCCGAAGCCGAAGACCAGGTCAAAGCCGCCCAAAGCAACGTGGCGACTGCAGAGCAGGTCGTCAACCAGAAGCGCGCCGAGCTTAAGGCATCGAAAGAGTAAGCCGCTCAGAGGCAGAAGAAGGTTGATGACGCCAAGGCAGAGACTCTCGTAAAGCAGCAGGCTCTGCAAGATGCAAAGAAGGAACTTGCCAAGTATTCAGCCGATGTTGCTGCGGCTCAGGAGAAAGCCGACGAGGCCCATCAGGCGCTTGATGAAGCCACGGCAGCCCAGACGTCTGCCCGGAGCGCTCTCGCAAAGGCGAAGCTCGACGAGACTGCCAAGAAGCAGGCCCTCGACACCGCGAAGGACAACGCCGAGGCCAAGGCGACGACCGCGGAGCGCGCCGCGAGCAATCTGACCACGGCGGAAAACGACCTCGCCTCGAAGAAGGCCCGTGCCGACGCCCTGAGTAACGCAGCCGATAATCTTGCCACCGCCGAGGCGGCCAAGAAGGAGGCCGACGCAGCAGTTACCGATGCCGGAGTCGCCATTAGCACGGCAAATGATGCCATTGCGAACGCCGAGCAGGCGGTCGAGAATTCTCAGGCCGCATCGGACGCCGCTGCTGCTACTCTCGGAAAGCTCAAGTCCATCAACGTTGAAAACGGCATTGCTACTGGCTCTGACGCAAACGCGAACGATACGCTCAATGCCCTCTTTGCCAAGTGCGTCGCCGCCAAGCAGGCAGAACATAACGCAAAGGCCGCACTTGATGCCGCTCAGGCAGACCTTGATGCTGCGACGCCCGCCTACACCGCGGCTCTCAACAGCTACAACGAGGCGAAGGCAAAACGCGTAGCCGCCGAGCAAGCCCTGAAGGACGAGATCGCCCGCCAGGAGCAAGAGGCAGCGAAGGCCGAGCAGGCCAAGATCACGCAGGCTGCCGCTAAGCCGGTTACTGGAAAGCCGTCTGCCGGCAACGCCAAGACGGCCGCCAACTCGGCACTTCCCACCACAGGCGACAATGCCGCGCTCGCCGGTGAGACGTTTATCATCGGAGGTGTCGTGCTCGTAGCCGCCGGCGTCTTCCTGACTGACAAGAAGCGTCGTCAGGAGTAAGGATTTCGGGAGGACGGCTTCTCCTCCCTCCCACCGCTTCGCAAACCCTGCCCAGCATGCGCCGGGGCGCCCATCACGCGGGCGCCCCGGCGTTTTACGTTGTATGCCCGGGGCATCTGCTCCGAGATTGTCTCGATCTGTAACAACTAAGACCCAAACATCGGTCTTACTGTTACAGATCGAGACATTCAGGTTACCCTCGAATGGTTTGTCTTGATCTGTAACAAATACTCGGTAAAACGGGGTCTGGTTGTTACAGATCGAGACGTTAGCTTTCGGCCGATTTCTATGTCTTGATCTGTAACAGTTAGAGGTCATTTTCACTGCTAGATGTTACAGATTGAGACATTAAGTTTGCTGCCAACTGTTTGTCTTGATCTGTAACAGCTATGGTTCAAAAACCGGTCCAGATGTTACAGATTGAGATGATTGGTTGGACGGTCCATCGGCCAACCAACTACCCTCATCTGTAGCGAGATGTCATACATTTTTCTCTGCACTGGACACCCCCAGGGGGTATGGGTGTATAGTATCGGCAGGTTAACAATTCCAGCACCGACCACAGAAAGGAGAAGCCATGGCTCAAGATAAGTTCGACGTGGGTGGCATGACATGCGCCGCCTGCCAGGCGCACGTGGACCGTACTGTGAGCAAGCTCGACGGCGTCCAAAGCGTCGCGGTCAACCTACTCGCCGGTTCCATGATGGTCGACTACGACCCCGCGCAGGTCTCCCCCGACGATATCTGCACCGCCGTCGACCGTGCCGGCTACTCGGCCTCGCCCGTCGATGCGGGCACCGGTGCCGCCGGCTCAAACGGCAGCACGCAAGCCAGGTCCGGCGCCGCTCACATGGAGTCGCCAACCAAAAAGCTGGAGGCCGCCGCCTCTGCCATGCGCACCCGCCTCATCATCTCGATCATCTTCCTCATCCCGCTGTTCTACATAGGCATGGGGCACATGCTCGGCTGGCCGCTGCCCGGCATCTTCACCGACCACACCCACAGCATGACGCTCGCGCTCACCGAGCTCGTCCTGCTCATCCCCATCGTCTACGTCAACGACGCGTACTTTATCAACGGGTTTAAATCGCTCGCGCATGGCGCGCCCACCATGGACGCCCTCATCGCCGTCGGCGCCACCGCGTCCATTGCCTGGTCGCTCTACGCCATGTTTATCATGGCCGACCAGCTGGCCGCGGGCCAGGTCCACGAGGCCATGATGACGGGCATGGACAACCTGTATTTTGAGAGTGCGGGCACGATCCTGTCGCTGGTCACCGTAGGCAAATATCTCGAGACACGCAGCAAATCCAAGACCGGCGGCGCCATCGAGGCGCTCATCGACCTGGCGCCCAAGACCGCGACCGTCGTGGCCGAGGACGGTACCGAGGCCACCGTCGACGTCGATGCCATTCTGCCCGGCCAGGTCCTGCGTGTGCGCCCCGGAGAGTCCATCCCTGTCGATGGCGTGGTGCTCGAGGGCAGCTCGGCCGTGGACGAAAGTGCGCTGACCGGCGAGTCCATCCCCGTGGAGAAGACCGCCGGCGACACCGTTAACGCCGCCACCGTCAACCGCACCGGATCGTTTATCTTCCGCGCTACGCGTGTGGGCGCCGACACGTCGCTTGCCAAGATTGTCCAGCTCGTCGAGGACGCCAACGCCACCAAGGCGCCCATCGCCCGCCTGGCCGACAAGGTCGCCGGCGTGTTCGTGCCCGTGGTATTCGTGGTCTCGGCCGTGACCTTCGTGGTGTGGATGGCACTGACCGGTAGCGTGAACGAGGCACTCACTTCCGCCGTCGCCGTGCTGGTGATCAGCTGCCCGTGCGCGCTGGGCCTGGCCACGCCCGTCGCCATTATGGTCGGCACCGGCAAGGGCGCCGAGATGGGCATTCTGTTCAAGAGCGCCGAGGCGCTGGAGAATCTGCGCAGCGTGGGCACCGTGGTGCTCGATAAGACGGGCACGGTCACCCGCGGCAAGCCTGCCGTAACCGATATCGTGGTAGCCACGCGCGCCGACGGCTCGCCCGCCATGAGCGAAAAGGCGCTGCTCAAGCTGGCCGCGGCGCTTGAGCGATCAAGCGAGCACCCGCTGGCCGAGGCGATTATGGCCGAATGCGAGGCGCGCGGAATCGTGGCGCGCATGGTCGAGGACTTTGCCGCCGTGCCCGGTCGCGGCGTTACGGCGCGCGAGGGGCAAAACGCCATTGCCGCCGGCAATATGCGCCTGATGGACGAGTTGGGCGTTACCGTGCCCGCGGGTCTTGCCGAGCAATTTGCCGCCGAAGGCAAGACGCCGCTGTTCTTTGCCAAGAACGGCGAGCTTGCCGGCACCATTGCCGTGGCTGACGAGGTCAAGGAGACGAGCGCCGAGGCCATCGCCGCACTGCGCTCGCTTGGCGTCGACGTGCGCATGCTCACCGGCGACAACCGCGTGACGGCCGAGGCCATCGCCCGCCGCGTGGGGCTGAGCAGCGAACAGGTCATCGCCGACGTCCTCCCCGCCGACAAGGAACGCCACGTGCGCGAGCTGCAGGACGCGGGCGGCAAGGTCGCCATGGTGGGCGACGGCATCAATGACTCCCCCGCCCTGGCGCGCGCCGACGTGGGCCTTGCCATCGGCACCGGCGCCGACATCGCCAAGGAGGGCGCCGACGTGGTACTCATGCGCAGCGACCTCATGGACGTCGCCCGCGCCATCGAGCTTTCGCGCGCCACGATCCGCAACATCAAGCAGGACCTGTTCTGGGCACTGTTCTACAACGGCATCGGCATTCCGCTGGCGGCGGGCGTGTTCTTCCCGCTCACCGGATGGCAGCTCTCGCCGATGTTTGGCGCTGCGGCCATGAGCCTGTCGAGCGTGTGCGTCGTAAGCAATGCGCTGCGCTTAAAATCCTTTAAGCCCAAGACGGCGCGCTGAAGCACCCGACCTTGCCCCTCAAACCGTCGCTCGCGTACCCAAGTACGCTTCGCTCCTCTTTCGGGGCAATCTCGGGCACCTCAGCACACCTTTAAGATGACGCTGTTCACGACTAAACTGTCAGATATTCTCAATCGATAAGGAGTACACCCATGCGTTACACAATCAAGACTTCCGGCCTCATGTGCGGCCATTGCGATGCCACCGTCGAGACGGCGCTGCTCAACGTGGCCGGCGTGACCGACGCCGACGCCAATCACGAGACCCAGACCGTCCAGGTTGAGTGCGCCGACACCGTAACCGCCGAGCAACTCGCCGCCGCTGTCGAGGCCGCCGGCGAGAAGTTCCACGCCCTGTCTGTGACCGCCGCGTAGCAGTCGCTGCCTACTGAATCCTCAGAAGTTGCGGTGAAATACGGACTGTTGTGCCGCCCTAGGCCTTTAAACGGTCCGTATTTCACCGCAACTGACGGGGACATCCGGAAGATCGACCAGAAACGAGGACCCGACATGATGGCAGACCATAAATCGGTGACCCGCATGCTCAAGACGGCACGCGGTCAGATCGACGGCATCCTGCGGATGGTCGAGGAGGACCGCTACTGCGTCGATATCTCCACGCAGCTCATGGCCACACAGGCGCTCCTCGCGCGCATTAACGCCGACGTGCTCAAGGCGCATATCGAGGGCTGCGTGACTTCGGCAATCGAATCGGGCGACGAAGACCTCAAAGCCGCCAAACTCGCCGAAATCGAACGCGTCGTCGACAAACTCTCCAAGTAATTGGGGCATTGGGGACAGGTACGTTTGCACCGTCTTGGTATTCCGGGGACAGGTATGTTTGCACCACATTGGTGCAGATTAACCTGTCCCCCTTGCTCTAAATCGGGTATAAAGGCGTGCAGCATATCGAACGAAAGGCAATTTGCATGAATGACTTTATGAAGGGTCGCAATGGTGCCGATGAACTCACCATCGTGATGGGTTTTGCCGGCATCGTCATCGCGATGATCGGATCGATAGCCCGCATCCAGTGGCTCAGCTGGATTGCCATCGCCGTAATCGTGATTGGCGTGCTGCGCGGCCTGTCCAAAAATATCGACGCACGTCACAAGGAGAACGAGGCCTTTGTCGCCGCGACTGCAAACGTCCCCTGCCTGGGCAAATTCGTCGCCAGCTTGAGCGGCGGAACCGCAGCGGCCAGCACCTCACGCGCGGCCGGCACCAGTAAGGAAGACTTTGAGCGTGCCAAGCGCACGGCCAAGAAGATGTGGAAGGGCCGCAAGACCACGGCCTATCTCAAGTGCCCCAACTGCGGCCAGATGCTCTCCGTCCCCAAGGGCAAGGGCAAGATCCGCGTCACCTGCCCCAAGTGCCACGCCAAGATGGAGACGCGCTCCTAGCCGCCATACCATAGGACAAATAAAAGCCGAGGCCTCGCGCTGAGACCTCGGCTTTTTGTATGCGACAACGGAGCTGTCCCTTTGTCACACCTATGCTACGCCGTCGCGGGCCAGCTCCTCAGCCAGCGCTTCGGCTGGCATGGCCATAATCGCGTCGAGCTCGGCATCCACCTCGGGGATGCGCTTCACCTTGAGTTTGCACACCAGATCGCCGCGACACATCACGTGCATCGGCTCACGCAGAGCGCACAGGTCATCGAGCGGGTTCTCGCGCGTCACCAAGATATCGGCGGCCTTGCCGCACTCGATCGTGCCAGTCTCGCCGTCCAGCCCCAGCAGCTCGGCGTTGACTTGCGTAGCCGTATGCAGTGCGAAGGCGTTGCTCACGCCGACATACTTGGCAAAATAGGCCACCTCACGCCACATGTCGTACTGCGTCACGAACGGGCAGCTCGAGTCCGTACCCAGGCCCACCTTAACGCCAGCTTCCAGTGCGGCACGGGCGCTCTCGATAATGCCCGAGCACACGATATCGCCGTTCTTCTTTTGCGTATCGGTCGAATGGGTCTTTTTCGGGTCGAGCAATACAAACGGCAGCGCCGGGCTGATAGTGCAGGTAACACTGGGCGCACGCCCCTCGAGTTGCGTGCCCGCGGCGCCACGGTACAGCTCCAGAATCTCGGGCGTCAACGGAGCGCCGTGCTCAATCGTGTCAACGCCGGCCTCAAGCGCGGCCTTCACGCCCTCGGTACTCTCGACATGGGCCATAACCGGCAGACTCACCTCGTGCGCAGCCTTGCACGCCGCCGCGGCAACCTCGACCGGCATGCGCAGCACGCCCGGCTCGCCCACCTCGGTAGCGTCGAACACGCCGCCCGTCACGAACAGCTTAATGACGTCGGCACCACGCGCATACAGGTCGCGCACCTGTTCGGCTGCCTCGGCGGGACTGTTGGCCACCTGGGCGAACAAGCCCGCACCATGGCCGCCCGGCACCGTGACGCCCGTTCCCGGCGCCACCAGGCGAGGACCTTGATACTTGCCGGCATCGATAGCATCGCGCACGGCCAGATCGGCAAACAGCGGATCGCCCGCGCCGCGCACCGTGGTCACGCCACTTGCCAGTTGTTGTTGGGCGCTGCCCTTAAGAATATGGCGCACGATGGCGCGCCCCACGGGATTATCGAGCTTCTTCATCAGCGCGCCCGCATCGCCGGCCGAGACAGGCTTGCCCGAGCCGCACAGGTGCACGTGCATATTGATGAGACCGGGCATGAGATACGCACCGCCCAGGTCGATAACCTCGGCACCCGCGGGCGCCTGCGCCACAGCACTCGGCCCCATCCAGGTGATGACGCCGCGCTCAACAGTCACGGCCATATCGGGTTGCGGCTCCATATGCTCCGAGCCATCCAGAATGGTCGCATTGATAAACAACGTGGAACGATCGGCAGACGCCATATCGAGCTCCTCCCTCACGATTAACTTGAACATTTGTCCATTATCACCTAGTCCCGCTGGATTGCTGCAGACGCATCGGTTAACGGAGGGAAGAGGGGATGTGGGAGACGGAATATGCTGCAGTCCCACCCCAGCGACACCAGGGAAATATCTCGATCTGTAACAGATACAGGGTTGTTGGGCCCCTTGATGTTACAGATCGAGACATTCGGTCGACGTTTCACCGGTTTGTCTCGATCTGTAACAATTACGAACTCAAACAACTTCTAAACGTTACAGATCAAGACAAAACCTCTCAGCGCCCATACCACCGACGTCTCCACTCCTCAGCCAAATCGGGCCGTCGCGGAATACCCGCCAGCCTCATCTTCTCAACCAGCTTCCCCGGATTCTTGAGCTCATCAAACGTAAACCGAAGCACCTTGTGCCCGAGCATTGTCAGATGAGATTCCCGCTGACGCTCTGCCACGAATGGGTCGACCGGCTCCCGGGCCTCGCCGCTCTGCAGGGTGTACTTCCCCTTACCGTCCAGCTCGCCAATCACGCACGTTCCCTCCTCGAGCCGCCAAAAAAAGTCGACGCGAAACACCTGGCTCGGATCGAGCGGGTCGCGAAACTCCACCTGCAGCTCCGGAACCGGAAAGCCGTACGCAATAAAGAACGCTCGGAACCGAGACTCGCCGCCGTTTTCGGACAGCCCGTCCGCATACGACGCAATCGCCTGTGCCCTGCGATACCCTCGCCTGCCCTCGCAATCGGCGCGGAGGCGCTCGCACAAATCCCCACGTGATACGTCTTTCACCCGCAGTGCAGAATCGGCAATCGCCAACCCGTAGGAGAACGGCGCACGCAGCAAGCAATCCTCCGCCGTGCGCCAAAACGACGTCACCCGCACGCCGTCGACGCGCTCGAGCGCGCCCGCAATCTGCGGACGCAACAACCTGCACCCGCCGCTCAACGTCACCGAACAGCAAGTCTTAACAAGGAAACGCGGCCCGAGCAGATCATTCGGCACCTCCAGACCCCATATCAGCGCGGCGTCATATCCCCAAAACGCCCAATCGGGATGAAATTTCGCAAGCCCTTTGATAGTCCTCAGCGCTCGCTCCGCCGGCGTCAATGCATCCCAATCATGCTGAAAACAGAACAGGTACGGCTCGGGCTCCGCGATATCGTCGGTTCCAACATGGCGTCGCAGCCACATGAGCTCGGTATTGTCATGCGTTGCGAGCAGCGCACCTTGCTTGGCCGTCTCCGCGAGCCGCGCGAGCATCCTATTCCGCGCCAACGTGTTGCGAGTCGCATGTTTGTGTTTGAGAACGGTATTAGGCACTTTCATCACCACCACGTCAGACAAATGGACCATCGTCACCGTTGCCTCCGCTGACAAATGTCTTGATCTGTAACAGGAAGACAGTCTTTGAGCCTCTAGTTGTTACAGAACAAGATCTTTCGGCAGCCGCCAACCTTCCGTCTCAATCTGTAACAGTTACGGGCCCAAACAGCCGCCAAACGTTACAGATTGAGACAAAGTCAGGGCAGCAGGGCGACGCCAGTCACATCCCCTACTCCCACTCCTGCTCGTAGATGTTGAGCGACTTCACGTACCGCCCCTGGGCGCCCATGATGTCGCGGACCAGGCGCAAAAAGAAGCTGACGCACGAGGTGTCAAAGCCGTCCTGCAGATCCTCGGGATGCACCGCACCCGGTCCATCGACCGCCGTGTCACTCAGGCGCGCGATGTCATACAGATAGAGCTGTCCCGCCGTCAGCCAGACATCGTCGATGCAGGCGAGGCGCACCGCGATCGCGCCGTCGCTCCAATGCTCCTTTTGCACGATATGCGGGTCGTAGACATCAAAGCGACGGTCGGCACGCGTATCCTTCAGCGCAACCATGCCGTTCGCAGGATCCTTGTCCAAAATGCCAAAGCGCGAGAAATACTGCGTGTCGCGTACCTGCTCGAGCCGCTTGAGCGAGGCAGGCGAAAGCGATGCCGGCGGTTCGTCAACATACAGCTCGAGCAGCGTCTTGCCATGGCGATAGGGGCGCTCGAAGAGCAGCCAATCGGTAAATGCCATGTTGTAGGCCATGATTTCGTTTTGCGAAGGCTCGGTGCAATAGCTGAGCCACGGGTCGACAATGATCTCGAACTGTTCGCGTGCCGGCTCCAAAAACTGGAACTTCCGCAGCATCCAAAAATGGGCCATGTCGGCAATATCGTTGCCGACGGCTTCAGCCAGCTGCGCTCGGTCTAAAACGTGGTCAGTCACGGCATCCTCCTCAAACTGATGAACCTCAATTTGAGCTTACGAGGAGGGTGGGCAGCCACGACCAGCGCGGGCAAAATAGGCCTCCGGCTGCAAACCAGATGCTGACCAAACACTTGACGGGACACTTGACCGAATGAGCGCACCGCAAAGAAACCGCAGGTAGATATAGACAGTCAGTTCACTCATTTGAGGCAAACGCCCGCTACCACCACAGAAAGAGCAGAGTAGCACAGTCGCAAACGTCGACGAATGAACACTTGCACGTCGGCAAATGACAAAGTCGCCTGCGAACTCGCAAGGAGTGTCCCCGAATGCCGGCACATAAGGAACGTCCCCAGCTGCCGGCACTTGGGGACGTTCCTTTTGGGCCGGCATTCGGGGACACTCCTTGACGATTCAGCTGTGGACAGCCGCCTTACAGCTCCAGCGCGTCGGCGACTTCGGCAGCGCAGGCCAGGGCGTCGGCCATAGCGTTCACCACGAGCGAGCTGCCGTTACGAGCGTCACCGGCAACATACACCGGCGCGGCATCCACAGCGACGCCGCCAACACGCGCCGCAAGATGCGAGCCCTCGGCGGCCATCACAGGCAGCGGACGACCAGCAGTGGCAACGGGCACGCCAACGGCGTCGAACACACCGTGCTCTGGGCCCGTAAAGCCGCAGGCGATGAGCACCAGCTGGGCCGGCACCTCGTGCTCGGAGCCCGCGATGCGCTCGGGCTTGCCAGCCGACCAATCCAGATCGACCACGCGCAGGCCCGCGGCCGCGCCCTTCTTGTCCAGCAGCACCTCGAGCGTATCCACGCCCCAAGCGCGCATCTCGCCGCCCATGACAGCGATGGCCTCCTGCTGGCCGTAGTCGGTCTTCTTAACGTTTGGCCACTGCGGCCAGGGGTTGCTCGCCGCGCGCGCATCAGGCGCCGCCGGCAAGAACTCAAACTGGCGCACGCTGCGCGCACCCTGACGTACCGCGGTGCCCACGCAGTCGTTACCGGTATCGCCGCCGCCAATGACCACGACGTCCAGGCCGTGCGCATCGACGACAGGCTCGCCGCCATCGAGCACCGAGACGGTCGAGGCCGTCAGGTAGTCCACGGCATACACCACGCCGGGTGCGTCAATATTCTCAGCAGCCAGCCCACGCGGGGCGCGAGCACCGGCAGCCACCACGACGGCGTCAAAGCCATTGAGCTTGGCCGCCACCGCAGGGTTCGTAACGTCAGCACCCAGCTCGAACACAATGCCCAGCTCGCGCATGAGCGCCACGCGACGCTCGACCACGGACTTCTCGAGCTTCATGTTGGGAATGCCGTACATGAGCAGACCGCCCGGGCGGTCGTCGCGCTCAAACACAGTCACGCGGGCCCCACGACGCGCAAGCTCCCATGCTGCCACCAGACCAGCGGGACCGGAGCCCACCACGGCAACCGTGGGTGCACCCTCCCCTGCCGGCTCAAAGCGGTGCGGACCGCCATTTGCCCACTCATGGTCGCTAATCGCGCGCTCGTTGTCATGGATCGTCGTGGGCTGGCCATCGACCGAGCCCAGGTTGCATGCGGCCTCGCACAGCGCCGGGCACACGCGACTCGTGAACTCGGGCATGGGCGAGGTGAGTGACAGGCGCTCGGCAGCCTCGTCCCAACGGCCGCGGTACACCAGCTCGTTCCACTCGGGAATCAGGTTGTGCAGCGGACAGCCGCTCGGACGTGCCTTGCCAAAGCTCGCGCCCATCTGACAAAACGCCACACCGCACATCATGCAGCGACTCGCCTGGGCACGGCGCGCGTCGTCGTCGAGCTCCACGTACAGCGGATCGAAATCGCGGCTGCGCTCCTCCACGGGGCGCAGCTCATGGGTCACGCGATCGATATCAAGAAAAGCACCGGGCTTACCCATGGCACTTACGCCTCCTTCTTGGTCGAAGCAACAGAGCTGGCGGTGGCGGGCGCAGCGCCAGCGACACCACCCGCCACATCAAAGCGAGCGACATCCGCGGCACTCGCGCGGCCGGTCACAATGTCAAACGCCAGCTCCTCGGCCTGCGCATGCGTCTTGCCCACGGCCTCGGCGGCGGCGACAATCGCCAGCACGCGCTCGTACTCGGTTGGAATGACCTTCACAAAGTGCTTGCTCATCGTCTCAAAGCTGTAGAGCAGCTTAATACCGCGCGGGCTCTGCGTCGCGTCCACGTGCTCCTGGATGAGCGCACGAATCTGCGCAAGCTCACCGGCCGTCGGGGCTTTAAGCTCAACGCTCTCGTGGTTCACACGGGCATCGAGCGTGCCGTACTGGTCAAAGACGTAAGCCACGCCGCCCGTCATGCCGGCGGCGAAGTTCTGCCCGACCTCGCCCAGGATGAGCGCCAGACCTCCCGTCATGTACTCGCAGCCATGGTTGCCGCAGCCCTCGACCACCACCGTGGCACCGGAGTTGCGTACGCCAAAGCGCTGGCCGGCCAGGCCGTTAATGAAGCCGCGGCCACTCGTAGCGCCAAAGAACGCAACGTTGCCCACGATGATGTTCTCGTCGAACTTGTAGGTCGCATGCGGGTTGGGGCGCACCGACACCTCGCCGCCCGAAAGGCCCTTGCCAAAGTAGTCGTTGGCGTCGCCGCACACGTTGAGCGTAATGCCGCGCGGCAGAAAGGCGCCAAAGCTCTGACCGGCCGAACCATCGCAATCGATGGTGATGGAGCCGGCGGGCAGACCCTCGGGATGCGCCTTGGTCACCGCGTTGCCCAAGATGGTGCCCACGCAACGGTTGACGTTGGCGATATCGGCGCGGAAGCGAATCGGACGCAGGTGCGCACGGGCATCGGCCGTATAGGGCACAAACAACGTGGAGTCGAGCGTCTTGTCGAGCTCACTGTCCGCAGCCATCTGCGGCAGGAAGTGACGACCGTCGGCACCCGGGATGTGGGCACCGAACTCGCAGGTCGCGCTCGCCAGCACGGGCGACAGATCGAGCAGGTTGGCCTTGCGGTTGCCCGGGACCTCAATCTGGCGCAAGCACTCGGGATGGCCGACCATCTCGTCGACGGTGCGGAAGCCCAGGCTCGCCATGACCTCGCGCAGCTGCTCGGCAACAAAGAGCATAAAGTGTTCGACGTGCTCGGGCTTGCCGCGGAAGCCGCGACGCAGGCGGCAGTTTTGCGTGGCGATGCCGGCCGGGCAGGTATCCTGCTGGCAGTCGCGCTGCATAAGGCAGCCCATGGAGATGAGCGGCATGGTCGCAAAGCCAAACTCCTCGGCACCCAGCAGGCAGGCGACGGCGACGTCGGTGCCGTCCATGAGCTTGCCGTCGGCCTCGAGTACCACGCGCGAGCGCAGGCCGTTTTGCAGCAACGTCTGTTGAGCCTCGGCAAGGCCAAGCTCCAGCGGCAGACCGGCGTGCCAGATCGAATCGCGCGCCGCAGCACCGGAGCCGCCGTTGTGGCCGCTGATCAAGATCTTGTCGGCGGCACCCTTGGCCACACCGGTGGCGATGGTGCCAACGCCGGCCTCGCTGACCAGCTTGACCGACACGCGTGCGCCGGGGTTGGCGTTCTTAAGATCGAAGATAAGCTCCGCCAGGTCCTCGATGGAGTAGATGTCGTGGTGCGGCGGAGGCGAGATCAGGCCGATACCGGGTGTGGACTGACGGACCTCGGCAATCCAAGGGTAGACCTTCTTGCCGGGCAGGTGACCGCCCTCGCCGGGCTTGGCGCCCTGGGCCATCTTGATCTGAATCTCGAAGGCGCTGCACAGGTAGCGGCTCGTCACGCCAAAGCGCGCGCTTGCCACCTGCTTGATGGCGGAGTTCTTGGAGTCACCGTTAGCCAGCGGGGTCTCGCGACGCGGGTCCTCGCCGCCCTCGCCCGAGTTGGAACGGCCGTGCAGGCGGTTCATGGCGATGGCCATGCACTCGTGTGCTTCCTTGCTGATGGAGCCGTACGACATGGCGCCGGTGTTAAAGCGGCGGACGATGTTGAGCGCGGGCTCGACCTCGTCGAGCGAAACCGGCGTGCGACCGCTGGCATTAAAGTCCAGCAGGTCACGCAGGCGCACAGCACGGCCGGTGCGGTGCAGGCGGGCGCTGTACTCCTTAAAGGTGTCGTAGCTGTCCTCACAGCAGGCGGTCTGCAGCAAGTAGACAGTCTGCGGATCGATGAGGTGATCCTCGCCGCCGAGCGGGCGCCACTTGGTCAGGCCCAACGTGGGCAGCTGATCGGGAGCCGGGCTCTTAAGGATAGCGAGCGCGGCGTCGTAGCGCTCATTCTGCTCGCGCTCGACGTCCTCGACACCCATACCGCCCACACGGCTCACCGTGCCGGCGAAGTACGCGTTGACGAACTCCGGAGTGAAGCCCACGGCCTCGAAGATCTGCGCGGAGTGGTAGCTCTGCACCGTGGAGATGCCCATCTTGGACATGATGGAGACGATGCCGGCGGTCGCGGCTTTGTTGTAGTTGGCGATGCCCTGCTCAGCTGTCACGTCCAGATCGCCGTGCGTCGCCAAGTCGCGAATGCACGCATGCGCGTTGTACGGATAGATGCCGCTCGCGGAGTAGCCCACCAGCGCCGCAAAGTCGTGCGGGGACACGGCGTCGCCACACTCCACCACGATGTCGGCAAAGGTACGCACGCCGGCGCGGATCAGGTGGTTGTGCACGCAGCCCACGGCGAGCAGCGACGGTACGGGCACCTCGCCCGCAGCGGCGCGATCGCTCAACACCACGATGTTCACGCCGTCGCGAACCGCGGCCTCAACGTCCTCTGCAAGCTGCTTGAGCGCAGCCTGCAGCGCACCCTCGCCGGCATCGCGGCGGTAGACGGCACGGAAACGGCGGGTCTTAAAGCCCACGCGGTCGATGGCGCAGATACGCTCGAACTCCTCCTCGCTCAGCAGCGGACGCTCCAGGCGCACCAGCTGGCAGGCCGTACGGGAGTCCTCGAGCAGGTTACCGTGGTTGCCCAGGTAGAGCGTGGTCGAGGTGACCATATGCTCGCGAAGGGCGTCGATGGGCGGGTTCGTGACCTGGGCGAACAGCTGATAGAAGTAGTCAAAGAACGAGCGCGTCTTCTTGGACAGGCAGGCCAGCGGCGCATCGATACCCATCGAGGCGAGAGGGGCCTTGCCCTGCTGGGCCATGGGGCGCACGACCTCGTCAACATCATCCCAGTGATACCCGAGCTTAGCCATGCGCACGGCGGCGGGCACCTCGGCGTCCTCGGCGGGCGTTGCCGCAACGGGCTCATCAAGCGCGTCGACGGCCAGCGTCTCCTCGGCAATCCAGTCGCGGTAGGGCTTCTCCTTGGCATAGCGGGCGCGCAGCTCGTCGTTGTAGATCACGCGGCCGCGGGCAAAATCGACCTCGAGCATCTGGCCCGGTCCCAGGCAGCCGCTCGTCAGGATGTTCTCGGGGCGTACCTCGATGGTACCCACTTCGCTTGCCAGCATAAAGCGGCCATCGCGCGTCACGTAGTAGCGGGCGGGGCGCAAGCCGTTGCGGTCGAGGGCGGCGCCCAGCGTGCGACCGTCGGTAAAGGCGATGGCCGCCGGGCCGTCCCAGGGCTCCATGAGCATGGACTGGTAGGCGTCGTAGGCGCGGCGCTCCTCGCTCAGACTGTCGTTGTGGTCCCACGGTTCGGGCAACAGCATGGATGCGGCACGCGTGAGCGGGCGACCGTTCATGACCAAAAACTCGAGCACATTGTCCAGAATTGCAGAGTCGGAGCCCTCGCGGTTGATGATCGGCATCACGCGCTCAAGATCATGCTGCAGCACGGGGCTGTACAGGTTGGGCTCGCGGGCACGAATCCAGTTGACGTTGCCCTTGAGGGTGTTAATCTCGCCGTTGTGAATGATAAAACGGTTGGGGTGCGCACGCTCCCAGCTGGGCGTGGTGTTGGTGGAGTAGCGCGAATGGACGAGCGCCACGGCCGTCTTGACGGCGGCGTCGTTGAGATCGATGAAGAAGCGACGCATCTGCGTGGCGACCAGCATGCCCTTGTACACGATGGTGCGCGAGCTCATGGAGCACACGTAGAAGATCTTGTCGCGCAGGGCGAACTCGGCGTCGGCCTTCTTTTCGATGGTGCGGCGGCACACATACAGACGGCGCTCGAAGGCGTCGCCCGCCGGCGTGTCGTCCGGACGGCCCAGAAAGGCCTGCAGGATAGTGGGCATGCAGGCGCGGGCCGTCTCACCCAGGTCGTGCGGGTCGACCGGCACCTCGCGCCAAAAGAGCAGCGGCACGCCGGCCTCGGCGCAGCCCTCCTCAAACACGCGACGGGCATCCTCTACGCCCTTGTCGTCCTGCGGGAAGAACAGCATGGCCACGCCATAGTCGCCCTCTGCCGGCAGAATCTGGCCGCACTTTTGAGCCTCTTTACGGAAAAAGTGATGCGGAACCTGGAACAGGATGCCGGCGCCGTCGCCGGTGTTCTTCTCGAGTCCCGTACCGCCGCGGTGCTCCAAGTTGACCAGAATGGACAGCGCGTCGTCCAGGATCTGGTGATGGCGCTCGCCGTTGATATCGGCAAGCGCGCCGATGCCACATGCATCGTGGTCGAATTCGGGGCGATAAAGGCCCTGCTGCTGAGCGGAATCTGCCTGCATCGCGATCCTCCCCTTGGTGTTAGACAGTCAGTTGAATAGGCATACTAGGAGCATCGCCGGCCTGTTGTGTTTCCCATCCGTTTCGAAACAATCGCGTAACGCACGCCCTACGAGTGGACACCGCCGACCTCAAGGGCGACAACATAGGCCCCAAGTTCGGCCTGCAAACTCACCTCTTCAAACATCTCAATCTGTAACAGGAAGACCCAATTTCGACGACTAACTGTTACAGATTGAGATCTTCTGCAGGACAGTTTTGGTTTGTCTCAATCTGTAACATGAAGGGCCGGTTTTTGCAGCTAACTGTTACAAATCGAGATTTTCCATAGGACCATTTCTTCCTGTCTTGATCTGTAACACCTAGGCCCAATTTCCATCCCTTGTTGTTACAGATCGAGACATTTCGGCAGCCCCTCTTTCACCATCCTATTCAAATACAACAATTTTGTTAGTCTTGGTTAACTTTTTAGCCTAAAACGGGTATCCTTTGCGGCGTCAAGCAAACGGCACGCGCGTCGTGCCACATTAAGGAGGCCCCTATGGCACACCAGACAGACCGACAGACGATGCAACTCGTCCTTATCCGGCACGGAGAATCCGAGTGGAACAAACTCAACCTGTTCACCGGCTGGACCGATGTTGAGCTCACCGACACGGGCCGTGAAGAAGCCGCCGCAGGCGGCCGCGCCCTCAAAGAAGCCGGTTTCGACTTTGACGTCTGCTACACCTCGCGTCTCAAGCGTGCAATTCACACCCTCAACATCGTGCTCGGCCAGATGAATCGCGAGTGGCTGCCCGTCATCAAATCCTGGAAGCTCAACGAGCGCCACTACGGCGCGCTGCAGGGTCTCAACAAGGCCGATGCCGCGGCGGAGCACGGCGACGAGCAGGTGCTCATCTGGCGCCGCTCCTTCGACGTGTGCCCGCCGGCGCTCGAGCCGGGCGACAGTCGCGACCCCCACACCCAGGAGCAATACCGCGACGTCGCGCCCGATCAGCTGCCCTATACCGAGTGCCTCAAAGATACGATTGCCCGCGCCTGGCCTTATTTCGAAGACGAGATTCGCCCCCAGATGCTCGCCGGCAAGCGCGTACTCATCGCCGCACACGGCAACTCCCTGCGCTCGCTCGTCATGAAGTTCGAGCACCTCACGCCCGAGGAAATCCTCAAGGTCAACATCCCCACCGGCGTGTCGCTCGTCTACACCTTCGATGCCGATTTCAATGTTCTCGACAAGCGCTACATCGGCGACCCGGCAACCATCGCCGCCAAGATCGACGCCGTGGCCAACCAGGGCAAGGCGCGCAAGTAACCCCAACCCAAACCGAGCGCGCGGCGCCGCATGACCCAAGCGCGGCGCCGCGCTGCCCCTATGCAGGAACCGACCATGATCAACCATCTCAAACAACACTTTGGCTCCCGGCGCACCGGTGGTCACGGAGGCCTAGACATTGCGCGGCATATCGGCCCCGGGCTGCTCGTGACCGTCGGCTTTATCGATCCGGGCAACTGGGCCTCCAATATGGCCGCGGGCTCGCAGTTTGGCTACGCGCTGCTGTGGATCGTCACGCTGTCCACGATTATGCTCATTGTGCTGCAGCACAACGCTGCACACCTGGGCATCGCCACGGGCGCCTGCCTTGCCGAGGCCACGACCCGCTTTCTCCCCCGCATCGTGGGACGCGCGGTGCTCGGCAGTGCCTATCTCGCGACCATCGCCACCGCCATGGCTGAGGTCCTGGGCGGCGCGATTGCCCTTCAAATGCTCTTTGGGCTGCCCGTGCGTGCGGGCTGCGTCATCGTGGCGGCAGTATCGATGGCGATGCTCATGACGAACTCCTACAAGCGTGCCGAGCGCTGGATCATCGCCTTCGTAGGCGTGGTAGGACTCTCGTTTTTGGCCGAGCTTGCGCTAGTCAAGGTCGACTGGCCGCAAGCCGCCGCAAGCTGGATCACGCTTAGTATGCCCACTGGCTCTGCCGCGATTATCGTGAGTGTCCTGGGGGCGGTCGTCATGCCGCACAATCTCTTTCTGCACTCCGAGGTCATCCAATCCATGCACTTCGAAGGCCAAGGCGAGCAAGTTATCGAGGAGCGTCTGCGCTACGAGCTCTTTGACACGCTCTTTTCGATGGGCGTGGGCTGGACAATCAACTCGGCCATGGTCATCCTGGCCGCAACGACCTTCTTTGCGCACGGCATAGTCGTAGACGACCTCGCCGTCGCAGCGGCCACGCTCTCCCCCATCTTGGGCCCGGCGAGCTCGACCATCTTTGCCGTGGCGCTGCTGTTCGCGGGCCTCTCGAGCAGTGTGACAGCGGGCATGGCGGCGGGAACCATCACCGCGGGCATGTTCGACGAGGAATACGACATCCACGACCGACATTCCTCGATCGGGGTAGCGGCCTGTTTCGCCGGCGCAGTGGCGGCGTGTCTGGTCGTCCCAAATCCTTTTGAAGGTCTCATCTGGAGTCAGGCATTGTTGTCGCTTCAGTTGCCGATTACGGTCTTTGTGCTCATACGACTCACCAGTTCGCGCCGCGTCATGGGCAAATACGCCAACTCGCGCCCGCTCAACGCGCTGCTCGTAGGGATCGGCGTCATCGTGACGATTCTCGACATCGTGCTGTTAACGGGAATGTAATTGAGATGGCGTGACTGTCCAGATATAACGTCTCAATCTGTAACACGTAAGGCCGTTTTAAACCGTCAGATAAATCAAAAGGGCCCCGGCCGAGAATGAACTGCCTCCCATTTCTTGGATACGAGAAATGGGAGGCAGTTCATTCTCGGCCGGGGCCCTTGGACATGGCTCTGTATGGCTAATCGCCGTGTGCCTGCGAGTTACTCCTCGACGAGCTCAAACTGATCGGGACCGACGCCGCACACCGGGCACACGTAATCCTCGGGCAGCTCGGGCGTGTCGACCTCAACCTCGTAACCGCAAACGGTGCACACAAACTTATACGTCTTCTTCTCCTCAGCCATGATGTTCTCCTCTCGAACGTGACTGCTGGTGTACTTACTTATTAGTATATATTCTCAATAATATAATGCAAGTATTTTTAGAACATTTCTAGCCTTGATACGACGAGGCTTTGGGCGGCGTCTTGCCCTTTAGCACCTTGTGATAGTAGTCGTACGTCAGCGGCGTCTCGTCGCTCAAGCGCTCGGCATCCTCCACCTCGCCGATAAAGAGCAGGTGCGTGCCCACATCCACGGTATCAATCAGACGGCAGCTAAACAGCGCCGCCGCGTGCTCGGGCACATAGGGCATGCCCAGCGCGGTCTCGTGGGTCTCGTACTTGGCAAACTTGTCGTAATCGCTGCTGGTGCGGAAGCCAAAATTGCCGATATAGAGCATGTCGGCGGTCTGGTCAATCACGGTCAGCGCAAAGGCTTTAGCCGATGCGATTACGCCGGACGTGACATTTTCCTTGTTCACGGCAACCGAGATGCGCGGCGGGGCGGATGTCACCTGCACCGCAGTGTTGATGACGCAGCCGGCGCGCAGCCCGTCTGCCACGGCGCTCACCACGTACAGGCCACTCGGCATGGTAAAGAACGCAGTTTTGTCCATAACGATCACTCCCCTAGCTCGGGTTGGAACCTCATGAATGTATGTACCCACAAAAAAGGCGGCACCCATAACGGATGCCGCCTTTGAGACATATGTGTCAGAACAGTAAGAAAGATGAGACGCCCGCAGTTGCGGTGAAATAGGGACTGAATAGCCCCTCAAACAGGCAAAACAGTCCGTATTCCACCGCAACTTATACAGAGTGCCTAGCGGTTGCGTTCCTTAAGGGCGCGGTCGATCTCGCGTTGGACATCACGCTTGGCCATGTCCTCGCGCTTGTCGTAGAGCTTCTTGCCGCGACCCAGACCCAGCAGCAGCTTTACGCGGCCGTCGGTATTAAAGTAGAGTTCCAACGGAACCAGCGCATAACCACGGTTGCGAAGTTTGCCGTCAAGAAAGTCGATCTCCTTGCGGTGCAGCAGCAGACGACGCCGACGATCGGGATCGCGATTCCACACGCCACCATGGCTATAAGGGTGGATATGCAGTCCGACGAGCCAGCACTCGCCGCCACGAATCAGCGCAAAAGTGTCAGTGATCTGACAGGCGCGCTCGCGAATCGACTTGACCTCGGTGCCGCTCAGCTCAATACCGCACTCAAACGTCTCATCGATAAAGTACTCGTGATGCGCCGAGCGATTCTTGGAAATGAGCTTGCGTTCACGCTTACTGGGCATCGCCGGCCTCCTTGGCGCCATCGGCGTTTGAGCCCGTAGCCTCGCGCTTTGCCTTGCGCTCGGCATTGAGCTCGGCATCGCTCTCGCGCACCAGTTTGATAATCGCCGCGCAGGCCTCCTCGCCCACCAAGTCGCGAGCACGCACCGTCAGGCGCGTCGCCTCCTGCTTGTCGCCGTCGCTTGCAGCATCGGTCGCACACATGATCAGGCAGATGGCGATCTCGGCCGAAGGTGAGGTCGGCACGCCCTGCAGGGCGAGCTCACCCATCACGTGGTCGTCGCTCTCATCGGCGGCATCCGGATAGGTGGTATGGATCTTGTTGAGCAGGCGCGTCGTATGCGCATCGTTGGGCGCCAGGCGCAGCGCCAGACGCGCGCAGCCCACGGCAGCCGAAACGTTCTCGGTCTCGGGCTCCAAGAAGTACTGACCTAGATTGGCGTAAGCGCGGGCGGCGCACTTGCCATCGCTTGCACGCTCCAGCACCGAGAACGAGAGCGATGCCCACTCCTGCTTGTCCTCGAGCGCGCGGAACAGCTCGGCCAAGTCCAAGCGATAGTTGCAGTTCATGGGGTCCCAACGCACGGCCTGCATCAGGGCATTCCGAGCACTCACATAATCCTGCTGGCGGATGTAGGCAAATGCCATGTCGGAGTACAGGCGGTCAAAGGGAACCTCGACCTGCACCAGCTCGCGCGGATCCTTCTCCACGCGGCGATAGGCCAGGCGCTCAAACTTGCTGTCGAAGCTAAAGTACTGGCGCTTCTCCTCCGTCTTGCATTCAGCGTCGATATACTCCTCGGCAAGCTCCACCAGACGCTCCAGCAGCGGCGTCGCCGTAGCCAGGTCGCCCTGCGCCAGATAGTTCTCGGCATACGTGATGTCTTGCAAGCTGATGGGCAGATCCATGGCTACTCCTCGATCCGGGCGGCAGACTCAACGCGCGCCTTAAGCATCGGTCAATACACAAAACCCGGGTCTCTTACGAGGCCCGGGCATTCAATTTTGGTAGCCCGTACCAGATTCGAACTGGTGATCTCCGCCTTGAGAGGGCGGCGTCCTAAACCGCTAGACGAACGGGCCATATGTAGCAAATGCAATGGCTGGGATGGAGGGAGTCGAACCCCCATTGACGGAACCAGAATCCGCTGTCCTGCCATTAGACGACATCCCAATGACTGCATCGCTGCGCTCGGCTGTGCCTTTGCGCAAGAAAGAAATATACGGGAAGTCTCGCCGTGACGCAAGCCCCAATTTTGACTTTTTTGAAATTCGGTCAAATTGGCCTAATTT
The DNA here is from genome assembly GCA_036297525.1 of Collinsella sp. Taxonomy (GTDB): domain Bacteria; phylum Actinomycetota; class Coriobacteriia; order Coriobacteriales; family Coriobacteriaceae; genus Collinsella. Next base: position 97,844 of record JAXJKV010000059.1, read on the forward strand.
AGTCCAACCCGTGAAGGACCTGTGAAGCCAACCGCTGTACGCGAAGGGCAAAACGCCGCGAGCGGTAGCCGTCAACCGTTGGCAGATTCTACCGTGAAAACGATAGCGCCAGGCAACACAATCGAAGTATCAATGATCGCGTAGATATGAGGCGCCATGGACGAAGAGCTTGATTACCTATGGGAGACCCTGGGCCTCGAGATCACTGCCGACCTTTGGCCCGAACGGGACAAAATTCACCCCACGTTACGCCCCGCCATTACTGTGGTGCAGGCAAAATACCGCCGTGCATCCTTTTTAATCATGCGGATGTCATGGCACGCGGGACTCCCCGACCTTAAGCGAATCCAGGCAAGCCTCGTCGAGCTGTCCGGCATGCCGACCGTCATATCCGAGGCGCACCTGGAGCAGCGCCAGCGCGAGCGACTGCAACAGCAGCGGATTCCCTTTATCTGCCCCGGCATTCAGGCATATCTGCCCTTTATGGACGAGGAGTACTGGAGCGGCAAGCCCAACAAGCACGTAAAGGTCTACGATCCGCACGAATGGGCACAGCTTGAGGATTAGCGCATATGCCCGCCAGCCGGGATAGTGCGCATGCCCGCCAACCGGAAAGCTCATCCCGGAATTTACGTCCAGAACGGGACGCGCTTTCCCCTAGAGGCCCCAAACGGAAACCGTATCCCAGATTTCGCGCTCAAACTGGGATACGGTTTCCGCTAGCCCCTTCAACCGGAAACTGCGTCCCGGAATCCGAGCTCAAAACGGGACGCACTTTCCGCAGCCACTACAGCAGCACCTCGGTCCAGGTCGCTTCCTTAAACCCAGGAATCGCAAAGTCGTCGCCCACCAGCAGCGGACGCTTGACCAGCATGCCGTCGGTCGCCAGCAGCTCGTAGCACTCCTGATCCGTCATGCCCGCATCCAGACGCGCCTTCAGGCCCAGCTCTCGATATTTCATGCCCGACGAATTAAAGAAGCGCCGCACCGGCAGCCCCGAACGAGCAATCCAGGTCGCAAGCTCATCAGCCGTGGGATTGTCCAAAACGATATCGCGATCGATATACTCTACCCCATGTTCGTCCAGCCATGCCTTGGCCTTCTTACAGGTCGAGCACTTGGGATATTCAACAAACAATACCGCCATGGGATTTCCTTTCTTAGAGAAAACAGGTGTCTGGAAAACTGCACATCGACGACCACTCGCGATTGCAGCCGTTATTGTAGTCAATGTCGAAGCATAGGCAGTCGCGATGTCTCGTCTTAAGGCTAGCGCCTCGCATGGGCGCCGATCGGCCGAGTCACATGGCGCACCAACGCCGCTGCCAGCAATACCAACAGCATGGCGGTGACATAGCCCGCAGCATCGAATCCTAAATCGATAACGTCGAAATGCCTGCCGGGAACAAAGATCTTATGCACCTGGTCGCCAACGGAGCAGGCAGCGCAAAAGAGAAACACAGGCACGCAACGGGAACACACACTCCATGGACGCCTGGAAAAGCAGACCACGATCACCGAGGCGAACAATCCGACGAAGAAAAACTCTACGGTATGGGGCGACGCGACGGACGTTTGCGCCTACCCACATGCGAATGGAAGCAAGTCGACCAGGCTGGACCGTCGAGGCAGCCGGATTGGTACTCTCAGTCATGCCGTCCCCCGCCTGAATTTCACCCGTGATGCCGGTAGCCTGAACGCTCGCAGCCTGACCCTCCACCACGCGCGCGGTGGACTCGCTCAGCAACGACGTCTGCACTGCGTTTTGCTCCGTCAGCACCCAGATGCCCGCCAGCGTTGCGGCGAACAGAGCGATCGCGGTCCACCCGATTATTTTCTTCATGTGCGCCAAAGGCCAACCTCCGTCTTTTTAAATATGAGCGAGTGCAGCCCCAAATGACATCGTCGCCGTATCAAAATTTGAATCGCAACAGGAAGCGACAAAGCGACGCAAACCCCTACCCCGCCTCGCGCATCCAGCGATCGAACGTCCCCACGCACACGCCCAGGCACTTTGCTGCCTGGCTGCGGGTAATATCGCCCGCCTCATAGCTATCGCGCACCAGCTCAAACTGAGGAGGGCACGGCTTGCGAGGTCGACCGAAACGGACCCCTCGCGCCCGCGCCGCTGCAATTCCCTCCGCTTGGCGCCGATGGATATTCTCGCGCTCCACCTGCGCCACGTAGCTCAGCAGTTGCAGCACAATATCGGCAATCAGGACGTTGGTCACATCTGGCGCGCCGCTGGCCCTAGCGCGCGTGTCAAGCAATGGCATGTCCAACACCACAATGGCAACCCCGAGCTCCTTGGTAATGCGTCGCCATTCCTCAAGAATCTCGGAGTAATTACGACCAAGTCGGTCGATAGAAAGCACCACCAGCACGTCCCCGTCTCCCAGGACGTGCAACAGCTCGCGATAATGCGGTCGATCGAAGTCCTTGCCGCTCGCATGGTCGGCATAAATATTCGCCGAGCCCACGCCATAGGCGCCCAGCGCATCCAGCTGCCGATTAAGGTTCTGATCGCGCGAACTCACCCGCGCATAACCGCACACCGTCGCCATCTCATCCCCGCTTTCTTGTAAACCTGCCAAAAGGGACAGGTTTATTTTGGTAGGTTTTACCTCTCAAATAGCAGGTAAGCGGGCGGCCGAGCAGACGGCAAGGTAGCCACGATTCAAATGCGGAGGGCGGTCCCGAAAGGCCGCCCTCCGCTCCCCCACCATGAGTCGGGATTTGGCTAATGGATAAGCTTAAAGTCCAAGTGCCCACGCGTGGTATTGACGCGCGAGACCTCGATGATCACGCGCTGCCCCAGCTCGTAACGGGCGCCCGTGTCGGCACCTGTGAGCGTTAGCGCGTCCTCGTCGAACTCGAACCACTCGTTGCCCAGGCTCTTGATCGAAACCAAGCCTTCGACCTGCGTTAGATCCAAGCGCACAAAAAGGCCCATGCTGCTAACCCACGAGACGGTTCCGGCATAGCGCTCGCCCAGACGGTCCTCATAGTACTGGGCAATCTTGATCTTTTGCGTCGCATGGCTGGCGGCATCTGCCGCGCGCTCGGCATCGCTACATGCGCGGCAGATCTGCGGCAGAATGCGCGGCAGCGACTCGCGCCCCTTGCCGATCAGCCGCGGCGTACGGACCAAGGCGTCCTTGCCGCCGAGCTGCTCATAGGCCAACTGCAGTTTGAGCACGCGGTGCACCACCAGATCGGGGTAGCGACGGATGGGACTCGTAAAGTGACAGTAGCACGGCGCGGCGAGCGCAAAGTGGCCCTCGTTGCGCGGCTTGTACAGCGCGCGCTGCATGCTGCGCAGAAGCAGCGTGTTAACAAGCGGTGCGTTGGCCGTACCGGCGGCAGCATCGACTGCAGCCTGCAGCTCATCGGGACTCCCCAGGGCAATACCGGCAGCACGGCGATCGTCGATGATGCCTAGCTGCGCCAGCGCAACGGCGGCACCGTGCAGGCTATCGGGGCTCGGATCCTCATGCACGCGATAGCAGGCCTCGATATCACGGTCCGCCAGCCACTCTGCAACGCACTCGTTGGCGAGCAGCATGGCTTCCTCGATAAGCGACGTGGCACACGAACGCTCACGCGCCACAATCTGCACGGGCACTCCGTCCTCATCCAATAGAGCGCGAATCTCGGCCGTGTCAAAATCGACTGAGCCGCGGGCGCGACGAATGCGACGGCGAAGTTCGGCGAGTTCGTTAGCGGCGACAAGGAAATCGCCGAGGTCGATGTTGTAGCCGCGGGCGGTCTCCTCGCACGCAAGACCGCGCTCAAGCGCTTCCTCGCGCGAGGTCTCAGCAGCCGCAACATCCTCGGCCGCACCCTCCAGCACCGAATACTCAACCGCGCCGGCACGCACCAGCAGAGCCTCGGCGCCGTCATAGTCCATACGCACACGCGAGCGAATCACGCTGGGGTACGGATCGTAATGCCGCACGCGACCATGCGCATCGAGCTCGATATCGACGGTAAACGCAAGACGGTCCTCGTCAGGGCGAAGCGAGCACAGGTCACAGGACAGGCGTTCGGGCAGCATGGGAAGCACGCGATCGGCCAGATACACCGATGTCGTGCGATGGCGGGCCTCAAGATCGATATGCCCGTCCCAAGCCACATAGTGTGAAACGTCGGCGATATGCACGCCCAGCTTGTAGCCACCCTCGGGCGTACGCTCCAGCGAAATGGCATCGTCAAAGTCGCGCGCGTCGACCGGGTCGATCGTGATGACAAAGCGGTCGCGCAGATCGCGGCGGAGCGGGTCCTTAAGCGCCGCGGACACATCGAGCGAAAGCCCCTCGGCCTCGTCCAGCGCGGCCTCGGGATAGCTATCGGTATAGCCGTAGCGCGCCATCACATATTGAACGCCCAAATCGGGCGCGTCATCTCCGCCAATGCGGCGTTCGATCGTCACAGTGCCCGATTCCAGGCGCGTCGGGTAGGTCAAAATGCGCGCGACAACAGCATCACCCGGGTGGACACCCAGACGAACCGCCGAGGTGTCCTCGGGCAAAATGAAGAAGTCGGCCTTCAGGCGCGAATCGAGCGGCTCAATCACACCGAGCGGACCGGCGGTCTGGTACGTGCCCACCACGCTTATAGCTGCGCGCTCAACCACGCCCTCGATCACGGCGCGACGCTCGCCATGCGGGCTGTTCTTAATGCTCACGGCAACGGTATCGCCGTCCATGATCTCACGCTTGCCGCGACCCATGACCTTGTAGTCGCCATTCTCGGTTATGACATAGGCACTGTGCTCATGGAGCTGCACGCGCCCGGTCAGGCTCGGACGGCGTTCGCTGCGCACCGGCCCGCGCTTATTGCGAGCTCCACGCTTATGCTTGTTATTGCGCCCCATGGCGCCTCCTAACTATCGATTGCCGACTCCAAAGAGTCTACCCAAATGATTCGCCATCCTGCCATCCCCTAGGGATCAAAAAACGGGCCGCCCCATAAGAGACGACCCGTTGGAAGGGATGAATTCCAGGCATGCCTACACGCGCAGGTAGCGGCGCATGGCGATGGCAGAACCAAAGAGACCGATAATCACGCCGACCAGAATCAGCGCAGCATAGGTCACCAGGTAGTACTGCATCGGCAGGGCAAACGACATCCAGCCGATGCTCTCCTGCAGACGCGGAATCATCAGATTGCGCAGCAGCTCCAGAACGCCGATGGAAAGCAGCGAGCCCAAAATGGCCTGCAGCACGCCCTCGGTGATAAACGGGCCACGAATGAAGCCGTTGCTGGCGCCGACCAGACGCATAATCGCAATCTCACGACGACGCGCCGTGATGGACAGGCGAATCGTGTTGTTGATGAAGATGAATGCGATAAAGGTCAGAAGGCCAACGAGCACCACGGCGGCGATGCGGATGTAGTTGGTCACCTGGAACAGGCGGCTCACTTCCTCCTGGCCGTACAGCACGCTCGCGTTGACGTCGCCGTCATCCGCGATCTTCTGGAAATCGGCATCCTTCTTGAGCTTCTTGGCCGTGCTCTCGACCTGAGACGGATCGTCCATCTCAATCGCAAACGAGGCGGGCAGCGGGTTCTGGCCGTCGAGCGCGCTCATGGTGGCGTCGGCGTTACCCGACATCTTGCTCGTGTACTCGGCCAGCGCGTCGTCCTTATCCTTATAGGTCACGGACTTGACGTTGCTCCACGTCTTGAGCTCGGCCTCAAAGGCCTGGATGTCTGCCTGATCGGCGTCATCGCTAATAAAGGCATTAATGACAACCTGATCCTCGACGGTACCGATCACGGAGTTCAGCATCGCGGAACCCATAATGAACAGGCCGATGATAAACAGCGAAAGGAAGATCGTGATGACGGCGCCGAGCGAGGTAGTCCAGTTACGGAAGAAGTGGCTGATTGCCTCTTTGAAGGAGTAGCCCACGTTAGTTGGTGCCATAGTTGCCGTAACCTCCCCTCTCCTGGTCGCGAATAACGTGGCCGCCCTCGAGGGCGATCACGCGACGGTGCATGCTATCGACCATCTCGCGGTCGTGCGTGGCGACGATCACGGTGGTGCCGGTGCGGTTAATACGCTCGAGCAGCTTCATGATGCCCAGCGAGATCGCCGGGTCGAGGTTGCCCGTCGGCTCGTCGCAGATCAGCAGCGGCGGACGGTTGACCATAGCGCGGGCGACGGCAACGCGCTGCTGCTCGCCACCGGAAAGCTGGTCGGGCAGCGAGTCCATCTGATCGGCCAGGCCGACCAGACGCAGCACCTCGGGCACCTGGCTGCGAATGACGCCCTTGGGCTTGCCGATGCACTGCAGGGCAAACGCCACGTTTTCGTAGGCGGTCTTTTGCGGCAGAAGCTTAAAGTCCTGGAACACGGCGCCAATCTGGCGGCGCAGGAACGGAACCTTGCGGTTCTTGATCTTCATGAGGTCCTGACCGGCAACCAGGATGCGGCCGCTCGTCGGCTTGACGTCACGGTTGAGCGTCGACAGCAGCGTGGTCTTACCCGAGCCGGAGTGACCGACCAGGAAGACGAACTCGCCCGGATAGATCTCGATGTTGATGTCGTCGAGTGCAGGCTTGTTGGGCTGTGCCGGATAGATCTTGGTGACATGCTCCATAAGGATGACGGGCTCGACACCGGCCTGCTTGGCCATCTTCTTGCGGCTGGCCTGCGGATCGATGGGCGCAAACACCGACGTAAAATCGGGGTTGTTGAGCGCGTTATCGAGGCTTGCGACCTCGGCTGCCTGATCGCTCTCGACCACCGGGGCAGCAGGCTGCGTGGGGTCGGGAATAGCGGCAAAGAGACCGGACTGCGCAGGCTGAGGAGCCGGCGTCGCAGGGGCCAAGGGGTCGGGAATGCCGGCCATGGTAGGCTGCGGCGTGGCGGCACCAGCCTGAGGCTGCTCCACGCGAGCGGTCACGGCCTGAACGGGCTCAAAACCCGCCGTGCCGGAAAGCGCGACATCGCTGGTTGGATTGTAGGCAAAGGGATCGGATGCCGGCTGTGCCTGATCTGCCGGCTGAGCGGGGGCCTGAGCAACAGGCTGGCCCTCTGAATCCGGAGTGGCGAAACGACTGCCCTGGACGCCTGCCTGCGTCTTGGGGGCATCATCGCCCGCACCGGAGGTACGGAAGTGGTTACCCACTGGTGCTCCTTATCGTCGTGCGTTTAAACTACATGAGCGCTTTGTATTTTAGCAGCATTAGCTTTGCTGCACATAAGAAGCATGGCGTGCTTAGGGATCCCGTCGGCCGGACACAGGGTTACTCTCCAAATCGTCCTCGGACATGTCGGAGCCCCCGCTGCGCACTACGTGCGGCGGGGGCTCCTCCGTCCTGCGGAAAGATTTGGAGAGTAACCCTGTGTCCGGCCTGCGGTAACTAAGGGGTCGCTGCGTTTTACTTGGGGTGCTGCATATACAAAGTTGGAAGGGTCTGAATTGCACTTTGCTGATATGGGCCCTTTTCCCTGATGGGACCGTGCTTGAGGGGCGTCTTCATAAGTTGCGGTGAAATAGGAACTGTTGAGCCTTTAAGCTGGCAAAACAGTCCTTATTTCACCGCAACTGAAACAGGGGCGCTCTCCAAGAGAGCGCCCCTGCCGGGTTTCCATAGTACTGGCGAAACAGTTTTATAGTTCTGGCGAAGCAGTCCTTGAGATCCGCCTTGCCTTATGCCAAGAACTCTTTGGTGGTCGCCACGATGTTGGCGGCGTCCAGGCCGTACTTGTGCAGGAGCTCGGCGCCCGGGCCAGACTCACCGAAGGTGTCGTTGACGCCGATCTTCTTGAGCGACGTCGGGCACTGCTCGCACAGGACGTCGGCAACGGCGCTGCCCAGGCCACCGATCACAGAGTGCTCCTCGACGGTCACGACGTGACCGGTCTTGGTGGCGCTCTTGACGATCAGGTCGGCATCGATGGGCTTGATGGTGTGCATGTTGATGACCTCGGCGTCGATGCCCTCGGCAGCGAGCTGCTCGGCGGCCTCGAGCGCCTCGCCGACCATCAGGCCGCAGGCAATGATGGTCACATCGGCGCCCTCGCGCATGACAATGCCCTTACCCAACTCGAACTTGTAGGTCTCGGGGTCGTTGATAACCGGCGAGGCCAAACGAGCGAAGCGCATGTACACCGGACCGTCGCACTCGTAGGCGGCGCGCGTCACGGCGCGGGCCTCGACGTCGTCGGCAGGAACGATCACAGTCATGCCAGGGATGACGCGCATCAGGGCGATATCCTCGCAGCACTGGTGTGTGGCGCCGTCCTCGCCCACCGAGATACCGGCGTGCGTGGCGCCAATCTTAACGTTGAGATGCGGGTAGCCGATGGAGTTACGGACCTGCTCAAAGGCGCGGCCGGCGGCAAACATGGCAAAGGTGCTCGCGAAGGCAACGCGGCCGGTGGTCGCGATACCGGCGGCGACGCCCATCAGGTTGCTCTCGGCAATGCCCACATCGAAGAAACGATCGGGGCAGGCGGCCTTGAACTTGCCGGTCTGCGTGGCGGCGGCCAGGTCGGCGTCGAGGACCACAAAGTCATCGTGCTCGTTGGCGAGCTCGACGAGGGCCTCGCCGTAGCTTACGCGCGTGGCGATTTTTTTGACGTCTGCCATCCTAGAGCTCCTCTCCGGCGGCCGTGAGCTCTGCCATGGCCTGCTCAAACTGTTCATCGTTGGGGGCCTTGCCGTGCCAACCAACCTGGTTCTCCATAAAGGAAACGCCCTTGCCCTTCATGGTCTCGGCGATGATGGCGGTCGGCTGACCCTTGGTGGCGCGGGCCTCGGCAAAGGCGGCGCGGATCTGATCGAAATCGTTGCCGTCGGCAAGCTCCACCACGTGGAACTTAAAGGCGCGGAACTTGTCGGCGAGCGGCATGGGGTCGTTGACCTCCTCGACGGGGCCGTCGATCTGCAGGCCGTTGTGGTCGACGATCACGCAGAGGTTATCGAGCTGCTGGTTGCCGGCAAACATGGCTGCCTCCCAGACCTGGCCCTCCTCGCTCTCGCCATCACCCAGCAGGGCGTACGTGCGGTAAGTATCGCCCCAGTGCTTGGCGGCAACCGCCATGCCCACGGCGGCGGAGATGCCCTGGCCGAGCGAGCCGGTGGACATATCGACGCCCGGGGTGTCGTTCATGTTGGGATGACCTTGCAGGTGGCTGCCGATATGGCGCAGCGTCTCGAGATCCTCCTTGGGGAAGAACCCACGCTCGGCGAGCACGGCGTACAGGCCCGGAGCGCAATGGCCCTTGGAGAGCACAAAACGGTCGCGATCGGCCTTGCGGGGATCGGCCGGGTCGACGTTCATTTCCTCAAAGTACAGATAGGTCATGATGTCGGCAGCGCCGAGCGAACCGCCCGGATGGCCGGACTTGGCAGCGTGCACGCCGGTGACGATGCCCTTCCTTACCTCGTTGGCAACCTTTTTGAGCTCTTCGTCGCTCATTGTGCCTTCCTTTCATCCTCATTAGACAAAATGCGCACGGCACGGAAAGGTAATTCCAACACAGCCGCAATGCACGTACGTCATTCATTATGCTGGAAACTGATGGCTTTACCAGAGTTTTTATCATTATTTGAACAATTTAGCAGGCAGAACCGCTGATGAAACGGTTTATCAATGTGAACGTCTTTTGGATGGAACGCGATCGACCCTACGCGCTAATGTCCTTGAATCCCTCGCCGAAGGCTTCCGTAACGTCGGCAACCGTCACGATGGCATGAGGATCGCGCTCGCGCACGATCGTCTTGAGGGTATTGAGCTCTCGACGGCTCACGATGACCATAATCACTGGCTTCTCGGCACCCGAATACATGCCAGTCGCCTTAAACTTGGTACAACCACGACCCAGGCCATACATGATATCGGCAGCGATATCAGGGAACTTGTCCGAGATGATGAGTACCATACGGCGTTTGTTGCCACCATCGACCACGGCATCGATCACGTAGCCGCTAATGACCATCGAAAGGCCTGCATACAGTGCGTTTTCGATTGAAAAGACCGGAGCCGATAGCGCGCATACGGCAACATCGATCGCCATGACGGTCGAGCCCACCGGCAGCGAGGTGTTACGCGAGATGATTTGGCCAATCGTGTCCGAGCCGCCGGTGTTGGCGCCGGCGCGCAACACCATGCCGTAACCGATGCCCGTAATAATGCCGCCCCACATGGCAGGGAGCATCAGGTCCGCATCCGCCAGAGGTGCTACAAACGGGGCGAACAGATCGGTAAAGAAGCCCAGCAGCACAAAGCCCGTCGCCGTCTGCACCACGTAGAACATGCCGCCCTCGCGCATGACGACCAGTAACAGCAAGGCGTTCATCACAATGGTCTGGATACCGACGGGAAGCGACACGCCTCGCGCCGCGCCGACCGCCTGGATAATGGTGGCAAGGCCCGTAACGCCACCGGCGGCAAGACCGTTGGGAATCAAAAACAAGTCGGTCGCGATGGCGGCCAGAGCGCACCCCAACATAATCTGGGGCAGGTCGTGAAAGAAGTTCATCGAAAGAATGCGCTTGATGTCCAGACGATATGCCATGCTGCCTCCCTCAAAAAAGCGCACCCAAACGGATGCGCTTTGAACTTCTTCTTGTATTCGATTCTACCGATTCGCCGGACAAAAACCACCCCTGCGCAGGGTTTGCTCTGGATACAAACCCGTCCAACCGTTAGGCTTGGCATCGGCTTGAAGCCGCCCGATGTTTTAGACCTCCGAGCCTTCTGCATCGGCGTTGCCGGTGGCCCAGCGATGGTAGCCAACAACAAACGGGTCCAGGTCGCCATCGTCAAGAACGGCCTCGACATTGCTGGTCTCCACGCCCGTGCGTAGGTCCTTGACCATCTGGTACGGGTAGAGCACGTAACTGCGAATCTGGTTGCCAAAACCAATCGTGGTCTTGGGTCCGCGGATCTCATCCAGGGCCTCGGCGCGCTTCTCGAGCTCAATCTCGTACAGGCGAGCCTTGAGGATCTGCATGCACGCGGCCTTGTTCTGAATCTGGCTGCGCTCGTTTTGGCAGGTAACCACAATGCCGCTGGGGAAATGCGTCACGCGCACGGCGGAGTCGGTGGTGTTGACGCCCTGACCGCCCGGGCCGCTCGCGTGGTACACGTCCACGCGGATGTCATCGGGACTGATCTCAATGTCGATATCATCGGGTAGCACGGGGATGACCTCGACGCCGGCAAACGTGGTCTGGCGGCGCTTCTTGTCGTCGGTGGGGCTAATGCGAACCAAGCGGTGGACGCCGGCCTCGGCGCGCAGCATGCCAAATGCGTCCTTGCCCTCGACGGTAAAGGTCGCGCGGTCGATGCCGATGACCTCGGCCGCGGGACAGTCGTTGATGGTGACCTTCCAGCCGCGACGCTGGCAGTACTTCATGTACATCTTAAAGAGCATGAAGGTCCAGTCCTGCGCCTCCAGACCACCCTGTCCGGGCTTGATGGTCACAATGGCATCGCCGTGATCGAACTCACCGGTAAACCAGCTCGAAAGCTCAAGCTCATCGATGGCACGGGCCAGGCGCTCAGCCGTGGCTGCAGCCTCCTCGCGAAGGGCGGCGGCGTCGGGGTCATCCCCCATCTCCTCGGCAAGCTCCAGCGCGGCGCGGGCATCGGAAAGCTCGCCGCGCGCGGTGTCCACGGCAGCGATATCTTCCTTGGTGCGCGCAATCTCCTCCATGGTGGCACGGGCGGCGTCGGCGTCATCCCAAAAGCCAGGGGCAACACTTTTGGCCTCGAGCTCGGACACGCGGGTACGCTTCTCGTCCAGGTGGAGATATGACTCGACCTCACCGAGCCGGTCCGCAAACGCGTCCAGCTCGGCGGGCGTTACCTCTAAAGCCTCAGCCATTAACGATTCCTGCCGTGGCAGTACTTAAACTTCTTGCCGCTACCGCAGGGGCACGGGTCGTTGCGGCCCACGTTGACGTACGGATCGTCGCTCTCGGACTTGCGATAGGTGGTCACCTTGCCGCCGTTGTTGACAGCAGCCGGGCCTCCCTGGACGGCCGTACGAGCCTGCACCTGTGCCTGCTTGCGCAGCACCGAGTTGCCGTTGTCGCCATCGACCTCGGCAGGACCGGAGAAGCGCGCACCCTCGAGCGAGGGCTCCTCCTTGTGCTCCACGGCACGCGGGGCAGCCTTGATCTCGATGCGCAGAACCGTACGCAGATAATCCTCGTACATGGTATCGACGAGTATCTGGAACGCGCCGTAGGCCTCGGTCTTGTACTCAACCAGCGGGTCGCGCTGGCCAAAGCCGCGCAGGCCGATGCCGGTCTTGAGGTAGTCCATCTCCTGCAGGTAGTTCATCCAGCGGGTATCGATGACGCGCAGCATGACCTGGGTGTTGAGCTCGCGCATCAGGTCCTCGCCCAAGCGCTCGGCCTTCATGTTGTAGCACTTCTCTACGTAAGCCAGGACATCGGCAGCCAGGGCCTCATAATCCTCGTCGGGGAACTTCGGCGTATCGATGTGGCCGGTGAGCTCCACAACCCACTTGCGCAGACCCTCCAGGTCGCGCTCGCCATCGTGGCTGTCCTTGGTGCAGAACTCCTGCACGCAGCGGTACACGGTGTCGTGCATGACCTCGGTGATGTGGTCGGTCAGGTCCTTGCCGTCCAGAATCTTATTGCGCTCGGCGTAGATGACCTGGCGCTGCTTGTTCATGACGTCGTCGTACTCAAGGACGCTCTTACGCATGGAGAAGTTGATGCTCTCGACCTTGTGCTGGGCGCTCTCGACGGCCTTGGAGATGATCTTGTGCTGGATGGGCATGTCGTCGCCCATGTCGGCCGTGACCATCATCTTGGAGACGCGGTCCATCTTGTCGCCGCCGAACAAGCGCATGAGGTCGTCCTCGAGCGACAGGTAGAACTGGGTCTCGCCCGGATCGCCCTGACGGCCGGAACGGCCGCGCAGCTGGTTGTCGATACGACGGGACTCATGGCGCTCGGTGCCGATAACGGTCAGGCCACCGGCGGCAAGCACGCGCTCGCGCTCGGCCTTGCAAGTCTCCTTGGCCTCGGCGTTAAACTGCTCGAGCTGCTCGGGCGTCACGTCCTCCATGGTCAGGCCCTCGTACTCCAGGCGCTCGCGCACCAACTCGTCGGGGTTGCCGCCCAGCAAGATGTCGGTACCACGGCCGGCCATGTTGGTGGCGATGGTCACGGCGCCATAGCGACCAGCCTGGGCCACGATATGGGCCTCGCGCTCATGGTGCTTGGCGTTGAGGACCTCGTGTGCGATGCCGCGCTTGGTAAGGGCGGCGGACAGCTTCTCGGAGCTCTCGATGGAGACGGTACCCACCAGGACCGGCTGGCCCTTGGCGTGACGACGCTCCACATCGTCGGCGACGGCGTTGTACTTGGCCTGAATGGTGCGGTACACCAGGTCCTCGTGGTCCACGCGCTGCACGGGCTTGTTGGAGGGGATGACCTCGACGGGCAGCTTGTAAATCTCGCGGAACTCGGCATCCTCGGTAAGTGCCGTGCCGGTCATGCCGGAGAGCTTGTCATACAGACGGAAGTAGTTCTGCAGGGTGATGGTGGCCAGGGTTTGGTTCTCCTCGCGTACGAGCACGCCCTCTTTGGCCTCGATGGCCTGGTGCAGGCCCTCAGAATAGCGGCGGCCCTCCATGATGCGGCCGGTGAACTCGTCGACGATCTTGACCTCGCCGTTGGTGACCACATACTGCTTGTCGCGGTGGAACATGTACTGGGCCTTCAGCGCCTGCTGCAGGTGGTTGACCAGCTGGCCGGAGAGATCGGCATAGATGTCATCGATGCCCAGGCGGCGCTCGATCTTCTTAAGACCGCGCTCGGTGGCGGCAATGGTGTGCTTGGCCTCGTCCATGACGTAGTCGCCCGTGGGTTCAACGTCCTCGGTGGCGGTGAGCATGTCGTGCGACACGTCCTCGCCGCGCTCAAGGCCACGCACGGCACGCGCGAAGTCCTTGTAGGTACTGGCGGACTTGGTGCCAGCGCCCGATATGATCAGCGGGGTGCGGGCCTCATCGATCAGGATGGAGTCAACCTCGTCGACGATGGCGTAGTTGTGGCCGCGCTGCACGCGCTGCTCGGGACGGGTAACCATGTTGTCGCGCAGGTAATCAAAGCCGAACTCGGAGTTGGTGCCGTAGGTGACGTCGGCCTGGTAGGCCGGGCGCTTGAGCTCGAGCGGCATGTTGTTCTGGAGCAGACCGACGGTCATGCCCAGGTACTTATAGATGCGGCCCATCCACTCGGAGTCGCGCTTGGCAAGGTAATCGTTGACAGTAACGACGTGCACGCCCTTGCCGGCAATAGCGTTGAGATAGCCGGCCAACGTGGAGACGAGGGTCTTACCTTCGCCGGTCTTCATCTCGGCGATGTGGCCCTCGTGCAGCGCCATGGCGCCAATGAGCTGCACGTCAAAGTGGCGCATACCCATGGTGCGCTTGGAAGCCTCACGCACGGTGGCAAAGGCCTCGGGGAGCATGTCGTCGAGCGACTCGCCGTTGGCGTAACGCTCGCGGAACTTATCGGTCTGGCCGCGGAGTTCCTCCTCGGTCATCTTCTCAAACTGGGGCTCAAGACCGTTGATCTGGTCGACGATCTTGTAGTAGCGCTTAAGGTCCTTATCGGATCCAAAGGACAGCAGCTTTGACATGAATCCCATGTGGTTTTCCTTTTTGGCCATCGCCCACGCCGTGCAGCTGCGGGCGAGTTAAACACAGATAATTGTACTTTAGCCAAACAAGGCGCGCCCCATACGGTCGACCTCGACCGCCACGTAATAACTACGACCAACCTGCCAAAAAGGGACAGGTTTATTTTGGCAGGTTTTATCTGGGCAAACGCCGCCTCTCTGTCATTTGGTGCAAACCAACCTGTCCCCTTCGCACCAATCTGGTGCAATGGGGACAGGTTGGTTTGCACCAATAAAAAGAAAAGGGCCGCGCACCCAAATGGATGCACGGCCCTCATGCCATGAATGCGAGTGATTCCGCGGCGAGCTATTTACTCAGCAGCCTCGGTGGTCTCGGCCTCGGCAGCGACCTCCTCGACGGGAGCCTCTGCGGGAGCCTCGGCGGCCTGCTTGGCAGCCTCCTCGGCAAACTTAGCAGCACGCTTGGCCTTCTCGGCAGCCTTAGCCTCAGCGGCGGCCTTGCGAGCGGCCTCGGCCTCAGCAGCCTTGGCAGCCTTGGCAGCCTTGGCCTCCTCGGCCTTCTTGAGCTGGGCGGCGGCGGCGCCACCGAACTTGTCGGCGAAGCGCTGGACGCGTCCACCGGTGTCGACGAACTTCTGCTGGCCGGTGTAGAACGGGTGGCACTCGTTGCAAAGCTCAACCTTCATCTCGGACACGGTAGCGTGCGTCTTGAAGGTGTTGCCGCAGGAGCACGTCACCGTGCACTCGACATACTGGGGATGGATACCCTGCTTCATGGTAGGACTCCTTATTGGTCAGGCGCTGGTTACCGATCAGCGCATAAGGCGTCTTGGTTTCCGACCAAGACAACAAACTCGGCTATGGTACCACGGCGCCGCGTGTCCCACAAAAGGTTCACGGTCTTTTCGGAACGACACGAATCTGACCCATCGAAACACATCTCCACCGTTCCTTCAACTGGGAAAATGCCGTCCCCGGGGCCTGAGAAGGGCCCCGGGGACGTTCGACTGACTGCGGGAACGGCCTTTCCGCTCAATGTGTTCGGCTGAGATCGGAAATCAACCAAACTGAACTAGGTTCAGTTGACATGGTTAAAAACGAGGGGCGACGCTTTTGCGTCACCCCTCGTCCCGGCCGGTTGCTTTAGTTGTACACACGGTAGTTACACTTGAACTGGGTTATGTGTCCATAGTTGGAGCGGTACCAACCCGACGTATAGCTGATTGCCTCTGCGCCTAGATAGTCGTAGCCCTTGTTGTAGCGAAGCTGACGGTAGGTCGTGTCGTACTCTGCTACGTAAAACGTGTCTCCAGAGAAGGCTTTGTACCGGTCCTTAACCGTCGAAGCCATGTACGCGGGTTCGACATCGCCTTTCTCCCCGTTGAGCGCATAGACGGGTGCCGCGATTCCGCATAAAGCCGTTGCCACGAGGATGGCGTAGACAGCCATGCGCGACGCATTGGACTTCAGCTGTTCAAATAGTTTCATGTCATTCACCTCCTTCGTATGTATCGAGGTATTCCTGCTTGAGCGTCTGCGAGGACGACTTGATCTTTTCCACGAGCGTGCCGGCTTCGATGAAGTAGAACGAGTTGGTAAGGTCTGCCAGGTCGTCGAGTAGATGGCTTGAAATGAGCACGCTACGTCCCCGCGCCACTTCGCTGCGCATCGCGTCGCAGGAGGTTTTCCGCTTTCCCGGATCGAGGCCGTTCAGCGGTTCATCGAGGATAAGGTACGGGCAACCGGTCGATATCGCCATGGCAAGCTTTACCTGCTGCTTCATCCCTGTCGAGAGTTTACGGGTCGGCTTGTCGAGATATGAGGAGATTCCGAGGGAGCTGCAGAGCGAGTCGATGTCGGTGGCCGATTTCCACGCCTCCCTAACGAAAGCAAGGTGCTCGATGGCCGATAGCGTGGGGTAAAGATCCGTGCCGCCTGAAGAGCTCAGGTAGACGAGTTCTGCAAATTCGGCTGATCGACGTTGGCAGATTCCGTCTGCCGCCAGGCTTCCCGAGTGGATACGGGTGGGAAATTGGCCCGACAGCGCTTCAAGAAGGGTGGTTTTCCCCGAGCCGTTGGGGGCAATGAGGCCCGCCGCCGTTCCCGGGCTCAGGAAAAGCGATCCGATTGAAAGTATCGTCGTGCTTCCGTATCCCACGCTCGCGTCCAGAAGCTCGAGCCCATGGTGCTTTTTCGCGGGTCCAGACTGTTTGGGGGAACGTGTCGCAACGGCGCCGACCGCAAAAAAGACCGCGACGTATGCCAGGGCCACGGCAAGCATCGATGCGCTGCCTGAACCGGAGCCAATGAATTCTGTCGGGAAGCATCCTACGTAACCCGTTGCCTCGATAGGCGAGAATACGGCCAGCGGCAGGAGATTGAGCGCGGCGTTATGCTCCAGTGCCGAATCGGACAGTAACGGGAATACCGGGGCCGCGACAAGCAGCGCGGAGGTAAGGGGGCCTGCGAGGACGCGCCTCGTTGCGGTCGATAGGACGGCGGAACAAACGGATATTAAGGTTCCGCCCGCAAGAAGCGCGATAAGCAGGGCTGTGAAGACGTTTCCCGCAGTCGTGGTGGTAAGCGCGCCGTCATGGAAGAAGGCGATCGGGTACCCAATTTGCCCGAAGCCGTTTAGGGCCAAGGCGTAAATGCCCCCGGGTGCGAGGCCGGCGAGGAGCATCGCGGTCCCCGCGGCGATTATCGAAAACACGATCTGAATAAGGCGCCGGAATTTGGGCACGGGCGCCTTTGCCGCCAGGGTCCCGGGCCTTGTGGCGCCGAGCACGAGTATCGACGAGAGAAGGAAGGGGATGAAGGGAAGGAAAGACGGCGCCGTGGCAATGGCGTAAGGCAGGAAGGAAAGGAATGGCAGGTCGTTTGCGGAGGCCGGGATATCCGTGATGCCGGAGCTGCTCAGGGCACGGCAATATGCGAGCGCTGCGTCATTGGTCTCTTGGTCTCCCACGATGGACCCGGATTGGAAGCCTTCGCCCATGAGCGCGTAGTAGCTCTCGGCAGAATCGAGAAAGGCGGCGTCGGTTTGAGCGGCAAGGGCGGCGTTCGCGTATCTTGCAAGCTCCGCGTCGACTTGCTGCTCTGGAGATAGGTCTGTGCCGCTGGCCTGGGGCGCGCGCGTATTGAATGCGTTGACAAAGCTCTGCATGCCCTGTTTCATAAAGAAGGGCCCGTAGATGGGTGAATTGAACGCAATGGGGACGGAAAAGGCTGCAGCGAGAACGAGCGTACAAATCCATACGGCCTTGTCTCTTAGGATTAGTTTGAGAAGAAGTCGACAGTACATTTAGAAGCACCTACGTTCCTCAAAGAATTGTTAGATTAAAAGTAACAGACCGGATGAAGATACGTGCGACGGGGGCGAGGCGAATGGCTGAGCGGTATCGATATGCGGGTTCAACGGTATCACATTGGCCACATAGATTTTTAACTTGCATTTCTACCCGCCCTTTTCGTAGAGTCGCCGATACGTGCTTAGCGCACCCTCGGCGCGTCCGGCAGGCTTTGCGAAATGGGATCCAGGAGACTTCGGCGCAGCATCATCTTGCGGAATGCTTCTAATGAGCCTCCCATCCTTCAAAAACAGAATCTCATCGCACAGCCTATCGACCGAATCCAAGATGTGGGATGACATGATGATGCACGTACCAGAATCGGCCAGCTTCCTGAGAATCTCGGAATGCAAGTCCACCCTGCTGGGGTCGAGCGCGTTCATGGGCTCATCTAATAGAAGGTACCGCGCGCCCGTCGCATACGCAATCGCCAGGGTAAGCTGCTGCTTCATGCCCTGGCTCAGAGTGCGGATCCTCATCTTCGCGAACTCGCCTATCTGCGTTTGTTCCACCATCTCTTCGATATCACGAGCATGCGGCCACATATCGCAAACCATCTTGAGGTGATCTTCCGCACGCAATCCGGGATACAGCAGCGTCCCCTCACCAGGTGCATAGAAGATCATAGAACGGACCTCTCTCGCACCCGTACCCTGCACCTCATCCAGAACGATGCTCCCGTCCACGCGAGGACCCGGCAAACCTGCCATCGCACGCAGCAACGTCGTCTTTCCATGCCCGTTCGGAGCGACGAGACCGTAGACCGTACCCGGGGCAAACTCAGCGTTCACCGAATCTACGAGCACCTTCTTTCCATAAGAGATCGTCAGCGTTTGAAGGTCAATCATCGAGATCATCCCCTTTCGATCTTTGGAACACTCAGGCGCACCATCAACGGAGATACGGCGCCCAAGACCACCAGCAGAGCGCCCGTTGCGCCGACGACCTCTCCAAAAGGCATCGCGTTCGTCCCTCGCCCAAGGAACCCAATCGTCCCCACCTGGGAAGCGGGATCAAACGAGGCGAATGGAGCCAGCAGCGCGACGCCCATGCCCACGCTTTCAACATGAGCGCTCAACGAACCCAACACCAAGAGAACCGCGCAAACCATTCCGGTGACAACGGGGTTGCGGCTAATCGCTGCTGTCAACGCAGCGACGACGGAAATCACGCCGTATGCCATGACCAGCAACGGAATACTGCACAACACCGCCTCCCCCACCATGGACGTTGTCGAAGCTCCCGCCCGAATGAGAGCGACGGGATACTCCGATCCACCCGCACCGTTCTTAATCACGGACACAACGACAGCGGGAACCATCGACACCAAAAGCAGCACCAAGCCAAGCAGGAGAGCCAGCGCAACAGCCGTCAGAAAACGCACATGCGCTGTTGCGGGGATCTGGAGAACCAGAAGGGAACGACACTGCAGGTGGGTGCACGCGAGCGATGTGACAACCACGGGCAACAGCAAAAATAAGGAGGGAAGCGCTGCCTGGAGATACGAAAGGAGGATTAATGGGGGCATCTTCGTACTTAACTCGTAAACCTTGGGGTCCGGCAAGCTCGCGATCGACTCAAGCAGAAGGGCGCGCGCCTCCGCACGAGAAGGAGTCTCCGGCTCGATTCCGATCGATTGCAGGAGAGTCGCATCTGCCGCGCCCAGCTCACCTCGAGCGCGCTCGTACGTCGCAAGGCTTCGAAACCCCTCCGCAGGCATAGGCGCGTACACGAAACCCGAAAGAGCATCCCGCATGTCTTCCAGGGCCGCTTTGCCCTCGACGTCCATATTCGCAGCGTTCTGCTCTAGATACCGATCTATTGAACGGAGCTCCCCATCCCTATACCGAACAGCGGAAACGTTATCAGCGTCAGGAAACATCTCGACCAGAGCCGGGGCCAGCATCGTCGTCGACATTGCAATCGCGCATACGGCGAGGGTAGGAGAACGCAGGAGCAGTTTCCCCATCGTTCTTACGTATGCAACGGCGGAGGCACAAGCGCTCGAACGAGTTGCCGTTCTCGATGCAGTAAAGGAACCTCTCTCAAGACAAATCGGGGATATCGGGCACGCGCAGCCGCTCTTTCCAGCAACGCAAAGCAGGCTAATTGCCAGCACCTCGATCCCGATTGCGCATACGAGGGCAATCGCGCCACGCTCGAAGCAAAGTCCAGGCAGATTCACTATCTGCGTTGTCGGGTACGGGCTATAGGCGCCGACGGTCAACTCAGTGTTCGCATACGTAAGGGAATTCAACAGGGCGAACTCACGTAAAGCGATGGATCTTCCGTAATACCCGGGAACCATCGTCACCCCCATCAGGGCACATACGAACACGATTCCAAGCGTAGGGTTATTGGCAATCTTCACGGCAAGGTGAACGACAAGCGAGATGAACGCTGCCACCAAGAATTGCAAGATGGCCGTCTGCGCGAACACCAGCCAAGCCGGTTTGATAACCGGAGTCGCATATTGAATGTAGCCTATCGGATAGAACGGCGAGCCCGGGCCATTCTTCACAAGCGCGGCGATTATCCCTGGAAGATTGATGGCGAGGACGGCAAGCATTGCAAAAACACTCGCCCATACGCTCGATGCAACAAGTCTACCCAGCTCGCCCATCGGTGCCTGGATGATGAGCTTTTCACGTTTGTTAAGACGCGCGGCAAGGAACGAGACGGCAACGGCCGTTGCGACCCATAGCAAGTACTCCTTCGATCCGTCATAATAGGTGTACTCTCCATCCGATATCTGCAGAAACGGAAGTAGGGGAGAGAGCGGTGCCAAGATAAGACGTCCCGCGGCAAGAGGGTACAGAAGCGCGGGCATGCTTGATGAAGAGGTATAGACACCGTCCTCCCCCTCATTCACAAGCGCATCCGCATAGGATGCTGACAATTCCTGCTCAACACGGGTTATTCCCGACTCGAGGTATTCGACCCGTCCGTCGATGTCAGCCGCGCTCCTGAAGACGGGCAGAGCACAAAGAACCATCAACGCAACAACGACAACACAGAGCGACCTGGAGGAGAGAAGCGACCTAAAGATCGCCTTCGAGATTTTGAGCATATTCATCGCCAACCTTAACCTCATCCAGTCGGAACAGAGGGGCCGAACAAAATGCTCGGCCCTTATTACTTGCCGGCAAAGTCAATTTAACATAAACTGTTAAAAAGTAACCTGAGTTTTTTAAATTCTTCGGAGGTTATTATGAGTTCCGACAATCGCACTCCCCGGCTTCATTCCTTCCGCATCGCATGTGCGATAGCCTCTGCGACCCTTTGCGCCACCGCCATCGCACAAGTGGCGTTCTCCTTAAAGCCAGCAATCGAAGTGCTCGACAACCCTGTAATTGCAGACTCCCCCGCGTATCCAGCCCTTGCGATCTCGACATTGGTCCCTGCCGTCATCGGTATCGCTACGACCATCCTCAGCGCCGTTCTCGTGTGGACGATCAAGAGCGGAGACCCCTTCAAGAAAGGGTCTGCGACATGCTTGAAGGTGCTCGGCATTCTCTTCGTTGTTCAAGCTGCCACCAGCCTCTACGCCGGCTCACTCAAAACCTCCGTTTCGATGTTTGGCGGCGAGGGGGCCGTCGGCGCCCAAGAGATCGCTTCATCATTCGATTGGACCTCTCTGGTTCTCGGCATCGTCCTGTTCATGCTTTCCCAGCTCTTCTTGTACGCCCGAGAGCTGTACCTCGACTCCGACGAGATTGCGTAAGGAAACGCCATGCCCGTAATTGTTCGCCTCGACAAGATCATGGCCGAGCGAAAGATTTCCTCGAACGAACTTGCCGAAAGGATTGGAACCACGCCCGTGAACCTGTCCCGTATTAAAAAAGGGCATATTCGCGGCATTCGCTTCAACACACTCGAGCAGCTATGCCTCGCCCTTCGTTGCCAACCCGGAGACCTTCTCGAAGTCATGAGCGAAGAGGATGCCCGAAAGGAGTTCGGACTCGATTGGTCCGCCGAGGATTAGAGGGCGGTCGTACTCGCCCTGCACACGGGGATGCGAATCGGCGAGGTCTGCGGCCTTCGGTGGTGCGATGTGGATTTCGAGACGGGCCTGATCTCGATCAGACACTCGGTGGCGTACGCGAAGGGAATGGGTTCGTTCATCAAGGACACCAAGACCCATGACGCCAGGGGTATCCCCATCGACCCGGTCGGCCTACTCCCCTTCCTGAAGGAGACCCACGAGATCGACTGCGGAAAGCTGCGCTTGCGCGGCCTTACCGGGGCGGTCGAGATCGGGGACTGCTACATCCTGTCGGAGCCGGGCGCGACCTTCGCGACGACAAGCTATATCCGCAGGGCGTTCAAGACGTTCTCGGAGACCAACGGCCTCATGGGCACCAACGACGAGCTGATCACGTTCCACGGCCTTCGCCACACGTTCGCAACGCAGTGGATCCGCCAAGGCGGCGATATCAAGGCGCTCCAATCGATCCTCGGCCACAAGGACGCCATGGCGACGCTCAACGTCTACGCCGACATCGAGCCCATCTCCAAAATCCATAACATGCTGCGCGCTACGCCGTGCCTTTGGCGCGGGCACCTCGGGCCGAGGGTCGATCCGGGTCCCATGTTCCAACAGAGGATCCAGGAGTCCATCGAGACGCTCCAGGCGTTCGGCTACGGCATCACCGAGCCGGACGACCGAAATATCGCCATACGCGACGTGAAGACGAACAGTTGGCTCTAGCTCACCGAGTACGCGGCAGTGCTGGGCCCATCCCAACTGAGGTCACGGTGGTCCGATAGGGGCGCCGCCCGCGGTATGCGCCGCGGAGCGGTATCCCCTACCGAAGGGCGGGGATGCCCTCCGCTTCCAGTTCGGAATCAGCCGTCGGAGGCGTTCGGCTGACTGCGGGAACGGCCTGTCCGCTCAATGTGTTCGGCTGAGATCGGAAATCAACCCAACACGAGCCGGACACGCGCCAGACGGCTCTTCCCCGTACGGCCTTCCCCCTTACGCTCATGTTGCAGGCATGTAACGCCGCAGCGAGCGCGCCTTTTTTGCGCCAGACAGGTACAATGATGAACACTGTACCGTAGCGGAGCGCCCCGCGCGCGCCGCAATCACGCGAAAGGGTTTCCCATGGCCGAGATCTCGTCCTCCCGTATCGTCATCACCGTCCTTGGCAAGAACCGCCCCGGCATCGTCGCCGGCGTCACCCGCGTCCTGGGCGAGGCCAACGTCGACATCCGCGACATCACGCAGTCCATTATCGAGGACATCTTCACCATGACCATGCTGGCCGATACCGCCGAGTCCAAGCTCGACTTCGCTGAGCTGCAGAAGGCCCTGGCCGAGGCCGGCGAGCTTTCGGGCGTCAACGTGTCCATCCAGCGCGAGGACGTCTTTAACTTTATGTACCGCCTGTAGCGAACAAGCCGCTGGGGATAGCCTGACGCGCGCATGCCCATGCAAGCCACCCCGATGCGGCCCGGAGAGGAGCGCGCATGGCCTACGACGCCAAGAAAATCTATTACCGCTTCGATGACCACTTGAGCCGACTGGTTCTGGATTACGAAGCAAGCCGCCAGATTTCGTCTGAGAGCGAAAGCCTCTACCACGGCCTGCCGACCGACCCTTATGACGAGGGCTTGTTCGAAGAGCACAATGTCAAGCGCGGCCTGCGCAATGCCGACGGCTCGGGCGTGGTCGCGGGCCTCACTCGTATCTCGGATGTGCACGGCTACAACAAGGTCGACGGAAAGGTCGTGCCCGATCAGGGCAAGCTCACGCTTCGCGGCTACAGCATCGAGGACCTGGTCAACAATGCCCAGGCCGAGAATCGCTACGGCTACGAAGAAGTCGCCTATCTGCTTATCACGGGCTCGCTGCCCAACAAGGAAGAGCTCGACGGCTTTTGCGAGCGCCTGGGCGCCTTTAGACATCTGAGCGACGAGTACGTTAAAGAGTTCCCTATGACCACGGTGTCGTCGAGCATCATGAACGTGCTCCAGCGCGCCGTACTGCTGCTCTACGCCTTCGATGCCGAACCAGACGTGATCACGCCTGAGCACGAAATCGACGTCGCCATTTCCATGCTCGCACGTCTCCCGCGCATCGCCGCCTTCGCACACATGGCCTCGGTCGCCAAGCTTCGCGGCTCCGAGGTTCACGTGCCGCACCCTACGCCCGGTCTCTCCACCGCCGAGACCATCCTACAGGTCCTGCGCGGCGGCATGGCGTTCACCCGCGATGAGGCGATGCTGCTCGACGTTATGCTCATGCTGCATGCCGAGCACGGCGGCGGCAACAACTCCACCTTCGCTTGCCGCGTGCTGTCGTCTTCGGCCACCGACCCGTATTCCGCCTACGCCGCGGCTATCGGCTCGCTCAAGGGCCCGCGCCACGGCGGCGCCAATGCCAAGGTCGTGTCTATGCACGAGGACATCCGCGCGCATGTCTCCAACTGGGAGGACGAGGACGAGGTCGCGGCCTACCTGGGCAAGATCCTCGACAAGCAGGCCTTCGACGGCACGGGCCTCATCTACGGCATGGGCCACGCCGTCTATACGCTCAGCGACCCGCGCGCCGAGGTCTGCCGCCGTTACGCGCACACACTTGCCGCCAAGAAGAACCTGGGCGATGAGTTCGCACTCATCGAGCGCATCGAGCGCCTGGCACCCCAGGTCATGCGCGACCACGGCATGACCAAGCCCATCTGCGCCAACATCGACCTGTACACGGGCTTTATCTACAAGATGCTTGGCGTGCCCGAGACGCTCTTTACGCCGCTATTCGCCGTCGCCCGCATGGCCGGCTGGTCGGCACACCGCATGGAAGAGCTCTTCTGCGCGCACCGTATTATTCGCCCGGCCTATCGTCCGGTGATCGAGCCGCTGGAGTACAAGCCGCTCGCCGACCGCTAGGACGCGGACCGTTATAGAACTCGAGCGTGGCCAGGGAATCACCGCCCTCGGCCACGCTTTTTATGCCAGCAGAAAGGGCTGCATCAAATGATTGTGTTTTCCGATATGGATGGAACGCTGTTGACGAGCGATAAGCAGATGAGCGATGCCACCTGGGCGATGCTCGACGAGCTCGCACGTCGTGGCATCGAGTTTGTTCCCTGCACGGGACGTCCACTGTCGGGCATCTTTGAGCCCATTCTCGCCCATCCCGCCGTGCACTACGCGGTCTGTGCCAACGGCGCCAGCGTCTGGCAGCTCGACGAGGATACGCCCACCGACGCCTCGCGCGCCACGTGCATCTTGAGCCGACCGCTCGATTGCGGCATTGCCCATCGCATCCGCCGCATCGCCGCCGGCCACGATGTGACCTTCGATATCTTCGCGGACGGGCAGTGCTTCCTCCCCCGCTCGCTCTACACGCGCCTGGATGAGTTCTGCGGCGGCGACCCCCACATCGCAGCTTCGCTCAAGCGCACACGAACACCGATCGACATGGATATCGACAGCAAGATCGACGAGGTCGAGACGCTCGAACGCATCGCCATGTACTGGCACGACCCGGCCGATCGCGACGCCATCGCGGCGGCGCTCGACACGCTCGGAGGCATTGAGGTCACGCGTTCGTACGCCATGAATATCGAAGTCATGGGCGAGGGCGCCACCAAGGGAACGGCCCTCACGTGGCTATGCGAGCACCTGGGCGAGCGTCTCGCCGACGCCTGGGCGTTCGGCGACAACATCAACGACATCCCCATGCTGCAGGCAGCGGGCCATGGCATGGCCATGATCAACGCCGAGCCCGAAGATCGCGAGGCCGCCGACGCCATCACCGAATACGACAACGACCACGACGGCGTCGCCTGCACCATCATGGACGCCCTCGCCTAGCAGCAGCAGCAACCCGGCAGGGTAGCTAATTTGGGACGGGGCTTTTTAGCTACCCTGGTCACAGTAGTCGTTGGGGGCACTCTTCGCGGGGCGCTGCAAGGATTGTCCCCATCTGCCGAATTAGGCGAGACTCTCCAGCACGCGACGGAGCTCCTGCTGGACGGCGTGGTCGCGGTTGCACCCCACCACGCGATCGGTGACTGCCTTGAGCGCGGGGCGCGCGTTTTCCATCGCGCAGCCCGTGCCGACAAAGCGAATGATCTCGTAGTCGTTCATCGAGTCGCCAAACGCCATGACCTCGTCGCGTTCGACGCCATAGTGCTCCATGAGCTGTGCGATGCCCGAGGCCTTCGACACACCGGGCTGCATGGCATCGATCCACGCGTTGCCCGAAGGCGCAAAGGTAAAGAGCTGACCAAGTTCGCGCTGTAGCACGTACGCACTGTCCATAACCGCACTGTCGTCGCAAAAGATACTCGCTTTGATGATATTTACGCTGGGATCGGACAGCTCCCAAATGCGCTCGGCATTGGGAAGGTCCTTATCGACCTCACGCACGAACTTGCACTCGTCATCGAGCAGGAAGGACTTGGTTCGGTCAAAGAGCGCAAGATGCAGATTGGGAAACGTCCTGACGGCTTGGGCGAGCCTTCGAATCGCCAGGTGGGAATACACCTCACGGTCTACCATCTTACCGTCGGCGTAGACCTGGGCGCCGTTAGCGGCGACAAAGTCCATCTTGTCGCGAACGGGCGCAAAGAACTCGCACAGGCGATCGTAGCGACGACCTGACGATGCGGCGAAATGCACGCCACGCTCGTGTAGCGCCAGAATCAGTTCGTAGGTCTCGGGAGGTACCTGGCCGTTTTCGTCAAGCAGTGTGCCGTCCATATCGGATGCAATCAGTTTAAACATAGAAAAGCTCCCTTCGGACTTGTTGGAATCGAACGTGTATCCGATTCCAACGTACCCAAAGGGAGCTCAAATAAGACTCCGCGGGCGTAAACGTTACAAGGACCTGGCAAATAGCTCACATATGCCAGAGGCCCCACGGTCGCGACGTCAGGCGGCCCGCCAAAGAGTATCCCCAACGACTAGTCGTTTAAGAACGTCCCCGATGACTAGTCGGCGTAGGTGAAGGTTGTGACGTCGAACATGCCCTCGGGGCGGATGCGGAGCGTCGGGATGACCGGCAGGGGCAGGAAGATGATGCCCATGATGGGGTCGAGCGGCGGCTCAATACCCATGGCGCGCGCCTTGACCATAAAGTCGTCGTGCTGCGCGGCGACATCCTCGGCCGTGCCCTCGCTCATCAGGCCACCGAGCGCCAGCGGAATGCGCGCCACGACCTCGCCGTTGCGCACCAGCACGTGACCGCCCTGGCCCACGGCATCAACGGCGGCCATCATATCGGCGGCGTTGTCGCCCACGACGCACACGTTGTGCGAGTCGTGGCCGATCGTCGAGGCGATAGCGCCGCCCGTGATGGTAAAGCCGCGCACCCAGCCGCGGCCGATATGCTTGCCAACGAGTCCCAGGCCAGCGGGGCCGTCACCGTCGGCGCCCTCGGCCTGCAGCGACACGCCGCGGCCGTGGCGCTCGATCAGCATAATACGGCGCAGGCCCTCGGCGCTCTCGGGACGAACCATGCCCGTGATGGCCTTGCCCGGCACCACGTCAATCACGGCCTCGCCCGGCTTAAAGGCATAGTCGAATACGTCGAGCGAAAGCTTCGGCAGCTTAACGGAGGCGCGCAGCTCATCGGCAAGGGCCGCAACCTCGGCCATCTCGGGTGCGATCTCGCCCACAAAGGTGCCGTCCTGCGCCACCAGGGCACCGGCGGCATATACACGATGCGGAGCCGTGGCAAACGTCAGGTCATTGAGCACCAGCAGGTCGGCACGCTTGCCCGGGGCAATCGCACCGCGGAGCTCGTGCGGGTCGCGGCAGCCGTGATCCAGGCCAAACGCCTCGGCCGTGGAGAGGGACGCCATAGAGATAGCGACCACGGGGTCGATACCGGCCTCAATCGCCACGCGGCAGGCATTGTCGATCATGCCGGTTGCAAGCGCATCGGAAGGAGCGCGGTCGTCAGTCGCAAAGCAGCAGCGGCGGGCGCGCGCGGGATTCTCCAGCAGCATCGGCGACAGGTTGGCCAGATCATGGCTGCACGTACCCTCGCGCAGCATCACGTACATGCCGCGAGACAGCTTGTCGAGCGCCTCCTCGGGAATCGTCGACTCGTGGTCGGCGATAATGCCCGCTGCGGCATAGGCGTTGAGGTCCTTACCGGCAACGAGCGGCGCGTGGCCGTCAACCTGCTTGGACGGCGTCTGGTTGGCAGCATCGATGCGAGCACAGGTCTCGGGGTCGGCCATAAAGACGCCCGGCAGGTTCATCATTTCGCCCAGACCAAAGACATCGCCTGGATGCTCGGCAAAAAACGCCTGCATATCGGCAGCCGAAATAACGGCACCGGCCTGCTCGTCGGGCAGCGCGGGCACGCACGAGGGCATCATGTACTTGATGGAAATGGGCGCGCGACGGCCGTCCTCAATCATAAAGCGCAGGCCGTCCAGACCGGAAACGTTGGCAATCTCGTGGCTGTCGGCAATGGCGGTGGTAGTACCGCGCGTCGCGGCCATGCGAGCATACTCGGCGGGACGGATGTTCGAAGACTCGATATGCAGATGCCCGTCAATAAAACCGGGAGCGAGATAGCGACCCTGGCAGTCGATGACCTCAGTTGCCTCGTAGGTGCCAGCGGCATCGTCGCGACCATCGTAGAGCACGCCGACGATCACACCGTCCTTGACGGCAACGCTACCGGGCGCCACACGCTGGCCATACACGTCGACGATCTGCGCATTGGTAAACAGCGTGTCGACGGGCACGTGACCCTCGGCGGCCTCGATCACAGTCCTCATGACCTCAACGGACATACAAACTCCTTTAACCGTAGAAAAAAGCTGCGGAGCGGACAGACCTTCACCGCAGCAAGCCAATAGCCATTGTATGCCCAAACGATGGGTCAAAATACGCCTCTCCGCTTAACGGCACACGCCGCTTAGCGCAATGGAGACAGGTTGCTTTGCACCAATGGCAAGGAGTGTCCCAAAGTGCCAACAACGGAAGCGCCGATGTTTTGGCAACGACAGCGAGCGGGCCGCATTTGAGACAAGGTGACGTGAAACGAAAGGGCGCTGACCTTCTGGTCGCGCCCTTGAAGTTGAACGTCAGATTGTCTCAAATGCGGCCCGCGCAGCGTCGGCCGGTCCGCCGTTCGGTAGAACGGCGGAACTAAATCAACTTAAAGCCCTTGCGCTTGCCCACGGAGAGGGTGTCGCCCGGCTTGAGGGCGCTGGGGTCGATGTTGTAGCTCTTGGGAGCCACGGCCTTGCCGTTAATCTTGACACCGCCGCCGTCGATGTCGCGACGGGCCTGGCCGGCGCTGGCCGAAAGGCCCAGGTCCTTGAGCAGGCCGGCGAGGTAGATCTGGCCCTCGTCGTTGACGGTCAGCTCAACGTGCTTCTCGGGGAAGTCGGCGAGCTGGCCCTCCTTGAACACGCGGTCGAACTCGGCCTGAGCCTCGTCGCCGGCGCCGGCGCCGTGGTAGGTGTCGCACAGGTCGCGACCCAGAGCGCGCTTGAGCTCATAGGGATCGGCAGAGCCGTCGGCCAGAGCAGCGTCGATCTTGTCGACCTCGGCCGGGGTGAGCGAGCTGGCCAGACGATAGTACTTGCCGATCATCTCATCGGGGATGGACATGGTCTTGCCGAACATATCCTTGGGGGCATCGGTCAGGCCGATGTAGTTGCCATAGGACTTGGACATCTTGCGCACGCCATCGGTGCCCTCGAGCAGCGGCATGGTGAGCGCGATCTGCGGCTCCATGCCCATCTTCTCCATGAGCTCGCGACCAGCGAGCAGGTTGAAGAGCTGGTCGGTGCCGCCCATCTCCACGTCGGCCTTGATCTGAACGGAGTCGAAGGCCTGCATCACGGGGTACAGGAACTCGTGCAGGGCGATCGGCGTCTGAGACTGGTAGCGCTTGGTAAAGTCGTCGCGCTCAAGGATGCGGGCGACGGTGAACTTGGAGCACACCTGCAGCAGGCCGGCCAGATCCATCGAAAGGATCCAGTCACCGTTGTGCACGATGGTGGTCTTCTCGGGATCCAGGATCTTCATGGCCTGGCTCACGTAGGTCTCGGCATTGGCCTCGATCTGCTCCTGCGAAAGCTGCGGACGGGTGGAATTCTTGCCCGAAGGGTCGCCAATCAACGCGGTACCGTTGCCGATGATGAGGGTGACATTGTGGCCCAGGTCCTGGAACTGACGCATCTTACGCAGCGGCACGGCGTGGCCCAGGTGCAGGTCGGGGCTGGTGGGGTCGACGCCGAGCTTGATGTTGAGGGGCTCGCCCTTCTCAAGCTTCTTGCGAAGGTCGGCCTCGGGAACGATCTGCGCGGCGCCCGAGGTGATGATACGCATTTGCTCGTCAACAGACAGCATTGGGTATCCTCCTTTTGCTATAGCACCCTCGCCGAAAACGGCGGTGCTGGAAGTCCATAAACTCTCTTATGATAACAAACTGACGCGACGCGGCACCTACGACAGGAAAATCCTCGTCCTGCCGCATGCGTCAATGGTAACTGGCAGACGTGTACCGTCACGCTCGACCAGATAGCGTACCTGCCGACGACGCAAGCAGTCGCGGCAACGAACCTGTCCCGTCGCATCGGTGGCGCAGACGCCCTCGGCGGTCAGCAGGCAGTGCTCGCACACCATAAGCTCGGGACGGTCGGCGTCGACCGGACCCAAGACGCCGGGTTCAGCAGCCAGTTCGGCAATACGCTCCGCATCATTGCCGAGCAACTCGGCCGGCAAGTACACCCGCCCCGCACCGAGTCCGCGCAGCCAGGTAAGCGTAGCCCGATTCGCGCAGAACACCGGCGCCGCCACGTCAAACGTCACGCCCAGCTCGCGAGCGATCACCACCTGCCCCAGGTTGCGGCAGACGACGCGCCCGGCACGCTGCATCAGTGAGCGGGTCCGGTCAGCGTCACCCGTGCGGCACACCTCGTCAAGCACCACAACGGCGTCGGACAAATCGAGTTCTCCGCGCGGGTCGGCATCCATCAGCTGCCAAGCAAAAACCATGCGAGTGGGAACCGCGCACTCCACCAACTCCGTCGACGCACCGCCATCCACCGCAACGCCCTCAAAGGGCAGCACCTCAACGGCACGCGCAACGGGCGCAATCGCATCCGCCTCGGCCCGCATGCGCCCCAACACCGCCGCCGTCTGATCCAACACGCCGGCGCTGCGAATCAGGTACACCTCGCAGCCCGCGTCCACCTTACGCTTGCAATGCACGACGACGCGCTTCCCCGCTGCGGCATCCACCGGGCAGGGCACCTGCGGCCAGCGCTTGGGCACATCGGGACGCGCGTCGACACCCGGATAGAACCGAATCTCGAGCGTGTCACCCGCCGCCACGGCGGCGTCGAGCTCAACGGTCACCTCTTCGTGGCCCACAGCGACCAAACGCCCCACGCGCACGCCCTGGTTAATTGCGCGCTCAAAGCTCATCAGCTCGGCACCCGAACGCCCTCGCAGGTACGCATCGGTAAACCCACGGTTAAACGACCTCCCCAGCTCGCGTTCAAGCGTCGGCACCGCATCGGCATCCCATGTGCCGTCGCGCAGCATATCAAGCGCCCGACGCCACACCCTCACCACGTTAAAGACGTAGCCGGGATTCTTCATGCGACCCTCGATCTTGAGCGATGCCACGCCGGCATCTACAAGCTCGGGCAGATGCGCAATACCCAGATAGTCACGCGGGCACAGCAGGCGATCTCCCTCGACGGCGACAACGCTCTGCCCCGCCTCGTCCACCAGGTCGTACGCCAGACGGCACGGCTGCGTGCAGTCGCCGCGCATCGCCGAGCGCCCACGCCGCAGGGCCGAGAACTCGCACGCCCCCGAATAGCCGATGCAAATCGCACCGTGGCAGAACACCTCGATGGGCACGCCCGTGGCACACAGCGCCGCAATCTCGTCGACCGTCAGCTCGCGTGCCGTCGTCACGCGCTCGACCCCCAGCTCATCGGCGGCAAGCCGCACGGCGCCTTCGCTATGAGCGCCCGCCTGCGTGGACAGGTGAATCTCGATCCCGGGAATCGCCGTGCGCAGTACACAAGCCAGCCCGGCATCGGCGACAATCAGAGCATCGGCGCCCAGCTCCAGTGCATGAGCTCCCAACGCCACCGCGTCGGACAACTCATCGTCAAACACGAACACGTTGAGCGTTACGTACACACGCACGTCATGGGCATGCGCCACGGCGCAGCCGCGCGCAAACTCGTCATCCGTAAAGCCATGGGCGCTCACACGGGCGTTAAAGCCGCCCAACCCCGCATAGATGGCATCGGCACCCGCGGCGATGGCCGCAAGCATCTGGTCGAGCCCGCCCGCCGGCGCCAGCAGCTCGGGCAGCGCCGCACCGGCAGCATCCAATCCAGTCGCGTATTGTCCGCTCGGCCCCATCGTCCGAATCGCCATCGACAAACTCCTTACCAAGGTATGCATTCACTCTGAAAAATGCCGTCTTCCAGCATACACGAGGCCTCGCGCGCCCCGTTTGGTTTATCGTGTAATAACTTATGTCCATCCTGCCCCGACGGCACATCCGCCGCCCGGCACGACATACCTGGAGGTCAATATATGGGTCCTCGCCAACGACAGGGACGCAGCCGTTCAAAGACGCATGCCCTGCCCATAATCCTGCTCTCGTTTTTGGGCTTTTTGCTTATCGCGGGCGTGGCATTTGGCATCGGCATGGTCGGCAACGTCAACCGCTGGCTGTCCGATCTGCCCGACTACACCGACGCCAACGCGTATCTGGTGAGCGAGCCCACCGAGATCGTCGACTGCAACGGCAACAAGATCGCGAGCTTCTACACGCAAAACCGCAAGTCCATCACCAAGGACGAGGTCTCCCCCTACGTGCTGCAGGGCACCGTTGACGTCGAGGACGAGCGCTTCTACGAGCACGGCGGTATCGACCTGTGGGGTATCGCGCGTGCTGCGGTGGCAACCCTCGGCGGCGGCCACGAAGGCGCCTCGACCATCACTCAGCAGCTGGTGCGCAACACCATCCTGCAGGAGGAGCAGTTCGACTCGACCATCGAGCGTAAGGTGCGCGAGGCCTACATCGCCGTCAAGATGGAGGACATGTACTCCAAAGACGAGATCCTCATGATGTACCTCAACACCATCTATTACGGCCACGGCGCCTACGGCATCGAGGCCGCCGCCGAGACCTACCTGTCCAAGAGCGCCGCCGACCTCACCCTGAGCGAGGCCGCGCTGCTCATCGGCCTTCCCAACTCGCCCTCGCAGTACGACCCCACGGTCAACCCCGACCTGGCGCTGTCCCGTCGCAACAAGGTCCTTGACAACATGCTGCGCCTGGGCCACATCACGCAGGAGGAGCACGATGCCGCGCAGGCCGAGCCCATCACCCTCAACGTGACCGAGATTTCGGGCAGCGGCGTCGACGTATACTCGCAGCCCTACTTTGTCGCCTATGTTAAGCAGCTGCTGGAGCAGGAGTTCTCGACCGACGTGCTCTTTAAGGGCGGTCTGACCGTCAAGACCACCATCGACCCCACGATGCAGCAGGTGGCAGAGAATGCCGTCCGCCAGCAGCTCGACACGCTCTCACTCGACGGCCTGGATATGGGCATGGTCGTCGTCGACCCCAAGACCGGCTACATCAAGTGCATGGTGGGCGGCTACGACTACAACGCCGACGAGAACCACGTAAACCATGCCACGGCCAAGCGTCCCGTCGGCTCCACCTTTAAGGCCTTTACGCTGGCAACTGCCATCCAAAACGGCATGAACCCCAACGTCACCCTCAACTGCAACTCGCCGCTCAAGGCTAAGGGCACCACGACCGAGGTCCAAAACTACGCCAACCATAGCTATGGCAACATCACGCTTAAGCAGGCAACGGCATACTCCTCCAACACCGGCTACATCCAGGTGGCGGAAGCCGTCGGCAACAGCAAGATCATCTCGCTCGTTAAAAAGCTCGGCATCGATCCCGCCAAGGACAACATCGAGGACGTTCCCGTCATGACGCTCGGCACCGGCTCGATCTCGCCGCTCGAGATGGCCGCCGCCTACGCGACGTTTGCCAACGGCGGCTACTATCGCCAGCCGATCGCCATCACCGAGATTGACTCTCGTACCGGTTCGGTGCTGTACCAGCACACCGACAATCCCTCACAGGCGCTTACCGAGGGCGAGGCCGCCGCGGTCACCGATGTTCTGTCCGGCGTCATGCAGGGCGGCGGTACGGGTGCTGCTGGCGCCCTGAGCGTCAACCAGCCCTATGCCGGCAAAACGGGCACCACCGACAACACCACTAACCTGTGGTTCTGCGGCTATACCCCGCAGCTGGCGTGCGCCCTGTGGACCGGCTATTCCGCGGGCGAGATCCCCATCCAAAAATACGGCACGGACCTGCTGGGCGACAGCACCAACCTGCCTGTCTTTAAGCGGTTTATGAACACCGTTCTGACCGGTACCGAACGCGAGGAGTTTGCGACCGGAACGGCGCCCACCTACAAGAACAACAGCGTCTGGAAGTTCTACGGCACCAACAACACCAAGAAGACGGAGAACGACGACAAGGACGAGAACGAGGACGAAGAGGAAACCACCACAACGACTACCACGACGACCACGACCACCGAAACCACGGGCGGCGACACCACCGGCGGCACCGGAACGACCGGTGGCTCGACGGGCGGCTCCACTGGTGGTTCGACCGGCGGCGATGGCGGCACGCCTACGCCTACGCCTACGCCTACGCCCACTCCCGATCCCTCGCCCACGCCTGACGATACGGTCGGCTAGAAATTCATCCGGCCATAAGCAACAAGGCCCCCGAGCAGCTTATTAAACTGCTCGGGGGCCTTTTTAGTTTAAAGCGACCTGGTGAACGGTCTTTATACCGGCAAACAATATAGGGGGTACCGACCAACGTCGATACCCCCTTACAAGCCACCATGTCACGCACACAGTGCCGAGCGCACGACCCGCACGCCTACTTGCGAGAATTGCTCAGCTTATTGATCAGCGCCTCGAGACGCTCGCCGTCCTCGGCCGTCTGGGCAATAACCAAAATCGTATCGTTGCCGGCAAGCGAGCCAAGCACATCGGGCAGCTCTGCCGCATCAACGGCGGCGGCGATGCCGGAAGCCGTGCCAGGCTGAGCCTTGATCATAACCAGATTATCGGTGCGCAGAACGCCCGTTACGAGCTCGGAAACCATACGCTGCAGGTGCAGGTCCTCTGCCAGAACATAGATGCCCTCAGGGAGCTTACGCAGCCCCATATCGGCAATATCGCGAGAGACAGTCGCCTGCGTGCAATCAAAGCCCATAGCGCGGAGCTCATCGACCAGCACGCGCTGCGTGCGGACGTCCTTATTGCGCACAATATCTCTAATGGCATCCTGGCGCCCATTGCGTTTTTTAGCCATACAAACCCTCTCTCCAAAAGATGGCGGAGACAGTCAATCAGTGATTGAATAGTTTAACGCTATTTGAAGGCTTTTGTGTATAAGAACGCATTTCGAAACAATTCTATGCAAATTTGTTTCGAGATGAGCCGTTTAGGCGGTTTTTGCGCCCGTCCGGTTAAGAAAAGCTGCCAGATGCGTACACATCACGCAGCGCGCGGGCTTGGCGCTGGCGATCGGCCCAAACAACAGACCGAGCCCCCGATGGTTATCCTTGAGCGCGGCGACCATCTGACGGGTTCGAGGCGCCTCGAGCATATCACGCATACGGGCGGAACGCTCGATTGACGACACCCCATGCGGGCTCAGACACAAATTCTCGATGCAGGCGACCAGTCCGGCAAAGTAGAACTTTTGGGTTGCCAGCTTGAGCCGACCACCGCTATCTGCTTCCGAGAGTGAGTCCGTAAGCTCGTCGAGCGCCCGGGTGTCATCGGATACCTTGGCATACATGGTGGGATCAAAGGCATCTGTAAGCTTAGGTGCCGCCGCGTGGAAACAAGCGTCGCCGCATCCGGAGACGCGCTGCGCCCGCGAGAGCGAGCACGCCATAAACCCAACTGTGCGAAACGCCTTGTCGTACAAAAGGCATGCCTCAAACAGCGGACGGCTATACATCACGCCAGAGGTCTGAACGACTAGGCCGCCTAAAATCAACTGGGACAGCCCGGTCACCATCGAAGATTTGCTATCAATGGAAATATGAGCAGCATCCAAGACGCGCGAATGGCGCTCTCGATGTGCATCATAGCGGTCGAGCGACACCGTGGGGAGCACTATGTCTGCCGCAGTATCGCACGCGATATCGACCATCTTGGAAAGAGACTGCGGAGCAAACCACTCATCGGCGTTCATGGCGATGATTTGAGAGCCGCGCGAGGCAGCAAAACCGGCACGAAGACAAGCGCCGCGCTTCGCGTCCTCGACGTCAATCAAATCAATATGGATGTCCCTGTCGGCGGCAACTTGAAGCGAATGGCGCACACCAGGCGCAGCATCGCGGCAGACAACGACAATCTGCAAATCGTAGAGGTCTTGGTTCTGGATACTCTCGAGCGCACGCATCGCATAGCTGGGCGAACCTTCTACCACAAGGATCACCGAAAGTCGCGGATGCGAGCCACGTCGAACCAAGTTATCCGTCCTCTCGACAGCAATAAATCAAACCGTGGTTCATGGTACACCCCGGCAATAAAAGCAATGAGACACCAGTTGTATTGCACGTCAAGAACAGATGTTGCACACGCGCAGCCCACAGATGACAGGTGTCGACGCACGACGCGTCGAGCCCTCCCCTAGTCGAGCACGACAAGCTCGGCGGGATCGTAATCCACGCCCATAAACGTAAGGCCGCAGGCAGGAGCCGTGGGGCCCGCAGCGGTACGGTCGCAAGCATCGATGACCTCGCGCATCCACTCGGGTTCACGGCGATGCATGCCAATCTCGACAAGCGTGCCCACGATCGTGCGGACCATCGAATGCAGAAACGCATTGCCCTCGATGGTAAACGTCAGGATGTCCTCGCCAAACGCAACCTCATGGCCAAACTCGGCACGCATCACGCAGCGATGCGTGGGCTTGCCAACGGCCGAGGCAACCTTGCAAAAGCTCTTAAAGTCCTGCTCACCCAAAAGCGCGGGACAGGCCGCAGACATGGCCTCGACGTCCAAGGGATAGCGATGCCACCACACGGCACCCCGTGAGAGCACGGGACGCGCGTCGCGATCGGCAATACGGTACGTATATGTACGTGAACGCGCATCAAAGCGTGCAGAAAAGCCTTTACGGGCCTTGTAGACCTCGTTTATGGCGATATCTTTGGGTAGCAGGGCATCCATAGCCCGCAGCCACCTACGGCGCGTACAAGCGAGCTCAGCGTCCGTTACGGGCACGCTGATGTACTGAGCCACGGCATGTACGCCGGCATCGGTACGCCCCGCGCACGTCAGGACAATCGGACGGCGCAGGAGCGTCTCGATAGCGCGGCGCAGCTCGCCCGCAACCGTCGTCTGACCGGGCTGCTCGGCAAAGCCGCTGTAGGACGAGCCATCGTAGGCCACGCGGAAAACGAGCGTGGCATCGAGCTCGGGAATCGAATTGAAATCAGACGGCGCGGTCATGGACGCTCCCAACAAACAGGCAATGGCATTTCGACAAAAAAAGAGGGGTACGCGAACGTACCCCTCGAATATAGCCTATGCAGACGGATTGTCTACTCAGCGGTCTCCTCAGCAGGAGCCTCCTCGGCAGCCTCGACCTTCTTGGGAGCAGCGGCCTTCTTGGGGGCCGGAGCAGCCTTCTTGGCCTTAGGCGTGCAAGGCTCGGTGACGAGCTCCATGATAACGATGGGAGCGTTGTCGCCCTTGCGGTTACCGAGCTTCATGATGCGGGTGTAACCGCCGTTGCGGTCCTGCCACATGCCCTGAGCAGCCTTGTCGAAGATCTCGGCAACGAGCTGCTTATCGCCGAGCTTGGCGATAGCCAGACGACGAGAGTGCAGGTCGCCCTTCTTGGCCCAGGTGATGATCGGATCGACGACCGAACGCAGCGCCTTAGCGCGGGTCTCGGTGGTCTTGATGCGGTCGTTCTCGAAGAGGGCCTTAGCAAGGCTCTTCTTCATGGCCTTGGTGTGGCTCGCATCGGTGCCGAGCTTCAGGCCCTTCTTAACGTTATGACGCATGGTCTAGTTTCTCCTCAAATATGCGAAGCATTAAGCCTTCAGGCTCAGGCCCATGGACTCAAGCTTGTCCTTCACTTCCTCGATCGACTTAACACCGAAGTTACGGATGTTGAGCAGATCGTTCTCCGAGAACTCAACGAGCTGACGGACCGAGTGAATGCTGGCGCGCTTAAGGCAGTTGTAGGAACGGACGGAAAGGTCCAGATCCTCGATCTGCTTGTCCAGCTCGGCGTTGTCGTTGGTGACCTCGGGAGCGAAGATCGAAGCCTCCTCCTCGACCTCGGGGGTCTCGGCAAGGTTCATAAAGGCGGCCATATGCTGGTTGATGATATTGGCAGCCTGGACCACGGCGTCGCGCGGGGCGATGGAGCCGTTGGTCTCGATCTCGAGGACAAGGCGGTCGTAGTCGGTGTGCTGACCGACACGGCAAGCCTCAACGAGCTTGGCGCAACGGGAAACCGGCGAGTACAGCGAGTCGACGTGGATCACACCGATGGGATCGTTGTCGCGCTTGTTGGCCTCGCCAGAAACATAGCCGCGGCCATAGCCGATGCGCATGCTCATGGTGAGATGGCCACCCTCGGTGAGCGTAGCGATGTGCTGCTCGGGGTTGACCAGCTCAAACTCGGACGGAATAAAGAAGTCCGCACCGGTGACCTCGCAGGGGCCGTCAACCGAGATGGTGGCGGTCGCCTCGTCGGTCGTGCCGAGAGCCCTGAAGACAAGACCCTTGACATTCAGGACGATGTCGGTGACATCCTCGACCATGTTAGGGATGGTCATGAACTCGTGCTGCGCGCCATCGATCTGAATAGCCTCGACGGCGGCACCCTCGAGCGAGGACAGAAGAACGCGACGAAGGGAGTTACCCAGCGTATCGCCGTAGCCACGCTCGAGCGGCTCGACGGAGACACGAGCAGACGTCTCGTTGATCTCTTCGACCTGAACCTGAGGCCTAATGAATTCTGACATGTATTACCTCCAGCCTCAGCAGCCCGGATGGACTACTTAGAGTAGAGCTCGACGATGAGCTGCTCGTTGATATCACCGCTGATCTGCTCACGCGTCGGCAGAGCGAGCACGTTACCAGACAGCTTCTCGATATCGACCTCGAGCCAGCCAGGGACCTCAAAGCGCTCGGAGGAAATCAGGGCCTCCTTGATGGGGAGGAGGTCACGGAACTTCTCGCCGACAGCGACGACGTCGCCGGCCTTGACGCGGTAAGACGGGATGTCCACGCGCTTGCCGTTCACGGTGAAGTGACCGTGACGGACGGACTGACGAGCCTCTTTGCGGGTGCGGGCAAAGCCAAGACGGAAGACGACGTTGTCGAGGCGAGACTCAAGGATGATCATGAGGTTCTCACCGGTGACGCCGTTCATCTTACGGGCCTTGTTGAAGTAGCCGTGGAACTGCTTCTCCAGAACGCCATAGATGAACTTGACCTTCTGCTTCTCGCGCAGCTGCATGCCGTACTCAGATTCCTTGCGACGGCGCTTGGGCTGACGGATAGATTCCTTCTTGCTGCTGTAACCGAGCTCAGCGGGATCGATCCCGAGCTGACGGCAGCGCTTAAGAACAGGAGTCCTGTCGATTGCCATATTGATACGATCCTTTCAGTTACACGCGGCGACGCTTCTTGGGGCGGCAGCCGTTGTGCGGAATGGGGGTCTTGTCCTGGATGCTCGAGACCTCGAGGCCAGCAGCCTGGAGGGAGCGGATGGCGGTCTCACGACCGGAGCCGGGGCCCTTGACGAAGACGGAAACCTTCTTCATACCGTGCTCCATGGCCTGCTTGGCAGCAGCCTCGGCAGCCATCTGGGCAGCGAACGGCGTGGACTTACGGGAGCCCTTGAAGCCCACCTGGCCAGCCGACTTCCAGGAAATGACGTTGCCCTGGGGATCGGTGATCGAAACGATCGTGTTGTTGAACGTAGAACGAATGTGAGCCTGGCCCACGGAAATGTTCTTACGGTCCGCGCGCTTCAGACGGGCAGCGCGAACGTTCTTCTTAGCAGTAGCCATCTATCTAGCGCTCCTTATTTCTTCTTCTTAGCACCGATCTGACGCTTCGGGCCCTTGCGGGTACGAGCGTTAGTGTGGGTGCGCTGGCCGCGGACCGGGAGGCCCTTGCGGTGACGAAGGCCGCGGTTGCAGCCGATGTCCATAAGGCGCTTGACGTTCTGATTGCGCTCACGGCGGAGGTCGCCCTCAACCATGATCTGGTTCTTGTCGATATAATCGCGGATGGCGTTAACCTCATCCTCGGTGAGGTCCTTAACGCGCGTATCCACGTTAACGTTGCACTCGACGCAAATCTTCGTCGCAGTGGTGCGGCCGATGCCGTAAATGTAGGTCAGACCGATCTCAACGCGCTTCTCACGCGGGAGGTCGACACCATTAATACGGGCCAACGTAGTCTCCTCTCTTAACCCTGACGCTGCTTATGACGGGGGTTCTCGCAAATGACGAGGACCTTGCCATGGCGCCTAATGATTTTGCACTTATCGCACATCTTCTTGACCGAAGGACGTACCTTCATCGTTCTTCCTTTCGGTAGCGCTCAAACTACTTCCCTACTATCTACTCGCCCAGCCGCAGGCGTTTAAAACTATGGCTGGTCTTCACACACAATCCGACCGTAGGTTGAGCTAAGCCTGCAGTCGGAAATGGAGTGCGTGTATGCGTGCCGCTATTTGTAGCGATAGGTGATGCGGCCGCGGGTCAGGTCGTACGGGGAAAGCTCCACGACAACCCTGTCACCGGGGAGAATACGGATGTAATTCATTCGGATCTTGCCAGAAATGTTGCACAGAACCGAATGACCGTTCTCGAGCTCGACCTTAAACATGGCGTTGGGCAACGGTTCCTTTACCGTACCCTCGAGCTCAATTGCGTCTTCCTTCTTCACAAGCAATCATCTTTCTCTAGAAAACGACAGCGATTGAGTATTCTACAACACGTATGCACGCATCGTAATAACTTCGTAATGGCTCCACAACTAAGTGGAACTTGTTACATTTGAAATGTAAAACAAAGCCGTTCCCTGATGCCCAAGATCGCCTTGAAATGAGAAGGCATAGACCTTGGGGTCATGCCTTCGAAATTGAAAGGCGAGGTTGGGCATCAGGGGGCGGCGACTTTTACATTTCTCCGCCTTGGAGGGAGCACCAAGCACCTTGCGCATCCGTGGTGAGAATCACCGGGCCGTCATTGGTAATGGCGACGGTGTTCTCGTAGTGCGCGGCGGGCAGGTGGTCGTTGGTCGTGACGATCCAACCGTCGGAACCCGTGCTCACATGGTTGGAACCCATCGTAACCATCGGCTCAATGGCAATGACCATGCCGGCCTGGAGGCGAACGCCCCTCCCCTTCTTTCCATAGTTAGGAACGTTGGGGTCCTCGTGCATCACGCGGCCAATGCCATGGCCCACATAATCACGAAGCACGCCGTAACCGTGAGACTCGGCGAGGGACTGAACGGCATAACCGACGTCCCCGATATGGTTACCGGGAACAGCCTGCTCGATGGCAGCCTTAAGGCAATCGCGCGTGACCTCGCACAAAGCCTTGGCTTCGGGCGTGGGGGTGCCGACGAAAAACGTCCAAGCGTTATCGCCGACCCAACCGTCAACGACAGCTCCCGTATCAATGGAGATGATATCGCCATCGCGCAGGATCATGTCGGGGTTGGGAATACCGTGAACCACGGCATCGTTGATCGATGCGCAGATGGTTCCCGGGAACCCGCCGTAGCCCTTAAAGGCCGGGGTGCCGCCATGCATGCGGATAATCTGCTCCGCGAGCTGATCGAGCTCAAAAGTCGAAACGCCGGGGCGCACCATGGCTCCAACGTGGCGGAGCGCCATCTTAGATAGCGCTCCTGCCTTCTTCATCTGCTCGATTTGCGTTGCAGACTTAATCTTGATCATAGACCGAGAGCCTCTTTGACATCCCCGTACACGGTCTCGCGAGCCTGGTCACCGTTGACCGACTTGAGCAGACCCTGGCCACGATAGTAGTCAACGAGCGGGCTCGTGGACTTCTCGTAGACGTCGAGACGGTTCTTGATGGTCTCGGGCTTGTCGTCGTCGCGCTGATACATCTCGCCACCGCACTTGGGGCAGGTGGCATCGGCAGCGGTGCCGGTGTAACCGCAGGCGCGGCAGGTGCGACGCGAAGACAGACGATCGATAATGACCTCGGGGGCCACATCGACCAGAAGGGCGCAATCGATCTCGCGACCCATGGCGGAGAGCTCGGAATCGAGCGTCACAGCCTGGGCGGTGTTGCGCGGGAAGCCGTCGAGAATGAAGCCCTGCTGGGCGTCATCGGCGGCAAGGCGCTCCTTGACAAGGTCGATCACGAGCTGGTCGGGAACGAGCTCGCCAGCGTCCATGTACTTCTTAGCCTGAATACCAAGCTCGGTGCCACCCTTGACGGCAGCACGCAGCAGGTCGCCCGTGGAAATATGGGCGACGCCAAACTCGGCGACGAGCTCCTGTGCGACGGTGCCCTTACCGGCACCCGGAGCTCCGAGCAATACGAGGTTCATGAGCAATCCTCCTCTAGCCTATTTAAAGAATCCATCGTAATCATACATCTTGATCTGGCCTTCGAGCTTATCGACCGTGTCGAGCACGACGCCGACCATGATGAGGATGGACGTGCCGCCAAATGCCTGGATCAGATGGTTACCCGTGAAGGAGAAGATGATCGAAGGCACGATGGCGATGAGCGCCAAAAAGACAGCGCTGGGAAGCGTGATCTTGTTGAGCGCGTTCTTGATGTAGGCCGCGGTAGCCCTACCCGGACGGACGCCCGGAATAAAGCCGCCCTGCTTCTTAAGGTTATCGGCCGTGTCATCGGGGTTGAACACCATGGAGGTGTAGAAGTACGCGAAGAACACGATGAGGACAACGTTAAGCACCCAGTTGAGCCAACCGGTCGAAAGCGCGGAGGCAACTGCCTGAATCCAGCCGATGCCGGGGAAGAACACGGCAATCTGAGCCGGGAAGTACAGCAGCGCCGAAGCGAAGATGATCGGCACGACACCCGCGGTGTTGACCTTGATGGGCAGGTAGGTGGTCTGGCCACCCATCATGCGACGGCCCACGACGCGCTTAGCGTAGGAGACCGGGATGCGGCGCTGGCCGCGCTCAAGGAAAACAATCAGCGGGATAACCAGCAGGATGATGGCGCAGATGATCACCATGGTGATGATGCCACCGGCGTTGCCCTCGGTGCTGGAGAAGATAGCCTGCGGCAGACCGGCCATGATGTTCGCGAAGATGATCAGCGACATGCCATTGCCGATACCGCGCTGGGTGATGAGCTCACCAATCCACATGATCAGCATGGCGCCCGCGGTGAGCGTACCGACGATCATGAGGTCGAAGATGATCTCGGGAGCGCCGGCGCCATTGAAGCTGATGCCGAAGCTCTTAAAGAGGAAGAGGTAACCCACGGAGTTGAGGATTGCCAGAGCCAGGGTGAGGTAACGCGAATACTGCGTAATCTTGGTCTGACCGACCTCGCCCTCGCGGGCAAGCTCATGCAGGGAAGGCACGACGGCCTGGAGCATCTGGAGGATGATCGAGCTGGTGATGTAAGGCATGATGCCCAGCGAAAACACCGACACATAGCTCAACGCGCCGCCAGAGAAAAGATTCAGGAGGGCCATAGCACCTGCGGCGACCGAATTGTTATCGGTCGAGAAAAGGCCCAGCATCCCCTGGAAGGGAATGCCGGGCACAGGAACGTGCGCACCAATGCGGTACACGACGAGCATAGCTATGGTAAAAAGAATCTTTTCGCGCAATTCTTTGATGCGGAAAGCATTCTTAAGACCATTTAGCACGGCAGCTCGACCTTTCCGCCGGCGGCCTCGATCTTGGCCTGCGCAGAAGCGCTGACCTTGTCGACCTTGACCGTGAACTTCTTGGTGAGCTCACCATTGCCGAGCACCTTGACGGGCTCGAACTCGCTCTTGGTGATGCGAGCGGCCTTAAGAGCGGCACCGTCGATCACAGCGCCGTCCTCGAACTTACGCTCGAGACGCTCAACGTTAACGGCGGTGTACTCGATACGACGGGGGTTGCGGAAGCCCGGAAGCTTGGGCAGGCGCATGGCCAGCGGAGTCTGGCCACCCTCGAAGCCGGCACCCTTGGTGCCGCCAGAGCGGGAACCCTGGCCCTTCTGGCCGCGGCCAGAAGTGGTGCCGTGACCCGAAGAATTGCCACGGCCGACGCGCTTGCGGTTCTTGGTGGAACCGGGCGCGGGAGTAAGATCGTGAAGCTGCATTTGCTACTCCTCTACAATCTCGACAAGGTGCTTGACCTTGAAGATCATGCCGCGGACGGACTCGTTGTCAGCAATCTCGCGAACCTCGCGGATCCTGTGGAGACCGAGGGCACGGACAGTACGGACCTGGTCCTGCTTGCAACCGTTGGTGCTGCGGACCTGCTTGATCTTGATGGTGTCAGCCATGCTTAGTTCTCCTTACCGACGAACATCTCGGAGACCGTCAGGCCACGGCGAGCCGCGACGTCCTCAGGGCTGGAGAGCTCCTTGAGGCCCTCGACGGCAGCCTTGATGATGTTGAGGCCGTTGTCGGTACCGAGGGACTTGGACAGGACGTTCTTGATGCCAGCAAGCTCGAAGAGGGGACGCACAGCGCCGCCGGCGATAACGCCGGTACCCTCGACAGCGGGCTTGATGATGATGCGGCCGGCACCAAAGTGGCCGAGAACCTCGTGCGGGATGGTGCCCTGCTCGGTCACCGGCACGTGGAACATGTTCTTCTTGGCATCGAGAGATGCCTTGGAGATGGCCATGGGCACCTCAGCGGACTTGCCCATGCCAACGCCGAC
This sequence comes from Collinsella sp., assembly GCA_036297525.1. Lineage (GTDB taxonomy): Bacteria > Actinomycetota > Coriobacteriia > Coriobacteriales > Coriobacteriaceae > Collinsella. Next base: position 142,817 of record JAXJKV010000059.1, read on the forward strand.
GTTGCCCTTGCCGTCGCCAACGACGACGAGAGCGACGAGGCTCATGCGACGACCACCCTTGACGGTCTTCGACACGCGGTTGATGTAAACGACGCGCTCCTCGAACTCGGAGGCCTCGCGCTGCTGCTTCTGATTACGAGCCATGTGCTACATACCTCCTAGAACTCGAGACCGGCGGCACGAGCACCGTCGGCGAGGGCCTTGACGCGGCCATGGTAGATACGGCCACCGCGATCGAAGGCGACCTTGGTGATGCCGGCCTCGATGGCGCGCTTGCCAACGAGCTGACCGACCTTCTCCGCAGCCTCCTTGTTCGAGGTGTGGGTGCCCTTGAACTCGGCCTCGAGGGTCGAGGCAGAGACGAGCGTCAGGCTGGAACCCTTGCTGTCGTCGATGATCTGGGCATAGATGTTGGCGTTAGTACGGGTCACGCGAAGACGCGGACGCTCGGAGGTACCCGAGACCTTGCCGCGAACACGACGCTGACGACGCTTGAGGCCTTCCAGCTTCGCCTTATGCTTGTTCATACGTAAACTCCTAAAAAGGTTGATCTTGCCAGCACCTGACGGGGTGCTGGTCTTATGCGAGTGAGTCGGTTACGACTACTTGGCGGCCTTACCCAGCTTGCGGCGGATGTGCTCGCCAACGTAGTGGATACCCTTGCCCTTGTAAGGCTCGGGAGGACGATGGCCGCGGATCTCAGCGGCAATCTGACCGACCTGCTGCTTGTTGATACCCTTGACGTTCACGTGGGTGTTGTCGGGAACCTCGAAGGTGATGCCCTCGGGAGCCTCGACGATCACGGGGTGCGAGAAGCCCAGGGAGAACTCGAGGTTCTTGCCCTTCTGCTGCACGCGGTAACCGACGCCGGCGAGCTCGAGCTTCTTCTCGAAGCCCTCGGAAACGCCAACAACCATGTTGTGGATGAGGGCGCGGGTGAGGCCGTGGCGGGCACGGGTCTCACGCTCGTCGTCGGGACGGGAAACGGTGAGGACGTTGTCCTCGACGTTGATAGCGAGCTTCTCAAAGACATCGAGCTCGAGCTGGCCCTTGGGGCCCTTGACGACAACGTTGTTGCCGTTGACTGCCACTTCGACTCCGGCGGGAATCTGGACAGGCTTATTACCGATACGAGACACGGTGATCTCCTTTCCTTCTACCTACCGAGCGAATTACCAGACGTAAGCGATGATCTCGCCGCCGACGTTGTGCTTGCGAGCATCGCGGTCGGTCATGACGCCATGGCTGGTGGAAATAATGGCGGTACCAAGGCCACCGCGGACGCGGGGCATGTCGGCAACGCCGGTGTACTTACGCAGGCCCGGCTTGGAAATGCGGCGGATGCCGTTGATGACCTTAGCCTTCTTGGGACCATACTTAAGCGTGATGTGCAGAGTCTTCTGGGGAACGGTGTCCTCGACATCGTAGCCCTCGATGTAGCCCTCCTCGTGCAGAACACGAGCGATCTCGACGAGCTTCTTGCTGCTCGGCATGGAGACCGTGGCCTTGTTCACAGAGTTAGCGTTACGGATGCGCGTAAGCATATCTGCGATCGGGTCTGTAAGGTTCATACAGATTCTCCTTCGTTCTTGATGAACACGTGCTCTTGGTTCTTCGCCGCCCTTAACGGCAAAGCCTTTTTAGCGCGTTTTCCCTGTTCCAAACTGATGCTTGAAACGCTGGTAGTGACTTACCAGCTGGCCTTCTTAACGCCGGGAAGCTCGCCCTTGAGTGCAAGCTCGCGGAAGCAGACACGGCACAGGCCGAACTTGCGGTACACAGAGTGCGGACGGCCGCAGCGCTGGCAGCGCGTGTACTCACGAGTAGAGAACTTCTGCTTGCGATTGCACTTGACGATCATCGATGTCTTAGCCACTTATATCCTCCTCACATAGAGTATTGTTCGCCCCAAGCGCCGCCCCCTTGTGGGAACGGCGCTTATAGGGCAGGTGAACCTATTTCTTGAACGGGAAACCGAAGGCGTCCAGAAGGGCCTTGGCCTCCTCATCGGTGTTGGCGGTGGTCACGAAAGTGATGTCCATACCACGCTGGTGATCGACGGAATCGAAGTCGATCTCGGGGAAGATGAGCTGCTCGGTGACGCCCATGGAGAAGTTACCACGGCCGTCGAAGCTCTTGGCGGAAATGCCGCGGAAGTCGCGGATACGGGGGATCGCGACGGAGGTCAGACGATCGAAGAACTCCCACATACGGTCGCCACGCAGGGTAACCTTGCAGCCGATCGGCATACCAGCGCGCAGGCGGAAGGTAGCGATGGACTTACGGGCACGGGTGATCATCGGCTGCTGTCCGGTGATGGCGCGCAGGTCGCGCACGGCACCGTCGATGGCCTTGGAATCGGTAGCGGCCTCGCCGACACCCATGTTCACGACGATCTTCTCAAACTTGGGGATCATCATGACGTTCTCGTACTGGAACTTGTCCTGAAGCTGCTGCTTGACCTCGTTGTTGTACTTGGTCTTCAGACGCGGCACATACTTCTCTTCTGCCATTGTTCACTCCTTCTTGGGGTTTTAAGCACGGGGCGTGGCCACGATGGGTTGTCCTCGTGCCTCCTGGCTGCATCCGCGCCGCTCATGGCATTTCGCGGTTTGGACTCGACGCAGCAGGAGCCGACAAAACAACCGGTACTATACGCGCATTGGGTGCGTATTTCCAGAAAAACCTCGTCTGCCTGCACAACTCCACAACTCCCCCGCACATAGTGATCCCCAAAAAACAGTTGCGGTGAAATAGGGACTGTTGGGCGGCCTAACAGGCTTAAACAATCCGTATTTCACCGCAACTTATTGGTGGGGATGCGATTAGCGCTTGCGGGGGACGAGCTTGGTGCGGCGCAGGTGGATCATCTCGGCGGCTATGGAGATGGCGATCTCCTCGGGGTCCTCGGCCTCGATGGCAACGCCGATCGGCAGGTGCAGCTCGTCGATCTGGTCCTGCGTAAAGCCCTCCTGCTCCAGGCGGGCGCGCACAAAGGCCGTCTTGCGACGCGAGCCCAAGCAGCCCAGATAGGCGGGTTTGGCACGCATGGCCTGAATCACCACGTCGATATCGGACTTGTGACCCGCCGTGGCGACGACCACCAGGTCGCGCGGGCCGATGGGGCACTGCTTGCTCAGGCTCTTGTAGTCGACCAGACGACGGTCGTAGACACCGGGCACCCAATCGGGGGTCAGCGTGCCGGGGCGGTCGTCGCACGCCACGACGGCAAAGCCCGCCGCCGTAAGCACCCGCGCCGTCGCGGCGCCCACGTGGCCGCAGCCAAAGATATAGGTCAGGCCCTCGGGGCAGAGCGTCTCGATGTGCGCCGCGGGAATCTCAGAGGCCGCGTTGGTGTAGGTGACCTTACTCCCCTCCTCCACCAGCGAAAGCCCGGGGCAGCCGGCAATGGTATGGCGCGATGCCTCGCCATGGTACTCGGCCACATCGCCCTCGAGCGCGCTCGCGATAAACGGCTCAAAGTCGATGACGAAGTCGCCGATGCGCCGATAGACCAAGACGTCGGCAATTTCCTGGAACAACGGTGCCTGGGTCGCATCCAGATGCAGATAGCACAGGCAGATGGCTCCGCCGCAGATCATGCCGGTATCGGAGTTCTCGCCGCCCATGGTGTAGCGGACCAGACGCGACTGTCCCGCGCTCAGGAGCTCGCGCGCCTCATCCAGCGCAAAGAGCTCAATCTTGCCGCCGCCGATAGTGCCCGCCTGGCTGCCATCGGCAAAGACGGCCATCCATGCGCCCACACCGCGCGGTGACGACCCCGCCGTGCCGGCCACGACCACCAGCTCGCACGTCTCGCCAGCACGCAGGGCGGCAAGCGCCGCATTCACAACATCGAGCTTTTCCATTGCCGCCTTCTATCCTCTAAAGATATCGGTGAGCATAGCGAGTGCCTCGAGCACGCCGCCGCCGACCGACGTCGCCTTGTCCGAAATGTAGTTGATATAGTTGGCATCGCCGCGCGGGTCGACATCGGCGCATTTAAAGCCTTCAGTCACCTGCACGCCGTTCGCCAAAAGCCCGCGAAGGCAGCCATCGATCTGCGTGTACATGGGCGTATCGCCCGCGTAGCCAATCACGTCTCCGGCGCGCACGATGTCGCCGATTGCGCGGTCGGACCGAAACACGCCGGCGGCGGGGCTGTGGATAACGCGCTCTTTACCATAGCCGGCGATAATGCCTGGCACGCCCGTGTTGGGCTGGGGCGAACCTTGGGTAATGACACGGCCCAGGAAATGCCCGCGCATGGTCTCGACCACGGCATCGCAGTCAACCGGCGCGGTAAAGCCCGGCCCCACGGCGATGACGGCAGGCGCCATGTCGCGCGTGGTGCCCAAGTTGCGCTTAGCCAGAATCGCGTCGACCACGGCAGCGGGTTTCAGCTCGCCGAGCATCTTGGCCTGGGGGTCCACCACAACGGCGACGTCTCCGGCCTCGGTAATCGCAAGTGCCTCTGCCGGCGTCTGTGCCAAGCGAGCGCGAATACCCTCGACCTCGACCTCGCCCAGACGAATGGCCTCGCAAAAACTGATCGTGCGGCGGATGCACGTGGGAACCGCGATATCGGCCATAACGACCGACACGCCGGCGCGCACCAAGCGAGCGGCGACGCCCGTGGCGATATCGCCGGCGCCGCGAACATAAACGAGCATTCCCGGGGCACCTCCCTGTGCTACGGTTTGAGCAGAGCAAAAGCGGTTCGACCGCTACTCTGATGATTATTTATTATCACAGTATTATACGGCGGTGAACAGATGGAAACGACGAGCGGAAACCTTGCCTCCGCGCTCAAGATCGAGCCGGGCATTACCGCAATTATCGGCAGTGGCGGCAAGTCGACATTGCTGCGTGCGTTGGGTCTCGAGCTCATGCGCGCCGGCGGCAGGGTGCTTCTCTGTACCACCACGCACATGTTTCCCGTCGCCGGCGTACCATGGGACGGGTCGAATCGTCGCCTGGACGCCGCGCCTTGGAAGCCGGGGGCCCTGCATGTTCCCGGCTGCACCTGCGAGGCATGCGCGGGCATGAACCGCGGAAGTATCTGCCAGGCGGGTGTTTTGGACCCGGAGACAGGCAAGCTCTCCGCCCCCGTTGAGCCGCTCAACGAGCTGGCGCAGCGCTTTGACTATGTATTGGCCGAGGCAGATGGCAGCAAGCGACTCCCGCTCAAGGCGCATGCCGCCTGGGAGCCGGTAATTCCCTCCGGCACAGCAAACGTTGTCTGGGTCGTCGGCGCCTCGGGGCTGGGCAAGCCCGTCGCCGAGGTTGTCCACCGCCCCGAGCTCTTCTGCGAGCGCTGCGGCTGCGAGCCCACCGACGCTGCCACCCCAGAGCGCGTCGCCATGGTGCTCAATGCCGAGCTGCGAATGCTGAACCTCAACAATGCCCGCATCATGCTCAACCAAGTCGACACGCTTGCCGACCCAACGATGGCAGATCGCTTCGAGGCAGTCCTCGACCGTCCCATCATCGCCACCAGCCTCAAGGGGTAGCTAATTTGGGACGGGGCTCTTTTAGCTACCCCATGTTGAGAGAAAAATCATCAGGCAGGCAAGGGTAGCTAAAAGAGCCCCGTCCCAAATTAGCTACCCTGGCGGCCTTCCTGCTAGCGGGGCACGTAGCGACCGGGCTGGGCTCCGGTGGGCTCGCCGTCGCGTGCCGCCAGCACGCCGTTCACAAACACGGCCTTGGCGCGGCCATGTGCCTCAAAGCCCTCGAGCGGCGTGTAGTCCACGGCCTGATGCTGCGTCGCGGCGCTGATCGTCCAACGCGCGCAAGGATCCCACACGCACACGTCGGCATCGGAGCCCTCGGCAAGACAGCCCTTGCGCGGATACATGCCAAAAACGCGCGCCGGGCTCTCGCTCATCAGGCGGCAGAGGTCCTCGGGGCCCAGCTGGCCCTCAAAGCTCGTGGCAATCGCGACGGGACGATGCTCCACGCCGGGCCCGCCGTTGGGAATCGCGCGGAAATCGTCGCGCCCGCGGTCCTTTTGCCCGTGCAGGTTAAAGCTGCAATGATCGGTTGCAATAGTATCGATCTCGCCAGCCACAAGCGCCTCGCGCAACGCGGCACGGTCACCGGCATGGCGCAGCGGCGGGCTCATCACGTACTTGGCGCCCGCAAAGCCGTCCTCGCCCTGCTCCAGATAGCAGGTGTCGTCGAGCATCAGATACTGAGGGCAGGTCTCGACATAGATATTCTTCTGCCCGCGCGCTTTGGCAGCACGGATGGCCTCGAGCCCCAGCTTGGTCGAAAGGTGCACCACGTTGACCGGAGCGTCCCCGGCCAAGTGAGCCAGATACAGCAGGCGGCTCACGGCCTCGGCCTCACACACGTCCGGACGGCTGAGCGCATGGCCCTCGGGCCCGTGGATACCCTGCTCAAACACGCGCTTCTGCAGCGCGTTGACCAACGTGCCGTTCTCGCAATGCACGCACAGTATGCCGCCAATACGCTTGAGCTCCTCGAGCACCTCGAGCGTCTCGGCATCGTCCAGGCGCAGATGATCATAGGCAAAGTAGGTCTTAAACGACGACACGCCCGCCTCGCGCATGGCCGAAAGATCGGCGCGGTTGCGTTCATTCCACTCGGCGAGTGCCATATGAAAAGCGTAGTTTGCCGTGCAGGTTCCGTCGGCGCGGCGATGCCACTCGGCCAAGGCATCGGGCATGGTCACGCCGCGATCGGCCGTCGCGTAGTCCACGATGGTCGTCGTACCGCCGCAGGCAGCCGCGCGCGTACCGGTCTCAAAGCTATCGGCTGTCCAATCCATGCCGGTCCAGCACTGCATGTGCGTGTGGCCGTCGATAAAGCCGGGGAACACCCAACAGTCCGTGGCGTCCTCGACGGTATCGTCCTCGCCCGGCTCAATCGCCACGGCAATCCGCACGATCTTGTCGCCCTCCATGGCAAGGTCGGCGCGGCGAAGCCCCTGGGGCGTCACGAGCGCGCCGTTTTTGATAATGATCATAATTGCTCCTTATTGATTGATGCAGTTGGCCACGCGATCAAAATACGAGCAGGCGGCAATATGCTCCGTTATGCGTCGCTGTCCCTTGACGGTATCGACGTCCCACAGCTCGTAGGCACGCGCCTCGACCAGCGCAACGTCGACGCGACCTTTGAGAATCGAGCCCCCGCCGTCCTTGCCCTCAAGACGCATGAGCGCATCGAACAGTTCCGCCGGAAAGAGCACCGGACTCGAAGGCTCACCGTTGCACGCAAGACGCACCGGATGCTTGCGGCCACGCTCGTCAAATGCACGAACCATAGCCTCAAAAGAATCCGAACTCACGAGCGGCTGGTCGCCCGGCAAAAAGAGGCAACCTTTCCAGTTGCGTTCGACTCCCCACGAAAGGCCCGCACGGACGCTATCGCTGCGCAGCTCGCCATCGTGCAGCACGCACGGGCAATGCTTGTCCTCGCAAATCTGAGCGACCTCGGGCCAACGCGTCGAAACCACGACGTCAAAGCCCCGGGGAACCGAATCGATGGTCCGGGCAATCAGCGGCTCGCCATAGATATCGGCAAGCATCTTGTTAGAGCCAAACCGCTTGCCCTCGCCCGAAGCCATAATGACGCATCCAAGTTTCATGGTGATACCTCCCCTGAAACCATCGTACCCATAACTCGCGCCGCGGGCATCCACATCGAAAGCGCTTATCCCACACGCCCGCGATGCAAAAAAGGGGCACCCCGCCGGTTGGCAGAGCGCCCCCTTTACATGGCTTACCTCAGCCCGGCTTTAGGCCTGGAGCCAACGGGCGGTGTTGCGCTCGTCGAGGGCCTTGAGGGTAGCGGCGGGATCGGCAACCTTCTGCAGGAACATCATGGCAGCGATGGCGTACGGCTTGTAGCTGGCCTCCTTGTACATGCCCACGCGGTGCATGTCGAAGACGTCGGCGTTAACCTCGCCGTGTTCGCAGGAGACACCGGAGATGTCGGCGGGCAGCGGGTGCATAAAGATGGTGTCCTGGCCGTTGGCAGTCTTCTCCATGAGCTCGGTCGTGGAGCACCAGTCCTGATGGGTGGCGTTCTGGGCGAGCAGCTCCTTCTCGAGCGCTGCGATGCCGGCGTCGTCGCCCTCGGCGTACAGGTTGGTACGCTTCTCCATGGCGGCAAACGGAGCCCAGCTCTTGGGGATCACGATGTCGGCGCCCTCGAAGGCCTCGGCCATGGTGTTGACCTGCTTAAAGGTGGTGCCGGACTCGGCGGCATAGCCCTTGGCGCGCTCGACGACCTCGGGCATGAGGTCGTAGCCCTCGGGGTGGGCCAGGGTGACGTCCATGCCAAAGCGGGGCAGCAGGCTGATCAGCGACTGCGGGCAGGACAGCGGCTTGCCGTAAGAGGGCGAATAGGCCCAGGTGACGGCAACCTTCTTGCCCTTGAGGTTCTCGAGGCCGCCAAACTCGTTGATGAGGTAGAGCATGTCGGCAGAGGACTGCGTGGGGTGGTCGGAATCGGACTGCAGGGAGATGAGCGTGGGACGGTGATCCAGAACGCCGTCCTCGTAAGCCTGCTGCACGGACTCGGAGACCTCGGCCATGTAGGCGTCGCCCTTACCGATGTACATGTCGTCGCGGATGCCGATGACATCGGCCATGAAGGAGATCATGGTAGCGGTCTCGCGGACGGTCTCGCCGTGAGCGATCTGGGACTTCTTCTCGTCCAGGTCCTGCAGCTCGAGGCCGAGCAGGTTGGCGGCCTTAGAGAAGGAGAAGCGCGTACGGGTGGAGTTGTCACGGAACAGGGAGACGGCCAGGCCCGAGTCGAAAATCTTGGACGAAACGTTGTTCTCACGCAGCTCGCGCAGTGCGTCGGCGACGATGTAGAGCGCCTTGAGTTCATCGGTGGTCTTGTCCCAGGTGTGCAGGAAGTCGCTGCCGTACATACCCTTAAAATCGAGGCCGTTCAGCTGCTCGACGAGCTCGGTAAACTTAGCGTCCATGGAAATGTCCTTTCTAAAGATGAAACGATCGCAGTGAGTAGATGTGCTCCGGCATGCGCGTGTGGCTAGAACATGCAGAGCACCATGACGAGGACCCGCCACCGTTGAGGAAGCATGGGAGATAACGACCGCGGGCCCCGAGTCAACAGGGGGTGCCGGGGACACGAGCGGCCCCCGGCTCAACAAAATCGAGGAATGGGACTAATCGATCTTGTTGTTGGTCAGACCGGCGCGGAAAACGGTGGCGTCGCCGTCGGCCTGGCTCGGATCGTAGAGGTTCAGGGCAGCCACGTACATGGCGGCAGCGGTGACCAGGTCGTCCTTGTAGGTGACCTCGTTGGGAGCGTGAGCCTGAGACTCGGCACCCGGGCCAAAGCCGACGCAGGGGATGCCATAGCGGCCCTGGATGGAGACGCAGTTCGTGGAGAAGGTCCACTTGTCGCACAGCGGGCGACCGGTGCGCTTGTCCATGCTGGGCTCGCAGCCGATGCGCTCGTCACCGAACATAGCCTTGTGGGCGTCGACGAGGGCCTTGACGTGCGGAGCGGTCTCCTTGTTGATCCACGTGGGGAAGTAAGCCTCGGTCTCGTAGACCTCGCCGGTCCAGGACGGACGGTCGTACATGTACATGGAAACCTTCACGTCGTCGCCGTACTTCTTGGCGGCCGGCAGGTTGCGAATCTCGTCCAGGCAGGACTCCCAGGTCTCGCCGGCGGTCATGCGACGGTCGATGGAGATGGCGCAGGAGTCAGCGACAGCGCAGCGGCTGGGGCTGGTGTAGAAGATCTGGCTGACGGTGCAGGTGCCGCGGCCCAGGAAGCGGGCATCCTCGAAGTGCTCGGGATTGTACTTGGGGTCGAGCATCTTGACGAGACCCTTGATGTCGGTCGACTCGTCGCAGCCGTTGTTGTTGAGGGCGCGGACGTCGGCGATGATGTCGGCCATCTTGTAGATGGCGTTGTCGCCGCGGTCGGGCGCGGAGCCGTGGCAGGAGGTGCCGTGAACGTCGACGCGGATCTCCATGCGGCCGCGGTGACCGCGGTAGATGCCGCCGTCGGTGGGCTCGGTGGAAATGACGAACTCGGGCTTAATGCCGTCCTTGTTGTAGATGTACTGCCAGCACATGCCGTCGCAGTCCTCTTCCTGGACGGTGCCGACGACCATGATCTTGTAGCCCTCGGGGATGAGGCCCATGTCCTTCATCATCTTGGCAGCGTAGGTAGCGGAAGCCATGCCGCCCTCCTGGTCGGAGCCGCCGCGGCCGTAGATGATCTCGTCGGTCTCGTAGCCCTCATAGGGATCGGCATCCCAGTTCTCGATGTTGCCGATGCCGACGGTGTCGATGTGGGAGTCGATGGCGATGATCTTGTCGCCCTCGCCCATAAAGCCCATGACGTTGCCCAGGCCGTCGACCTTGACCTCGTCATAGCCAAGGCTCTCCATCTCGGCCTTGATGCAGGCAACAACCTCACCCTCCTCGCAGGACTCAGAGGGGTGGGAGATCATAGCGCGCAGGAAGCGAGTCATATCAGCACGATGAGACTCAGCAGCAGCCTTGATTGCCTCGAAATCGAGTTCTTTAGCCATTGTTCATAACCTTTCAAACGAAGGAATCTACCTGTGAGGTGGCGGAGCGATACCTATTTACTCCGCCCCAACGATTAGCAAGTGGGATATTCGCCTTCCCAAACAATGCGGCGATACTGGTCGGGATCCGTATCGCCCTCGGTGGAGAAGCAGAGCACGGAGCTCGTCTTGTCCAGGCCGATGAGTTCCTTGAGCTCGGCGTACTCGGGATCGAGCATGAGAGTCTCGACCAGACCGGTGGTCACAGCGCCGGACTCGCCGGAGATGACGCGCGGGTCGCCCTTCTCGGGAGCGCCCAGGGTGCGCATGCCGCGAGCGGTGACCCAGTCGGGGCAGGACACGAAGGCGGTGGCGTGGTTGCGCAGGATATCCCAGCCCAGGATGTTGGGCTCACCGCAGCACAGACCGGCCATGATGGAGGGCATGTCGCCGTCCACGATGCGCGGGTCACCGTCGCCGGCGGCAGCGCCCTTGTACAGGCAGGCGGCAGGCGCGCACTCAACCACGACGAAGGTGGGCGGGTTATCGGGATACAGGTTGGTGAAGTAGCCCACCACGGCGCCGGCGAGCGAACCCACGCCAGCCTGGACAAACACGTGGGTCGGGCGGTTGATGGCCATCTCGCGCAGCTGCTCGGCAGCCTCGGAAGCCATGGTGCCGTAGCCCTCCATGATCCAAGACGGGATCTTCTCGTAGCCCTCCCAGGCGGTGTCCTGAACGATGACGCCGCGCTCGCAGGCGTCGGCCTCAGCGGCGGCCATGCGCACGCACTCGTCGTAGTTGACCTCTTCGATGGTCACCGTGGCGCCCTCGGCGGCGATGTTATCGAAGCGGGGCTTGGTGGAACCCTTGGGCATGTGCACGACGGCCTTCTGGCCCAGCTTGTTGGCAGCCCACGCCACGCCGCGGCCATGGTTGCCGTCGGTGGCGGTAAAGAAGGTAGCCTGGCCAAAGTCTTTGGCAAGCTGATCGGAGGTCAGGTAATCGAAGGTGCAGTCGGCAACGTCCTTGCCGGTCTCGTCGGCAATATAGTTGGCCATGGCAAACGAGCCGCCCAGGACCTTAAAGGCGTTGAGGCCAAAGCGATAGCTCTCGTCCTTAACGCACAGGTTGGACAGGCCCAGGCGCGCGGCCTGGCCGTCCAGGCGGGCAAGCGGAGTGACGGTGTACTGGGGGAACGACTGGTGGAAGGCGCGGGCCTTCTTCACGTGGTCGAGGCTCATGATTCCCAAGTGCTTGTCATCGCTCTTGGGCATCGTGTTGCTCGCCCACTGGATCTTATCGGCCATACGGTGAACTCCTTAAGTCCTCTCTTGCCGGCCCCCGCATACGCGTTTCAGCCCATTCCCATTCATACGACTGAACTTTTATGTGGATGCCAAACAAAAAGTTTGTTAGTAATGTTCTATCACACTTTTTGATTGGCATACCTAACGAATTGTTTGTTGCCGTAATCGGTACCTTTTCGCCGCCGAACGGTCATGAATTGCCTTGTTGATGGATTTGTTTGCGGTCAAGTGTGGTTTATGGCAAAGTATGCCCAAACTAATTTTTAGGAAGGCACCCATGACCCCGTCACAGATTGAGTTTTACAAGCGCCTCGCACACGGTCTGGCGCTCCAATTTGGCCCCAACTGCGAAGTCGTCGTCCACGATCTGGAGACCGAGGACGTGGACCACTCCATCGTAGTGATCGAAAACGGCCACGTCAGCGGGCGCAAACTGGGTGACGGCCCCAGCCATATCGTGTTTGAGTCCATGCACGAGGGCACCACCGACGTGCACGACCGCGAGCCATACCTCACCAAAACCACCGATGGCAAGCTGCTCAAGTCCTCTACCATCTTTATCCGCAACGACGAGGGCAAGCCCGTCGGCATTTTGGGCATCAACTTTGACATTACGCTTATGAAGGCTTTTGAGCGTTCGCTCGATGCCTTTACCGGCACCGGCGGCACGGGCTATACCGAGCCCGAGCCCATTACCAAGAACATCGGCGACCTGCTCGAGGACCTGCTGCACGAGTGCGAGCAGTTTGTAGGCAAGCCCGCGGCACTCATGACCAAAGACGAGCGCATTCGTGCCATTGGCTACCTCGACCGTCGCGGCGCCTTTCTCATTTCCAAGTCGAGCGAGCGCGCCTGCGAGTTCTTTGGCATCTCCAAGTACAGCTTCTATAGCTACCTCAATGAGGCCAAGGCGGCGGCCGGCGACAAGTAGGCACTCGCCTGGATTGCCCCTCCCCTTTTGGGCGCGAGTTCTGGAAAGCACGAATCCAAGACCGAGCCGCTTGGGAAGTTCCATATAATCGATGTCATTGGTATTTCGAAAGGATGGAATAGAATGGCGTTGAGCAAGGCATCATGCACCGATCGCGGATTGATTCCGGCAATTGGTGGACATGTGCACCGCATGTTCGATGAGGGTGAAGACGACCTGTTTTCGCTGAGCCTTGACGACGTGATGGATGATCGCCCGTGGACCGCCGACGAACTCATGAGCGGCGGGGCTCACCCGTCAAGTCCCAATCCCGCACTTGTGCCCAGGCCCGCATCTGCGCCGACTCCTGCGCAGCCGCCTGTTTCGACGCCCGCACCCACTTCGGCGCCCACGCTCGCTCCCCGCCCCGCAAGCGACCCGTCCGAGACGGCGGCATTTCTCGCTGCAGCGACGCAGGGCAAATCGGCCGACAGCACCGTTATGTACAGCGCCCAGCAGTTGCCTGTTCCTGCGGCACGCAAGCCTCCGGTCACAAGGCTCGATGAGCCCGTTGCCCATCAGGTTGTCCACGATTCCTGGGCCGCAGCCGATCTGGATGAGACCTCTACCGGCATGCCGGCGCTCGATGTTCCAGTTAACCCGCTTTTTGCCGCCAACACGAGCGCCGCGGACTATGAGGGCAGTGCGGCATATTCCGATTATTCCGATGGCCATGCTGGCACCGGTCGCATCGAGACCGAGGATTATGGCACCGCATCGAGCGATTATCTCAACGATCCGTACGCTGCCACGCCTGCACCGGAATATGACCCGGAGGCCGCGTCCGCGCCGGCGTATACCAAAAGCACGGGCGAAGAGCGCTTCGCCGATTATTACGCCGAGGAAAAGGCACTGCGTTTCTCGGAATTTCCGCAGGCAGTCAAGGTTGCCCTTATCGCCATTATCATTGCCCTGCTCGGTGTCATTGCGTTTGAAGGATTCCAGCTGTTCCGCGGCCCCACCCAAGCGGAGTCGGAAACCCAGCAAAAAGAGGACGATAACCAGTACCTGGACATCAACACCCTCAAGGGCGACCCCAACGACGGAGACGACGAGTAGCGAGGGCTGAAGGCAGCCGCAGGATCCCGCATCCAGCATCGGCTTCTAAGTGCTGTTTTGTCATCCAACTACACTTTTCCGAAGTTTTAAGGTGCCTATTTCGACACTTTTCCGGATTTTATACTCTGTCCCTCCAGATGCGCTTTACGGTGCAGGTGCTCGAGGAAGAGCTCTGCGACGCCGACGACCCGCACGTACTGCAGATCAAGCTGCTCGGAGACGATTCGCGTGAGCCGTCGAGTTGGATGCTGTTTGCCGACGGCGCGTGCATCGTGGACGGATCCGGTGCCTTTGCCCGTGAGTGCTTCTGCGAGGGAGCCGAGGTGTTTTTGGACCTGTGCCGAGATGCCGTCGGGGCTGCCGAGCTGCGCCAGTGGAGCCAGAGGGAGTACGAACTGCTGAGCGCCGCGCGTGGGGTTGCGGGGATGTAGGCAGACGCAGGCGGCGTGCAGCCGTTGCACGCCGCCGCTCAGGCCACGCGATGTCAAAAGACTGACACTTGTGTATGCCTTTTGACAGTCCGAAAGCGCTAGCGAAGTTCATTGATGCCGCGGCTAGATGCGCAGCAGTAAAGAGATGCTGAATACAAATCGCACCCATCTCCAATGGATCCAACACGTCAAAATAAGCACAGATACCCGAGCGCTTATGCTACATGGAAGCACAGAGAGGCCCGCGTTCCGAACCACCACAGCTCGGAACGCGGGCCCCAGCAACTAATTCTTTTCGGATAATCCCAATCCAGTAATCTCCTGATAGCGCCGCTTCAACGTATACGCATCGGGAAGCCTAGAGATCCTCTGATGAATCAACTCATTAAAATCCGCCAGATTTCCGATTACGACATCGATGCCGCCAGCAGCGTTGAGCAAATCGACGTACGTCATAAAGCGAAACTCGAACGGAATGCCCTCGATTTCCTTTGTGCATCCATCATGAAAGTCAATCAGTCTCGAAACGTCATGGGCAACGTACGTGACTCTAACGGTCATGTCGTAGGGTTCGTTGCGCAACTTCGCCTCGTGCTCGTGGTAGCGCACAGTTTCATGCAGGGAGTTAATGTGCGCCTGAATGTACTCATCCCGCAGACCGCCACCGTGTGCCTCATAGGCCTCGATATGTGCACGATTTGAAAGGTCCAAGTATTCAACATCGCCATATTTGCGCCCCGAAGCGTTCGTCTCGTTCACGGAAGAGCCGAGACCCCTTGCGAACCAGCCCTCTTCCGGATGAATGCAGCGGGTAAGGAAATCTACCAGCCTCTGATCGAGAACGCCCTTGGTTAAACTGTTTGAGATCCCCACGCGCTTGACAAAAGCCTTGATGGAATCGACGCCGATCGGCTCCAAAGGCGTCTTCGTTTGACGAGAATCGGCAATGAGAATCAAATAACAACGAATAATGTGAGCAACGCGTCTTCTCGTCGTGTAGGGCAACTCTGCCAGAATGCTAAAGACATCGGCAAGCAGAATCGAGCCGTTCCCAGTCTGCCGGGAGAGTTTCGTTTCGGCCCATGCTTCGTCAAGTGAATAGACGGACTTGGCGTTGTTGAGGTATGGATTCTCCTGAGTGGGATGATACATGGAGTTCCAAAGCGCCTTTACATTGCTCGAACGGGGCGTGCATTCGTAAATCGCCCTGCCGGGGAATCTGTCAACCATCTCAAGCGTAAGCAACTCAAAGTAGAGCATAAACTGGTACGGCTCAAAAGGAATGAGGCCCAAGTCGATAACATCGTCGGCAAGCGTATCGCATCTCGAGAACGATCCGAGAAGGCCTCGGAAAGTTTCTCCAGCGACGTCAGGTTCGATATCACCAAACAGGGCGGCGACGTCTGAAACGTCAGTTTCATGTATTCCGGCTATCCTCTCAGAGCCGAAGGGCGGGTCAATACCGATAGAACTGATTACAGCATTGATGGCGTCGAAAGTGGCGGCAGGAACGTTAAGAATGCCTCTAATCCTATCGAGACCGAGGTGCTGCTCCACGACAAGGGTACGAATGAGCGGAGCACAGCCAATCAAAGCGATTGCATGACTCCTTGCCATGAACTGCTTCTCCTCGAGTTTTTCTTCGAGCTTGAAGTAGCCGTTCGCGAGCTCTTCCATTTCATGGTCGACGCCAACCGCGGCGCTAATGACGTCCTTCAATTCCTTTGAGGGACTATCGTAGTTCTCAAGCCAAAAGCTCCACATCTCGCTGAAGCGATCGGAGATCTCTTCAGCGGGAATCCTGGATTCCTCAGGGCCGTTCTCGTAATAGTCCGCAACCTGAATCGCGGCGCTTTCCATCGAGTTCGGATCTATAGGCAGGGACGCCGCCAGAAGCGCTTCGCATATTTCAGAAATGTTTGCACTGCTACTCATTTACACGCTCCCATAAAGGTTGAGGCTCATAAGCGATAAGGCCATCAAGATCGTCGCTTACCGCACTGAAGGTTAATCCGCAGGCACAAAGCACTTGAGAAAGCTCAGAGACAGTTATGCGCTTGGAGCCGCTTTCCAGTTTCGAAATCGACGCTTGCTGGCATCCCGTTGCCTCAGCGAGCGCCGCCTGTGACATCCCGGAGCGTCTCCGCCATTTAGCGATAAGTCTCCCGAGAGAAAGATTGAAGTCTTCCATAAACGCCCCCTTCCGGCAGCAACCCATGCTTGTATATGATATCATCTCATGAGCTCATTCCATATTGGAATGAGCTCTACTATTCAGGAGGATTGCTTTAATGAAGCGTTTCGTCAGCCTTTATTCGGGAGCGGGCGGTCTCGACCTCGGCTTCATCGCCGCCGGGTTCACCCCCGTATTTGCGAACGATATCAACCCGGACGCCATGAAAACCTACGCTGCCGCGATGGACGCGATCTCGAAGAAGACCGGCAAAACACTGAGCCACAGGATAGTCACGGGAGATATTAGGGAGGTTGAGGAACTGCCCGGAAGGGGTTCGGCGGAGCTAGTCATTGGAGGACCGCCCTGTCAGGGCTTCTCGGTCGCGGGGAAGATGGACCCGAACGACCCCCGCTCGCGTCACGTCTTCGACTTCCTCGGCATGGTCGAGAGGGTCCAGCCCCAAGCGTTCGTGATGGAGAACGTCAAGGCACTCGCCAAGAACAAACGCTGGGCTGGAACTATTGCCGACATCCGCAAGAAGGCGGAAGAGATTGGCTACAAAACCAACCTTGAGGTACTGAACAGTGCCAATTACGGCGTCCCGCAGACCAGAGAGCGCATGTTCCTTGTCGGGATCAAGGACCCCTGCATCGAGTACAACTACCCACAGCCGACAGTCAAGGAATGGGTGGGTGTGGCCGACGCCCTGCGCGGGCTGCCTCCTCTCGGCGAGCCGGGCAATGATCAGACTTGCAAGGCGAAGGTAACTACGGCAAAAAGCCCCGTGCTCCGCCCGTCGCCGTTTGCAGGCATGCTGTTCAACGGCCAAGGCCGCCCGATGGACATGGACAAGCCCGCGCCGACGCTTCCCGCCTCAATGGGCGGGAACAGAACGCCGATTGTCGATCAAGAGACGCTCGAAACCGGAGCGACCCAATGGGTCGAAAAATACCACGAAGAGCTTCAGAAAGGCGGGAAAGTAGCCGATAGCGTTCCTCCTCGCCTTCGCCGCATCTCGGTCCAGGAAGCCGCCACCATACAGACCTTCCCGAGGGATATGCCTTGGTATGGTTCGCAATGCTCCCGCTATCGGCAAATTGGAAACGCCGTTCCTCCCAAGATGGCCTTTGCGGTTGCGCAATCTGTCGCAGAAGCCCTTGGCATGGATATAGACGCAAACCCCTCTCTGCTTGACGAGCTAGGTTAGACAATAAGGGCCCGCAATGTGGCTACCGCCCCAAAACTTTGCCGAGGGTTTCATCCAAGCTCTCCCGCTCGAGGTCTGCAAGGTCCAGTCGATAACTCAAATCGCGAATGCGAACCGGAACATCCTTGAGATAGTTGTTAGTCCTGGCAGAATAGCATCGTATATCACGAACAAGATAAGCAGTTTTTAGCCCCTTTTCATCTGCCCTGAGAAGCTGCTACAGGTTTATGAAGCCGGTCGTTCAACAACATGTCCCGCAAAAGAGCATACGGCCTTTAATTTGCATCAGATTCTAAACGTCACGCATGAGAAATCAGCGAGGCCCCAAGTTAAAGCGAGAGCCGAACTCACTCACGGCACGCTACAGCCGTGAACCCTCCAAGCCCGCCAGCCGTTCAGATGTTCCAAATGATATACAGCTTGAAACCTGGCGACTTGAATCGAAGGTCATTCCTGGGACTATCGGTAGGCAGCCTATCTGCATGCGTTGATCTATCAAATTGGCCTTGATGCCAAGGTATATCCAACACTCGCCCACCGTTCTCAGCACATCTCCTTACCTCCCCTCCGCCTTCAGCTTCAGCAGCAGATCGCTCAGCTCGGGGCACCTGCTGGAGAGGCGCGTCTGGGCCCGCTCGCCCATCCCCCATCGCTGGCGGATCTCCTGGGCACGCGGGCTCACGCGGTAGTCCCCGTCCATCATCTGCTTGAGCAGCTTGGCGGTCACGCGCGCATCGGCCAGGGCACTATGGGCGTAGCCCGTCGACTCGTCGAACTCGATGCCAAACCACGTTGCCGCGTCACTCAAAGAGACGCACCCGTGGCTGCCCACGTCCATGATCGAGGTGTAAAACGCCTGCAGGTCGGGCCCAGTCCGTAGGAAATGCGGCAAGGTCGATATGCTTTGCCTGGCACTCGGCCATAAGCTGTTGATGATCCGCTCCGCTCCAGCAAACTATCTGGGCGGAGTAGCGGCCGATCCAATCGCTGAGCCTTTTGATCACCACGTAGAGCGGATCGGCCATCGCGATGTCCACAGCCGATATCCCCGTGAGCTCGCGGACGGGAAACGCAACGCCTTCGGTAAATTCCGTCTGCACAAACTGCGAGAACTCGCCCATAACGTTGCCGTGGTAATCGAGCTTGACGGCGCCGACCTCGATAATCTCATTGCTCAGTCCACGTCGTTGGCGCTGCTTTGGCACCGGCGCAAACTCAAAGTCCAACACGATCTGGCGCGCAAAGTTCGTCGTATCGATAGCCGAGATACACGGCGTCTTTTCAGCTGACACGGTTAGGGCCTTTCTCCGTTGCCTGCCGCTTGCCACATAGGCGGCTACATTGCCGTAAGGATAGGAACCCGTGCGGACATGAAATCGCACAGCACGGCTTTCCGGCATCCTTGCGTAAAGCCACACTTTAAGAGAATCACGTTGCTGTTATTATCGAACATATATTCGTATTTATGACCGCGCTTTGATAGAATGGCAGTTGTTGACGGCAGTTCCATGTGCCGGGCAGCGCCCTCCATGCGACGGGAGGTGATGCCCATGACCGATCTGATTGATTTCGTGAAGCTCCTGACCGCTTTGGTCTCGCTCCTCACGGCGCTTATCGGACTTTCCGAGGCACTTAAGCAGCGTACGAAGCAAAAGAAGAGGGGTCGACGCCGTTAAGGCATTGACCCCTTGAACTAAGTAACGGCGCTGCCCAGCTATCACCCTTGGGCTGCCGTCGACTTTATTCTACCTACGGTTGCCAGGTTTAACAAATGAATTTTCAGTAATGGAGCCCCGGAGCCCGCTCGCTCAACCACCTGGCCATCGGATTAGCCGGATTCTGGGACACGCCTTCCGTCCCAGGCCTCTACCGGAAAATGCGTCCCACCCTGAGGCTCAATTCCGGAACACGGTTTCCGTTTGAAGCCCCGATGGGAAAGCGTGTCCCGTTCTGAGAGCTCATTCCTGGATGCAGTTTCCGCTAGAGATGCCACCGGGAAAGCGTATCCCGTTTTGGAGCCAAATTCCGGGTCGTAGTTTCCGCCTGAGGGCCGATCCGGAAACGGCATCCCATTCTGAAGCCGAAATCTGGGACACGCTTTCCGCCAAGGGTTGCAAAAGGAAAGCGCATCCCATTCCGAGCATCACATCAGAGCGCGCTTGGTTATCTCCGCTCGCACATCTCGGCAAACGAAATCAGCTTGGCATCTCCCCTGCTCGCCGCAGCTTCCTGACATCCTTGCGTAAAGCCACGCTTCGAGAAGATCACGTAGCTTTTATGCTGCCGCCTAAAGAGCTCGCTTCGGTACACGAGTTTTTCCAGAACATCCTCGCCCACCGGCTCATTGCGCCATTTGCACTCCGCAAACAGCGCAGTGCCCTCGCCATCGTCAACAATCAAGTCGATTTCTTCCTGCGTATGCGTGCGATTGTCCGTCCCCCACCAGCGTCCGACGCTCGCCGGAACCACATCGAGCTGGCCCGCGCGCGCGAGTTCGTACACGTATTGTCTGCATATAAGCTCAAAGACCGTACCCATGTAATCCGATACGTGCGGCTCAATGCGCTTATACGCCATCTCGGCCATATCGTTTTGAATCAGCCCAATGTTCTGCGGCACAAACTTGTACCAGAACCTAAACATCTGGTCGCTCAGCAGATACACGGCTCGCTTATTGCTCGTCTCGTTTAGGGGCAGCTCGCGCTCGACAATCCCAAGCGACGCCAGCTTATCCACATAGCTCTTTACGTTGCTCGCAGGGATTCCCGTAGAGCTCGCAATCTCCGAGATCTTCGAGCGCCCCTGAGCAATTGCTTGCACGATCGCATCATATTGCTCGGGATTGCGGCACTCTTGCAATAGCAGGTTACTCGGCTCCTCAAAGAGATAGCCCGTAGGAGTAAGAAAAAGACGTTTGATGTTGTCCTTGAGCGGTGCGACAGGATCGACTTTCTCGATATATGCAGGAATGCCGCCCGTCATGCCATAGCAAACCGCAGCGTCTTCGCGACTCATGCCCTGCCACAGGCCGAGGGTCGTCGTAAAATCGAGCGGCATGATCTTAAACTGGGCCGTACGCCTACCGTATAGTGGGCTCTCGTAGCCCAGCACCCGCTCTTCCATGAACGAAAGCGACGACCCGCACAGGATAAGCATGAGCTTGGTCTCTTTGTACAAGTGATCGATCTTGTCTTGCAGCAACGAGCTGATCTCGGGATTCGATTGGGCGAGATAGGGATACTCGTCAATCACGACAATCAAACGCTCCGTGCGAGCCATGGTAGCCAATGCATCGAACGCCTCGTCAAGACTACGAAACGACACGCCTGCAGCACCAACCGAGCCTGCAAGTATCGCCTGGCTAAAGCCGTGCAGGTTTGCCTCCGCATTGGTACGACGAGCTTGAAAGTAAATAGCCTTCTTGCCTTGGATGAACTCTGTGATAAGGCGCGTTTTACCCACGCGACGGCGGCCGTAAATCACAGGCATCTCAAAGGAGCCCGTGCCATACAGTCGATTGAGCTCGGACATTTCCGCTGTTCTTCCGATAAACATAGGGCCATCCTTCCTTCACGTTATAGCTAGCCATATTATACCTTCCTATAATATAGCTAGCTATAACGTAATTCGACAAGCGGCGCACGAAAAGAGGCGGTACACCCCCGCACGTGGACCGTTCCGGAAAATGTATCCCGTTCTGGAGCCAAAAACTGGGCCGTAGTTTCCGCCAAACATGTCATCCGGAAAGCGCTTCCCGCTCTGAGCCTGAATTCTGGGATGCACTTTCCGCTGAAGCTTCTACCGGAAAATGCATCCCATTCCGAGCGCTCATTCCGGGTCACAGTTTCCGCAGACACAGACGACGACCTGCAGCCCTTATCACATGCCTTCAAATATACGATCCAGAAACACAAAACAGCAGATAGAATGCTCTTTTTCAAAAAAGTACACGTCCCGAAACTTACCCAGTCTTCATAACTCGCTACCGTTCAAGGTCGCCGATTACCGCCCACCGATTCAGCTTCAAAAAATGACGTCAAAACCAGGCCATCTACCTGCATGGTTAGATTTTGGTCAGCTTTTGGTCAGCTGAGCGGCAAGTTCCAGCTGATACGTTTTTGCTACCCAAAAGGAGGCGGTAGCTCATGACCCATTGCAACGACCAGCTCATCGACCAACTGCTCACTCAAGCCGAACAAGAGGGGCGCTGTCTGATTCCCCCGAGCACGGCGATCCGAAAAGCGCTCCTTCGGCGCACCGGCGGCACGGTTGTCTCGCCCATGCCGGGGTTGTTTGCGCGAAAAACGCACTGGGATGAGCTCAACCGAGCGCAACGCCATTGCGAGATCCTCCGCGCCCTTGCGATCATCCATCCCGATTGGACGTTCTGCTCGTTTTCGGCAGCTTGCCTGCTGGGGCTCGAGGTCTCGTGGCGACACCTGAACGTCGTGCATGTTTGCAGCTCGACAAAGCCGTCGGCTCGTCCGGGCGCACATATTCAGCGACACCAGATTGAGCCGGCCGGAGCAATACGCAGAGCCGGCATATCGGTAACGCCGCCCATCCAAACGGCCACAGATTGCCTGCTGCAAACTGGTTTTGCCGACGGCATGCCCATTGCCGATTCGGCGATCTCAAAGCTCGGCCTTGCGTCGGAACAGCTGATGGAGGCCGTTGAGCAACGAGCGACTGCCCGCAATGGTCGCGCGATTCGCACCGCCCTCACAACGCTTCGATATGCCGACGCCCGCGCCGAGAGCGGCGGGGAATCGGTCGCCCGAGCCATCATGATCGAGACGGGCTTTGCGCCCGACTGGCTTCAATACGAGCTGACGGACCCCTTCGATTCGGCCAAGCCCATACGAACGGACTTTGCCTGGGAGCGCCAGGCGCGGGAACTCACGCTGGGCGAGCTCGACGGGCTCATCAAATATACCGACCAGACCATGCTGGCCGGACGCACCACCGCCGAGGCGCTCGTTGCCGAACGACAGCGCGAGGCGCACCTATCGCTCTACGGCCACCCTCTGCTGCGCTTTACCATGAACGAGGTCCGCTCGGCAGGAATGCTCGCCAAAAAG
Source organism: Collinsella sp. (assembly GCA_036297525.1). Taxonomy (GTDB): domain Bacteria; phylum Actinomycetota; class Coriobacteriia; order Coriobacteriales; family Coriobacteriaceae; genus Collinsella. The sequence continues at coordinate 165,588 of JAXJKV010000059.1, forward strand.
CTGCAGACGGCAGGCATCCGGCAGACCGCGCTGCCGACGTGGCTCAACGACGTGGAGCTGTAGGAGCTGCTAGGCCGTGCATCGCCGGATCGCATCCCCCCTATCTGGGCCGCGTTTTCCCAACGGCCACGCCAACGGAAAGCGCGGCCCAGCCTGGACGCTCAAAACGGGATGCACTTTCCGGATGGCGGGCCTGGCGGAAAGCGTGTCCCGGAATCAGGTCTCGGAACGGGTCGTGCTTTCCGGTTGAGTCCTTCAGCGGAAACCGCATCCCGGAATAAACGCTCAAACTGGGATGCACTTTCCAAACGGCCGGCCAGCGGAAAACACATCCCATTCTGAGGCACGATTCCGGGACGCAGTTTCCGCATGCGGCCCCGTTGGGAAAGTTAATCCCGTTCCGAGGCTGGATTCCGGGACGCAGCTTCCGCATGCGGAGGCGCTCCAAACAAAAGGCCCCGGCTCGCGATGGAGCTGGGGCCAAAGGCGCAGCATATGCAGTTGGTGTTGAGCGCGAACAGCCCGTCAGCAATGCTGTCCGCACCCTACCCTACCCGCGGCGACGGGCGCGGCTGTAGGGCGTATCCACCATGGGCAGATCTGGACGTAGTTTGCCGTCAAACGCGCGGTAGGCGTTCTGCACGGCGGGCGCCGTGGGGATCGTTGCGATCTCGCCGATGCCCTTGCCGCCGTATGCCACGGGCAACAGCTCGTCCTTCTCCACGTAGATAGCGTGGATATCCGGAATCTCGGGTGCACGGAACAGCCCGAGCGTACCGTACCTTGCCTGGGGCACGCAGTCCTTGAGCGGCCAGTCCTCGGTAAGTGCGTAACCCATACCCATGAGCACACCGCCTTCGATCTGACCCTGGATGGAGATGGGGTTGACCACCTTGCCGGAATCGTGCGCGGCGTAGACCTCGCTCACGCGGCCGTCATCGTCCAAAATGACCACATGCGTGGCAAAGCCGTAGCAGATGTGGCTCTTGGGGTTGGGAACATCCGCACCCAGCTTGTCGGTCGGCTCCAGGTACACGTAGCCAAACTCGCATCCCTCGAGCGCCTTGATGGCGGCCGCGGGATCCTGAGGATGCATACCCTGGCCGGCGACGAGCTCCTGCGTGTGCAGCTGATAGGCGCGACCGTCGTCGTACTCGATTTTGACGCCGTCACCATGCGCATTCACGGGAGCGGCGGGCGCAGACTTGCCGGCCTCGATGTCAAGCATGGCATCGCGCAGCAGGAAGGCGGCACCGCGCACGGCCTCGCCGGTCACGACCGTCTGACGCGAGCCAGACGTGGTGCCGGAGTCGGGAGCGTTCTCGGTGGAGCACTCGCCGTTGGCGATGCAGCGAAGCGGCAGGCCGCATGCCTCGGCAACGTCCTGCAAAAAGACGGTGTTGCAGCCCTGGCCGATGTCGGACGTGGCGGCATAGACCACGGCCACGCCGTCCTCGATGCGAATCTTGCAGCGGCCGGCATCGGGCAGGCCAACGCCCACGCCGGCGTTCTTCATGGCGCAGGCAATGCCGGCGTGTCCGGGATGCGCGTAGTAGGCATCCTTGACCTCGAGCAGCGTCTCTTTAAGCGCCGTGGAGCAATCGGCAATCTGGCCGTTGGGCAGAACCTCGCCCGGCTCGATGGCGTTGCGGTAGCGAATCTCCCACGGATCCAGGCCGACCTTCTCTGCCAGCAGGTCGATCAGGCTCTCGAGCGCAAACTCGGACTGGCAGACGCCAAAGCCGCGGTACGCGCCGGCAGGCGGGTTGTTGGTGTAGTAACCAAAGCCGCGAATGTCGGTGTTCTGGTACTTGTAGGGGCCGACGGCATGCGTACAGGCGCGCTCGAGCACCGGGCCGCACAGCGACGCGTAGGCACCGGTATCAAAGTTGATCTCGCAATCCAGGCCGGTAAAGTTGCCCTCGGCGTCGCAGCCCAGTGTAAAGGTGCCGTCCATGGCGTGACGCTTGGGATGGAAAGCGAGCGACTCGGCACGCGTGAGCTTACACTTCACAGGACGCTGGAACTTATATGCGGCGAGCGCGGCCAAGTGCTGGATGGACACGTCCTCCTTGCCGCCAAAGCCGCCACCCACGAGCATGGTCTCGACGACCACGCGCTCGGGCTCGCTATCCCAGCCAAACATGTGAGCGCACTCTTTGCGCGTGTCGTAGGCGCCCTGGTCGGTCGACTGCACCTTGACGCCATTCTTGTACGGGAAGGCAACGGCGCACTCGGGCTCCAAGAAGGCATGCTCGGTAAAGGGCGTAGTAAAGCGCTGCGTCACGGTGAATGCGCTCTCCGCCAGCGCCTTGGCGGCGTCGCCGCGCGTCACATGGCGGCTCTGGCACACGTTGTCCTTGAGCTCCACCGTGTTGCCAAAGGCAAAGAAGCTGTCGTGCAGGCGCGGGGCGTCGGCAGACCTGGCCTCGGCGATGTTGCGCACGGGCTCCAGCGGCTCGTAATCAATCTTTACGAGCTTCTTGGCCTTCTCGAGCGTCGCCTCGTCCTCGGCGACCACCAGCACGATGGCATCGCCCACGCAGCGGGTGATATCGCCCTGAGCGATCATGACGTCCCAGTCCTGGATAAGGTGGCCGACCTGGTTGACCGGCACATCCTCGGCGCGCAGGATGCCCACTACACCGGGCAGGGCCTCGGCCTTGGAGGTGTCGATGGAGAGCACGCGGGCGCGCGGATACCTGGAGCGCACGGCGCTGGCATAGGTCAGGCCCGGCTGATCGAGCTCGTCGATGTCGTCGGGATACTTGCCCTCGCCGAGCACCTTCTTGCGCACGTCAATACGGAAGGCGCGCTTGCCCACGCCGTAGTCATCGCCGCGCTCCAGGTCCTCGTCGATCTGCTTTTCGCCGCGGAGCACCGCAGCGGCCAGCGAGATGCCCTCGATAATCTTTTTGTAGCCGGTGCAGCGACAGACGTTACCGCGAATGGCGTACTTGATCTGCTCCTCAGTGGGCTCGGGGTCCTCGGCGATGAGCGCCGCACCCGCCATGACCATGCCGGGAATGCAAAAACCGCACTGCACGGCGCCCACGGCGCCAAAGGCGTACACAAAGGCCTCGCGCACGTCCTCGGGCAGGCCCTCGACGGTCACGATGTTGCGGCCGGCGGCAAGAGCGGTGGTCAGCACGCACGCCTTGACGGCCGCACCGTCCACATGAATGGTGCAGGTGCCGCAGGCGCCCTCGGAGCAGCCGTCCTTGGCGGAGTGAATGTGCAGGTCGTCGCGCAGATAGCGCAGCAGTGGCTTGTTCTGAGTCGTCGTGCACTCGACGCCGTTAACGGTAAAAGTGAATTCCTGTGCCATGGTGATTCCCTTCTACACGCCGGCGGCGATGCCGGTGCGGTCGTGGATGGCACCATGCGGGCAGACGACGGCGCACATGCCGCACGACAGGCAGTCCACGCCGTCGATATGGGCGCAGTTGTCCTCGATGCGGATAGCGCCGGCAGGGCACTTTTTGGCGCACATACCGCAACCGATGCAGCTCGTGTCGCAGACCTTGCGCGCAATGGCGCCCTTATCGGTGTTGTTGCAGCGCACCAGAATGTTCTGGTAGCCGGGGACGAAGGCAATCACGCGCTGCGGGCACGCCATGCCGCACAGGCCACAGCCCGTGCACTTGGAGCGGTCCACGCGGGCGATGCCATCGACCAGCGCAATGGCGCCGTGGGGGCAGGCCGTGACGCAGGCGCCACAGCCAATGCAGCCTTCGCTGCAGTGGGCGTCGCCGCCTGCGGAGGCGCAACCGCTTCCGCAGGCAACGTAGGCCACGTTATGTTGAATGGATTTGGCCATAAGAGACTCGCCTATTTCTTAAGAAGGTACGAATAGTTGTCGCGCACAGCCCTGATGGTCAGGCGGACGGCCTCGGGAAGACCGGTGTTGACGGCATCGACCGAGACGGTGCGGACCGTGCCGGCGACGCGAACCTTAAAGTGGTCCTCGTCCACGGCCAGGAAGCCCTCGTTCTCGGAGTTCTCCATGTCCTCCTCGCTCCAGAACAGGGTGAGCTTGTCCTTGTAGGGACGACCCTCCTGGTAAGGGCAGAACACGGCGCAGTTGCCGCACTCATTGCACATGCCGTCGACATGGACGACCTGATGCTTGGCCAGGCCCGGCACCTTAATTGCCACGTTGGCGCGGTTGGGGCACACGTCGCAGCAGACCTCGCACACCGAGCCGCAGCCCAGGCAGCGGGTCTTGGTGCAGTTGCGCTTGTCGCGGCACAGCGACCCCTTGCGCTCGTAGCAAGTGTCCTCGCGGCCGGCCTGCTCGTTGCAGTCGGCGTACTTGTTAAAGTCCACGTCGGCGATGGCACGGGCGACCTCGGCGGCATCGGCGATAGCCTCGACCACGGTGGCAGGACCGCGGCGGCAGTCGCCCGCAGCCCAGACGCCCTCGACGCCGGTGGAAGTAGCGGCAAGGCGGCCGCGACGGTCGTGCTCGACGCCCGCGGCATCGTACAGGCTGGCGTCGATGCCCTCGCCCACGGCGCAGATCACCGTGGTGGCGGGAAGCTCAACAGTCTCGCCCGTGGCGACGGGGCTGCGGCGGCCGCTTGCATCCGGCTCGCCAAGCTCCATAACATCGCAGGTCAGCACGGCGCCGTTGAGTGCCTTAGGTGCCAGCAGCTCGCAGAACTCAACGCCGTCGGCAAGAGCAAGATCGAGCTCTTCCTCATCGGCGGGCATCTGCTTCTTGGTGCGGCGGTAGACCAGGCGCACGTTCTTCACGCCGGCCAGGCGCTTGGCCACGCGGGCCGCGTCCATGGCGGTGTTGCCGGCGCCAATGACCACGACGTCCTCGCCCAGCTCGAGCTTCTCGCCCTTCTTGGCGGCCTCGAGGAACTCCAGCACGTCGAGCTCGGCGCCCTCGCCCAGGCCCGCAGAGCCGGGCATCCAGGCACCGGTGGCCACGACCACGTCGGTAAAGCCCTGGTCCTTGAGCTCGTCAATGGAATCAACGCGAGCGTTGAGCTGCACCTTGGCGCCAAAGGCTAGGCAGAGCTCGGCATCGTGGGAGATATCGTCGCTCGCGATACGGAACTCGGGAATCACGTGACGGACCACGCCGCCGAGCGAGTCGCGGGCCTCAAAGATGGTGACGGGCACGCCGGCACGCGTCAGGAAGAACGCCGTCGCCAGGCCGGCCGGGCCGCCGCCGATAACGGCAACGTTGCGCTCGCCGTCGTTGGCGATGGCCTGGGCGCGCAGCTTGGGCAGCACGGCGGTCATGGCCTCGCGGGCGGCCTTGAGCTTGCTGGCGCGAATCTGGGCGCCCTCGGGCTCGTAGAACGCACGCTCGCAGGCACGGCCGCAGGGATGCGGGCAGATGGTGCCGGTAATGAACGGCAGGGCGTTGCGCTCGATGATGATGTTGAGTGCGTCCTCGTAGCGGCCCTCGTCAACGGCCGCCAGGTAGGCGGGAATATCCTGCTGGATGGGGCAGCTCGTGCGGCACGGCGTGGTAAAGCAATCGGAAAGAGGGCTCTTGCCGGCGACCTTGCGGTCGGGCAGCGGACGCAGCGGCTTCTTGTAGAGCGGGTTGGTGAGCGAGTCGGTCTGGATCGCGGTCACGGCGTCGAGCGAGACGCCCTCAAACGGCTTGCCATCCAGGTCGGTAAACTCGCCGGCCATCTGGCTAAAGCGCTCGTAGCCACCGGGCTTGAGCACGTCGGTCGCCAGGGTGACGGGCCAAATGCCGGCATCGTACAGGGCGCGGATGTTGTAGACCGTAGCACCGCCGGAGTAGCTGATGCGCAGCTTGCCATCGAACTGCTCGGTAATGCGACGGGCAGCCTCGATGGTCAGCGAGAACAGCGAACGGCCGGACATGTACATCTCGGTGGAAGGCAGCTCGTTCCTCGTCACGTCGACGGGGAAGGTGTTGGTGAGCTTGACGCCAAACTCCAGGCCGCGCTCGGCGCACAGGGCAATCAGGCGCTCGAACATGGGCACGGCGTCGGCCCACTGCAGGTCCTCGCGGAAGTGCGTATCGTCGAAGACGATGTAGTCAAAGCCCAGCTCGTTGAGGCGCTGACGTGCAAACTCATAGTCCAGCAGCGTGGGGTTGCACTTGATGTAGGTGTTGAGGCCCTTCTCGGTGATGAGGTAGGTCGCGATGCGCTCGATCTCGGCGGGCGGGCAGCCGTGCAGGGTAGACTCGGTGATGGAGTTGGAGACGCGTGCCGGGATGGACTCGACAAACGCGGCGTCGACATGCTCAAACTTGTCCAGGTTGGCGAGCGCCCATGCGCGGCACTCGTTCCAGACGTCGGAGCCGCTGGCGTCCTTCATGCCCTCGATGTAGGCGTCGACCTTGGGGCTCTTGATGCCCTCCAGGTCATAACCCACGGACATGTTGAAGACAAAGCCGTCCGGGCTGCCCAGGCCGTACTCGCGAGCGATCAGGTGGCAGGCAAACCATGCCTTCACGTACTCGGCAAAAGCCTGCGGAACCTCGAGCTCGGTCGACCACTCGCAGTTGTAGCACTCGTCCTGCGCCACAATGCAGGGCTTGTTGACACACTTGGAGAGCTCCTCGCCGTCCATAACCTGAACGGTCTTGAGCTCAAAGAAGCGGGAACCGGCCACGTAGGATGCCACGATGTTCTGGGCCAACTGCGTATTGGGACCGGCGGCCGGGCCAAACGGAGTCTCGATGCGCTCGTCAAAAATGGGAAGCGCGCCCTCCTGGTTGGTCGTGACCATCTTGCGCACGCCAAAGACGGCGCCCTGAGTCTTGTGCTCCTCGATGATCCAGTTCATCAGCTGCGAAAACGGGATCGGCCTCATGATGTCGCTCATAATGAGCTCCTCTCTGTAACGCCCGGCGAGACCGCGCGGCGGGCGCAAATACGGTGTAGCGCTAGCACAGCGCCGGCGACCCCGCGGAGGCCGCCTATGCGCGCGCCGGATATGGCGAAACATCCGACGCGCGCGAATCTACTTGTGAATTAGTAGGTGCGATCGTTGAGCGTGCTCCAGAGCTTCTTGGACTCGGCCATGGTCCACGCGTTGATCTTGTCCTCATCAATGCCAACGAACTCGCGATCCTTGTACAGGACGCGGCCGTTGATGATGGTGGTGCGGCAGTTTTTGCCCATCATGCCAAAGAGCATGTGGCCGTCGATATTCTCCTCGCTCAGCGGCGTAAAGGGCTTGTAGTCCATAACGATAACGTCGGCGGCAGCGCCGGCCTCGAGCACACCGAGCTTGCGATCGAAGTACTTGCTCGCCATCTTGGCGTTGTTCTCGAACAGCATGGTCATGGCCTCGCACCAGCCCACGTTGGGCATGGCGGCGTTGTGGCGCTGAATGATCAGGAAGACCTTGAGGCTCTCGAGCATATCGTGGGTGTAGGCGTCGGTGCCCATGCACACGGGGATGCCGCGGCGGAAGAACTCGAGCACGGGGGCGCAGCCCACGGCGTTTCCCATATTGGATTCGGGGTTGTTGACCAGCCAGGTGCCGGACTCCTTGACGATGTCCATCTCGGCGGGCGTCACGTGGATGCAGTGGCCGAGCATGGTGTCGGGACCGAGCAGGTTGTGCTGCAGCAGGCGCTCGACGGGGCTGATGCCGCCGCGGTTGAGGCGGGAGTCCCACACATCGTTCATGCCCTCGCACACGTGGATGTGGAAGCCGGTCAGGCCATTGTTGGCCTCGGCCATCTTATCCATGGTCTCGTCCGACAGCGTAAAGGTGGCGTGACCGCCAAACATGGCGGCGATCATGTGATTGTCGTTATCGCGACGCTCCTTGGCGGCCCACTGGGCAAACTCGGCGTTCTCGGCAATGGCCTGATCGCACTTTTCCTGGCCACGGCGGTCGGAAACCTCGTAGCACAGGCACGAACGCATGCCCAGCTCCTGAGCGGCGTCCTTAATGGTAAAGAGGCTGCCCGGAATCTCGCAGAAGCTCGCATGGTGATCGAAGATCGTGGTAACGCCGTCGCGGATGGAATCCAGAATCGTGGCATAGGCGCTGGCCTTGGTGCCATCGAGCGTCAGGTTGTCGTCAATCTTCCACCACTGCTGCTCAAGATTCTCCAGGAAGTTGGTGGGGTTGCAGCCCTTAATGGCAAGGCCGCGGGCCAGACCCGAGTAGATGTGGGTGTGGCAGTTGATAAGTCCGGGCATGATGAGGTTGCCCTGGGCGTCGACGTACTCGGCATCCGGGTACTTGGCCTTGAGCTCGCGCTCGGGGCCCACTTCGACGATCGTATCTCCGTCAATGGCGACCGCACCGTTGGGAATAAACGGAGTCTGAGCGTTGCGGGTAAAGACGGAACCGTTAGCGACCAGAAGCATAAATGCTCCCTTCAACATCAGGGGCGGGGTTTGACACCTCTGACATGGCGGAAGTGCGAAGCGCCGGCCTACACCGGAAACGGGCCCTCTCCCGTCAACGCTTCACCAAAGGGACAAGCCCTTTGAAGTGCGGCTTGGCGCCGCATGGCGCCGGCGGACGAGGCGATGCGTCCGCCGGCGAATAGCACCGAATTGGTTACTTCTTGCTCTCGGGCAGGACCAGATCCACAGCGGCATCCTTGGCGGCATCGATGTGCTGAGCCACGACCGGCGTCTGCGGAAGGATCAGGTTAAGGACAATGGCCATGATGGCGGTGGGGGTCACGGCGTTGGAGCCGATGACGGTGGACACCCAGGTGGGCATGCCCTCGCCGGCGAGGCAGCCGCTGGCCATCCAAATACCCAGGCCAAAGACGACCGAGGTGCCGACGATGGTGGTGGTGCGCTGCGTGAGGCCCTCGCGGGTGAACATGCGCACACCGTTCATGGTGATGGTGCCAAAGACGCCGACGGTCGCGCCGCCGATGACGGGCTGCGGGATAGCGGAAAGGACGGCAGAGAGCTGCGGGAACAGACCGGCGATGGCAAAGACGGCCGCGATGATCACAAAGACCCACTTGTTGACGACCTTGTTGGAGCAGATGATGCCCACGTTCTGGCCAAGGGCGCTGGTGGGAAGACCGCCCAGCAGGCCGCCGACCATAGAGGTGAGGCCCTGGGACACAATAGCGCCGGAGAGCTCGCGCTCGGTGGGCATACGGTCGATGGAGCCCAGGCAGGCGGCGGAAACGTCACCGATAACTTGGATGGCAACCATGGGGAACACGACAGCGAGGGTAATGCAGACCTCGGGATCAAACTCGAGCGCGTAGGGCATGAGCTTGGGAAGGGCGAAGACCTGAGCGGTGGCGACGCTGGAGAAGTCGATCATGCCAAAGGGGATGGAGACGATCATACCAACGATCATGCCAAAGAACACGGATCCCAGCTTGAGCGTGCCCTTGCCAAAGTTGGCGAGCGCAAAGACCACGGCGAAGGTGATAAGAGCGACGCACCAGGCCTGCGGGGTGCCCCACAGCGGCGTACCCATACCGCCGGCCATATACTTGACGGCCGTGGGATACAGCGAAACGCCGATGGAGAAGATGACCGTACCGGTCACGACGGGCGGGAACAGCCACTTGATCTTGCTGTAGGCCAGACCAAAGAGGACCGCGACGGCGCCGCCGACGATCTCGCCGCCCAGCAGCGCACCAAAGCTAAAACCCGAGGCACCCATGGCCTGCAGGGCCGGCAGGAACGCGAACGAAACGCCCATGACGATGGGCAGGCCGCCGCCGATGCGACGGAAGGGAGCGAAGGCCTGAAGGGCCGTATCGATCGCCGAAAGAATGAGGGCGACCTGGATGATGTCGGTGCTCTGCTGGCTATTAAAGCCGTAGACGCCGGCCATGATGACCGCCGGGGTAATGATGCCGGCAAACGATGCCAGTACGTGCTGAAGGGCACACGGGATCATTTCCTTAACGGGAGGCATGCCTTCGCGAGTGAACAGGGCTTCAGTGCCGTTCGTAACCGTCTCCTGGGTCATTTGACCACCAATCCTCGAAGTAGTTGTTTTCGCATCTAACGCTCTATTGTGACGCAGTGCGGGGTTGAGGTTGTGCCTTCATTGCATATCGTATTAAAGATGATTCTCATTCTCAATAATAATTTTTTGTTATCAGACTATTCTTCAGCTGAAATAACGCATTTCCGCAGGTCAGGAAAGTGTCTGGTCAAAATAACATCTAACATTTCTTTTGGTCAACCGTTTACCGCTAAATTCCTACCGTTCGTCTGCATTACGCAATGTACCTGCGGATATACGAGATGATGAGCGGCGTGTTACCATGATAAAAAATTGTTATGAACACTTCGATAGAACCCAAAGGAGTTGCCCGTGAACGAGACCGTACGTCGCTTTTTGCCGATGGTCGATTTTCTGGAGCAGATACTCGGCAAAAACAGCGAAATCGTGCTGCACGATTTCTCGGATCCCGACCACGCCATCGTTGATATTCGCAACGGCATCGTGAGCGGCCGCAAGGTCGGCGGTCCCGCCACCGACCTGGCACTCAAGATCATGCACGACGCCAAGTATCGCGACCTGCCGTTTATTACGGGCTACGAGGGGCGCGGTGCCGGCGGCAAGACGTTGGAGTCAGCGACGTACTTTATCCGCGAGAATGACGAGATCGTCGGTATGCTCTGCGTCAACACCGACCTCTCGACCGTGCGCTCCATCAACGCCATGGCGCAGCAGCTCATGGCGTGCTTCGACGCGGCGCCGACGCGCACGGAGCCCGCCCCTATCGAGGTCGAAAGCCTTTCGGAGTCCACACAGGAGCTCATCGACCGCAGCATTGCCGAGTTGCTGAGCGCGCGCGGGCTGGACGTAGCGTCACTTGGTCAGAGCGACCGCGTGGACGTCATTCGCCACCTCAACGGCAACGGGGTGTTCATGCTCAAGGGTGCCGTGGCCTGCGCCGCCACCGCGCTGGGCATCTCGGAGCCCAGCGTCTACCGCTACCTGCAAAAAGTTCGCAAGGAGGGCTAACGAGCAAAATGAAGCGCGGCTCCACAAGCGATCCGTCACTTGACAAAAGGCCCTGCAGCTCGCACGCGCTGCAGGGCCTTTTTGCATGTCATGTTTAGTTGTGGCCAACGCCTTAGAGAGCGGCAACGACCTCGATCTCGACCAGACCGCCAGCCGGAAGGGCGGCAACCTGGAAGGCGCTGCGCGCGGGGAACGGGGCCTCGAACTTGGAGGCGTAGATCTCGTTCACGGCGGCGAAGTCGGCGATGTCGGCCAGGTAGACCGTGGTCTTGACGACATCGGCAAAGGTGGCGCCGGCAGCGGTCAGCAGGGCCTCAACGTTAGCAAGGGACTGCTTGGCCTGGGCCTCGACGCCCTCGGGCATCTTGCCAGTTGTGGGGTCGATGCCCAGCTGGCCGGACAGGAACACCATGTTGCCGGTCTGGATACCGGGGGAATACGGGCCGATGGCTGCGGGTGCGTTATCGGAAGACACGACGGTCTTGCTCATGTTTTTCTCCTTACGATCAATTGAGAGAGCGTGAGCGCGGTGTTCGCACCGGGAGGCACAGTTCGGTCTGAACACCGCGCTTGATTGGGATAGTACTCAAGGTTTCCGCGCGATGCAAGAATATTATCAGCTTGCGAGAATATTTTATCGCCCAACGGTTTCCCCGAACCGCTGAACGGTTCTCCACGGGGTCAACCAGCCCAAGCTGCTGAAGACTTTATCCCGCTTGGAGCACGGGCATCGCCTGCCGCAACGGCACCACTATACTTTTGAATATCTGAGCATTTTGAAAGGCAGGATATGACCGCAACCGCCAGTCGAACCACCAACCGCAGACCCGAGCTTTTGGCGCCCGCCGGAGGGCCCGAGCCCTTTGCCGCCGCACTCGCCGCGGGGGCAGACGCCATCTATTGCGGCATGGGCAGCTTCAACGCCCGCCGCAAGGCCACCAACTTTACCGACGAGGCCTTTGAGCAGGCCTGCCGCGCCGCACATCTAGCCGGGTCGCGCGTCTACGTCACGGTCAACATCGTCATCAAGCAGTCCGAGATGGGCGATGCACTGCAGCTCATCCATCGCTGCTCCACGCTGGGCGCCGACGCCTTCATCATCCAGGACTGGGGCCTGTTCTTTGAAGTCAAGCGCACCATGCCCGGCATCGAGACGCATATCTCGACCCAGGCGAACATCCACGACGACCGCGGAACTATCTGGTGCCGCGAGCAGGGCGCCGACCGCGTGACTCTCTCGCGCGAGCTCTCCATCGACGAGATCGCCGCCATTCACAACGCCGCGCCCGATGTGGACCTTGAGGTCTTTAGCCACGGTGCCATCTGCTTTTGCTACTCGGGTCTGTGCCTGCTGTCGAGCTTTGCCATGGCGGGCCGCTCGGCCAACCGCGGCATGTGCGCTCAACCCTGTCGTCTGCCTTACGAGCTGATCGACGAGAACGGCCGCTCGCTCTCCCCTGCCGGCCGCGAGCGCGCGCTATGCCCGCGTGACACCAACACCTCACAGCTTGTTCGCCGTCTGTATGACGCCGGCGCCGCGTCGCTCAAGCTCGAGGGCCGCATGAAGGCCCCCGATTACGTGTATTCCATCGTCGACGTGTACCGTCATCAGATTGATGACATGCTTGCCGATGTTTCGACCTCTAAGGATGAGGATGCCGCCCGCCAGCGCCAGCTCAAGCGCTGCTTTAATCGCGACTTTACGCACGCCTACCAGGATGGCACCTCGGGCGACGAGATGATGAGCTACGAGCGCTCCAACAACCGCGGCCAGATTGTGGGCACGGTGCTGGGCAGCCGCCTGGCCAACCGCGATGTACGCGGACTCAAGCCCGACGATCGCCGTCGCCGCGCCGCCATCGCCCGCATTGAGCTGTTTGAGCCCGTGGGCGAGGGCGACCTGCTGGAGCTTCGTCACGACGATGAGTTCGACCAATTCCTGACCACCATCGCTGCCGATGATGCCGCCGCGGGCGACATCATCGAATGTCGCGTGCCCCGTAGCATGCCCAAGGGCTGCCGCGTGCGCGTGATTCGAAGCCAGCGCGCCATTGACGCCGCCGGCGCCGCGCTCAAGCGCGATGTGCTGCGCCGCCGCGCCGTAGACGTGTCCGTTGTGGCGCGTCTGGGCGAGCCGTTTGCCGTTACGCTCACCTGTTGCGACGATCCTTCGCTTACGGCCACGGCCACGGGCTTTACCGTCGAGACTGCCAAGACCCGTGCCGTCGAGGCATCCGATCTGGTTGAGCACGTCGGGCGCATGGGCTCCTCTCCCTTTGAGGCCGCAAGCTTTGACGTTTCGCTCGACGCCGGCTGTGGTATGGGCTTTTCCGCCGTGCACAAGGTGCGCGCCGCCGCTTGTAAGGCGCTGGAAGAGGCCATTCTGGCACCTTACGAGGAGCGTGCGAAAACGCTCGAGTTGCCGGTGATTGTAACCAGTGATTCCCGCCCCGCGCCCGAGCATTACCGCGATGAGCCGCAGATCTGCGCCGCCGTCACCACGCTCGAAGCCGCCGAGGCAGCTCGTGCCGAGGGCGCCGCGCGCATCTATATGACCACCGACGTGCTCGAGGCTGTCGGACTCTCCCCTGCCGATGCATTTGAGCAGGATATCGTGCCCGTACTCGACGAGGTCTGCCGCGCCGTCGACCACGAGCGCGTCGACCCCTGGATCAATGCCGGAGCCACCGTCGCCGTCGGCAATATCTCCGAGCTTGCCGTAGCCGCGCATGCCGGCGCCACAGCCGAGATTCGCTCTTGCCTGCCGGTGCACAACACGCCCTGCATGGAGGCGCTTGCCGCGCGCGGAGCCGGTGCGTTTTGGCTCTCGCCCGAAATCACGCTCGACGAGATTGTCTCGCTCGGCGCCGCCGCGCCCACGGCTCTGGGTATCACCGTCTTTGGCCGCCCGCGCGTCATGACAAGCGAGCATTGCATTCTGCAGGTTGCCAACGGCTGCATCCACGATTGCGCCAACTGCCGCCTGCGCGCCCGCAAGCTGTCGCTCAAGAATATCGACGGCAAGGTCATGCCCGTCCGAACTGACATCCACGGCCGCTCTCGCCTGTACGATGCCTACCCCATCGACCTCACGCCGCAGGTTCCTCAGCTGCTCGATGCCGGCGTGCGTCGTCTCATGGTAGACGGAACGCTGCTCGAGACGGATGAGGTGGGCCGTGCCGTCGCCCGCGTCCGTCGTGCCATCGAAGCAGCGCAGGCCGGCCGTAAGCCCGCCGCCCGTCTGCACGGGGCGACCTCGGGCTGCATGTTTGTGGGAATCAGCTAACCGAAAGGCTTACACGTGAACGAAGAACCTCAAGTCCTCTACTGCGACGCCTGGCTCATGGCCATCGACAAGCCCGCCGGCATGATCGTCCACGGCGACGGCACCGGCGAGCGCACGCTTACTGACTACGCCAGCGACCTGCTGCTGGCGATGGGCGACGGCTTTGCCGCGACCGACATGCAGCCGCTCAACCGCCTGGACCGCGACACCACCGGCGTAGTGCTGTTTTCGCTCGACAAGCAGACGCAGCCCGCCTTTGACCAGATGGTCATCGACCACGCCTTCGAAAAGCACTATCTGGCGCTGGCCGAGGGCAAGATCGACTGGAACGAGAAGCTCATCGACAAGCCCATCGCCCGCGACCGTCACGACAGCCGAAAGATGCGCGTCGGCGCCAGCGGCAAGCCGTCTCAAACGTGCGTGAAGGTGCTCAAACGTCTTAAGAGCCGTCGTGGCCTGCCCGCGCGCTCGTATATCGATGTCGAGTTGCTCACCGGCCGCAAGCATCAGATTCGCGTGCATCTGGCGAGCGAGCGTCATCCCCTGGTTGGCGACGACCTGTACGGAACGCCGCGCCCCTGCGGCCTGATGCTCCACGCCCACAGCGTGTCCTTCACGCATCCCGTAACCGGCGAGCATATCTATATCGAAGCCCCCTGCCCCTGGGAGCCCTAAACCACCACAATGGGGACAGGCACCTTTGTGGTAGTTTTGCCGCAATGGCTCAGCCGCGGTCCCAAAACGTCTCGATCTGTAACAGTTAGAGCTCATTTTCCGGCCTATCTGTTACAGATCGAGACATTCGAATCCCCCTTAAGGGAAAATCTCAATCCGTAACAACAACTCGGCAAAATCGGCCCAAGATGTTACAGATTGAGACAAAGGGACGGTGCGGTTCGGAAGTATCTCACTCTGTAACATCTAACCCACTTTTAACGGTCCAGTTGTTACAGACGTAGACAAACCGGTAGACAACGAAAGCGGCAACGCCCGTGATGGACGTTGCCGCTTTTCTATTGAGAAAACTACTCGGTTTCCGTTGCTAACCACCACAATGGGGACAGTGAACTGCGCCCCGAAACTTGGACTGAATAAATAGCGACTACGCCGCAAGGGCCCGGTTCCGGAACTCCTCCGGCGTCAGGCCCTTCAATTTTACCTGCCTGCGCCGCGTGTTCCAATGGGCTATGTACTCCTC